>JAGASE010000012.1 GCA_017621875.1 Clostridia bacterium
CTGCACCCATCTCCCCCTGCTCTCCTTGCGGTCCTTGTGCACTTACTCCCGTATCCACGTATGTATTTTCTTTAAAGTCATATACATACCAGTTTCCGTTATCACCAATTCTCGGCACGAATTTTTCTGTCGCTGCACCCGGCTGAGGAAGTGTCAGCGTTCCTGATTTCTGATTCCCTAAGTAAATCATCACTCCACCCCCCAAACCACCGAAAAGTCACCGCTAAGTTGGGTATACCGTCCGCCGTTTATAGGGAAGACCTGTATGCGGTATATGTACTCCCCAAGCTGCAGCTTTGCTTTTTCCTCATCTGTCAGCGTTACAAGAAAAGCGTTATCACTCATGGTTTCCTGATGGTCTATCAATATATCCGTTTCCTCACTTTTTGCTATCTGAAACTTCAGATATGTACCCTCGCCATAAGTTCCGTCTGTACCGACAGGAAGCTCAAAGGTGTCTCCCTTTGTATATTTGATATGCCGTCCGAAATTAAGTATTTTTACCATTTTATCCCTCCTAAATAACTCCGAAATTAATTGTACAGGCACCGCTATAGTAGCTGATAGAGTCATCTGTCCACATGGTTAAGCAATCCCCGACCCTTTTTATATGTAATTTAGCATAGTATCCCCCGTCCGAAGATGTAGACATAGTTATCGAAACAGTTCCGCCATCTGCCAATTCAACAGCATTTGTTCCGTGTGTATAGGTTCGTGAAGTTCCTTTAATATTCCATAACACAAAATATGTAAAACCTGCACCCACGTCAACAGTGTATTCAATACCAGCTCCTTCGGTCTCCTGCGTAAAATTCCGCAAAACGCCGTCTGTGGTACTTAGTGCCTTTGTTTTGGCGTACTCACGCAAATCACACACACTGCCGTCAGCTTCAATACGTGCAAGCATGACATAGTCACCTTCGGTCGGGCTTGACTGCGAAACCTGTATGCTTGCCTTGCCGATTGTTACGTCATTAAATGCGTAAACGTATGTCCCGGCTGTAAGCTCTGTCGAAACAGACTCTTCAATGGTTATTTTCGCACCGCTGTTAAATACAAGCTTGCCCTTGCCGATGCACAAATTCTCTCCGCTTGCATAAGGCTTACAGCCCATAACAGCGATACCGCTTGAATCGGTTTCCGTCTTCAATATTCCTGCTGTCACCAAATCCGCCGTAATCTCATTGAGCTTGTCTACGCCGAATTTTTCGTCCGAAAACGCCGAAAAGGTTGTGCTTCCCAAATCAACCGCAATGTTATTAAGGTCCTCCGCCGTTACGGCTGTGTTGTCTTCAAAAGTAGTCGTCATTTATTCCACCTCGCTTAATATCGGATTTTCTATAAATCCTTTTTCCTTTGACATATTAAAGCCCGTAACACGCTTTTTGGTTGCAGTGCCGCCATTTTGAACACGTACAATATCACCGATGTTATAATCAACACCGCGTGTGAGCTTCTGTGTTTTAAGGTCAATTTCCCGTTTCGCAGACTTCGCCTTAAGCTCCTGCATCGCCTCGTCCTCATTGGTTGCCGACAGCACAGTATCAATAAGCTCCACTCCCGAAAGAGTATCATCAAGCGTTATATATGTCCACACAGGGTCTGTGTCGTCTGCCTGCTCCTGCTTATACCAGCCGCCGTATGCTAAGCCTTTATTGATATATGTCTCGGTAAAGTCATATGCATTGCGGTTATTGGTTGACAGCATCAGCTCACGTTCCTCCGATTTAAGAACCTCAAACATAAACTTCTTTTTTGCAAAATCCGCATAAACTCTGTACCCGGCATTATCCAGATTTAAAAGCTCCCGGATATATTCATCAGCCGTTTTGTATGTATCTGTTGAGTATTTGACCTCGGTCTCAAAGTATTTTTCACTTCCGAGCGTAAGCCACGGTGCATTATCGGCTATAGCTGCCCTTGCAAGTGTTTCGACGTCGCCCGAAAGCGTTGTGACCGTCTGCGGAATGACAATTCTGTGCAGAAGGCCGTTTAAAGACATTCCCGTAACCCTACATCTGTTATCAAACTGATAGCTTGTCATAAAGCCATGAAAATCCCGCCATACAACAATCAGGGCGTTTTCGTGCTGTTTTATTATTTCCTGCAATTTCTCGTCTATGAAGACAAATTCAAGGCTTCCCGCATCGTTAAATTCAAAGGTGACATTCACCGAGATATATCCCTTATTAACACCGAAATTAGGCAGCTCATACAGCTTGTCAAGGTTAAAGTCGTAAAAGTAAATATCATCACTCATTCTATCATCACCGCCTTGTATTGGTTTGCAAAGGATATGCTTATGCTGATAGGGCTTAACGTGTCGCTTGTAACCCTCAGGCTGTTCTCGCCCTCTTCAAGATAAAATGAGGAGATAACGGTATCACTTGTCTGCTTGTTCAGAACATTTCCGTAAATACTGCTTGTTATTTCGCGGTTTTCCACATCAACCGTTATTTCCTCTCCCTCGCATATGGCATACTCCAGCTTGATAAACGCACCTGTTGTCAGGTTTTCAAACAGAATGTATTCCATATCACCGTTTGCTACAGCCTTCAAAAGAGGGTACACAGGCACATCACCGCTGTTTATGACGGTCCTTTCACTTTCACGTACAGTTGCAACAGCAGGAAGCGTTATATATCCCATGCCGTCCTCGTATGAGGTAGGAAACATATCCACCCTGGTTGCAAGTGCCGTTTGAGGAGCGTGAATATCCGTAAAATATGGATTTTCGCATACAAACTGCAGCACAATTTTATACATTCGCTTATATATTATCTTTTCAGCCTCGCAAGGGTTTAAGCAAATGCCGTATATCTTCCTTCGGGTGCTGCCGAAAAAGAACAGGATTTCACATTTTTCTTTAAGAATATTGTAAAGCTTCATTACGTCAAACGGACAGCCCAAAAGGTCAAGTGACATTGTGATTGTGCGTGCCGTATCGGTTTTTGAGGATATAACATATCCCGGCTGTCCTGCAAAGGACACTGTTTCCGGCTCAATGGTTGGCAAGCCCAAACCGGCTATTTCTAAAAGCCTTGCATTTTTGTGACTTCCGCCGCCGATTTCAAAGCTGCCGTATTTGTTTTGTATCTTTATCCTCATCACCAGCCTCCTCTCATTTCATTTAATAACTGCTGATTCCGAAGTGCGGTAAGAGTTGCCGTTTCGGACTCTCCCGATGTCTGGACATTGTATACAGCAGAATAGTTGTTCGTAGTACCGCCGCCTGCGGCTGCTGTCTGCATTATTGTCATGCCCTGAACGTTTAGGTTTAATCCTGCATTAAATTCCGCGATTTTACTCTGGATAATCTCCATTTGCTTTTCTATTTCCGCAACAAAGGCTTCTCCGAACTTTTCCGCGGACAGCTTACCGCTCACAACGAAGTCTTCAGGAATATCCGTAAAGCCTGCCTCCTGCAGCTTGTCACGCATATTGTCGATGCTGTCCTCTACAGCCTCTCCCATGTCGTCAACATAATGACGATTAGAAAGGCTGTCTACTGCCGCGTTATATTTGGCATATCCGTTAATGTACTTTGACAAATCCGCGTCCGATTGAGATAAAAGCGACTTTACAGCCATCATAGCTTCATCAAGACCTAATTCATCAACCTCGGACATGTAGCTTTTTATTACGCTGCTATCCACTCCAACCCCCTCAAAGCGTGCCCAAAGCTCTTCAAGGTGTTGCTCATATTCCAGAATTGCCTGTGTGTCCTTTGAGAAATCATGCATTGAATAGTATGTAAGGCTCTTGCCGTTCATATCAATGGTATTTGTGTTAAATAGGGTGGTGTAGGATTTCAGCTTATTCGCGTAATTCTCCTGCTTGGCTATGACTTCGTCTATCTTGCCCGCGGCATAGTCGGATATTTCATCATATATGCTCTTGATGTCTTTTTTCTCTTTCTCAAGAACCTGCTTCTGATAATCATAAATTTTTGCGGTATATTCCAGCCATTCTGTTGAACCTTTGGCGAAATATTTATCACGCAACTTTTCAAGCTCGGTGTAGTATTCCTCGTCATTAATAATGTCAAACTCACGCTGATACTCCAGCTTTTCAAGCATAGCATTAAATGCATTAACTGCCTTGTCAGAATTTTCTTTAATACCTTTCGCAACACCTAAAGACAGCCATTTGCCTACACCCTCACGCGTTGAATCAGCAGGAGAATGTATTCCGGCAGTTTCCTGTGCCGCCAGAACGATTCCGGTCATAAGATTTCTTGCTGCATCCTCTGCAAAAGCGGCATTTTCCTCAATGCCTTCAGCAACACCCAAAGAGAGAAATTTACCAACATCGTCCCTTGTCATTTTAGAAGGTGATTCTATTTTTCCGGCATTTTGCATAGCGATATTAATTCTGTTCATCAGCCATGCAGTACGCTCCTGCAACGCAGGTGTAAATGTTATACCGGATGCCACACCATTAGCTAAAGCCTCACCGAGGTAAGGGCTTTGCACTGCTGCAAACTGAATACCTTCGGTTATTACATTATCCAGTATATTGGTAACCTCAACAGTTATGCTTCCGCCATTTTCTTTGATTCCGTTAATAAATCCCTGCGGCACTCCTCCGCCGGCTTTTTGATATTCGTTAAGTGCATTGTTATATGCCATTTGAGCATCTTTGACGATCTGGTCGTCAATATTCCTGGTGCCATTTTTTACTTCAACCAAATAATTTTCATAAAGATTTTTAGTTGTAACAACTTGCTTTGCAAGTATATCTGTTGAAGCTTCGTATGCAGTTTTGTTATTATTGGTTACTCTATTATTGATTTCCGCAATTTTATCAGCGTTTCCGCTCAACAATGCAGCATAATCATTTTCATACTGCTCTATAGCTGAATAATAACCATCGAGCATAGCCTGGTTTTCTTCAAGTTGCTTTTGTAGACCGGAAATCTGCATGTTATTAACAAGATTCCCGTCATTTTGAAGTTCAGTTATTTTTTGCATAAGCTCTGCCTGACGCTGCAATGCTTCATTCTTCTTATTGAGTGCCTCTTTGTATGTTTCTTCCTGCGAAGAAAGAATAATCTCGGCACGTTTTTTTGAAATTACCGCTTCAATGTTTGAACATAAGTCTCCGTAATTTTTAATTATGTCGCCTGTCAACTCATATTCAGTTCCCAAAGCCTTGTTAAGTTCAGTTATGATAAAGCTCGCTCGGTCTTTATCCTTTTCCTTCACTTTGCCGCTTTCATCAGCAAGCATTTTAAGTTCATCAGCAAGCTCTTTTGTACGGTCAATTTCTCCTACAGCAGCTTTGGTGCTATTCTCAACAGAGGTTTTTAACTCCTTCCACGCCTTCGTTTGCTCTTTTGTCTCGTCGATAAGCCGCTCAGCTTCAATGTCCTTTAGCGAATTTGCATATGCAATCACTCCGGCTGTAAGAGCAACCAAAGCTGCAGCTGCCGAAGCATAAGGATTCATCATTATTTCTTTATTTAATAACTTCTGCAAGACTGTTCCGGCTTTAGTTACAGCGTTATATTCTTTTCCACCGGCTACAACCTTTTTTATTTCCTCTGCCATAACACCAATGTTTAATGCACCTACAACCCCACCAAATCCTGTAAGTAGTATTGCAGTTGTTTTTATCGACTGCTGCAGCGTACCGTCCTCCCATGCTTGCTTTAATTCTTCGACCTTTTCTATCGCTTCCGGCAATATATCATTTGTCAGCTTTTCAGAAACTCCCTCCGACATTTCGCCGAACAGAGAGCTTATATTGTCCTTTAATGTTGAAGTTTGCCCCGCAAATGTTTCGGACTGCTTTTGCATAGCATTGTAGAACTGTCCACCCTCGCTTGTTGCTGTCCTCATTGCGTCCGCTACCATTTCAAAGGAGATTTCTCCCTTTGACATTTTATCCTTCAGGCTTGACATACTCTCGCCCGTTTTCTCGGATATAACCTGCAGAGGGTTAAAGCCTTGATTTATCATCTGCAAAAGGTCCTGACCCATGAGCTTACCCTGTGACCGAACCTGTCCGAAAACTAATGCTAATCCGTTAAACTTCTCTTTATTGCCAAGAGAAATATCACCCAGCATTTTAAGGTCAGGCATTAGGTTTTCTACATCTTCCCCAAATGCTAATAGCGTGGTACTTGCACCTGCCAAATCGCTCATTTCAAACGGGGTTGTTTCTGCGAAAGATTTCAAATTCTGTAGCATTTCATCAGCTTTTTCTGCACTGCCAAGCATTGTTTCAAATCCTGCTTTATATCCTTCAATTTCAGAGTTGTAAGCAATTCCTGTGCCGATAACCGCTGCTGCCGCTCCTGCCATTCCCACTGCCAAGCCCTTTGCGGCTTTGTTCACTCCGCCAACAAGGTCGGCTTGGTCGTCCATAACCTTTTGAGTATGCTTTGTTACTTCATCAGCAGCCTTTTTAGCCTCAGCCTCAGCCGCATCAGCAGCCTTTCTCATTTCCTTCGCTACTTTCTGTGCCGCCTTTTTTGCCTTTTCATCAGTTTCGTCGACCGCTTTCTGTGCAGCATCATTCGCTTTTTCTATAGCGGCTTTTGCCTTTTCCGCGGCTTCCTCAGCTCTTTTTTCCAGTGATTTTATCGTTTTTTCATAGTGACTGTCTTCGCCCTCAATTTTAATTTTTACCCCATCTGCCATAAATTCACCTCGTTTTTTTTGCATTAAAAAACCACGCTCGGTTGAACGTGGTTAATGTATTGAACTTCTATTGTCCGATGTTTAATCTTTCAATCAAAGCCTGTTGCAGAACCGAAGAAAAGTTGATATTCTCTTTTTCTGCCGCAGTATTGAGCCATGCGGGTATGGTGCAATTTTTCCTTACTGATTTATCGCCATACTTTTCTGCATAACTATCCATATCTAAGACGATATAATTTACTATTCCGTCGGGATATTCCAATTTTATTTCATTGACATTCATTGTTGCCTTCGGGATTTCCTCTCCTTCTTCGATGCAATCGAGTACCCAACCTGAAGCCGCATCCACTGCCATTTCTATTGCTTCAGAAAAGCTTCCTCCCTCTGTCACGCATCCGGGCATATCCGGAATATCCACCGTATAGCCATTTTTATTAGGATAAAAACATGCAGGATAGATTAATTTTAACATATAAAAAACCTCCTCATACATAATATAAACAAATCGGTGAGAAATGTTGCAGGGATTTATTCAATCCCCGCCTGTCTTAAAATTGTTTTGGCTGTTTTTATATCAATATCCTTATTGTGTCTCGGTATTGTTACCTTCCCCTTTTTCGTTGGGTGTATATATTGATAATGCGACCCTCTTGCACTTTTAAACTTCCAGCCATCTTCAAGAATGATTTTTTCAATTTCTCTAAACTTCATTCCCTCACCTCTTGATTATATTATAACACGCATAATACGCATTGTCAAGAGGTTTTATAAATTTATCCAAAATTTTTCTACAAGAAAAAAGCACTTGTTATGAGTGACTTAAAACTTTTAAAAAGAGTTCAACCATACAAATCCACCAATTACGCTACATACAAAGCCAAGCCAAAGCACAAGTGATATACCCTTGAGAAGACTATTGTTTTTGCGTAAATAGTAATTAATTGACCTTTGATATTCTGCAACTTCTGAAAGAATTTCTTCCAAACTTCTATCCTCGTCCGAAGCCTTAGTATTTTTCATCTTCAAATCCCCCAATCATATTTTTACCATAATATCACAAATGGAAGATTTTGTCAAACATCAGAACACCCCCGCAATAGCATCACAGAAATCGCGTTCCTTTTCTTCCTCGGTACGGTTGTCCGGCAGCCGATACAATCTTTTCATCTTAGCATACCATTTCCTTTGTTCCTTGTCCTTTATCTCAGACAAGTCCATTGCACGATATCCCACAACCTTTGCAAATTGCGTACTCTCGCCGAGATTATTCATCAAGGCTTTAAATTTCCACCAATGCAAATTGGTCGCTGTCAAATCAATATTGTACTGCTGCAAAAATCCGGCATATATTAATTCGTCATCATAGTCATAATCAAATTGCCGTTTTTTAGCTTCATTTTTGTTTCCCGCTGCCATTTTAGACGGAGGGTTGTAAAACTCAAACAGAGCTTTCATAATATCCTCCACAGGCTCATTTGGCACAGAGTTGAACAGTTCAAAAAACAGTTGCCCTATTTGTCCTCCATCGCTGCACCTATTCACAAAAGCCTGTGTAACCTTTATCCATACTCTAAAATCAGTATTTATAGGGTAATTCGTTCCGTTTATGCAAACAAAACTCGGCAACATATCTGTCAGAATATTCATTTTTACTCCTTTAAAATCCCCGGGGCGGATTTATTCCGCCCCAAGTATTGCTGATATAATCTCATCTTTGAGGTTGCTCATAGACAGTCCCTCAATCCCCATACCCGCGGCAATCTCCAAAAGCTCCGTTTTGGTATAGGCGTCCAGCTCTTCATAGGTATACGCCGTCTGCGAAAGAGCCATAACCGCAGCCGGCTCTATTACTCCGACAGCTCTGTAAAGGTAATGGTTGTAACAGATTCGCTATCACCGTTTTCAGGTGTCGCAATTACAGCTACGCCTTTTACCTTTTTACCTACAGCCTTAAATGTGCCGCTGTAAGTATAAGCGTCCATGCTGTCGCCCTCGCTGTCAGCGATTACGGAGAAGGTGCGTCTGTAAGCCTCATAGCCTGTATCTGTAGGCTTTGAGAAGTCAACCAATATAATCTCACGCTGTGCGTCTGTGCCGAGCCTTTCATCATTGATAATTGATACAATATCGGTAAGCACTGCATCACCCTCATAATCATCAAAATTGAACGACATTGACGGAGAATAACGCACAACATCTGTACGCTCTGTATCTTCATCAGTGTACTGCCTTGTATACTCTGCCGGATTCTTGCTTATTGCAAGCTCCGTAAAGTATTTCATTCTCGTAAATGTCGGCTCTCCCGTACCCTCTGCAGGAATACCGTAAAAAGCCTTTTTGTCACTTCTTTTAATCATATTATTACTCCCTTTCTATGTATAATATTTCAAATGGGAATGCGTATAATGCTCCCTGTTCGTTCACTCCCACCATTGAAGGGAACTCTGTTCCCTCCGGCGTTCTCATTGCCTGTACCTCGCATTTTTCTCCGAAGTCCGGGAAATTGCACCGTCTGCCTTGCTCGTTTATCCAGTCAAGAAACTCCTTGACCTTCTGCATTTCCTCTGCATTTGCCGTTGTATTGCTGTCCTGGGCAAGCGGTTTTACCTGGCGGATTTCAAACTGCATTTTCAGCAGCTTATCGCCGTCAACATACTTTTTCACAAGCTGCCCGTACGGAACTGTAGCAAGTGTTGTATTACCGTCATTATTGGTTTGGTCGATAAAATTAAAATACACATCTGTACCGACAAGCGGACACTGTTTCACCAGTTCCAATACGGCGTTATATTTATTATCCATTCAAATTCAACCTCCCGCTGTTCACATATCCCTGCATACTGTCAATCAGCTTAGGCTTCTGCGTAGGCTCTGCCGCCTTGTCCCAATGGTCGGAGGCAAGCGGATGTCTGCTCTTTGATATTTCCAATTTCTCCCCGGTATAGTGCTTTTTCTGTCCCGGAGGCGACCAAAAGCCGTAATCAGGGGCATAATATGTCGGTCCCATAGCCTTGCCCTCGTATATGTAATGTGCATACGGTGAAATATACTCATTTTCTCCGCCTGTTTCGGTGCTTGTAATATTTACGGTTTCATCAAGATTGCCCGACTGAAATGGAACGTACGGGCTTACAAGTCTATGATACTCATTTGCCGCAAACAGCCAGAAGGTTTTATCTCTTACCTTCGCAAGATTATGCGATACACTCACATTTACCTCAACCGACATTTTCATGCTATCACTCTCCCGACACCCTGTAGTGCGGACAGCTACGCAGGACAGTATTATCCGAAAAGCTCCGTACAACAAAGGCTCTACCCTTGTATTTCTGCAGCAAATCTGCGGTTCTGTGCCCTGCAATATCGGATATCTCATCAACTGCCACACCTTTTACGACTATATCGCCCGCGGATAATGTGAATGTTCCTTCCTTGCCTTGATATTCACCCGTATATGCCATATTCTTCGGTATACGACAAACATATGTATCGGCAGCAGAAACAGTATCGCCGTTAAGCCTTGTGCCGCTCACAGTGCCAAAATAACAGCCCGATATTACCGTCCTTTTCCAGGTGGTTGTTCCGTCCGCTTTATGTCGGTTGTATATGGTCACATCAAATCTAAAAGCAGGTAAATCAGCCATGCCCTTTCACCCCCATATACAAAAGTGGTGTTCCGTCCTCTGCATACTCATGTATCAGGTAGGTATAAATAATGTCACTTATCTTTTTCTGATACTCTGATGCATCTATAACGGAATAGCTTTCGGATAGTCCGTCATGTGAAAATGAAGAAACTCTATTGTCTTCTTCCGCCTTATACAAAAGGTTGGTTACTTCTGTTATACAGCGTTCTATAGTCTCATTCACGACAGTAATGCGGTTATGTGTCTGTGCCTTTATAATCTGCTCTGCCCTGAAGCCTAAGGTGAGAAAGGCGGTGTCCGGGCATACACCGCCTAAATATGAATACCTCTCATAAGTCAGGTACATAATCTACACCGCCTTTATATTATCAGGTTGTTGCCGCTGTCTGCAGGAATTTTGCCAGTACGACCTTGCTTGCATTAGATAGTGCAACAGTATAGAACTTATCCACCGAAATATCGGTCACACGCTTTAATGACTGTCTTTCTGTTTCGACATTTACATCTCTCTTTAAGTAGATTGTAAGTGCCGGGGTTTCGTCCTCTGTTTCCGTATCTGTATCAAGCTTTACAATCGGGCAGATATACTTTGAAGACTTTACGGGAACTTTGTTTGACGGTACAATTCTTGTGTTTGCGATTTTGCCTATTTCGCCTGTCATAACAACATTGCCCGGATATGTATCCGCTGAAATAAATTCAGGGTTATGACGTAGCTGTGTTACCTGCTTAGGATGCACAAACATCACCTTTTCTGTGTTCAACTCCTCGCCGAATACATCGATTGCATCGACTATACCGTCATATGAGATGATGTCTGCACCATCATATAACAATGTTGCTGTCTGTAGGGCGGTCATTGCATCTGCATCTATCTTTGATGCGATTGACTTTGCAAGCTGATTATTCGCCTCGCCTACAGGGTCTCCGTAGCCCGAGAGCATAGCCTCATCTGAAAGCTCAACAGCCTTCATTGCCTTTTTGATGGTTACCTCCGAGGTGGACGCCGTAAGCTTTACCGTCTCTGCAGCTACACCCTCGGCAATATCCTCGGCATCACCGATATAATCATACTTCGGGACTGTTATTGTGTCTCCCGGTACACCCACCAGGGTATCATCTACCCTTGCGAACGGCGATACTGTAATTTTTGACGGAATCTTCGCCGAAATCATATCCGCCATAACTTCAGGATTTATTAAATCCGCAATCATTGTTGTTGCCATAAATTATTCCTCCTTAACTAACTGTTCATATAATGGTTTATTTGTTTTATACAGCTCATTCTTAGCCTTATAGCCCATCTTCCTGAACTGCTCCTTTGTGATACTGTTCGTATCAACTCCTCCCATGCCCGGCATACCTGCAGGCGGATTGGGATTTGCAAAAATGCCCTCCTTGTCCTTTGTAAGGCTTTCAAAGATTTTAGCATATCCCTTACCCTTGTTCTCAGGCTTTGCAATCTCTGATTTCATATCAGCAATTATGCCGTTCCTTACATAGTCGGAAGTAAATTTCTTGTCACCGAATACCGCTTCAATGGCCGCAGTCAATTCGCTGTCGGCTTTGGCAGCTTTATCTGCCTTTTCCTTTTCGGCGATGTCCGCCTTGAGCTTTTCCAACTGCGACTTATATTCGTCAGCTGTGCCGCTCTTTTCGGTAAGCTCGGTGATTTTGGTTTCAAGCTCCTGCTTGTCCGATTTGAGGGTTTCTATTTCCTCAAGTGCAGCAGAAGTCTTTGCCTTTTCCCTTTCAACGTCCTTACCGTTTTCAGCTAAGATTTTCTGAATATCCTCATCAGAAAGTCCAAAGCCTTTCAAAAATTCTGTTTTCATAAAAAACTCCTTTCGTATTAGGTTATTTTAGGTGTGTAACCATTCCACCACGAATTGACTGTTTTAGGTCTAATCTACTGACCGATTTTGTGTATAAAAAAAGCACCGTGCATAGTGCTTGATTTATTAAATTTTGATATGAAAAAGGGACTGCACAAGCAATCCCATTTCTCAAATCGGTTGTTTGCCAGGTGTCCAATTCTCCTGCGTCTCTCGAATTTCCCTGTTAGTACCATCGGCGTGTGGGCGTGGACGTATTCTTCCACCTCAAACAACTTTTATTGTTAATTTATAGTGATAAATATTTTCGAGTATATTCTGTCTGTTCAAACTCCAAAGCGTTGCCTTTCTTTATTACCCATAAAACAGCAGGCATAGGCGTCTCATCTAAAAGCCCTAATCCCTTTTTTACACTTTCTGCTTCAGAATCAAAATATTGTAAAAGAAGCATATCTTTACTTGAAGATTGAACCATTTTTGTCGCTTTATCAAAACTCAGGCTATTACTGTCACAATATTCTTTTATTTCGTCTTTCCATTCCTCAAAGCGTTTACACATACGGCTCACTTCCTTTCAAATTCCAAATAAAATCCTTGTGAATTATAAATATATGCTATTTTTTGTTTAAAACAACGTAAAATTTCTACATCACCCGGAGAAGCTTGTAAACAGTTATACCCTAATCCCGGATGAGTGTGCCCGCTCCATTTGTATCCTTGATTACTTAATTCTGTAGCTTGCTGAACGTTTATATTCACAGAATTTGAATTACCTCTAATGATAAGTCTTTCTGTTCCTTTAGTAAACATAGCAAATTCATCACCTGTAACAGCTGTTAATGCTGATAAATCAGACATATTTACAGACTTTTTCGGCACAATCACACGGCTATCAAACTCTTTCAACTCATCCAATAATTTTTTCTGTCTTTTATTAAGAGGTCTATCAAACATTAAAATTGCATTAGGATTTCCTTTTCCAGTATTTCGCTGTTCAATCGGACTATCAATATTATTTATATTCATTATTCTTCCACCTTGCGATTTTATTATACCATCATCTGTGCCCGCTGTCAATACTTTCTTAGATGCCTTCACACTCTTAAACCCACTCACCTGCATACGTTCCACCCTTGTCGGCAGACCGCTTGCTTTTGAAAACTGAGCATACTTGCTCGTCAGGAGATTTATCTTATATTGTGCCTCTCGCTGCAGGTCATCATCACCGGCAGCCTTTGCAATATTCGCAAGGTCCTTTTGCCTTCTGATTTCAGTTTCAATCCGCCGCTGCAGCTGCGTACCTTCATAGCCTGTATATTCCTTGCCCTCAAACTCAAAGGTTTTATTATCATTAGCCTTAAACTCTGCCAATTCCTGCTCACTGTATGCCGGAGGTGAAACACCCAGAAGTATCGAAAACTTAAAGTGCAAACAGTTATATTCGTCCAAAAGAGCCTCAACATCAGAAAAGGATGGATAATACACTCCGTTTACCGTCCTTGCTTTGCCGATTGCATATTGTCTTCCTCCCATATCCGCATGAGACGGTCGCGGATTTGAATGATAGCTTATCTCATAGCCGTCCGCTCCAAATCCCTCACCAACCATGTCAGCCACATTCTGATTGCACCGTTTAATACCCCAAAGTATGTTCTGCCTCACAGCTGTATCGAGACGCCGCGAATAGCCCGTAGCATAATCAACCGTTTTTATTCCGCTTGCTGCCAAAGCCTTCATGACCTCACGCATAGCAGAATTATAGTCGGTCATTCCAAACTGAGCCTTTGTAACGGCGTAGTCAACAACGCGAGTATATGTATCGGACAGAGATGTTGCAACCTTCTTTGAATTTGCCGCATACAGCGGAGCGATGCTCTTTCCGTCCTCCGCAAAAACCGCAAAAGCAGTGTGCTGCGTGAGATTTACATATTCATCAACCGTCTGCCTTGCAAGTGATTGCACATATTCTTTGACCTGCTCATTTTCCTCATAAGGAATAAACGGCATTGCCTTTGCCTCATAAAAGGGTTTTGCATAATCGTAGTTTTCCTTTGCGACTATGTCAAAGATTTCGTATATTTCCTGTATGTTCTTGCCGCTTTCCTCCGATAGCTTTGATATGATTTTATTTAAATCTGCACCGTAATCATACATTTTTTGCAAACGATGCACGTCGGACGGACGAAGTTCGCCGATTTCCTTTATAACACCGCCTATGCTTTCGAGATATTCGGTGTTTATCCTACCCAGCCGCTCATATATCCGTTCCGGCAAAAGGTTTATCTGTTTTTCTGTAAGCATATCACTCGTTCATTCCTAAAAGATTCTGCACGGTCGGCTCTCTTGCAGTAATCTCATCAATTCGCATTTGAGCCTCCTCTAAGCTTTCTCCGGTCTGCCAACTCCTTAATTCCGCCTTACTGCGTATTCCTATTGCCTGTCCGTCCTTCATCTGCGTCCAGGTCTCGCTGCTGCTTTCAATCATGGAATAGGACCAGTCAAACACAGGCTTATAATCACCCACAGGCGACAATCCATAATAATTAGCAAGCACATCACAGGCATACAGAAAATCGGTCATGCCCTTTTCTATCGCAGTCCTGATATCAGTTATCATTGCATATGTGTCATACATTCCTGCTTTAATCTCGGTTGCCGTAGCACCTCTTGATTCGGGTGCAGTAAGAATACCCTTGCTTGTGCCGATTGCTTTCTCCAAAAGGTCAAACAAATTTAAGAGCCTTGCATAATAAGAGCTGTCACGTATTGCCGGGTCGAAAATATTAAACAGCGAACCGTCGCCGTTGCTATGTCCTAACATGAATATTTTGCTGTCAATAATGTAATTGCCGTTTTTATCTCTCTTAAAAGCTCTCTCGTCTACCTGCAGGCGGACCTGTTTATTCTCAAATTCCTCTTTTATCTGAACAAGACATTCTTTAATTTCCTCAATGATACTATCGCAGCCGTATGTAATCGGAACGCCGTATAAATCTATACCCTTTCTGTTGTCAACAGGTGACTTTATAAAGCCGAATAATACTCTGTCAACATTGCTTATGGCAATATCCTGTATATCCGCCCATTCTTCCACTGCGACAATACTTCCGCTTTCATTTACTGTCTTGTTGGTTATGTAAAGATTGCCGTTATTAACAGCGTAATTTGTATAACGATAATAGTTTGTGTTGTTTTTTTCTATCACGTCTGCAAGTACGGTGGCATCGGTTATTTTTTCGCCACTCATCGCATTAATACACAGCCTGTCCTGTGACACATAATTAAAAAGCAATTTGCCGTTCTGGACATACGGCACAATCAGACAGCCGCCACAACCTAAAGCCGTTGCCGTTATCTTTTTTATTTTATGCCATACTTTCTCTATTGTATCCTCAAGCAACTTCGCCCTTTTATTCTCGCCACTGATTGCGATACTGCTTTCCGACACCGTCAGCGTCGCAAGCTTTCCGGCTACTATTGCAGTGAAATTTATTTCGGATATATCTTTATATTTCGCTGCATATCCCATATTTTTTCTCGACTGCTTATGGCTTGCATCTTCGCTGCTTTTTCCGAAAAGCCGCATAACCAATTCCCATAAATTTCTCCACATATCCTTACCTCAATTCGTTTAAAAAATAATGCTCAAAGCTATATTCAAATGCGTCAATGATATCGTTATTATATGTACCATTATCCAACCGCACATCTTCCATTTGTTTATCATCCCATGTGGCGGAGGATAATGCCTTTATAAGCTCATCACATTCTCCGCGTATAAATTTAACCCTGCCTGCAGCAAGAAGCCTGCACAAAAGACGTATTCGTCCGATAATAGGTGTTTTATATGCATTATACACATTAAACCGCGTTTTTTCCCTTATACCATTTATAAGCACCTGCTCCGCACTATCTGCATAAATCTCAAGCATATAATCTGTGCATCTGAAATTTTCTTCAAATACGTCCACACTCCATTTTTCAAGCTGTGTAGGCGTAGACCCTTCTGCCTTTTTAAATTTGGCAGAAGTGACATACAGCACGTTATCTGCAATTCCCGAACACACAATAGCATGTCCGGATTTGTTTCCGCCAAAATCCTCACCGCAGCATACACTATGAAGCCTTGGCACATCTTTTCTGTCAATCATAAACTGTTCGGGATTATCTGCCAAAGTACGGTATATAAGTCCTTCTGCAACGCACCATCTGCCGAGAATATATCGGTCATAGAAAACTGTACCGCTATACTCCCGCTTTAAATTTTCCTTGACGGATAACGGCAAAAACGGGTTATCGTCAATTGTATATTCCTGAAGATATATGTCAACATCACTGTCAAGAAATTTCTTAAACCAGTGGTTTGGATTTTCCGGGTTGCATGTACCATCAAATCTGCTGTACTCCTTATCAAGACGCGATTTTAACATGTTGAATACGTCTTCATGCCACGTTACGACCTCGTCACCGTAACAATATTTGATTGAGGAACCTCTAATCCTATCCACCTGATTAATTTTATCTGCTCCGAGACAATATACTCTTTCTCCGAACATCATCGCCGTATTGTCTGAACAAATATCAGATACATATTTTATACCCCACAGATCCTGCAGCGGCTCTATTATATTTCTTTGCAGCGTACCTTTTGTATTGCCTAAAATAACATTTAATCCTTCTTTTCCACTTACCGCTCGTAGCCGCTTGGGTATTACAAAATAATCCATATATGTTTTGCCGCTTCGGGTTGCTCCGCTCTTGATATTCCAACGATGAGTGGCGTTATAAAAATATTCCTGCTGCTTTTCAGAAAATGCCATTATATATTCCCCTCAATTTTGCCGAGGACTTCATCAAGCTTCGACATATCATCTTCAATATTTTCGCCTATAAGCTCTTTTATTTCTTTGAATGCCTTTACATCACCGCTCGCAGCAGCATTGAACAGCCCGAGAGTTACAAGCATTTTATTCGACTTATCCTCAATCCCCATGCTTTTAAACGTTGTTATCAAGTCAGGGTCTTTTATATCCAAATCAAGCAAAGTAATCATGCATTCCTTTAACTGCTTCTTTTTACGTCTTGATTCAACAGATTTCTTTCCGCCTTTAGAGCCTCTCTTCTTTGCTTCTTCTTTGCTTAGCGTCTTTATCGGCTTCAAATTTTTTTCATTCGCCAACGCTCACCACCTCTCTTTATTTTGCAATCAAATCCCATCCGCCCGCATTTATCATACGGCTCGCGGATATAACTCATTATATATACTCTGTATCCGGCAGTCTTGTAGTCATTCATACACCTGCCGCACAGCGTTCGCCTTTCCTTTACCACATAGCCCCACCCCACTATTTCAACAAACGGTGGTATATTAACCCATGCAAAAAGGGCAGCCGTATAGCCGCCCTTATGCTTCATTTCCAGTATATACTATATCATAGATTTATAGTGGCTTTCAATGGCTTTTAATGCTTCGCCATGTAATCTATGTACCCATCGCAAGTCATATACCATAAGCTCCGCAACCTGTTCCCATGTATTGCAGTTAACGTAATATGCGGTAAGCAGTATCCTATATCTGACATCATTAACCATGCCTATAGCCTTAATCATTTCAGCACGATAATTGAGCAGTTCTACTATTTTGCTTTCAAGCATATTCGCATATTTAAGATATGTTATAAGCTTGTCCTCGGCTGTGTTTTTGCAGCTTGCCTGTACCCGGTCACTGCCATAAGATATAGAACTACCGCAAACCAATGCAAATGCCTGGTCCTTTTGTTCTCGAAGCGTTCTTACCTCCTGCTCCAGCTTCCGTCCCTGCCTCAACCATTCCTTTGCAGTCATATCATTTCCTCCTTAAATTCACGATCTCACCACTTGCAATATTATACTTGATACCCGTTTCTGCCTCCACGCTCGCGGCTATAGTTTCAACAGAAACCTCACCGTCTCCCACCTTATCCCAAATTGAAAGCATTTTGATGATAAGCTCCTCCATTTTGGGATTGGAGGCTCTGTCCTTAAACACTGTCTTCGCTGCATACATTGCAATAGCAAAACTGTGCTGTACAGCAATGGTCGCAGCTTTATGTATCTGTTTGTCCTCCAAACGCTGAGCGTGACGCTGCTGCTTACGTTTTATATTAGATTTCTTTGGCATCGTCAACTCTCTCCCCTTGCCCCTAACTCTATCAGCTCCCAGGTTCTGTCATACGCACTCTCAATAAGCCCGTCCATATCACGCTCTGCCTCTGCTCGCGTGGCTCTATGGGGATATTTTGAATAAGAACCCCATCTGAATACCGAATCCTCATCTTTTCGGTGATATATGCCATACTTTTCATTTTCGTCCTTAAATACGGCTAAAATATTGCCTTTGCTGTTTTTATATGCTTTCACTTAATCACCGTCCTCACAAAGCCTTTTTATTATCTCTTGTTTTTCGGATAACCCTTTCTGTAACCTCTCAATCTCTGCCTTTTGGCGGTTGATTAATTCGACACTTTGAGTCGATAAAACATCTCTGCAACGGTCATTATCTTTTAGCGGGCAATGAATGCACCACTCTCGCGTATCGCAACACTCCAAAGCCTTTATAATCTCGTCATCTGTCATTTTTGTTACTCCCTCCTCAAATATTCGTTCTTTTCTTGCTTGAATTGCGATTTTATTGACTTTCCAACAGGTAAGAATTGTGGTGAATATTGCCAATCACTTCATATTCTCTGTTTGCATATAGTTCCGGGCAATCATCAGGAAATAATTTTGATGTTCTTAAAAACCTACAAGTTTCGGTATAGTAAAATACTCTGCCTATATCTTCGCTGTATTCTTTTATATCACAATGATTATAGTGTTTTACAATATCCCCTTCAAAAATCTTCTTGCCGTTCTTGTCGGTCAAGCCTGTGTATCGTTCTATAACAAACCTTTCCTTGTATTTGTCTGCATTGCTGATTACATCAAGATATACTTCGTTTTTGTTTGGGCGTTCGCCTTTGCTAATAGCTATAAACACATTTCCATATGTAAAATATTCTTTTCTGCCCTTGTCATAGGCTCTTAATAATATCTCACACATACTCTCACTCCTTATTTCGAGGAATACCACCCCAATAATATCCGTCGTTTCGGTCTTTGTTGCGGTAATACCAAGCCTTATAACTCATCTTGTCATAATTTATAACCGCAAAAATTATAATAGCGATTGAGATTATAAGCATTATCTTCATATCCTCACTCCTTAAATTCGTTCTTTTATTTTTTGAATTGCGATTTCAATACCTGCTCTGCTTCTTCCTTGGCGGGAAATACTGTTTTGCCAAATTTATCAATGTCGATATGCGTTAAAGAGAAATCAGAATAGCAAATCAAATACTCTTTTCTTTTTTGTCCTCTTATATTTGTAAATCTCCCCAGATGAAAGCCAACAACCTTGTTTGACCGAATATGACCGACCCTTGGAAGTGCCTCATACACAGTATCACCCACTTTACAAGGCGGTACAAGTACACCATTTGCAAGAAGATGGTCGGCTAATTTTTCAATACACACATCGTTCAGCGGGTTGAATGGTGGTTGTCCTTCTGTTAACAACTCAATCAATCTTTCTCTCTCGCTCATTACATCATCCTTCCTTTCTGAGCTTTCTGCCGCAGCTGTGGCAAAAGCGGTGTATGTGTACGAAGTTTTTGTATTCTTCGCACGATGTACATGGCTCGTCTGTATTCTGATTCAGCATAAAATACATACATTTCGCACATTTCTTCTCATTGCACTCCTCACAGCCGGGCTTTAACAGCCTTGGGTCTTCTTTAAGTCCATGCCGCTTCATGCTTTTGGGAAGAAGTGTTTCAAGCTCATGAGCTTTCTGCACCGCCTCATCACGCTCTATTTTAAGCCGCTCCGTTTCTGCGTCCATTTCCTCCATTACCTGCCTTGCAGCCGATACACATACAACTCCCGTCATTATGCACACCGCCGCACAAAGCAAGAGTATTTTTATAAATTCAATCATTTATTTCAATCCTTTCAAATTCATAAACCCACACCCAAGGATCCGCATTCCATCCGTATTTGTCAAAACCTTTCACCCCGATAGTATCGTCCCATAATCTTGCAAAATCTGCAATGTAATCGATTATTTCTCCATCCCTTTTTGTAGGACATATAATACCTTCATTTTCAATGTCCTCAATCGTTATTTCCTGCAATCTCTCCGTTCGCACGGCCGTAATTCGCAAGAATATCCTCGCTGCTTTTTTTGGCATGTGGATTGAGGGATGCCATTTATATCCTAAACTTTTCATTGCCACGTCTTCTTCCTCCGGGGCATCAAAAGGAAATGCTCTGTATAAATATGTTCCTGCATTGCTCTTACTCCAAGTTTCCCTCACATAGAGAATGTTTCCCGTCTCATACAACGGCTGACAAAGTTTTAAAATCAACTGTGCGTCCGGCACTTGCGAATGCTCTTTATGATATGGGCTGTTTAATATAGTCTCTGTATTTTGTTTTACAATACGCCTTGTCTGCGTCTTTCTTCCCAGTAATATCGCCCTTACCATTTCTGTATTAAATAAAATAGGCTTCGCGATTTTCAACAAATCTGTTTTATTCATGATTTTCCTCCAAAATCCTTTTAAGTATAGTATCATTATCCGTTCCTGCCAGCTGCAGCTTATATACCATAAGGCTCAACCTTGCCTCCGTTTCCTTCGGCTCAGCCGATTTTTTGCTTATACGCCTTATGGCGTTTTGTATATGTGTCATAGTTGTCATGGTTTCATTCCCTCTTTTATCCAAATCACTTCAACTCGTTTTAGCCCCTTTTCTGCAGTAGTATCTATACTTAATTTTTTCCAGTCCCGCATATACTCGTTATAAATCTCATTATCATATCCGCTGAGTATTACCGAACCTTTATGTTTTAAAAGGGTTTCGCATAATTCAACATGGTCTGCATCAGACATCTCATGGTTATAATTTTTGCCGGATCTTGTCGACAACACATAGGGCGGGTCAGCATAAATTAATACGTTCGGATAGTTAAACCTCTGTATTACCTCTACTGCCGGGCGTTTTTCAATTTGCACTTCCCGTAATCGCTCTACGGCCATTTCAATCCATTGTGGCAAACGGTACCAGTTTCTAAGGGCATAAGCTGCCTCACGTCCTTGTACATCATTTTTCCAGCCGGAGCGATGCCCGTTTATGTTTCTGAATCCATGCCCCTGCCAACACCTCACAAGAAAGCGTCTTGCTTTTTCGATTTCATCGACAGGCTCTTTTGTAAATGCATTTTCATATTCCTTCCGGGAGAACGGCGTATAGGTAACAGCCCTTACAAGAGGCTCTGCATTATTCCTTACAACCTCAAATAAATTAATAACGTCATCATCTAAGTCGTTGATTGTTTCTATTTTAGACGGCGTTTTCCGAAACAAGACCGCACCGCTCCCAAAATACGGCTCAACATAACTGTGATGCTCCGGCATGTTTGATATTATCCAGTCTGCAATACGCCATTTCGCTCCAGGGTATTTTAAAATCATTTTAGCCTTATTCATTCTCGTACCTCCCTAAAAAGTCACTGCCGCATTCAACACCGCAGCAGCTATCCAATATATCACTTTTTCACATCACCGCTTATTCCGTACATGACCGCCGCTCCCAAATCAAGAGCAATTAATATTACGGGAAATATGTATTTGTTCATTTTTCCTCCTCATATCTTCGTCAAAGCCCTCGCAATAGCATGAGCATTTTCGTCTGACGGGCATTTGTTATAACGCTGCTCCTTCAAGAAATACCTGTCTCTGTAACTCCTTCGCTGCATCCATATCAATATTCCCTGCCTTAGCTTCACGATAGACATCACATAACTTCCCAATGACATATCCCTCACGCACGGTCTTAATTTTATTCGTTATTCTACTAAACTTATCGACAAACTCATCTTCTGCGGTTAAAAATGCATCTGCCAAATAATTTGCTATATTTTTTAATTCATTATCGTTCATATTCCCCTCCATACGGTTACTGCGTTACTAATTGAAATATTTTTCAGTAACCATTACAAACGGCATTATTATGCGATTTACAGCATTTGGTTACTAAGTTACTACACTTTTTTACTTTCTATAGAAAGTAATATATTTGCTCACATTTCTCAAAAACTCAAAATATATAACTTATATAAAGAGTGTTATTTTTTGCAGTAACCTTAGTAACTTAGTAACCTTAATCAAAAGGACAAAATCCTCCTGAGTATTCTCTAAATCCATCAGGAATAACACTTTCCGTCTCTCTTTTAAGCCAAATGCAACGTACTGCAAGCTTCCCAATCTTCTTGTTTTTACTGATTTGCTTCTTATCAACATCAATCAAATTGTTTGCTTTAAGCCAACTCAAAAACGAAGCTGAGTTATATCCGCCATCTCGCAAAACTGCATTAAACTTCGTAGCATTGAAATATATATAATCATTATCTATTTTCCCCCATATTTCACTGCCTTCTTTTGCGGAGCTTATATCACTAACAAATCTGTTTTCATTCATAGCCACAACATCCATGATATATTCATAAGCCCTCATGTTTTGTGAGACGTCTGTTTTTGTGCTCAGGAACGGTCGAATATCTTCAATGTCTAAGTTATTGCCATCTTTAAAAATCAGTTTAGTCGCGTAAAAATCCGCCGTCAGAATAAGTGCTGCCGACATCGACTGTTTATCAGTGCTTTCCGATTGCTGAAGTAATTTTAAATATTCTTTATGTTTTGCACGAATGTCCTCTAATACCGTACTGTCACTAATATTTTCAATAAAATCCCTTCCGGCATAGCCGTAATTCTTTTTAATTGTTTCTGCTACATACACCGGATTTTCAAATATTGCCGTAGTGTATTCAACATCAATTATTCTGTTTACCGCACCACCACCGGAACCGCTGCCGGATATCGGCATTTCTCCTGATGTTATAATGCAGTTATTCCATGTTCCCGTTTTTTGCAAGCCCCCTGTTTTAGCTCCACGCTGCCTGCCTACGCCTTCGGTAAGCTGATAAATCAGTTGGTCGAAGTCTTTCTTTTCCTTAACAATCTGCAGCTCATCCAATATAAGCGGCAAACTGTTCACAAAGCCCGCTGAAAGCTCCTGTGCAACTCCCGTGCCATTGAAACTATGTACATATTCTCCAAGTCTTGGATTCGCCCATACGCTGGCCGCAAGCATCAATGCAACAGTCTTGCCACCTTCTGTATTGCCCCACAAATGAACAAAGAAAGGTAATCCTCCGCATTGTTCGACTAATACACTTGCGAAACTGGCAGCTAATATTATTCTTGCCGGAATACTCTTACCGCTTCTGACGGATTTTGCTACCTCAAGCCATTTTTCATAAGAACCATAAGACCGGACGCTTTCAAAGAAATGTTTAAATGTTGCATCGCCATCAAAAACAAGATTTTCCACATACGGACTGAACCCGCATTCCGGAATCCAGCCTAACCGTCCCACGCTGTTTAATTCAGGTATGCGTTCATAGTTCATGCTTTCCAATTCGGATAAATACCTTACAAGATATCTGCTGTTCTCGCTGTTTACTGCAACTCCAAAATCCGCTAATGATAATATTGAATTATTGCTTGCAAGTGTTTTTTTATCCACTATAACAGACCGCCATTGAAAGCCTTTTTTAAACGCTATTTTTAGTTTCTCTGTTTTGCTGTCAATATTAATTAACCTTTGCACCGGCATTATAGGATGCATACAAGCAACAAATTCAAATCCGAATTTATCTGTTCCGGTAACACCAAAATCATCACAAGTCCACATACCACAATCAAGCTGCAGCTCCTGCCCTTCAAAGTTGGTTGAATTAAGTATAATATTTGAATCCTGCGTCTTTAATGATTTCTGATAAGCCTTAAATAATGATTTAAAATTCTTTACGCCTACGCTGCTCGCCTGCTTACTTACCTGCTCAAGCATCTGCATTAATTGAAAATTGTTTTCAGCAAAAGCGTTCAGCCATTCGAAGGGTCTTGGTGTTGCAAGATATTCCTCCTTCGTAAAATCAGGAATCTGAATTTCATTCAAGCTTTTCACCCCTTTATACAATCTAATCTAAACTCTACTATCGGCATCCTGTTTGCGGCTTTAGCATAAATATTACTTATTTCCTCGTCAGGACTTTTTGGTTTTAAAAAACGTACAATTAAATCGCAGACGATATATTCGTCAAGCAGACTTTCATACTCAGCCAGCTCCTTTTCTCTTTGGTGTGCATTTTCCGACCGCACTCTTTCCATCTCATACATTTTCTTCCGGATTATTTCGCGTTCCCGGTATCCCGCTTTTTTAGATGTCGGTATCCCCAAACAAAAGTCTCTGTTAATTATTCTGACAGCTTCACAAAAGTCCACACTGAACAGTAATTTTACAAAATCAATGACGCTTCCGCCTTGATTGCACCCAAAGCAATGCCACCCTCTGTCATTTGAAAAAATTTTTAACGACGCGGTTTTTTCTGCATGAAACGGACAGGAGATAAATCCCGCCCTATCCGGTGTAAAATTATACTTCACACATATGTCATTCATAGAAATGCTTTTGCGTATATATTCAGCTACATTCATTGACTTGCCTCGCTTTTCCTCATTCCTCGTCTGTTTGCATTCTGTATTTTAAAGTTTCTCCAGAAATAATAAAAGCGTTCGAGCATCATGGCGGCAGTCTTCGTATTGTCGGCAACAAATACCGTCCTGAAATTATACCGATTGCCACACTCCCACGAAAGGATTGTAGAATAACATTCCAATCCGATATTTTGACGCTTACGTTTAAATTTTTCCATTTCCCAGTCAGGCACCTTGTATTCCCTTAATTCGTCCATAGAGCTGCAATTTTCAATTAAAAGGATAAAATCCTTTCCTGACCTATTTGCCAAAGCAAATTCACGTTCAATACGTTCCCTGTCCTGTGTAAGATTACCATACAGCTCGTTCACATTTGCCTTACGTTCTATGACACAGAGAAAGGAAAAGTCCCTTCCCTGTGCCATAAAACTGTAATCGCCGTAATCAAGATTTTTTGTCTGATGCTTTATTCCCATTTCATCAAACGCCTTTAAAATATGACCGTTTTTCTGTTCGCCTGTGTCATGCAGGATAACGACCTCTTTTAAAAATGTTTTTTTATCATAAGCCATAGCTGCTCACCTTAGAATGGCAAATCATCATCGTCAACGTTGTAGCCCTGTATCGGTGATTCCGGCATGCTGAACATCGGACCTCCGTCTGCTAAATATTTATCCTCCGGCACTTCAACGCCCTTTTTAATTGTTTCAATATCACGGAATTGCACACACTTTATAGCCCATTTAAGCTCGCCCTTCTGATTTTGGTACTGCTCACGACCGAACACTCCGCCTACCAGCTTATTCTTAAAGTATGTACAGAAGCTTTCGTCCCATATTTTGCTTTCATCAAAAGTGCTGTTTGACTTACCTACAGCCGTTATAAATGTTTTAAAGCCCTTGTTTGTGTTGCCCTCATTGTCCTCAACGAGCTGGTACACAATGCAGCCCCACTTCTTTTGTTCACGGGTATCTGCCTCATATTGCTTCAGGTAATAATCCTTTTGATTTCCTTCGGCAATGTCTATGTAAATTCTTATCATAGCCTTGTCCGTACTGCTTATGCATTCCTCTACTTTAATAATCCGGCAGATGTGTCCGCCAAGTTCCAACGGTTCAAATTCACCGTAGCTCTGTGTGTTATCGTAGTTGTTTGGTTTTTTCATAGTAATATCCTCCTTAAAATTATAGCTCCCAATATTTTCTTATCGTTTCGTCGACCATTTTCAGGTCATTGTCAATCTCCAGCGGAAACATCTCCATCGGTGATTTTGCCGTTGTATATCCGTC
Organism: Clostridia bacterium; assembly: GCA_017621875.1. GTDB lineage: Bacteria > Bacillota > Clostridia > UBA1381 > UBA1381 > UBA1738. The sequence continues at coordinate 26,057 of JAGASE010000012.1, forward strand.
CGATTGCGTAATAAATTTATGAGTCTGTCCGTCTGCCTGACATACAAGCACTATTGAAAACAATCCTTCGACAGTAAGCTGATTATCAAGCATTTTGCCTACAGTCTTTGCCTTGATTTTGCCTGTCTCGGTAGTTTCCGAATGGTGCAGAAAATATACAATCACATCATCGGGCATTTTCTCTACCACAAACTTCAACATATTACGAAAACGAAGGGCAATATCTGTAAATTTCGTATATCCGGTTTCTTTTGCTCTATCAAACATTTCAAAGGACAATAGGTACTGACTATCGTCCACTATGTACGCCTTATATTCGTTTTTCTGCATCTCCTTACCGATTATTTCGTAGGTTGCATTATTGATTGTCCTCAGCTTCTTTCTAAACGGCAGCGGCTTATTTGCTACATTGAATATAAGTACTTCATCTTCTTTAAAATTCCTAAGACTTGTGCTTTTCCCCGAACCACTTTCGCCTAATATGAGCACTATTTTTCCCATAATTATTCCTCCTTCATTTCAAACACAATCGGGCAGTTTTCCCCTATTGTCCATTCAACTGCATATATCATGTCATTGGTAAGCCTGCATCGCGACCGCGAAAGCCCTTTTTCCTCATAACAAAAGGGACACCAACGGCAGCACACATCACTCTCAGGAAACGCAACTGTAATCACTGCATGTCCTTTGGTGTAATATGAAACACCATTTTTAAAATCAGCCAAACTCAGCACCTTCTTTCAAATCATCGTAATAAATACGATTGCAGCAGCTTTCACAGCCGACTATGTCACCATTTTTATCTTTGATAACGAAATCAAAATCATGTCCTCCGCATATCGGACAGGGGATTTCGATTGTATTCCCCCTGTCCTGTCCGTAATTGCCGGTTCTGGCACGTTCTGCACGCATGATATCGTCCTGTCTTCCCATAACTCATACCTCATCTTTCTTATCCACAAGTACCAGTTCCCAATCGCCTGCCTGATAGATAGTTTTAGTTTCGTTATCCTTGAAGATGGCATCATCACGAAGAATGATACTGTCTTTTTTGTGCCATTTTAGCGATGAGAGTGGTGAGTTATATACCATTGCATTGCCGTAAGCCTCTACCGTTGTATTGTCGTAAGCCGTTACCGTTGCATTGTCCCAAGCCTTTACCGTTGCACTGCCACAAGCCGCTACCGTTGTATTGCCGTAAGCCTCTACCGTTGCATTGCCGTAAGCCTTTACCGTTGCATTGTCCCAAGCCTTTACCGTTGCACTGCCACAAGCCGCTACCGTTGCATTGTTGTAAGCCTTTACCGTTGCATTGCCGTAAGCCTTTACCGTTGCATTGCCGCGTACAGTAACATTTTTACAATCTTTTAAATAATAGCCAGTGTCGCTTTCTATCTTTAAATTATCCTGACCTACATATATATGTTCCTTCGCCCATTCCTTAACAGCGTCAATCGCACGCCGCTTGTCCACTTCTTTCACATACCACTCAGGCAGAATGTCTTGGTCTACATTGTATTTCCATGTAGATATATCACTGAACGGGTCACCGTCTGCCGGGGTCAGCTCCACTCTTACGAACAGCCTTTCTGCATTCGCCCTGGTATCCTCGATGCCGAGTTCCTCCAACATCTTGTCATGACTGTCATAATCAGGGACAAATACCATGTCTTTTAAAATTAACATTGATTTAAAACTACACATAATTTAATGTCCTCCTTGACTTTTTATTTTTAATGTGTTATATTATTAGTGACACATAATTTAATTCCTTTTCTTGACTTTAAGGAATTACCGAGCCGTCCGACATGGGCGGCTTTTTACTTTTCATAAATCGGCACTTGATACAGCCTGTCCGAATAGACCGTCATATCGTCCATTGCGTTTAGCTGCATTATCAACGCTATGTATTCCCACTTGTCCATGTCATCGGGACAATACTGCGTCAAGTCCCACAACTGATTACATGACTGATATTCGTAGCCCATAGCTGTCTTTTCCTTTACTTCAAGACCGCATAACAGGATCACAAAGGCTATGACCGCCAGTATGCAAAGTGCTACCTTTAGCCTGTGCATTCGTATCGCCCTTTGCCGCCGTCGATGCCTAATTCTTGCTATTCCATGCATTTAACTCACTCCTTTCTATCCACATAAATAATTTGCAACAGAGCCTAACGGAATTTTTCCGCATTTTTCTTTTATAAACCCTTTTTTGATAAGCTCCGCAATTTTCTTATAAGAAAGACATAATATTTTAGCTGCTTCTCCACGCGTCAATGACATCGGATATCCTTTGTCTATTAACATTTCAAGCGTAGAGCGATAGTTAGGCTGTTCTCTCGCCATAGTTTTCTCCTTTCCATTCACCTCGGAAGGAAGCACCCGGCACAGGGCTTGCCTTGCTTGGGATAAATCTCCGAACATACGAATTTTTATGTGCAAGGTGCTTGCTTCTGAGGTGAATATTGTTTTTTCAACCGCCCCGAAGGGCGGAGATTAGTTCTCCGCATTCACAATCGGCGTGCCACCCTGAATAGTTACCCAACCGTGTTGAAGTCTTGCATCCAGTTCCCACTTTTTCAACAAGTTATCAGTTATAGCCTCAGACTTAATACGATAATTTTCCGCTTCTGCTTTTGCCTTAATTATCATTGCATCAGCTTCAGCCTGTGCCTGTATCTTCTTTGTTTCCGCTTCAACTTTAATGGTTTCCTGCTCAGCTTCTGCCTGTTGCTTTTTTTGAAGAGCCGTTACTCTATCGTTAATTGTCTGTTGCAGTTGTTCATCGGGATGTACGTCTATAATTGATGCTCCTGTAATCTCCATTCCATAAGTATTTAAAAACTCTTTGCTTAAATAGCTTGTCAGTTCTTTATTGATTTCAACTCTATTACTTGAATATATTTCCATCATGGAATATTTAGCCGTAACCTCAGAAACTTTAGATTTCAAAACTGTACAAACTCTGCTATTAACAATATCATCTCCATCCATACCTCTGAATCTTTGATATGTATTTACAATCCTATCGCTTATAAATCGGTATGACATTTGAAAACTGATTTCTATGCCTGCATTGTCCGAGGTTGCAACAGTAAACGATTCTTTATTGTCCTTAGTTAGGTTCAGCTGTTCCTCGGCAATCGTAAACTCCTTGACCTTTTTTGTTGGGCTGACTACGTGCCATCCCTGTGTTAAGGTCTGCTCCTGAACACCACCATTCATAGAGTAAACAACACCCTCATAGCCTACAGGAATTCTCTCAACGCATATTATTGTGCATATCAATCCGAGAGCCAAAGCAATTCCTAATGTAATTCCACCAATTTTTCCTTTTGTCATAATAAAATCCTCCTATTAATCTTCCTTTAAATTTTCTTTTGCTTCTTTGAATAATTCGGCAATATATTTTCCAATAGGTTTAAATAGAAATGACAATATAAACCATAGAAAAACTATCGCAATGATGACTAACAAATAAAATACAACATTCAAATTTATCACATCCTTCCTGCCATCGCACTGAATTTATTTTCGTATTACTTGAAATATTTTTCCCCTTATGGTATAATATTCATAGCCTTAACGGCAACGAAAGGAGCTGGTCCTGTTGACCAAACTATTGCGATTGCCTTGTTCTTGTAGTAATGGTGATGCGTAAGGCTACATAATATTGCAGAACTTAAACTGCTAAAGTGAACCGCATATGAAGAAGCATTTAGTTGTGTTAAATGCGAAATATTGCGAACGGAGAAAACGCACCGGCGGAGCCGGAATATAAATTCCTATTTTCTCACTATTAAATCAGCTGATGCAACCAGTGCCAACAAAGCGTAGATGTTAATAGGTGATATTTCTGCAATATGTTCAAGTAAACAAATTAAGGATTAAAACGTCTATGACACAACCATAGATGTTTTAATTTACCTTTTTGTAACTTTTAAGTTACTTTGTTTGCAAAAAAAATTTCCATCGGGTCTTTTAATTTTAATAATGAAATCATTATTTCTATTTCCTTACTTCCGAAATCCCCTGTTTTCATCCTGGTATTTAATGTTCTTGGTGTTATCCCCAAGGCATCTGCAAGCTTTGCTTGCGTATACCCATTACGCACCATTTCTGCTTTTAACGCTTTAACATCTAACAAGAACTCTACCCCCTTTCGTAACTTTTAAGTTACCGAAATTGTATCACACTTTTTGTCACTTGTCAAGCACTTTTTTTCATTTTTTTAGAAAAATATTTCTTGACAAGTTACTTAATAGCTGTTATACTACAATATAGAAGGCGGTGACCAAATTGACTATTGGCGAAAAAATAAAAACTTTAAGAATAGAAAACGGGTATACTCAAGAGGAACTTGCTGAGTATGTTGGTACAACAAAGCAAACTATACATAAATACGAAACAGGAATAGTTACAAATATACCAGCCAGCAAAATTAAGTCAATAGCAGACAAGCTTAAATCAAGCCCCGCTTATTTAATGGGTTGGGACGAAAACAACCAGCCAGACGTTGAAGCGACTTCGGATATAGTTATCTATAGTCGAGACGGAAAAACCATAAAGAAAAAACTCACTAAAGAGCAGATGGACTATCTTGATAAATTCATAAACTCCATTAGTGACGATGATGTTGACTTATAATTTACTATTAATAAAATCTTGAAATTGTGCATATACCTGTTTTTCGGTAGGTGATTGCAGAAAACAGCTCTTGTTATATTTTTCAATAAACTGTTTTTCTCGCTCATAAAGCCTTTGCAAGCGTTCAAGTCTAAACTCTGCAGCTTGCATACTGATATCACATAATTGTGCAATTTCTTCCGAAGTGGCTATATTTAACCCCCAAAGAACACATGCCGGAGCAAGTAAACGACTTGCAAACACATTTGCTTCTTGCTCTTTGGGATTATCTACCGCTATCGGTTCACGATTGTATTCGCCATTGCCGTTATGTAATAATATATGTCCCAATTCATGAGCAACCGTAAAACGCTGACGACCTATGACACATTTATTGTTATAGAAAATAGCGTTTTCAAAAGTAAAGCCATCATTGTTTTGGCAGCGTTCTTCAAGTTTACAATACTTAATCATTTCATTCCCTCGGTCGTAGTCAATTATTTTAATCCCCATATCCCTACATATGGAACTGACTTTTACTGGGAGTGACCGAATATTATAATCAATAAGAATCTGCCATGCTGCATTTCGGGATTGTTTATATTTTGAATAATCCATATATACCACCTCAATTTAATTATAATGGTATACGCATTCAAAGTCACCAGGTAAATAATGGTAATTAACAGCATTGCTGTTGATATATAAAACAAAAGATAAGGAGAACAAATTATGTTAGAAGAAAAATTGAAATCTTTCGCAGGAAGGGTTGATGCCTTAAAGGGAAATATATTTACAGAAGAGGCAACAAAAACATCATTAATTATGCCATTTTTCTCTATTTTAGGGTATGACGTTTTCAATCCTTTGGAATTTGTCCCTGAATTTACAGCTGATGTTGGAATAAAAAAAGGCGAAAAGGTTGATTATGCAATATTTTTAAATAATGAGCCAACTATTTTAATAGAGGCAAAAAGCGTAAATGAAAAATTAGAAAAGCATGATTCACAATTATTCCGATACTTCGGTACGACAAAAGCAAAATTTGCAATTTTAACAAATGGCGTTATATATAAATTCTACACTGACCTCGAAGAACCTAATAAGATGGATTCTTCACCTTTCTTAACAATAAGCTTAGAGGATTTAAGGGACAGTGATGTCGCCGAACTCAAAAAGTTTGAGAAAAATGCTTTTGATATTAATAATATAATAAATACTGCATCAGATTTAAAATATTGTGGGTTAATAAAGCAATTTCTCAAAGCGGAGTTTGCATGCCCGTCCGATGATTTTACAAAACTTATTCTTTCGGCAGACATATATGATGGTAGATTCACTCAAAATATACTGGAAAGGTTTAAACCGATTGTAAAAAAGTCAATTTCACAATATATAAATGAACTTGTAAACGACAAGATTAAAAATGCCTTAAACATAGAGGAAGAAAAAACACCTGAGGGCGAAGTTGTCGAAGAACTACCGGAATGTGAAGAAACTAATGGCGTTGTGACCACCGAAGAAGAAATGCAAGCATATTACATCATCAAATCAATCCTCTGCAAAACGACAGATCTTGACAGAATCGCATATAAAGACACTGCAAGTTATTTCGGCGTTCTACTTGATGGAAAGGTCACAAAATGGATTTGTAGGATATTCCTTAAGGAAAAAGTAAAGTATGTTATAATTCCTAATGATACAGAGAACGTAAAATATACAATCGAGAGCATTGAAGACTTATATAAATTCTCCGATAAATTAAAAGCAAGAATTTTAAAATTATTATAAATTAAAAATCCCCGGTACGCCAATACCGAGGATTAGAGATAAATAGTGTATGTGATACAACACCTATCCCAAGCAGATATATTGTATCATATACACTCTAATTTGTCAAACTTATTTTTACAAAAGGAGTGTTATTTTTATGAAAAAAAGAGCCGATGGCAGGTGGCAAAAAGTCAAAACCATTAATGGGCAAAAAGTCACTTTTTACAGCAGAGCCGATACAGAACGCAAGGCAATAAAAGATATCGAAAACCAAATGATTGAATATACCGAAAAAGAAAAAATCAAACATTCTTTTAGGTATATCGCAGAGCTTTGGAATGAAGAATATCGCGAACGCATTTCTGATATAAATTATCGCAAAAATACCAAGGCTGCATACGAGTATATTTTAGATTATTTTGAAGAATACAAAAATATCAAAGATATAACTGCTGTTGAAATAAATATATTTATCAGCAAATTGATTTCAAAGCAATATTACAAAAAAACCGTAGCAAATTATAAATGTATACTTAACATGATTTTTCAATATGCCCTATTAAATGGTTATATACTCTATAACCCTGTGCGTGATATACGCCTGCCTAACAATCTCCCTAAAACACCCCGAAAAATCCCTACGGACGCAGAAATTAAAGAGATTGACAAGCATTATACAGGATTTGACTTTCTCCCCTACTTCTTGCTCTATACAGGGCTACGACTATCCGAAGCTCTTGCTTTATCATACGAAGATATTGACCTTAAAAATAATATTATCACCGTTAATAAGCATATGCTTTTTAATAACAACAAGCCTATCATTGAAAACCGTACAAAAACCGAAAACAGCAAGCGTGCTGTTGCCTTACTGGACCGAGTAAGAGAAAAGCTCCCACGCAAAAAAGGATTGATATTCGGAAACGAAAACGGTACTCCGTATACAAAAATACAATTACAAAGAAGATGGGAGAAATATCAGAAGACTTATGGTGTTACAGTCACCGCACATCAACTCCGCCATGCATATGCTACGATGTTATTTGAAGCCGGTATAGATTTAAAAGACGCCCAAGAACTTATGGGGCACAGCGACATTAATCTCACCAGACAGATATATACCCATATTCGTGATAAACGAAAAAATGAAACCGTAGAAAAACTAAATAGCTTTAGCTTTTAGTCGATAGTGTGTCAAAAATCCATCAATCCGCATTATATATGGTTTTTATACAGGTTCAAGTCCTGTCAGCTGCACCAAACAAGAAAATGGCATAAACGCTTAAAAACATAGTGTTTATGCCTTTTTTATTTATCTTTTATATTAAACCTGCTCTTAATTCTTTATTAATTACAGGTTGAAAGCCTTTAGCCTGATGTCGTTTTATATTTTCTGTATAAAAATCCTCATCTAAATTCCAATACTCCCAGTATACCATATCAACGCCGTCCGGAATCCGCTCCGATACATTTTCCGGCATTTTTTCGTTGAAAATCATATCGCTCCACATTATCGGCTTGAAATCATATTTCTTTACAATTTCGTATACCTTTTTTAAGTGGTCGGAAATAATTTCAAAACGCTCCTTATATCCGTGCTTATTCAGATATTGTCCCATACCAAGAGTAAATGCCTCGTCCATTCCGATGTGAATTCTGTCACTCTTAAAGCATTCTCTTGTGGTTTTAATCATTTCTTCAATAAACTCATATGTTTTCGGCTCATCTGCCAACAAAATATTTTCCGTATCCCTGAAATCATTTGCATAATCCCACTGCAGTGCCATCTTCAAATGTGCAAGTGTCTGTATGCACGGAATAACCTCAATACCAAATATATCGGCATATTCAACGATTTCCTTTATTTCGGCCTTTGTATACGCACCTCTCATATACCCAAAATACGGATACTTGTCCATTTTATACATATCCTCAGTATACAGCATGAGCATATTCAACCCTTTTTGTAAATTATTTCCGAATGCAATTACATACGCCGCCAAAGCTTCAAATACTGCCCTTACAAACGCTTTATATCATACCTGTAAATCGCAACACCTATTGAAATCATTGTTAAAATATCACCTATCGCAGAGCCATACGCACAGCTTGCCAAATTGTACACCAACCAGAAAGGAGAACCTAAAAACGATACTTTTCTTATAGTTTTTTCTTCATTTATCCAAAAAGCACTTGTATGTAAAATAACACCTATAACAGGAAACAAGCTAAAAATATTTTCATATAGAAACAAGCCTGTGATAAATATAGCCAGATTTATAATAATAACAAAAATTTTGACATGTTTACCAATAAAGCTTTTATTTTTATTCTGGGCAGTAATCGAAGAAATCGTTCCCATAACGTCAAGCACCGCACCCTCAAATGCCCCAAGCATTATGTACTGAATTATATACAAAACTCTTGATGTTGCATTCAATATAATTATATTCTTTCGGCTCTTCTGCTGATAACTCAGAAGGAACGATATCACTGCAAGCAAGCCTACCCCTTGTGCCATCAAATTCATGTTTATCACCTTTTATCTCTTAGTATGCAGAGATAGTATCAACCAAATTCCGCCTTATTAATTTCATCTATGACGGTCAAATTTCTATGTGGTGCTCAGTAACATTTATCTTTCCATCCTTTAAATCTACCTCAAAATATACACCGTCAGGAACACCGTTAGCCTCGTGACACCCTATCAAAGAACCTAACACATAATATATTACTCCATCCTCCACATACCTCTTTGTCCTATGCGTATGTCCCGAAAAAACAGCCAAAATGTTTTTATTATTTTTTATGATTTCCTTTACATCTGCTCTGTTTTTCATAAACATACATTCATCATTTATCTCATCATCGTCTGCCAAGGCATAATGCGTAAAAATCAGACATGGTAATTGGTTGTTCTCCAAATCACTTTTCAGCCATGCAATACTTTGCTCTGAAAGGTAATGTGCTTTATAACATCCGCCACGTGCCAGTCCAAGCTCCGGTCTTATCTCGGTAGTTAAAAACACAAGATGAAACCCCTCTGCATCAACAGAATAGGTTGAACTGTCATACCCCATGATTTCTTCAACCTCTTTTACAGAATCCATCATTTTAAGGTCATGATTGCCCAGTATCGAATAACAAGGACATTTGATTTCTTTCAACTTCTCAAACATATATGTAAGACTTTCAATATCCTTATTTTTATCGTTTGCATCCTGAATTAAATCGCCTGAATTAAATCGCCTAAATTAACACTTATATTCGGCATATATTCGTTATTTATCTTTTTCGTAAGCTTTCTAAGCAATGGTAACGAATACTGAACCAATTTTGCCGTTGTGCTGAATTTTGCAGTTTCAATATCTTCGCTGTAGTAGTGTACGTCAGAAAAAATAATTATCTTCATCTCTATTTCCTTCCTGCGTCATTCCTCATAAGCCATTTTTTGTAATGTTCAAACAATCCAATCGTGTCATATTTCAAATTTATTATTATAAATCAGGTCAAGCTTTTCCGCATATAAGTGAGAAACGTCCGAGAAACAAAGACATTGCGGAGCCGTAACACCATTATCGTTATTCTTAAACTCAATAACTGTCACTCCTGTATGGGTGTAGTCAAAAGATGACCACATTATATGAAGCGGTATATGCAGCAAAATCGACAGCCACGCCCTTGCAAATGCCGAATGACAAAACAATGCAATCTTCTCATCATTCTTTCTCAAAATGCGGTAAATTCCGTTTTCCTCGCGATATCCCAGTCTTTCGAGAAACTCATTTCCATGCTCCTCTATATATTTCATAGCCATGTTCATGCCTGACTGCTTAATTCCGTCACAGCTGTATGTATCTGCATAAGACAAGTTTATATTCCCGTTTTCACGATAATATGTATTCTGAACCAATGAAATGGATTTGCGAATTCCGTCCGGAAACGGAGTTAATCTTTCATCTCCGATTTCATGCGTCCATTCCTCTATATTTTTTTCGACGCCCAATAATCTGCACGCAGGCTCTGCCGTTTCCTTTGCCCTACCCATCGGAGAGGAGAATATTCTGTCTATTTTTGAATGAAAAATTCTCTTTCCTACCGCCTCCGCCTGTAGTTTTCCTCTCTCTGTCAATGTATCCGTTTCATAATTCGGATCACCATGCCTTATTATGTATAAAAGCATTAAAATCACCTCGAAACTATTATATTACACACTCCCAAAAAATGACATCCTTTTAAAAAAATTGTCATTTTACTTTATGCAATCCAGTATTTGATCTTTTATTTGCTTCATACCCTTAATGGTAGGGTGTCCACACTTCTTATCAATTTCATTTAACTGCACAAAATCTATACTATATCTTTTACACGCAAGTTTAAAGCTTTCTGCAATCTCCGATTTTAACTCGGTATTCACAATGCAAATTACTTTTGTATTGGGTAAATTTATGTTAACTTGATTTAGCAAATAACAAAAAGCAGGGAGAACACAAAATAAATCTTCTTTTTTCCAGTCAGAATACATCAACTCTCCAATAGGCGAATCCGCCCAGGAATCATTCGTGCCGCCAAACAGGAAAAATGTATCAACCTTATTCTCAACAAAATAGTTTTCCTCTATAAGCTTATCAAATCTTGCTATAAATGAAATATCAGTGCAGTCCCTGCCGTCATAGCCGGTATTACATATTGTTGTGCCGGAATAACTGCAGTTTTTCAGCAGTGTTGACTCAGTATCCTCCAGGAGTTGATGCCACCATGTTTGCTCTACCTTACTTACATCGGTTTCCTCTCTTCCTGCATTTGTGTAGTAGGTAGCGTACCCATTCGGTATAAAGCCTTCAAATGTGGAATAACTGTCCCCTAAAATAAATACATTTCCAATATCAATCATCGTAATTTCTCCCTTGTAAACTCAAATTTATTTAATTATGGCATACAATAATAAAAATGTCAACTTTTTAAAAAAATTTTAAATTGATGAAAACAATTTAGACTAAGCTTTAGCCGGCATCAAAACTCTATGTAATATCATGATGTTTACAAAGCACAAAAATTCCTCCCTATGATTCAAGGAGGAAAATATTTTTGTATGTCCTTTTGTACTATAATATGAACCAAGCATTCAGGATATTGTAGAAATCCGTAATTTTTTCCATGTATCTGCAGATTATCTTTTGGGATTAAAAAGAAGTCGGAAGCAAAACCGACACCCTTCATCTTGAAGAATGTCGGTTTTTGTTATACAAAAAATCAGAGCAAGCGATATATTGCTTGCTCTGACGTGGCAAGGCAGAACCATTTAGATGCAACTACGCCGAAGGCATACTCGTAAAAGGTTGGTAGTGAAACAAAGGCGTTATGAACGCGTTTACAAGTGAATAGCCGACTTGAACGTGACCTTTTACGAAAAAGGAAGAACAGCGAAGCAAGTGACTGATTTTTTTGTATAAAAAATCGGAACAAGCGTAACTTGTTCCGACGTGGTGGGCCATCAAGGACTCGAACCTTGGACCGTCCGGTTATGAGCCGGATGCTCTAACCAACTGAGCTAATGGCCCTAATTGAGTAAAAGCCTTTCAATAGGAAAGGCTTTTACATTGTGTGGTGACCCGTGCGAGAATCGAACTCGCGTTACCGCCGTGAAAGGGCGGTGTCTTAACCGCTTGACCAACGGGCCATATGCAATAATTCAATTATAAAATTATTGCACTCTGAACAAAAGTTCAGTTCCGGCAACTATCTACTTTCCCGGGCAGTCACCCACCAAGTATCATCGACGTTAAAGAGCTTAACTTCCGTGTTCGGGATGGGAACGGGTGGATCCTCTTTGCTATCGTCACCGGATTCTCTCTTTTGAAGGATATAC
>JAGASE010000013.1 GCA_017621875.1 Clostridia bacterium
GATAGTTCCGGTAGATTTATTTGAAAGGGTGCAAGATATGATGAAAGCAAACAAAAAGGCTCCGGCAAAGCATAAAGCAGAAGATGAATATTTACTTACCACAAAACTGTTTTGCGGTAAATGCAAATGCCTTATGGCAGGTGAAAGTGGCACAAGCCATACAAAGCACGTTCACCGCTACTATAAATGCGTCAGCGTAAAATATCACAGAGGATGCGACAAAAAGACCGTTCGCAAGGAATGGATTGAAGATATTGTAATTTCATATCTTATGAAGATAATCTTTGATGATGACCTGATGGATAAATTGGCAGATGCACTTCTTATACATCTGCATAAAGAAAATGACACTCTTCCGATTCTTCAAAAGCAGTTTGCAGAAACGCAGAAAAGTATTGATAATATGCTCAACGCAATTCAGCAGGGTATTTTTACAACCTCAACCAAAGAACGACTTGAAGCTCTTGAAAGAGAAAAAAGCGAATTGTCCGTACAGATAATGAAAGAAGAATTGAGCAGACCTAATCTCACAAAAGAGCAAATTCTCTTTTGGATACACAAATTCAGAAAACTCAATCCGAAAAAATTAGAACATCGCAGAAGGCTTATAAACAGTTTTCTTAACTCTGTTTACTTATTCGATGACAAAATTATAATTGATTGTAACTACAAGGACGGCACAGAAACTATTACTTTCGAGGAAATAGAAAATTCTGCCTTGGGTTCGGATTTAACATCACTCGCTGCACCACGTCGAAGCAAAGTCCGCTTTGCTTCGACTTTTTTATACAAAAAAGTCATCCGCCCGCTTCCTTGCTTCTCCTCTTTCGCAAAAAGTCTCGCTTGGCTTACCTGTTCGGTTGTAAACGCCCTCACGACGGCCCGCTGTCGCTACCAACTTTTTGCGAGTTTTATTTTGACGCGTTATGAACACCCGCACCACATCAGAGTAGGCTATAATCGCTTGCTTTGATTTTTTATTCCAAAGAATGCCTAGGTTTTAGCATTAAGAAATAGATATACAACAAATCATCAATTTTGCATCTTGATATTTTTACCCAAAAGTTATATAATGTAACCATAATATTAAAAACGGGAGGTCTTACATATGTGGGAAGATGGAAGAATTTCAAGTATAGAAGCACTGTTAGAGGGTGCTGAACAAGCTCCTACCAAGCAAAGAGCAAAAGAACTCTTGACACAAGCATTAGGTAGTGCAAAATGCATTAAAGACTCATATAAACGGCAAAATTACGTTGCTCTGATTGAGGACAAACTAAGAGATTTATAGAAATATATTTAAGGGCTGAGAAATTTTCTCAACCCTTTTATTTTTTTATGAAAAGCATTTTATCCCAGGAGAATTTCAGAATTTGTACCATAGAAAATATCGTCATGCCTGCTTACCAAGGCACAAAATTCCTCAAATTTATCCCATAAGTCATATGCATCAAATTCAAAGCTGTGTCCCCAGATATAAAATATTTGCGGACTGTCCGCATTTAGCGAAAGAAAGCTGTGTGCAAGCTCAAACATCTTATCCGTTTCGAGAAGATACACCGTAGGGTTGAACTGATAAAGATTTGTCTGCGGTGCAAAGCTATAGCTTGACGTTATGGTGCGGGCATATTTTATGGGGGTATTATTTTTTATGATATCCGCAACACGCTTATCGTTATTTACTCCACCGCATGGGTACGCCATTCCGACGGTGTCATAGCCCATGATGCGGCTGAGATTTTTATAATCCTCCAAAACCTCATATAAAATATCAGCTTCGCAAAGCTCGGTAAGGTTTCTGTGGGTAAGCGTATGTACCGCGATTTCGTGATTTTTATAGATAAGGGGTATATCCTTTTCCGCATTTTTTTTGTGAGCTACCATTCTGTCATTGCGGCACAGCTCGCCGCCTTGCCCGAAAAAGCCGGAATTAATATTAAATGTGGCTTTAAGACCGTATTTATCAAAAATTTCTATAAGCCGTATATCCTGCGTGGTACCGTCGTCGAAGCTGAAGGTTATTGCCTTATTTTTTCCGTTAAACATATTCATTCTCCCTTTTGAGTGATTTATTCTTATTATATCAGTATTGGATAAAGATGTAAAGTCTTTTAAGTTAATATGTGAAGATATAAAATTTTTAAATATATCTTGACAAATGCGGAAAGGTATGGTAAAGTAAGTATAAAGTTAGTTGCAACTAACTTTATATATTTAAAAATGAGTTAGTCGGAACTAACCTGTTGCATACTGTGTAAATAATTCCCGAGTATTTTAGCTTTAAGCATGGGAAATCTAAAAGTAGATTAAAAAGCGGAGGTGAATGAAATGGAAAATATTATTGCATACCACTGTGCTCCTGCACTTGCTGGAATAAAGCCGGCTAATATTGTGGCTTTCTATAAGGATAAATTCCCGAATATATGTGAAGAGATAGAAAGGCTGAACCTTGAGTTGAATTGCCGCGGTATATATTTTGAAATTTTATGCGAATGTGATAAGCGTGCTTTAATTATGGTATATCGCAGAAAAGCTTTGGAGGCTGCTTTGAGAAATGACGAAGTCAATGCATTTCTGTTGTCGCACGGATATCCTGAAAAAGGCAGCATTAATATGTATATAGAGCATCTTAAAAAAAGGCTTGAAAAAGAGGAATTTCCGCATGAAATAGGTGCGTTTTTGGGCTATCCGCTGCATGATATTTACGGCTTTATAAATCACAAGAACGAGGGTTGCATTTTGTGTGGCGAATGGAAAGTGTATCATAACGCAGAGGAGGCGAAAAAGCTTTTTAAACGTTTTGATAGCTGCAGAAAAGCAGTAGCTAAAAAGGTTCTCGGCGGACAAACACTGGCACAGGTTTTTTGTGCGGCATAGGTTGATAACATTATCGTCACTAAACTGTGACGAGTTATATATTAAAAAGGAGGTTTTACATATGAGTAAAACATGTATTATCTATTGGAGCGGCACCGGCAATACAGCGGCTATGGCAGACGCTGTATTTGAGGGTGCAAAGGGAGCAGGCGGCGATGTGAGCCTATTTAACGTCTCGGAAATATCAGCATCGGAAGCGGCAAGCTATGATGTCTTAGTGTTAGGCTGTCCGGCGATGGGTGCTGAGGTTTTGGAGGAGTGTGAATTTGAGCCGTTCTTTACAGAGCTTGAAAAGAATATCTCAGGAAAAAGAATTGCCCTTTTCGGCTCTTATGGATGGGGAGACGGTGAATGGATGAGAGAGTGGAAAAAAAGGGTTATTGATGCAGGTGCAAGCCTGATAGGCGACGAAGGGCTTATTATTAACGAGACGCCGGATAACAGTGGACTTGAAAAATGCCGGGAGCTTGGAAAGACAGCTGCGGCAAAATAGCACTTCTGCGTAGCCCTGTCAATGAAAATGTGCATAAAATAATAGAACCTCATTTGACGTTTTTAACAATTTTGTAATTTTTGTAATATTTTCGTAAAGAAAATATTGACATATTTTGAGGATTGTGATAAAATTAACACAGTTAAAGAAAATATAATTTAAGGAGCAAAAACAATGAAGATACTGATTATTTGCAATAGAATATAGGCATACAGCGATTGCAGATAATTCCTCGTTGTATGTAATACGACGAGGGAAAGTATAGGCACCTTGATTGTTTTATACGGCACTTTTCCTTGTTAGGGAATTGTGCCGTTTTTTTGTACAAATTGTGATAGTAGGAAACTGTGTTTTCCGATTATAACCTGAAAGCAATCAGAAGATTTGTGTGGTTTTGGTGTAAAACCGCAATGCGTTTGTCAGCCGCGGGTCGATACGGCGTGACTGAGCTTCTTGTTATATTTTTCTTTAAACTAAAATTTTAGGAGGTAATATTATGAAAAAATTGGGAAAACTTATGTTGAGTGCAGTCTGTTTGGGAATGACATGTGTGCATGCAGTAGGAACTTTTGCCGCCGCACCGCCGCAAAAGCCGCCGGTGCATACAGGAATTACTGATGCAAATGGTGAGATTCCACCGAAGCATGCAGGAAGCACTGATACGAATGGCGAGTTACCACCGGAGATTGTCGGAAGGCCTGATATGAACGGCGAGCTTCCGCCGGGCAGTGAGCCGGGAATGTCAAGAGGCTTAGAGGTAGACACGCGTTCGCTCATTAATGCAGCTGTTGAGGATGGAATAGGTAGCGGACATTTATACGGTGACAAGAATATATCCATAAGACAGGCAATAAATGTTACCGCCTATGCTTATGAGTATTTGTACAGTGACCACGGCTATGAAACGCAATTCAGAGAAAACTGTATTGAAATGGAAAATCTGACTTTAAACAAAATGAAGAATTTTGAAAGTAAAGATATATCGGAATTTGATCCTGTTACGAGGGAGCAGGTGATACATATTGTTACTTCAATATTCGGGGCGGACGTGAAGGGCAGTGCGTTTGACCCGGCAGGCACTCGCAATGGCATATTGCCCTTTGAGCAATACACTGATTGTAATGAGGTGTCGGAATGTTACAGAAAAAATGTTACGCAGGCACTTTTGTGCGGATATGTTTCAGGAACCGATAACGATATGCTTTTACCGAAGAAAAATGCTGCCTTGACGGATTTGGTTGCTATGGTGGAAAGGGCAATTCACATACATAAGCAGTCGCATCCGATTATTATTGGCTTTATGCAGCTTCGCACAAAGGCGTCATATTTTAATTATAGATATCTGCAGATTCCCTGGTACACTCTAAACCTCGCAATTCAGATAGCAATTCAGGTATTGGGAATGGGTGCGGCAGCTGTTTTGGGCATTAACAAGCTTGGTGAAAAAGCCGACAGAAAAAGGAGGCATATACGCCGCTGATTAATATACATAAAGTACACACTGCCCTATAATACAAAACGCAAAACGATATCCTGTGTGATATCGTTTTGTGTTTTATGCCGCCTACATATTATATATATTACAGTTAAGGACGGTTTATGAAGAATTTTAATAAAGCGGTACAGTTTCAGGTAAGTTTATCGGTATGCTTCGTTTTTAGAAAACCTTTGCTGCCCTAACTAAAATTGCGTTGGAATTAAAAAAAACTATTGCAAAAGAGAAATTGTTGTTATATAATAAAAAATGGTACATTATACATATATTACACAAAACGGGAGGATGTATTTTATGGTATTTGAAAAGGTAAAAGAAATTTTAGTGGAGCAGCTTGGTGTTGACGAGAAGGATATCAGACTCGATTCCGCATTTGTTGAGGATCTGGGAGCAGATTCTTTGGATGTTGTAGAGCTTATTATGGCTATGGAATCGGAATTTGATATTGAAATACCTGATGATGATGTTGAAGATATTGCGATTGTAGAAGACGCAGTAAACTATATTAAGGATAATACAGACTGGGATTGATAATCGGTGAATTGGATGATTGACTTTGAAAAAAAGATAGGCTATACCTTTAAAAATAAGACTTATCTTGAAAATGCACTGTCGCACAGCTCTTATGCGAATGAAAAGCACTGCAAGAACAATGAGCGTCTTGAATTTTTGGGAGATTCGGTGCTCAGCCTGATTGTGAGCGAAAATTTATACCTTGCACACGAAGAGGACAGCGAGGGGGATTTGAGTAAAATCCGTGCATCGCTTGTGTGTGAGCATGGTCTTTATGAGCTGTCAAAAAAAATAGAGCTTTCAAAATATATAAAATTAGGTGTCGGAGAGGATAAGAGCGGCGGACGTAAGCGACCGTCGCTGGTTTCCGATGCTTTTGAGGCATTATTGGCTGCGATTTTTCTCGACAGTGATTTTGAAACAGCGAAAAAGTGGCTGCTTTCGCTTATGAAGGAGGAGCTTTCGGCAGTTTCGGCGAAAAAGGAGTTTGGCGACTATAAAACCATGCTCCAGGAGCATACGCAAAAGGGCGAAAGAGGAAGAGTGACCTATGAGCTTATAAAAGAGAGCGGTCCTGACCATGACAAACGCTTTGTGTGTGCTGTCTCGGTTGACGGAAAACGCGTTGCCGAGGGCGAGGGCAGAACTAAAAAAGAGGCGGAGCAGCGTGCAGCCAAAAACGCTCTTGAAATTTTATGAGATATTATAATATTCCGATATTTGTGCCGCATGAGGGCTGTCCGTTTGACTGCAGCTTCTGCAATCAGCGTAGGATTACCGGCATGGATACGTCAATCACCAAGGAACAAATCTCCGAGATAATAGAGGAGCATTTAAAAACTCTGCCCGAAAGCGGCAGATATGTTGAAGCTGCCTTTTTCGGAGGGAGCTTTACGGGAATTTCGCCCGAAAAGCAGTGCGAGTTTTTAGAAACCGCATATAAATATGTAAAAAATAAGAAAATTGACGGAATACGCTTATCCACAAGACCTGACTATATTTCGGAGGAAATTCTGGACAGGCTCGAAAGGTACGGCGTCAGTGCGATTGAGCTGGGCGTTCAGTCCATGGACGACGAGGTTTTAAAGGCATCGGCAAGAGGGCATGACGCAAAGACGGTGGAGCGGGCAGTAAGCCTGATAAAAAAATATCCGTTTAAGCTCGGTCTTCAGATGATGACGGGGTTGCCGGGAGATACCGATGAAAAGGCGGTTATGACGGCACGCAGAATTATTGACTTAAAGCCGGATTTTGTGAGGATTTATCCCACACTTGTGCTTTCGGACACCTTGCTTGAAGGACTGTATAAAAACGGTGAATACACGCCGCAGACGATTTCTGAGGCAGTTAATTTGTGCAAAAAGCTGCTTTTGATGTTCCGCGAGAATAATATTGACGTAATCCGCGTGGCACTTGTTACAACCGATGAAATTTCCGATAAAGGTTCGGTTGTTGCAGGACCGTTTCACAGTGCCTTCCGCGAGCTGGTTGAGGGAGAAATTTTTTACGACCAAATTACGGCGGTACTTGATAAGGATTCGTCCGTGCGGACTTTTTGCGTTAATCCGCGAGAGCTTTCCAAGGCAATAGGAAACGGGAAGGTAAATTTAAAAAAAATCAAAGACAAATATGGTTTTGACATAGAAATAAAACCCATGGAAAATATTGAAAAGGGAAAGATAAAAGTTTGGAAGGAATGAGTTTTAATTGTATCTGAAAAGGATTGAAATGCAGGGCTTTAAATCGTTTGCCGATAAAACGGTCCTGAGTTTTGAACACGGAATAACCGGCGTTGTCGGACCTAACGGCAGCGGAAAAAGCAATATTTCAGACGCTATTCGCTGGGTTATGGGCGAAATGAGTGCAAAAACCCTGCGTGGCTCAAATATGCAGGACGTTATTTTTAACGGAACGCAAACCAGAAAACCGCTTAACTTTGCGGAGGTAAGTCTGGTTCTTGATAATTCGGACAGGCTTTTTCCCATTGAGTTTGACGAGGTAATGGTAACAAGACGCGTTTTCCGTTCGGGAGAAAGCGTTTACCAGATTAATAAGGCGAATTGCCGCCTGAAGGATATCCAGGAGCTGTTTATGGACACCGGCTTGGGACGAGACGGATATTCCATGATAGGTCAGGGAAACGTGTCGCAGATTTTGTCCACCAAGGCGGAGGACCGACGCAGCTTTTTTGAGGGTGCGGCAGGTGTTTCAAAATATAAGCACAGAAAGGAAGAGGCAGAGCGTAAGCTTGTATCGGTAAACGAAAACCTTGTTCGTATAAACGATATTACACTTGAGCTGGAATCACAGCTTAAGCCGCTTGAAAATCAATCGAAAAAGGCACGCGAATATCTTGTTTTGTACGAGGAATATAAAGGGCTTGACGTAAGCCTTATTTTGCGTACCGTTACGGGAAGCACTGTTCAGCTTGAGGCGGTAGAAGCACAGCTTGAAAACGTAAATGCGGAGATAGATACCGTTAAATCTCAGGCAGATGATTTTGAGCTTAAAATTGCCGAGCTTTATAGCGAAAATGAGAAAAAGGACGAGGAACAGACCGAGACCAATAACGCACTTTTGGAAAATGAGGCAGAAATCTCAAGAAAAGAAAATGAGATAACTTTGGCGGAAAACAATATTTCCAACAACAAATCGCTTGCAGAGCGGATTGACAGGGAAATTGAAAATATAAGGAAGAAAAACGAAGCACAGCTTAAGCAGATTGAGGAGCTTGAAAAGCTCATCAGCGAGCAGGAAAAGGAAAGCCGCGAGCTGCTTGCAGCGTTTGAGAATATACAAACCGACAACTCATCAATATATGATGAGCTTTCGGCATGCAAAGCAAAAATTGACGCCTTGAAAGAGGAAATTCAAAAAAAGACGAACGAGGTTTCTGCAGGAAAGGCGGAAATAACAGGTCTTGAAAATCTTCGCAGCAGCTATATTGAACGTAAAAATGCAGTTGAGGCGGAGAAGGAGGCTCATATAAAGGGCACCGAAAACACAAAGCGTGAGATTGAGGAAAATGAAGAAAAGCTGAAGGCTCTTTCGGAAAAGCTTGCGGCAATGCAGGAAAGAATTGAGCGGCAAGAGGAACGCTTTGATGGAATTTCCGCGGAGCTTGAAACGATAAATAAACAGCTTTCGGAAAAGCAGCTTGAATTTAATTCAAAATCCTCCAAAAAGCGTATGCTGGAGGCAATGGAAAATGATTATGAGGGCTATGCAAGAAGCGTAAAGGCGGTTTTAAAAGCACCTGAGCTGAAAAAGCGTGCGGTTTACGGCACTCTTTCGGGGCTTATCACGGTGGACAAGGAGTATGTGACCGCAATCGAGGTGGCACTTGGCGGAGCACTTCAGAATATCGTTGTTGAGGACGAGGAGGACGCAAAGGCGGCAATTGCATATCTGCGTGATAACAAGCTCGGACGTGCAACCTTCCTGCCGGTTTCCTCGGTTAAGGGCAAAAAGCTTGATAATGTCGGCGAGGTCAAAAAATGCAGCGGCTTTGTTGGCATTGCGAGTGACATTGTTCGCTTTGATAAAAAATACAGTGGAATAATAGACAGCCTTTTAGCAAGAACGGTTGTTGTGGAAACGATTGACGACGGTATAAAGCTGTCGCGTCAGTTCGGATACCGATTTAAAACGGTAACTCTGTCGGGCGAGGTTTTAAATGCAGGCGGCTCAATGAGCGGCGGTAGCGTTAACAAAACCAGCGGATTTTTATCGCGTGCCAGCGAAATCAAGGTGCTGGGACAGGAAATTTCCGCACTTTCGACCGAAATTGATAAGCTGAAAGAGGAAATCACCGCAAAAACAAGCGACCTTGATAATGTAAAAATGCAGCTTGCATCATATCAGCCGCTTGCGAGGGAATACGAGAATGATATCCTGGTTTTGGAAAACTCAACCAAGCATTTGAAGGCGTCCGTTGAAACGGGCGGAAATGCGGACAAGGCTTTAGAGGACGAATTGACAGCTCTTTCGGAGCAGCTTGCAAAATCCTCCGATGAGATTGCACTGCTTATAAGCAGCGTCCGCACGAGCGAAAACGCCGCACAGGAAATGAGCCACGAGGCGGAGGAGCTTGAAGCGGAATATGCACGTATCCAGGAGCGGAAAGAGGCAAAATCACAGGAGCTTATGAGTGAAACCTTGCGTCTGAAATCTCTTGAAAAGGACATTGAAACAGAAAAACAGAGTATTATAGATATTAAGGCTGCAATTTCCGAAAATGAGGAAACCATTGCACAAAGAACGCAGGATAAGCATAATATTGAAGAGCAAAACATAGAGCTTGAAAAAGTTATCTGTGAGAAAAAGACAGAAATTGATGAAATCCGCGAAAAGTCACGCAGGATAAAGGAAAGGCTTGCCGAGATTGATGCCGAAAAGGCGGAAACTATGGAAAAGCTTAAGGGAATACAAAATTCCAATAAGGAGCTGACCGACCGACTGATTGCACTTCAGCAGGAGCTTTCGAGGGTGGAGAACAAGCAGACTAAGCTGACCATGGAACGCGATAATCTGATTTCACGTCTGTGGGATGATTATGAGCTTACTTTAGAAACTGCACAGGAGGTTTCGGTTGAAATTACCGATGAAAAGGAGACCGCGGCAAGGGTATCGGCACTTCGTGCAAAGATAAAGTCTCTGGGAAGTATTAATATAGACTCCATTGAGGAATATAAGAATGTGAAGGAAAGATTTGAATTTTTGTCGGGACAAAAGGATGATTTGGAAAAATCAAAGGATAATCTTTCAAAGGTTATAAGCTCAATGCAGGAGCTTATGGAGGAGCATTTTGAAAAGCAATTTGCGGAAATCAACAAGAGCTTTGAACGCGTGTTCCACGAATTGTTCGGCGGCGGCAGAGGAAGGCTTTACCTTTCCGAGCCGGATAACGTGCTGGAAAGCGGAATTGAGATAGAGGTTCAGCTTCCTGGCAAGAGCCTTCAGAATATAAATCTGTATTCGGGAGGCGAAAAGTCCTTTATCGCGATTGCTCTGCTTTTTGCGATACTTGCGGTTAAGCCTACTCCGTTCTGCATTTTGGACGAGATTGACGCGGCACTTGACGACGTTAATGTATCGAGATTTGCAACCTACCTCAAAAACTATCTGGACGATACGCAGTTTGTGGTTATCACGCACAGAAGAGGTACAATGGAGGCAGCAAACGTGCTTTACGGTGTTACGATGCAGGAAAAGGGCGTTACAAAAATGTTGAGTCTTGCGATAGATGACGTGGACGAAAGCCTGATTAAATAGCAGCAATTAAAGTGATTGTTAGGCAGCGGAAAGGATGTATAAATGGGATTTTTTGACAGATTAAAAAGCGGTCTCGGAAAAACGCGTGAATCGTTTTCCGAGAAGGTAAACAATGTCTTCAAGGTTTTTGTAAAGGTGGACGAGGAATTTTTTGACGAGCTTGAGGAAGCGCTGATCATGGCGGATTTGGGCGTTGAAACCTCGATGTATATTATAGAAAAGCTGAGAGATACGGTAAAAACAAAGAGAATATCCGATTCCGAGGAGGTAAAGGAGGAGCTGAAAAACGTTATCAGCGAAATTCTTACCGAGCAGGACTGCAGCATGAGGCTTGAAACAAAGCCGTCGGTGATTTTGGTAATAGGCGTAAACGGCGTCGGAAAAACTACCACTATCGGAAAGCTGGCATCGCATTACAAGTCACAGGGAAAGCGTGTGCTTTTGGCGGCTGCCGATACCTTTCGTGCGGCGGCTATTGACCAGCTTGATGTCTGGGCAAAACGCAGCGGCTGTGAGATTATAAAGCATCAGGAAAATTCCGATCCGGCAGCTGTAGTGTTTGACGCCTGCCGTGCAGCTGCGGCAAGAGGAACGGATATTCTTATCTGCGATACCGCCGGACGTCTTCACAATAAGGCAAATCTCATGGCGGAGCTTAATAAAATCGGAAGAGTAATTGAACGCGAGCTGCCGGAGGCGGATAAGGAAATCATGATTGTTCTGGACGCATCAACGGGGCAGAATGCGGTTTCACAGGCGAAGCTGTTCTCGGAGGCTGCCGATATTACGGGAATTATTCTTACCAAGCTGGACGGAACGGCTAAGGGCGGAGTTGTGGTTTCAATTTCAAAGGAGCAGAGCATACCGGTTAAGTTTATCGGCGTTGGCGAGGGTATTGAGGATTTGCAGGAATTTGACGCCGAAAGCTTTGCAAGAGCCTTGTTTGAAAATGATTAAATAATTGAAAAGTCGTCTTGTAAATATTGACTTTATCCGCAAAATATGATAAAATAATTGCTAATTTATTGTCGGGAGGAAATTTATATGGTAAAGGTTGCTATTATGGGCTACGGCACCGTAGGAAGCGGTGTGTACGAAATAATAAAAGAAAATAGCTTTGAAAAGGAAGCGTTAAACCCTATTGGGGTAAAATACATTTTGGATATCAGAGATTTCCCCGATCATCCTGAAAAGGAGCTGTTCACAAAGGATTTTGATGATATTCTCGGCGATGACGAGGTTTACTGCGTTGTTGAAGCAATGGGCGGACTGCACCCGGCTTATGAGTTTACAAAATCCTTGCTTGAGAAAGGAAAGAATGTTGTAACCTCAAACAAGGAGCTGGTTGCAACCTACGGACCTGAGCTGCTTGCCATTGCAAAGGAGAAAAATGTAAATTATCTGTTTGAGGCAAGCGTGGGCGGCGGTATTCCGATTATAAAGCCGATGTGCTCAAGCCTGATGTCAAACAAAATAGAAAAAATTATCGGAATTTTAAACGGTACAACAAACTTTATTCTTACCGAAATGATAACTAAGAATAAGGATTTTGACGATGCTTTGGCGGATGCACAGCAAAAGGGTTACGCAGAGCGTAATCCTGCTGCCGATGTTGAGGGACATGACGCCTGCAGAAAGCTTGCGATTCTTTCATCGCTTGCATGGGGCAATTATGTTGACTATAAGGATATCGTAACCGAGGGAATTACCGAAATCACTCTTGATGATGTAAAATATGCCGAAAAATTCGGTTATGTTATAAAGCTTATCGGCTATGCCGAGAAGAAGGATAAGGTTTTTGCAAGGGTTTCACCTATGCTGGTATCAAAAAGCTATCCGCTCTCAGGTGTTGACGATGTATTCAATGCAATAGTTGTTAAGGGAAATTACCTGGGAACGTCAATGTTCTACGGCAGAGGAGCCGGCAAATTCCCGACAGCAAGTGCTATTGTTGCCGATGTTATTGAATCGGTAAGACATTTGAATGCAAACAAAGCATATCTTGAATGGAAGCCTTCCGAGGAGGGCTACATGCTGGATATAGCAGACAGCGTTTCGAGCTATTTTGTAAGATGCGATGCTAAAAAAGAGCAGATTGAGGAGCTTTTCGGCAAAGTCAGCTTTGCGGACGGAATAAAGGACGGCGAGCTTGCCTTTATTACTCCAAAAATGACCGAGGGCGAATTTACTCAAAAAATAGGAGACCTTGCAAAGAGCTTCATAAGAGTTTTGGAGGCATGATGATATACGTCAGAGTACCGGCAACGAGTGCCAATATGGGTGCAGGCTTTGATTCTCTCGGAATTGCATTGGGGCTTTACAATACCCTGCGGATTTCGGAAATAGAAAGCGGAATTGTGGTTTATAACAATTCAAAGGACTTTATCCCAATCGGTGAAAAAAATCTCGTGTACAGAGCTATGTGCAGAGTATTTGACGAGGTGGGATATGAAAAAAAGGGAATAAAAATAATTCAAAACAGCGATATTCCGGTAACACGCGGCTTAGGAAGCAGCAGTGCCTGCATAATAGGCGGAATGCTTGCTGCGAACGTCATTTCGGGACGGCAGCTTAAATATAACGAAATTCTTGATTTGGCGGCAGAGCTTGAGGGACATCCCGATAATGTGACTCCGGCCCTGTTCGGCGGCTTTTGTGTCGCGGCAAGTGAAGGCGGAAAAACGGTATATTCGAGCAATAAGCTAAGTCCTACACTTAAGGCTGTTGTGATTATTCCTGATTTTTTCTTGTCAACAAAGGCTTCAAGAACTACCTTGCCGGAAAATGTAACTTTGAAGGATACATCATATAATATATCAAGAGCGGCACTTTTAACCTCGCTGCTCATAAAGGAAAAATACGAAGATTTAAAATATGCCGTAGGCGATAAAATTCATCAGGATTATCGTAAGGGAAGTATTCCGCATTTTGACGAAATTGTGGAAAAGAGCTATGAGCTTGGTGCAAAAGCTACGTATTTAAGCGGTTCAGGACCGACAGTGGTTTCTTTGATTACGGGAGATTACGCAGGGTTTGAACATAAAATGTCGGAGTTTTTGGCAGGGTTCGGTGAAAGGTGGAGTGTAAAGCTTCTCACGATTGATAATGTCGGGGCAATTTTAAAGGAATATTAATTATGCAAGATAAGAGCAAGCATTTGCTCACAGAAAGGAAGGGTATATAAATGGGACTGATAGTTCAGAAGTACGGCGGTTCGTCAGTTAGAGATGCAGAGCGTGTTATGAATGTTGCAAATCGTATTGTTGAGGCGTATGACGCAGGAAACAATGTGGTTGTTGCTGTTTCTGCACAGGGCGATACTACCGACGATCTTATCGAAAAGGCAAAGGAAATAAATCCTAATGCATCAAAAAGAGAAATGGATATGCTGCTTGCAACAGGTGAACAAATTTCGATTTCGCTGCTTGCAATGGCTATTGAAAAAATAGGCAGACCGGTAATTTCACTTACAGGCTGGCAGGCAGGTTTTAAAACTGATTCAAACTATTCAAATGCAAGAATAAGCAGGGTTGATACCGAAAGACTCAAAAGCGAGCTGGATAAACGCAAAATTGTTATCGTTGCGGGCTTCCAGGGACTTAATAAATATGACGATATAACAACTTTAGGACGCGGCGGAAGCGACACCTCAGCTGTAGCTTTGGCAGCAACATTGGGAGCAGATATCTGTGAAATTTACACAGATGTTGACGGTGTTTATACCGCAGATCCGAGATTTGTAAAAAGTGCTAAAAAGCTGGACGATATTTCTTATGACGAGATGCTGGAGCTTGCATCACTGGGTGCAAACGTTCTGCATAACCGTTCGGTGGAAATGGCTAAAAAATATCATGTAAAGCTGGCAGTTAAGTCAAGCTTGAATAAAAACGAAGGCACATTCGTTAAGGGGGTAAATAAAGTGGAAAAAATGTTGGTAAGAGGCGTTACAAGAGATAATGATGTTGCAAGAATTTCACTTTGCAATGTAGAGGATATACCGGGAAAGGCATTTACTGTTTTTGCTTTGATTTCAAAAGAGGATATTGGCGTAGACCTTATTCTGCAGTCAATCGGAAATAACGGCAGAAAGGATATCAGCTTTACTGTTAAGGAAAGTGACCTTGAAAGAGTGCTTGAAATTATTGAAGAGCATAAAGAAACTATCGGTGCTGCCGAGGTTAAGTACACAAAGGATGTATCCAAGGTTTCTATTGTAGGTGCGGGCATGGTTAACAATGCAGGCGTTGCAACAAAGATGTTTGAGGCACTTTACAATGCACATATCAATATCAGCATGATAGCAACATCTGAAATAAAGATTTCGGTGCTTGTTGCAAGAAAGGAAGCAGAGCGTGCTGTTAATGCAATACATGACAAGTTCCTGCTGGATTAATTAAAAAAAGCAGAGGGCGTATCTAAGTAGATAAGCCCTCTCTTTATTATGAGGTAAAAATATGAGCGATAAAATTATCGGAAGAAATCCCGTTTCAGAGGCAATTAAATCAGGACGTGAGATTGACAAAATAATAGTTAAAAAAGGCGAAATCGAAGGTTCGCTGCGTCCCTTGATAAAAAAAGCAAAGAATGCCGGGATTCCTGTTATAGAGGCCGACAGACAAAAATTGGACAGCTTAGCTGAGGGCGGAAATCATCAGGGCGTTATTGCCTATGCCGCAGCACACAGCTATGCGGAGGTATCGGACATACTTTTAGCAGCAAAAGAAAAGGGACATGCTCCTTTTATTATCATTCTCGACAAAATAACCGACCCTCATAACTTAGGCTCGGTTTTGAGGACTGCAAACTGCGTCGGAGCAGACGGCGTTATTATCCCCAAACGTGGCAGCGTGGGGCTTAATGAGGTGGTTGCAAAAACCTCAGCAGGTGCTATTGAATATGTGCCTGTTGCCAAGGTTACAAACATCGCACAAACCATAGAAAAGCTTAAAAAAGAGGGACTTTGGATTGCCGGTGCTGAGGCTGGCGGCGAAAGTATGTATAAAACTGATTTAAAGGGTGCTGTTGCATTGGTTATAGGCAGTGAGGGTGAAGGAATTTCAAGACTTGTCAAGGAAAAATGCGATTTCCTTGTAGAGATACCCATGTTCGGCGATGTAAACTCACTGAATGCCTCAGTTGCGGCGGCGGTTTTGATGTATGAAATCGTGCGTCAGAGACAAAATTGAACTTTAATAAATTGGAGGTAAATATGAAAGCGGTTATAACTGTTATAGGAAAGGACACTGTAGGAATAATAGCGGAGGTAAGCGGAATACTCTACCGCAACAATATTAATATATTGGATATTTCACAGACAATAATGCAGGATTTATTTACAATGATAATGCTTGTTGACATGCAAGGGGCATCTGTCAGCGACATTTCGGAGGAGATAAAGACGCTTGAAAAAAATATGAATTTATCAATTCATGTTCAGAATGAGGATATTTTTAACTCAATGCACAGGATATAAGGAGTAGAGGTTATGTTAAATCCCTTTGAGATACTTGAAACCATTAATATGATTAGCAGGGAAAACCTGGATATAAGAACGATTACCATGGGAATATCCCTGAAAAATTGTGCCGACCCCGATGTTGATAAGGCGTGCGAAAAGGTGTATAAAAAAATAACGACCTATGCAAAGGATTTAGTGGCTGTCGGCTGTGATATCGAGAAGCAGTACGGCATTCCGATTATAAACAAGCGTATATCAGTTACACCGATTGCAAGTCTTGTGGACGTGCTTGAGGAAAAAACTACCGAAAACTGCGTTAAGCTTGCCAAGGCATTGGACAGTGCCGCAAAAAAAGTCGGTGTAAACTTTATCGGCGGATATAGTGCATTGGTACATAAGGGCTTTACCGATGGCGAACGCGTGCTTATTGAGTCGATTCCCGAGGTACTTTCCTCTACCGATATTGTATGCTCAAGCGTAAATGTAGGAACGACAAAGGCGGGTATCAACATGGACGCTGTGGCACTTATGGGCAGAATTGTAAAAAAGGCGGCGGAGCTTACAAGGGATAACGGCGGCTTTGCATGTGCCAAGCTGGTTGTGTTTGCAAACGCCGTTGAGGATAACCCCTTTATGGCAGGAGCTTTTCATGGCGAGGGTGAAGGCGAGTGCGTTATAAACGTCGGCGTAAGCGGACCGGGAGTTGTTAAATGTGCCTTGGAAAAGGTTAAGGGCGAGCCGTTTGACGTTGTTGCGGACACAATAAAGAAAACAGCGTTTAAGATTACCAGAATGGGACAGCTTGTGGCACAGGAGGCTTCAAAGAGGCTGGGAGTGCCGTTCGGCATTGTGGATTTGTCGCTTGCACCTACTCCGGCAATCGGAGACAGCGTTGCGTACATACTTGAGGAAATGGGACTTGAAAAATGCGGAACGCATGGCACAACTGCGGCACTTGCCCTTTTAAATGACGCTGTTAAAAAAGGCGGCGTTATGGCGTCGTCACATGTCGGCGGACTTTCGGGAGCATTTATTCCTGTAAGTGAGGACGCAGGCATGATAAGTGCGGCAAAGTGCGGACTTCTGACGCTGGAAAAGCTGGAGGCAATGACCTGTGTATGCTCTGTAGGACTTGACATGATTGCGGTGCCGGGCGATACCACAGCAGAAACAATTTCGGCTATTATAGCGGACGAAGCTGCAATCGGTATGGTAAATACAAAAACAACCGCAGTGAGAATTATTCCTGCACCGGGCAAAAAGGTTGGTGATACGGTAGAGTTCGGCGGACTTTTGGGCAGCGGACCTATTATGCCGGTAAAGGAATATTCAAGCAGCGAATTTATAGCACGCGGCGGAAGGATTCCCGCACCGCTGCAGGCTTTAAAGAATTAAGGCTAAAATAGAGAGAATAGTAAACTGCAAATTATCAAACAGATTAATAAATAAGTTTTATAATCAGAGGGAGTTTAGCAAATGAATCACAAGAGAAACGGCATTATATTTTTAATTGTATACCTTGCCTATACGTCAATTTATGTTGCAAGAGTGAACCTGTCAATGGCAGGACCGGAGCTGATTGCGGCTAACGTGCTGGATACGGTGCAGATAGGAATGCTGGGAAGCGTATTTTCGACTGTATTTGCAATAGGAAGACTTTTAAACGGAGGTCTGAGCGATACAAGACCGCCGTGGACTATGATAACTATAGGTCTGGTGATTGCCGGAATAAGCAATATCCTTGTCGGATTTTTTCCGCCGTTTATGGGGATTTTTGTTTTGTGGGCAGTAAATGCGTATGCACAATCGATGCTCTGGAGCTCGGTGCTGTGCGTTGTTTCAAGCATGTATGATGAGCAGAAGGCTAAAAAGAAAACCTCGCTTATGGTAACCTCGGTTGCGGCAGGCAATATCGTTGGTATTCTGATTAATACATGGCTTATTACAAATTTCGGAGCGGAATTTGCATTTGTCGTGCCGGGTGCAATAACAATTCTTTTGGGCGGAGCTGTAGCCTTGACTATACGTAAAATTCCGGCTGTAAGCGGTAAGTCGGGAAAGCACTTATCGATGGCAGGACTTTTGAAAAACAAGGATATGCGTTTGATGAGTATTCCCGCACTGTTCCATGGTGTGATGAAGGAAAATATAAGCCTGTGGATGACGGTTTACCTTGTGGACAAATTTGCGGTAGACCTTACTACCTCGGCAGGCTTTGTGTTATTCATACCTGCCCTCGGCTTTGTGGGAAGATGTCTGTATCCTGTATGCTTTAAGCTGTGCGGCGAAAGAGAAAACGTTGTATCGGTATTCGGATTTATTGCATGTATACTGTTTTCAATTCCGATTGCAGCAGGCGGCATATCTCCTGCTGTTGCAGTGATTTGTCTCAGCGTAATTTATACAGCGGCATCTATAGTAAATACATCAATTCTGTCTATCTATCCGATTCGTTTTACAAAAACCGGAAATGTGGCATCGGTCAGCGGAATGATGGATTTTGCTACATATTTAGGTGCAGGAATAAGCTCGGTGATTTACGGAGCGGCTATAAAGGCGTTCGGCTATTCCTCGATGTTTGTTTCATGGGCGGTTATATCAGTTGTTTCTATAGCTGCATTAGTTGGAATACTCAAAAATGAAAAGAAAACGGCTGTTTGTGCCGAAGAAAACGAATAGAACTTTAGCGGAACGGCGATTTGTGCTGCTCCGCTTTTGTATAATAGAAATATTGCTTATTAACAAAATTTGAAAAAGTCTCTTTTCTGCCATGGGAAAATATGAAAAAGTATTGACAAATTTTGCTTATTATGATAATATATTTTCAGCATACAGTGTGCTGAAAAATGGAGGGTTTTATGAAGGCTGAAAAAGGTAACCTGATTTCTGATTCGATATCTGATGAAATTGTCAGAATTGCAGAGGAAATAGCAATTAAAGACGGTGCAAAAAACGTAAATGTAAGCAGGATTATATCCGAAATGGGCGTTACTAACAGAGTTTTTTATAATCGGTTTCATAACATCGGCGAGGTTTTGGAAAGAGTTTATTCAAGAGCTGTTTCGGAGATGAAAAAAAGCCTTAATTCTGAATATGACAGAAAAACACAGTTTTTTGAGTATGTAATGGATATTTCGGTTAAGGTGCTTATAAACACCTACGATGTAAAAAAAGAGTTCAGCCAGTATATGTTTGAATTTGATTCGCATTCTGAGGAAAACCGTATTTGGTGGACGAATCAAATTAAGAAAATAATTGATGAAGCAGTGGCGAACGGTCATATTAAAAGCGTTGATTCTGATATGCTCAGCTATGCCATATGGTGCTTTTTCCGCGGATATAACGCTGACGCGGTAAACCGTAATCTTTCAAAAGAGGAAGCGGTAAGGAACTTTAAGTTTGGTCTGGAGTGTCTTATTAACGGATTAAAGGCATAAGATTTTAAACGGAAAGCATTAAAAAAAACTCGGCACAAAATGTGCTGAAATGAGGTAAAGATTATGTCTATTAAAGTTTTGGGAACAGGGTTTTATGTGCCACAAAGGGTGGTTACAAACGATGATTTGGCGAATATGGTGGAAACCTCTGACGAATGGATTACTCAGAGAGTAGGTGTACGCGAAAGACGTGTTTCGACCGACGAAACGGCGGCGGATTTTGCGATAGGTGCGGCATTTGAGGCACTTGAGGCATCGGGCGTCAGTGTAGAAGAGATAGATTTGATTATTGCAGCGTCTATCACATCGGAAACGATTTGCCCGACGGTTGCCGGAGCTGTGCAGCAGAAAATCGGTGCAAGCTGCCCGGCGTTTGATATAAACTCGGCATGCAGCGGCTTCCTTTTTGCACTTGATACGGCTGTTTCGTATATTATGAGAGGCAATATCCGCAATGCATTGGTAATCGGTGCAGAGCGTCTTAGTAAAATTGTAAATTGGACGGACAGGAATACCTGTGTTATTTTCGGCGACGGTGCGGGTGCATGCGTTGTTGCACCGGGCGAGAATTATCTGTCGTCTGTTATCTCTACCGAGGGTGGAGACAGCGTGCTGAAAATCCCCGGATATTCCGGGGCATCGCCTTTTTACAAAGGAATTACAGAGGATCCGTTCATATTTATGGACGGACAGGAAACCTTCAAGTTTGCTGTCAGCAGAATTGTAAGGGATATAAAATATGTTGCCGAAAAGGCAGGTATTTCCCTTGATGAGATTGACCATGTGGTGACTCATCAGGCGAATATCAGAATTATAGAGTATGCGTCAAAGCGGCTGAAAATTCCTATGGAAAAATTCTTTGTAAATATTGATAAATACGGAAATACTTCAGCGGCGAGCGTGCCGATTGCTCTTGCGGAGCTTGACAGGTCGGGACGCTTAAAACGCGGAGACAATGTTGTTATGTCTGCTTTCGGCGGCGGTTTATCAAGTGCTGCCTGCATTATAAAGTGGTAAAAATTAATTATTTTGGAGGAAAAAAACATGACATTAGAAAAAATCAAAAACTTATTGGCAGAGCATCTTGAAATAGATGCAGAGGAAATCACAGAGGAAACAACTTTCGAGGATTTGGGAGTTGACTCACTGGACACAGTTGAAATTATGATGGAAATGGAAGATGAGTTTGGTATCGAAATTAAGCCGGCAGAGGCAGGAAAGTCTGTTGCAGAGCTGGTTAAGTACATCGATTCAAAGCTTTGATAAAGGAAAAGAAAAAATGATTTATACACCTATTTGTGAAATGCTGGGTATTAAATATCCTATATTCCAGGGCGGTATGGCACATATCTCCGACGCTCATCTTGCGGCGGCGGTTTCAGAGGCAGGCGGTCTTGGAATAATATCTGCGGCAAGCGGAGATCTTGAATGGATTGCAAATCAGATTGATATTGCACGCTCGCTTACCGATAAGCCCTTTGGCGTAAATATTATGCTGCTTGGGCAGAATGTTGATAAAATCGCAGAGCTTTGCACAGAGAAAAAGGTGGCTGTTGTAACGACAGGTGCAGGAAATCCCGAAAGGTATGTTCCTATGTGGAAGGAAGCCGGTATAAAGGTTATACCGGTTGTTCCTTCGGCGTCGCTTGCTAAGCTTTGTATGCGTTCGGGTGCGGACGCTGTTATTGCAGAGGGCGGCGAATCGGGAGGTCATGTAGGTGATATGACTACAATGGCTCTTGTACCGCAGGTTGTAAATGCTGTAGACATTCCTGTTATTGCTGCCGGCGGAATTGCCGACGGAAGAGGAGTTGCCGCTGCATTTATGCTGGGTGCCTGCGGCGTTCAGCTTGGAACAAGATTTCTTACAGCCGAGGAATGTAACATCAGCCGTACCTATAAGGATAAAATCTTAAAGGCAAACGATACTGCAACCATAGTTACGGGAAAGCGTTTGGGACACCCGGTACGAAGCCTGAAAAGCCCGTTTTCAAGAGGCTATGCAAAGGCAGAGTATTCTGATATTTCAGATGAGGAGCTTGAGGCAATGGCTGTAGGCACTTTGAGGCTTGCAGTGTGCGATGGCGATGAGAAAAAAGGCTGCTTTTTGGCAGGTCAGATTTCGGGACTTGTAAACAGAGAGCAAAGCTGTAAGGAAATAGTTGAAGAAATTTTTTCGGAGACTGAAATTGTATTAAACGGAGCAAAAAAATGGGTAAAATAGCATTTGTTTTTTCAGGACAGGGAGCACAGTACAGCGGCATGGGAAAGTCGCTTTACGATATGGGCGGCCCTGCCAAAAAGCTGTATGACGAGGCTGAAGAGCTTCGCAGCGGCACAATGAATCAGTCCTTTTGCGGCAGCGATGAGGAGCTGAAAAGAACAATAAATACTCAGCCATGCCTTTATTTGGTAGAAATGGCTGCAGCACTTTCTTTGAATGAAAATGGCATTTTTGCTGACGGAGTTGCGGGATTTTCTTTAGGCGAGATTGCGGCACTTGCATATGCAGGTGCGTATTCTCATAAGGATGGCTTTAAAATCGTTACAAAGCGTGGCGAGGTTATGGACGCAGCGGGCAGCGGTACAGATACTGCAATGTGTGCTGTGATTAAGCTGGACAGCAAAACCGTGGCAGATACTGCATCAGAATTTGAAAGCCTTTATGCAGTTAATTTTAATTCACCGGGTCAAACAGTTGTTTCGGGACTAAAGAGCAGCATGGCGGCGTTTGAGGAGAAGGCAAAGGAGCTTGGCGGAAGATGCATACCGCTTGCGGTAAGTGCGGCTTTCCATTCTCCGTTTATGAATGATGCGGCAGAAAGCTTTGCCGAGGCACTTTCGGGCTTTGAAATAAAGACTCCCGAAACTCCTGTATATTCAAATTTTACGGCACAGCCGTACGGCGAGAATGTGACGGATAATCTAAAAATGCAGATGAAAAGCCCTGTCAGATGGCAGGAAACTATTGAAAATATGATTGCCGACGGCTATACAACCTTTATAGAGGTCGGTGCCGGAAAGACTCTTTGCGGTCTTATTAAGAAGATTTCCAAGGAAGTAAGCGTATATTCTGTTGAAAATGCGGAAACGCTTGCGGATACTGTAAGGAGTGTGAAGGAAAATGCTTAATGAAAAGGTAGCGGTTGTAACAGGTGCATCAAGAGGAATAGGTGCTGCCATTGCAGAAAAGCTTGCAGCAAACGGTGCGGCGGTTGCCATTCTTGATATAGGAAACCTGGAGGCGGCAGAGGCACTAAAGGGAAAGATAGCTGACAACTTTGGTGTGAAGGCTATGGTATATCAGTGCGATGTGACTGACAGCGAGCAGTGCGTTGAAGTTGTAAAAAATATTGTTTCCGAGTTCGGAAAGATTGATATTTTGGTGAATAACGCAGGAATCACACGCGATGCTCTTTTGGTAACGATGGAAGAGGAAAACTTTGATAAGGTAATAGACACAAATCTGAAGGGCTGCTTTAATATGATTAAGGCTTGCGGCAGAAACTTTATCAGAAACCGTTACGGAAAGATTATCAATATAGCGTCGGTTTCGGGACTTTTGGGAACTGCAGGACAGGCAAATTATGCAGCGTCAAAGGCGGGTGTAATTGCACTTACAAAGGTTACTGCAAGAGAATTTGGTGCAAAAAATGTTTGCTGTAACGCAATAGCACCGGGATTTATTGAAACCGATATGACAAAGGATTTGCAAAACGGTGAGGAATATTTAAAATCTATACCGCTTAAAAGGCTTGGTAAGCCTGAAGATGTTGCAAAGCTGGCATTGTTTTTGGCAGATGAGGCGTCGGATTATATAACCGGCGAGGTTATCCGCGTTGACGGCGGTCTTGCAATATGAGCTTATAAGCAGAAAGGCAATGGGAACGAATATGAGAAGAGTAGTAATAACCGGAATGGGAGCTGTTACTCCTGTGGGCTGCGATGTTGACACTTTCTGGAACAGCCTCAAAAACGGTAAAAACGGAATTGATTATATAACAAGATTTGACACTTCGGATTTCCGTGTAAAGCTTGCGGCAGAGGTACGCGACTTTGAGCCGCTTAAGTACATGGATAAGGCTGATGTGAGAAAAAATGACAGATTTGTTCAGTTCGCTTTGGCTGCAGCAGCTCAGGCGGCAGAGGACAGCGATATTGTAGGAAATATTGCACCGGAACGCTTTGGCGTATACTTCGGATCGGGCGTGGGCGGCTTTGATACCTTTATTTCGGAGCATGACAATATGCTTGCAAGAGGTGTGCAAAGAGTTTCTCCTCTTTTTATTCCTAAGATGATTTCCAACATGGGTGCAGGCAATATCGCAATTAAGCTGAATGCTAAAGGACCATGTATATCTATTTCCACAGCATGTGCAACAGGAACTTCAGCTATCGGTGAAGCATATCGTGCAATCAAGGGCGGATATGCCGATGCAATTCTTGCAGGCGGCGTTGACGCAGCGATTTCCCCGCTGGCAGTTGCGGCATTTATGAACTGTATGGCACTTACCGAAAGTGATGATAAGGATAACGCTTCAATACCATTTGATAAGAGAAGAAGCGGCTTTGTTATGGGTGAGGGTGCAGGTGCTTTAATCGTTGAGGACTATGAGCATGCTAAAAAGAGAAATGCAAAAATTTATGCTGAGGTTTGCGGTTACGGCAGCACCTGTGATGCACATCACGTAACTGCTCCCGACCCTGAAGCAACGGCGTCGGCGGCAGCTATAGCAGAAAGCTTAAAAGACGCAGGAGAAATTGCACCGGAGCATATTTATTTCAATGCTCACGGCACAAGTACTCCGATGAACGATAAAACCGAAACACAGGCACTTAAGAACGTATTCGGCGATGAGGCTTATAAGCTCAACATAAGCTCAACAAAGTCGATGACAGGTCATCTTTTGGGTGCGGCGGGTGCAATAGAGGCGATTGCCGCTATATACGCACTGCGTGAGAATATTGTTCCGCCGACTATTGGCTATAAGGAAAAGGACGAGGAATGTGACCTTGATTATACTCCGAATAAGGCAAAATCGGCAGAGCTTGAGGTTGCTATGTCTGCATCTTTGGGCTTTGGCGGTCATAATGCCTGCGTTGCTTTTTCAAGATGCAATCAAGAGGAGTAAACACAAATGAACATTGAAGAAATAAAGAAAATTTTACCCCACAGAGATAACATGCTGCTGCTTGACGAGGCGGAGCTTAAGGACGGAAAGGCATACGGAAAGAAGAAAATTACCGGCGAGGAATGGTTTTTAAAGGGACATTTTCCCGGTAATCCTGTAGTGCCGGGCGTGATTTTGTGTGAAATTCTTGCACAATCGGTATGCGTATGTCTGGAAGGAAAGCTAAAGGACGGTCAGCTGCCGTTTTTTACGGGACTGGATAAGGTGAAATTCAGAAATCCTGTTCTGCCGGGTGATGTTTTTGAAACACAGTGCGAAATTATTAAGGAACGCGAGCCGTTCTATTTTGCAAAGGGAACGGGAAGTGTAAACGGAAAGCTGTGCGTGAGTGCGGAATTTTCCTTTGCGGTAACCGACAAATGATAATCAGATGAAGGAGTCTAATGTAATGAAAGGCATATTGAATTTTATGAAATTTAGTAAACCACAGACCGCAGTAGAATGTAAAAAGTGCGGGGCTGAAATTAGTGCATCGGACTTGTCAGATAATCTGATGATATGTCCCGAATGTGGTGCTTATATGCGAATGGGTGCTTGGGAAAGGCTTAAAATGATTGTTGACGAGGGAAGCTTTTGTGAGCTTGACGAAGACCTAAAAAGCAGTAACATAATTGATTTTCCGGGTTATGACGAAAAGCTCAGCAGTGCGAAAAAAGCCAGCGGGCTTTCTGAGGCGGTTATTTGCGGAACGGCTGAGGTCGGCGGAAATAAATGTGCGATTTTTGTTATGGATTCGGCATTTATGATGGGCAGCATGGGAACGGTTGTAGGCGAAAAGATAACACGTCTGTTTGAAACCGCGACCACAAAAAAGCTGCCGGTTGTCGGATTTATAACTTCCGGCGGAGCAAGAATGCAGGAGGGGATTTTGTCTCTGATGCAGATGGCAAAGGTAAGCGGTGCGGTTAAGCGTCACAGCGACGGTAAAAACCTTTATGTAGCAGTGCTGACAGACCCAACAACAGGCGGTATTACCGCAAGCTTTGCAATGCTGGGAGATATTATAATTGCAGAGCCGAAGGCTTTAATCGGTTTTGCCGGTGCAAGAGTTATAGAGCAGACTACAGGAGAAAAGCTGCCGGAGGGATTTCAGCGTGCGGAGTTCCTGCTTGAGCATGGCTTTATTGACATGATTGAGGATAGAAAACGGTTGAAATATACCATTTCTAAGGTGCTTGGAATGCACAGGAAGTAAGTTTGCCTTGGGCAGAAAGGAATTTGTACTTATATGAGTGGTAATGAAAAGCTTAAAGCTTATGATAAGGTTCTTGCTGCACGTAATACAGCACGCCATATGGGCGGATATTATATTGAACGCCTGATTGATGATTTTATTGAGCTTCACGGCGACCGTCGTTTCGGTGATGACGCGGCTATTATAAGCGGAATAGGATATTTAAACGGAGTACCTGTAACCGTTATCGCAATGGAGAGAGGCACGACCGTTGAGGAGCGAATAAAAAGAAATTTTGGCTGTCCGTCGCCGGAGGGCTATAGAAAGGCACTACGTCTTATGAAGGAGGCTGAAAAGTTTTCACGTCCGATTATATGCTTTATCGGAAGCTCGGGAGCTTACTGCGGAATTGACGCGGAGGAGAGAGGTCAGGGCGAGGCTATTGCTGAAAACCTTTTTGAGATGATGGGAATTAAGGTACCGATTATCTCGGTTGTTGTGGGCGAAGGCGGCAGCGGCGGTGCTTTGGCACTCGGCGTGTGCGATACCGCTGTTATGCTTGAAAATTCAGTGTACTCGGTTATTTCGCCGGAGGGCTGTGCAAGCATACTGTGGAAGGATTCTTCAAAGGCTGATGAGGCGGCAGAGGTATTAAAGCTTACCTCAGAGGACCTCTATAAATTTGAGGTTGTGGAGAAGATTATTGACGAGACGGACAGAACTCAGGACGAGATTTGTTCGGATTTGAAGAATTTTATCCTGTCCGAAATCGAGGCTAAAAAGGCAATGTCAGTTGAGGATTTGCTTGCGGCACGATATGAAAAGTTCAGAAAAATCGGTGCATAAATGATTAAATGCAGAAGCTTTGAAGTGCAGCTCCAAAAGTGTCCGACTTTTGGGGTGCATATCACTTTAGCTCCTGCATTTTTTATTATTATTTATATACATAAAAGCCAAGACCGAAGATTTTTTCCGAGTTGGTAAAAATTATAAAGGCATTGCTGTCAACATCGGTAATCATCTTGTGAAATTCGGGAATCTGACGGTTTTTAAGTGCACATATAAGAAGGTTTTTTCTTGCACCCGAATATGCACCTCTTGCGTTTAAAACAGTAACTCCGCGGCGGCTGTTTTGGATAATCAGCTTGGAAATTTGGTCACCTTTTTCGGTTATCACCAGTGCGAGCTTTGAAGAATTTAAACGACCGATAATAAAATCGATTATAAAGGCTGATATAAAAAGCCCGAACAGCCCGTAAAGAGCAAGCTCAATGTTTTTAAAAATCAGAAGGGAAACGAATATAATAATTCCGTCTATTATCAAAAGAAGTGTGCCTATCGGAAACTGTGGAAATTTTGATTGAAAAAGACGTCCGATAATATCTGTGCCGCCGGTGTTTGCGTTTTCTATAAAGGTAAGTGACGCACCGATTCCAAAAAGAAGACTGCCGAAAAGGGTGGCGAGAAAAATATCATCTGTTACGGGCGGAAAGGCAGAAAAAAACTGAACTAACAGCGACATAACTATGACCGACAGAATTGAATTGATTACAAATTCCTTTCCGAGTATTTTGTAGCTAAGTACCAAAAGTATTAGATTTAATACAAGATATACTATGCCCGGTTGAATACCAATAGGATAGAGAATTGTTGCAATTCCTGACACGCCTCCGGTTACGATTTCGTTGGGGATATAAAAAAGTCCCGTAGCTATAGCGGTTAATGCTATTCCTATTAAGATTATTAAATATGATCTGATTTTTCTTTGCACTTTTTTTCCTCCCATAAAAAAGGACACGCCTTTATTTTGCGTGCCCCTTTATCATTTATTTTGTTTTCTTTTTAGGCTTGATTTCTTTTTCAACAACGCTTGCTATGGTTTCCTCAGCAGGAGTGGTTGTTTTTTTGTTTTCGTCTGCCATCTTAACTGCCTCCGTTTCCTTTTTAGCAGCTTTTTTAGCAGGCTTTGCAGCTGATGCCTTTTTTGCAGCCGTTTTCGGTGCAGCCTTTGCTGTAGTCTTTTTTGCAGCAGGCTTGTCCGCTTTTTTTACGGTTTTCTTGGCAGCAGGCTTCTTTTCCTTTTTGGGAATTGCCTTAACAAATTCGATAAAACCCTCGGTATAACCTGTTACGGTTATTTTTCCGTCGTCAATCGCCTTTTGTACGTCAAGCTTTCCTTCTATTATGCTCTTTAAATCCTTAACAGAGGTAAGAATATCCACATCATTGTCATAATAATCGTAAGGCTCAACGAACAGCTGCTTGTCCCGCACCTCGATATATAAAATACCGCTTGCTGTTTCGTCGGATAAACGCACCTGCACTGCAAAATGCCCGTCCGGTGGGGTAATGTCTGCTTTTTCCAAAGCTGCTTTGATTGTTTCAAATGCTTTAAAATAGTCCATTTTTTATCACCTTTCCATCATATATATTAATTACACTTATAATTATATTCAGCCGAAAGCGTAATTATGCATATATTATATCATATATTTTTTGATTTTGCAAATAATAGTGAAAAAAAGATGAAGGCAGGTAAAATTTTATGCAAGAAGAAAATCAGAATCAGCAAAGAGATACGGCGGACATGATAACAACGAAAAATTCTCATGGCTGTATAAGGTGCTTGAATATTATAGGTACAATCGAGGGACATGCATTGCTTTCGCCGCAGACAAAGACTACAAAGTATGAGCATGTTTTGCCGCAGCTTGTGGAGGTAGAGGAGGACGAGGAGATAGACGGGCTGTTGGTGCTTTTGAACACCGTTGGCGGAGATGTTGAGGCGGGGCTTGCCATTGCCGAAATGATATCAGGAATTTCAAAGCCGAAGGTTTCGCTTGTTTTAGGCGGCGGACATTCGATAGGCGTGCCGCTGGCAGTTTCGGCAGACGTTTCCTTTATAGCACACTCTGCGACAATGACAGTTCATCCTATGCGGACAAACGGAGTTGTGATAGGCGTTTCACAGACGTTTGAGTATATGAAGCGTATGCAGGACAGAATTATTGAGTTTATAGCACGTCATTCAAGTATAAAGTATGAGGACTATAAAAAAATGATGCTCACCACCGATGAAATTGCAAACGATGTCGGCAGTGTTCTTTTTGGTGAAAAAGCTGTGGAATGTGGACTTATCGACAGAGTCGGGACCCTTAAAGACGCACTTGGAGTGCTGTATGATATGATTGAAAAGAGAAAATAAGGAATTGTTCCGTTAACGCAAACAATGATTGCGGTCGGGGATTTTGGAATCTTGTTGTTTTACAATAAAATGTAAAAAGCACGCGGGAAAGTGTAAAATTCCTGCGTGCTTTCAGCTTTATATGTCTTGGCTCGGCATCTCCTCGCTCGGCTTTTCGTCTGTTCGGAGTACATCAAGTCCCTGCATGATTTCGCGGCGTTTTTGACTGCTGTACTGAGCGTAGTATCTATGGGTTACTTCAATATTTTTGTGTCCCAAAAGCTCGGCAACCATTTTAATGTCAACGCCATCCTCCAAAAGACGGCAGGCAAAGGTACGCCGCAGAGCGTGCGGACGTGTTTTATCGGGGTGTGTGATGCCTACTGCATAGCAGTAGTTTTTGAGTGTTTTTTCAACGGCGGCAACGGTTAACTGCTTGCCGGAGCGACCTAAAAACAATGGTCCTGTTTCTCTTGGGTTTTCGCCCTCGGGGTCCAAATATTCATAAAGAGCGTTATTGACCTGTACCGGCATAAAAATTTCCTGCTGGTCGCCGCCTTTTCGTGTAACGATAAAGGATTGGGTATTAAAATCCACGTCGGTCACCTTTAGATTAACAAGCTCGCTGACTCTGACGCCTGTGCCGAGATATGTGGTAAAAATGGCAATATCGCGAAGC
The DNA here is from genome assembly GCA_017621875.1 of Clostridia bacterium. GTDB lineage: Bacteria > Bacillota > Clostridia > UBA1381 > UBA1381 > UBA1738. The sequence goes on from JAGASE010000013.1 coordinate 29,777, forward strand.
TTTTTGTTTTTATACTCGGTGAGCGTTCTGCCCTCAAAATATTTTTCGCCGTTATAGATTACGTCAATAAGCCGCAGGGTTTCCTGCGAGGTAAGCGGCTTTTTGATTTTCTGATGCAGCTTTACAAAATCCACCTTGTCGGTGACATTTTGCGAAATCTGCTCGGTTTTATAAAGGTAAATGAAAAGCCCTCTTACGGCAGACAGCTTGCGGTTGATGCCAAATGCGGAATTTCTGCAGATTCTGCGAACTCTTCTGCCGGCAGGAGAGGTGTATTCGGTTTCGTATTCTCTCAGGTATGCCTTAAAACGGATAAGGTCGCTCGGAGTAACGCTGTCGATATGCTTCAAGGTAAAATCCTCGTTGCTTTTTATGTCGGGATATTTGTATGTGCGAAGATATGTAAGAAAAACACGCACATCGAGGCTGTAGCCAAGCTGCGTATTAATGCTTTCACCGTTATAATATTCTTCTATATATGAAAAAACAAAATCCGGCAGCTCACTTAAATAGTTTCGCAAATAATGCTCCTTAATCACGTAAATCTCTCCTTTCCGTAATAATAGTATAAAGTTTTTTTTGGTATTTTTCAATAAAAATGAACGAAATGTAATATTATTTTTATATTATCTATAGACTTCGCGGGAATAATATAGTAAAATAGATATATTAAATAAACGAATTGATTAATAAAATTCGTTATACGCTTTGTCGGCCTGCGGACAGAGCGTATATAAAAATATTTGCAGGCAGAAAGGCTATGGAAATTATATGGCAATTTTGATTAACAGCGAATTAGGCGAAATATCGGTTGACAATAATGTTGTTGCTTCGATAGCCGGAGCGGTGGCTACAAGCTGCTACGGTGTTGTCGGAATGGCTTCCAAAAGTAAAAAGGACGGAGTTATAAAGCTCCTTAAGAGGGAAAATATGTCTCGCGGCATCAAGGTTGATGTCGAGGGCAGCGGAATAGTAATAGATTTGCACATCATCGTTGAATACGGCGTAAATATTAACGCCATATGCGACAGTATTGTGCATAACGTGAGATATAAGCTGGAGCATAATACCGGCCTTAAGGTAACAAAGGTCAATGTTTTGGTAGAATCAGTCAGAGTTAAGGAGTAACGGAAATGATAAATGGAAAATTGCTTGCACAGATGTTTATTTCAGGTGCAAATAATTTATATAACAACAGATTTTCTGTTGATGAATTGAATGTTTTTCCGGTGCCTGACGGTGATACCGGAACAAATATGTCTATGACAGCTACCGCTATGGCAAAGGCACTTTCCGAGGTGCAGACCGAGTCGGTAAGCAAAACTGCGGATATTATGTCCTTTGCAACGCTTCGCGGAGCAAGAGGAAACTCGGGCGTAATTCTGTCACAGTTCTTCCGCGGAATGTCAAAGAGCCTTAAGGGCAAGATGTCATGCGGGGCAAAGGATATTGCGGCGGCACTTTGTGCAGGCTCGGATACGGCATATAATGCGGTTATGAATCCTACCGAGGGTACAATCTTGACCGTTGCAAGAGAGGCGGCAAATGCGGCTAAAAAGACAGACGGCGATTTGATAGCAATTTTTGAGGCTGCGGTAAAAAAAGGCGGAGAGACTCTCAAAAAGACTCCCGAAATGCTGCCTGCCCTTAAAAAAGCAGGAGTTGTTGATGCGGGCGGTCAGGGCTGGCTGTTTGTGCTTGAGGGTGCACTTTATTTCTTAAAGACCGGCGAAGTGGTCACAAAAAATGAATCGGAGCAGCCGGAGGAGACCGAACAAAGCACAAGTGCACAGCAGAAAATTGATACCGAAAATATCAAGTTTATGTACTGTACCGAGTTTATCGTGGAGAAAAAGGACAGCAGCGTGAATGTTTTGTCATTCAAAAAAGCTATCGAGAAAATTGGTGACAGCATGCTGGTTATTGATGACGATGATATCATAAAGGTGCATATTCATACCAATAATCCGGGATATGTGCTTGAATGTGCTGTAAAGCTGGGTGCAATGATTAATATAAAAATAGATAATATGAAGCATCAGCATCAGTCGCTTATCACGCAGGAGGAAAAGTCAGAAAAGACCGAAGCTGTGGCAGAAGAAAAGCCACATAAGGAATATGGCTTTGTTTCAATCTGTGCAGGAAGCGGAATTTCGGGAATTTTCAAGGATTTGGGTGTTGACGAGGTTATTGAGGGCGGTCAGACAATGAATCCGAGTACCGATGATATTTTAAATGCGGTAAACAATATAAATGCGGATAACATATTTGTCTTCCCGAATAATAAAAATATTATTTTAGCAGCAAATCAGGCAAAGGAAATATCCAAAAAGAATGTAATAGTAATTCCTACAAGGAGCATACCGGAATGTATTGCCGCTATGCTGAAATTCAGCGAAGGAAAGGATGCGGCTGCAAACGAGACGGCAATGAATAAGGCTGTTTCAAAGGTTGTAACAGGGCAGATAACCTATGCCGTAAGAGATACAGAGGTCGATGATAAAAAGATTCATAAGGACGACATTTTAGGTCTTGCAGGAAGTAAAATCAAGACAGTCGGAACAAACCCTGATGAGGTTTTGATGGAGCTTGTGGATGAGCTTTGTGACGAGGACAGCGAATTTATTACGCTTTACTACGGCGAGGACGTAAAGCAGGAGGATGCAGAACGGGCGGCAGAGCTTATTGAAGAAAAATATGATGAGGTCGAGGTTTCGGTAAAATACGGAGGTCAGCCTTTGTATTACTATATAATCTCGGTTGAATAGCCGGGTTTTGTGAGCATGGAAAGTATAAATTCATTGCACGGCATCGGAGCCGAAAGAGCAAAGCTGTTTGCCAAAAAGGGCATAAAAACAGTGGAGGATTTGCTGTACTATTTTCCGAGGGGGCATGAGGACAGAACAAAATTTTGTGAAATTGCCGATTGCCCCGTCGGTGAGTTTGTGTGCATTAAGGCAAAGGTGTTTTCGCCGGTAAAAGAGGTGCGGATTAAGCGGAATTTTACCATATATTCAATGGTGATTTTCGATGATTCGGGTGCGATGAATGTTGTCTGGTATAACAACAGATTTGTAAAAAATGCATTCCATACCGATGATGAGATTTTGTTTTACGGGAAGGTTGCGGCGGCAAGAAATAAAAAGGAGCTGCAGAATCCCGTATATGAAAAAGCAGGAAATGAGCGTTTTATCGGCAGAATTGTGCCGGTTTATCCGCTTTCGGGAAATCTTACGCAGAAAATTATCGCATCTGCAATGGAGCAGGCGATAGAGCGTGCGGGAGTTATGAGCGAATATATCCCGTCGGCTGTGCGGAGCAAATATAACATTGCGGAAATAAATTTCGCGATGAAAAATATTCATTTTCCGTCGGATTTTAACAGTTACGAAATTTCGAGAAGACGCTTTGTTTTTGAGGAGCTTTTAACGCTTCAGCTTGCACTTTTGGAGAGAAAAAGTGATAACACAAAGGCACAAAGAACACCGTTTTCGGATACGGAATGTGTAAAAGAGTTTATAAAGGGCTTGCCGTTTGAGCTTACAGGTGCACAAAAGCGTGTGATATCCAAAATGTGCGAGGATTTCAAATCTCAAACGCCCATGAACCGCCTGGTGCAGGGAGACGTAGGCTCAGGAAAAACTGTTGTTGCGGCAGCAGGCATGTATGTGGCATATAAAAACGGATTTCAGTCAGCGATAATGGCACCGACCGAAATTCTGGCAAATCAGCATTTTGAAACCTTTTCGGCGTTTTTTGAGGGTACTGGAATTGAGCCTGTTCTTTTAACAAGCGGAACGAAGAATAAAAAAGCAATTTACGAAAAAATTGCAAGCGGCGAATATTCTGTGATAATCGGAACAAACGCAATAATTCAGGAGGAGGTTCAATATAAAAATCTCGGACTGGTTGTTGCGGACGAGCAGCACAGGTTTGGAGTTGTGCAGCGTGCCAAGCTTGTTTCAAAGGGTGAAAACCCAAATACGCTTATTATGACTGCAACGCCGATACCGCGGACGCTGTCGCTCATTTTATACGGAGATTTGGACGTGTCGGTTATCGACGAGCTTCCGCCGGGGCGAAAGCCTGTTGCAACCTATGCTGTAGGCGAGGATATGCGAAAGAGAATTTATGCTTTTTTGGACAAGCATATTAAAAACGGCTCTCAGGCGTATGTTGTATGTCCGCTTATAGAGGAAAGTGAAAAGACCGACCTTGCAAATGCGGAGGATATTCATAAACGGCTTGAAAAAATATTTCCGCAGTATAATGTAGGGCTTGTTCACGGCAGGATGAAATCTGCGGAAAAGGAAAGCATTATGCGTGATTTCGCGGAAAATAAAATTCAGATTTTGGTTTCAACCACCGTTATTGAAGTGGGCGTGAATGTTCCAAACAGTAATATTATGATAATCGAAAATGCCGAGAGATTCGGTCTTTCCACGCTGCATCAGCTTCGCGGAAGAGTCGGCAGAGGTCAGGAGGAGGCATTTTGTATAATGTTTGCTCACGGAAGCAGCGAGATTACAAAAAAACGTATACAAACGCTGTGCAAATCAAATGACGGATTTTACATATCCGAGCAGGATTTAAAGCTGAGAGGTCCGGGTGATTTCTTCGGAACGCGTCAGCACGGACTGCCCGAGCTTAAGGTGGCAAACCTGTTTACGGACGCCGAAATTTTAGAGGACGCCCAAAACGCGGCTGTGGATATAACCGAGGGAAAATGCAAAATAACCGCAGAGGAATTTTTCGGGCTAAGGAAAAAAGTGGACAAAATATTGTCAGACAGCATAGTTTTAAACTGATTTTATATCTGTTTTATAAAAAAATTGCGAAAAGTTTTAAAAATTTGACAAAAAATGTTGACCTTTTCGTCAATATAAGTTACAATATAAAGAGTAGTATGGAGGATTGTCATGAGAATTATTGCAGGAAGCAGAAGAGGACATAAGCTGCTTGAGTTTGAGGGACAGAATATCCGACCTACTACTGACCGTGTAAAGGAATCAATATTTAATCTCATTCAGGAGTTTGTTCCAAAAAGTCGCGTGCTTGATTTGTTCGGAGGCAGCGGAGCACTTTCGTTTGAGGCATTAAGCCGCGGAGCAGAGTCTGCTTTATGCGTTGATATTGATAAAAATTCTGTTGCGGTAATTAAAAAAAATGCTGAATCGCTTGCATTTGATAATTTTGAGGTTGTAAATGCTGATGCGATGAGCTATATATCTTCTGAAAAAAGACAATTTTCTGTCATATTTCTCGATCCGCCGTATAATAAGGGCTTTATCGCACCTGTAATAAACGGCATTGTTGAGCATGAGCTTTTGTGTGAGGGCGGAATAATCGTACTGGAGAGCGACTTTTCGGATGAGCACAGCGATTTTTCCGGACTTAACATTATTAAGCAGAGAAAATACGGCAGAAGCTATGTTACTATATACCAAAGAGGGTGAGTTATTTTGAGGATTGCAGTATATCCCGGAAGCTTTGACCCTATCACCAACGGACATTTAGATATTATAAGGCGTGCATCGAGGCTTTATGATAAGCTGATTATAGGAGTGCTGAACAATACGAGCAAGAGTCCTTTGTTTACGGCGGAGGAGCGTAAGGCGATGATTGATGAGGCGATAGTCGGCATATCTAATGTGAGCTGCGATGTATTCAGCGGTCTTTTGGTTGATTTTGCAAAGCAAAACGGAGCGTCCGTTATTGTAAAGGGACTAAGAACTGTTGCCGATTTTGAATATGAGTTTCAAATGGCACTTTTGAACAAAGCACTTAATCCCGAATATGAAACGATGTTCATGATGACGAACACAAAGTATTCATATATCAGCTCAAGCATGATAAAAGAGGTTGCAAAATATAATGGCGAGTTAGACGGATTAGTTCCGCATAATGTCATTTTAAAAATAAAAGATAAATTACAGAGGGAGTTTTGAAGATGGAAATTATGGAAATCATCGATATGATGGAAGAAACTATTGACAAGGCACCGGTAGTTCCTTTAAGCGGCAAGATTGTCGTTGATAAAGAGGATCTTCTGGACTACATTCAGGAGATGCGTCTTGTATTCCCGGACGAGGTTAAGGAAGCAAAATGGGTAAAGGAAGAAAGAGAAAGAATCCTTGCTGAGGCTCAGTCACGCAGCGAAACAATGATTAAGAACGCTGAAGAAAAGGTTGTTCAGATGATTGATGAGCATGAAATCACAAAGCAGGCTGTAGAGCAGGCTAATCAGATGGTTAACGAGGCTCAGACTGCTGCGATTGAAATAAAGACTGACTGCGACCAGTACAGACATGAAATCTTAAACGATCTTGAGAAACGTCTTGATATGCTTCTTAAAAAGGTACACGACGATAAGGCTTATTTTGAAAATAAGTAAAAATCGTCTACATATCCGATGTTTTGGCTATGCCGGATTTGGTATAGCCTTGTTTACTGTTTAGTAAATTTTAAGGGTGATTACTTATGATATATAAATCAAACAGTGTAAAGGAAACGGAAAATATCGCAGCTGCCTTTGCAAAAACCTTAAATGGCGGCGATGTTATATGCTTAAACGGCGATTTGGGCGTGGGAAAAACCGCTTTTGTGCAAGGATTGGCAAAAGGTCTGGGCGTTACCGAATATGTTTCAAGTCCTACATTTACGATTGTGAACTGCTATTCGGGAAGACTTCCGGTATATCATTTTGATGTGTACAGAATAAACGATGCGGACGAAATGTACGAAATCGGTTATGAGGAATATGTTTACGGCGGAGGAGTTTCGGTTATCGAATGGCCTGAGCTTATTTCTGATATACTTCCTGATAAGCGTTATGATATCACAATTACAAAAAATCTGGAAATGCACGAGGATTATCGTGAAATACTGGTTGAGAAAAGAGGCGGACAATGAGAATTTTAGCGGTTGATACATCATCGGCGGTTGCCTCGGCGGCATTGGTTGAGGACGATAAGCTTATTTGCGAATGCTCGTTAAACAACGGTCTTACACATTCGCAGACTATTCTGCCGATTATTGATGATGTTTTTAAAAGAAGCAAATTGACGCCTTCTGATATTGATATTTTCGCTGCTGCCAACGGTCCCGGCTCTTTTACGGGTCTGCGAATTGGCGTAACTACTGTTAAAGGACTTGCACATGCTGCAGGAAAGGGCGTTGTGGGTGTTAATACTCTGGAGGCTCTTGCATATAATCTGCCGTTTTGCCCGTATATAATATCGCCGATTATGGACGCAAGACGGGAGCAGGTTTATAATGCGTTTTATAAATTTGAAAACGGTGAAATAAAGGAGCTTGTGACGCCGCGGGCAATAGCTTTGGCAGATGTCCTGTGCGAGCTTAAGGAATATAACGAAAAGGTTGTTTTTTTGGGAGACGGCGTGCCGGTTTTCAAGGAAAAAATAAAAGAGGTATTAGGCGATGCGGCACTTTTTGCACCGCAGACCGCAAATGCTCAAAGGGCGTCGGCAGTGGCGGAGGCTGCGAAGGGAAAGCCTTGCATAAATTATGCGGAATTAGTTCCTGTGTACCTGCGTAAATCGCAGGCGGAGAGAGAAGCGGAAGAAAGGGGAAATAAATAATGTTAGCAATAGGTTGTGACCACGGAGGATTTGAACTTAAGGGACATATAATTGAGCATTTAAAGGAAATTGGCGTGGAATATAAGGATTTCGGTACTTATGACGAAAACAGCGTTGATTATCCGGATATTGCCGGAAAGGTAGGAAATGCTGTTGTTTCGGGTGAATGTGAGAACGGTATTTTGATTTGCGGAACAGGAATCGGAATTTCAATAGCGGCTAATAAGATTAAGGGAGTGCGTGCGGCACTGTGCGGCGATGTGTATTCTGCAAAGATGACAAAGCAGCATAACAATGCAAATATAATCTGCATGGGTGGCAGAGTGATCGGACGCGAGCTTGCCTTTATGATTGTAGACACTTGGCTTAACGAAGAATTTTTGGGCGGCAGACACGCAAACAGAATTGAGAAAATTCATAATTTAGAGAAATAATGATATCTGTAAAATACGCAAAGAGGTATGGAAAATTCCATACCTCTTTAAATTATGCTGTATTTTGTATGATTAATAAATAAATTTGTATTTGTAGGAAAAGTTCAGCTGTTTAAAAATATTTTCCAATGACTTGGAAAAATAGACGGTATCGTCAGTAACTAAAATACCACGAACGTTGTATTTATTTAAAAGCTCGATGCCTTTTTCCACGCCCGCAACAAAAATTGCGGTGGAGAGTGCGTCGGCAAGCGTAGCATTTTCTGATATCACAGTGACCGAACGCAGTCCGCTTTGTGCAGGATATCCTGTGGTCGGGTCAAAAATATGATGATAACGCACGCCGTCAAGCTCAAAATACCTCTGATAATCGCCGGAGGTTATTACAGCAAGATTTTCCGCTGTGACGATACCGATAAGCTCGCTTTCGTTTTTTGGGTCCTGTATACCGATTTTCCAGTTTTCGCCGGTAGGCTTTTTGCCGATTGCGTATGCGTTACCGCCGAGATTAATCAGTGCGGAGGTAACACCGTCAGCCTGTAGCTGCTCGATTATGCGGTCGGTTAAAAAGCCCTTGGCTACACCGCCTAAGTTTATGGACTTTTCTGCCGTTACATCCTCCAAAGCTTTGGTAACATCGGGAATATATCCTGTATTATTCTTTATATCCCATGCCGTAACAAGCGGATTTAGGTAGATTGAAAACAGGTCGGGATTTTCACTTCCGAAATTCTTGCCAAACTCAATCAAATCAAGTGCATCTTCTGATAAATTCACGCTTTTTCCGATGTTTAGCTGATACAAGGAACTGCTTTCATCGCTTGCGGAAAGCTCGGCGTCCATTTTTTTTAGATAATCGACACAGCTGTCGAGCGGCTTTTTTGAGCGGGAATATACGGTAAAGTCGCACACTGTGTCAAGATAGTCTGTTAAAGTGAGCTTCTGCTCTTTAACGTTAAAGCTTTGCATAAGAAAAATTATCAGTACAGTAATTAAAATCAGTCCGTATAGAACGATTCTGTTTTTCGTAGTCTGTTTCAATTCAAATTTCCTCCGGTTTTTCCAGTGTTATTCTGCCGATTTTGCAGCCGCGAAGCTCGTCCAACAGAATATTTGCGGCACGCTCGGTATCAATTTCGCCGCCGGAGATGACGCAGCCACGTTTTTTTCCGATATATTCGAGAATTTCATGTCCCTCCATCTCGGATATTCCCTCCAGCTTGTATCTTGCACATAATAAGTCATGATAATTATCCCGCAGAATTTCGAGTAGGGAGTAAGCCAAAAGCTCGACCTCCATAATTTCGTCGCGGATTGCACCTGTGTATGCAAGATTGACCGCCACGCGTTGGTCCTCAAATTTGGGTGGAAGAATACCTGGGGTATCCAAAAGCTCAAGCCCGTCCTTTAAGCGAATCCATTGTTTGGTGCGTGTAACGCCGGGACGGTCGCCTGTTTTGGCACTCGCTTTTCCGGCAAGACGATTTATCAATGTTGATTTGCCTACGTTTGGTATGCCGACCATCATGATTTTAACGCTGCGGTTCATACCCTTTTCCTTTGCTTTGTCGAGCTTGTCCTTTATAAGCTCGCGTGCGGCGGGGGCAATTTTGCTGATACCCATACCGGTTGAGCAGCTGATGGGAATAACCTTGATGCCGTTTTTGTTGTACCAGGCTATCCATTTATCGGTAACGGAGCTGTCCGCCAAATCGTATTTATTCATAACAACAAGCCGCGGCTTGTCAGCTATAATGTCGTCAAAATTGGGGTTTCTGCCGGAGAAGGGAATACGTGCGTCCAAAATTTCCACAACAACGTCGATATTGCGAAGATTTTCCTCAATCATTCGGCGTGTTTTTGCCATATGTCCGGGATACCATTGTAAATTCTGCATAATTTCACCTCGTATAAACAGAGCTGCCATATCAAGCATTTGCTATGCTTTTGCGGCAGCTTTGCTAAAATTCTTATTCAGTAGGACCGAAGGCTGTAAACGGCCATATTCTAAGCTGTGATTTGCCTTCGATTGCATTGATTGGCACAAGTCCCAAGTCAGAGGAACGTGAGTCCTTGCTGTTTGGTCTGTTGTCGCCCATAACGAAAACGTGACCTTCTTCAACGGTAACGGGATATGAAACCGAGTAATCGGTAATTCCCGTTATGCCGTCATAGTACGGCTCATTGAGAACCTCGCCGTTAACCCAAACCTGTCCGTCCTTGATATCGACGGTGTCGCCCGGCATGCCTATGATACGCTTTACATAGTATCTGCGTTTGAGGCTTTCCGGGAGCTTGGTGTAAAGAACCATTTTGGAGAAGAAATTCAGGTTTTCGCCGTTATTTTCCTCATACTCGGCGTAATATTCCTGCCTGTCCTTATAAGAGGAATCCAGTATTATTATATCGCCTGCTTCAGGCTTGTAGCCGAGCTTTGTAACGATAAGCCTGTCGTTATTCACAAGAGTCGGGTGCATGGACGGACCGTCAACGCGGACGATGTCAAAGATAAATGCCTTAAGGATAAAAACCACCAAAAGAGCAATGATGATTGTATAAATCCATTCCCATACCTCACGAAGTAAGCTGAAACTATTTTGAGTTTCCTTCATTGTGCCTTGAATTTGATTTTCTGTATTATCTGTCATTATAAACACCTCGAATATGTAATTTAATTATATTATATCTCAATAAAAAAACAAAATCAACAAACAAGCAAAAAGGGACACATAAATGCCCCCTTAAACTTAATTTGACTTTAAGGAAATTAGATTCTTTCCTTAACCTTAGCAGCTTTACCAACTCTGTCACGCAGATAGAACAGTCTTGCACGTCTTACGCGACCCTTTCTTGAAACCTCAATCTTTTCAATGATAGGTGAGTTAACCGGCCAAGTCTTTTCTACACCAACGCCGTAAGAAAGACGTCTTACGGTAAATGTAGCACCGATACCACTGCCCTGCTTTTTGATAATAGTACCCTCGAACATCTGAGTTCTTGTACGATTACCCTCGACTACCTTCTGGTAAACCTTTACGTTGTTACCAACAACAAGCTCAGGTAAGTCTGTTCTGATTTGGTCTTTTGTTAAAGCACTAATGATTTCTGTAGCATTCATCATTATAGCCCTCCTTTATTTTCTTAAGATGTTCGTGCCGACCGAGGCAGAGGACCATCCGTAATATAACTCAAATATTATACCACGCATATAGCAAAAAATCAAGTATTTTTTGTAAAATAATTGAATTTTTTTTGATTAGTCATAAAAATCGGCGATGGAAAATAATATTTATAAACAGCTAAAAAGGAGATGCAGACTATTGATAAAAGGGACAAGAATGATTATAATTACAAAAAATAAGATTATAGCCGCGGTGTGTCTTTTTTTGCTGTTTTTAGTATCGGCAGGGATAATAGGCGGAATGTCGGCAGGAAAAAATATTACTGCATTTTCGAGCTATGAAAATATTATTGAGGGCGAGCTTTTGCCGGCAGCGGACAAGGGGGCAGACAAAGTGACGGAGAGTGACAGTCAGGAGGCGGACAAAGCTGAAAAGAGCTCAGGAGCGGAGGAGAGCGGCGAGGGGGAGAAGGCAGAGGCGGCACAAAAGGAGACGGCTCTGGCGGACAAGGAGAGTGCGACCAATAAAATATTAAAGCATTTTTTCGTTTTGGGCGAGGCAAAGCCAAAGGAGACAGCAGAGCCGACGGTAACGCCTGATGTGCAAAAAGAGCCTGTGCTTAAGTCGGAAAGCGTCAAGATAGACAAGGGGCTTAAGGTATCAAATTCTACGTCGTATCAGGTAAATCCGCTGGATTTTTTGAACAAGCCTCTGGCTTTTAGCGTGGATAATTCCGGTCCGCAGGTGCTTATAATGCATACGCATACAACCGAGAGCTTCAGCGAGGAAACCTATGTTAAGGGAGCTCCCGACAGAAATCTTGACGAAACAAAGAATATAACCGTTGTAGGAAGTGCAATGGAGGAGGTATTTAAGCGGAACGGAATAGGCGTAATTCACGATAAAACGGTGCATGACTATCCCTCGTATAACGGAGCGTATCAAAAGGCGGCGGCAACGATTAATAAAAATTTGGCGGAAAATAAGGGAATAAAGGTGGTGCTTGACGTTCACCGCGACGGAATAACGCGTGACGACGGGACAAAGGTCAAGCTTGTTACCGATATAAACGGCGAGGCTACGGCACAGATTATGCTGGTTGTCGGCACGAACGTGAACCTTACGCATGATAATTGGCAGGAGAATTTTAAGTTCGCATCGAAAATTCAGGCAAAGGCGATTGAAATGTTTCCGTCGCTGATGCGTCCGATTGACCTTCGGCAGGAGCGGTTTAACGAGCAGCTAACGCTCGGCTCGCTGATTGTGGAGGTTGGCTCAAACGGCAATACAATGGAGGAGGCAATCCGCGGCGGCTGCGATATCGCCGAGGTGATTTGTGCGGTGCTGAAAGGGCAATAAAAAAGGGCACGAGTGCCCTTTTTGAGGTTAAAGAATGAATTTATCGGAAAGTCTCTTTCTCGTAAGCTTGTAAAATTCTATTGCATGATTAATAAAATGATTAGCTTCGTCTTTTTTCTTCAAATTTATATATTCGTCGATTGATAGTGTATAACGACATGGAAATTTCTTATCCGTAATTTCTTGCGGAGCTAATTCTTTAAACCATTTTTTCTTTATCCACATTTCATTGTTTGAAAATGCCTCTAATTCAAAACGATTTTCGCTGTTATCTAAGTACAAATCTTCATTAAATCGGCTATAACCGTAATTCCCTGTGAAAAGATATATATCATCACTGCCGGAGCGGTCTAATACAGCCATATAGTATATCGGAACCATTCTGAGAAATTTATGATCTTTTTCTATCAGTTCAATGAACAAACAATATTTTCGTGATGAGTTGATATCTATAAGCTTTACTTTAAGCAGAGGTCTATAAAATTCTAAGTCTACCGAAGAATTAGAGAAAACTTCATTAAATTTTTTTACACAACGTCTTTTTAAGTATTTTTCTACAGTTCCATTGTTTATTTGATTTAAAAGAAGGGGTGTATTACTAAAAACAGCAGTAATAATCATATCATATACTAACCGTTCTGTTAATTCAATAACAGTTTGCTCATGGCAAGACCAATTTATCTCTTTTTCGGAAAAGCCCAACCCTTTGGCTTTTCTATATGCACTGTCTCCGGCTTCTTCTCTGCGTTTTTTAGCATTATCCCAATCAATATCACGTTGACCGCTAATGATATATTCAGCAGTTATTTGAGCATGCTCTATTTCGGATAAATTTGGAGGATATTTTGGTTTAGGAGGGAGAAAGCTAAGATTGTAAAGTGCATATCCAAGAAAGTAGTGTGCTGCGGGAACGTTTTGTTCGATGGCAGTAAAAAGAGCAGTTCTTGCTTCATTATCGCTTACAAATGTTGCATATCCGTGTAAGTATTCGAAGTAAGTGAATGCCAATGCTTTTGGATAGCCCTGCTTATAGGCTCTTTTTAACCAGTCCATAGCTGATATTATAATTTTATCGTGTATGAGCAATTTGTACATTAAAAAGTCGGCGTGAGGATTTTGTTTCCCTGCTTCTGCAATTATGGTATTTCTTGCTATCTTTTTGTCTTCTTCTGTAGTATCATACCAAAGAGCTACTTTTTCTGCATAATTAAGTTTTTCTTCAACATTGTCTAATGAATTTAAGATTTTTTCGGTTTCTGTACTCATTATAAAGGCTCCTTCTCTTCAATAGCATAAATTAATAATCTTTGTCATCATATTCATCATCCCAGTCATAATCTTCCTCATTGTCCCAATTACTATAATCGTCATCATTATTATTTTCATCGGTGATAACTTCAGGGTGAGTAAGTACGAATAAAACATTAAAGACTAACGTTAATATAGTTATGGGCAATTTAAAAGGATTTTTATCCATAATTCAAAACTCCTTTCCAAGTAAAAGTAAGTACACTCAATTATAAAAGTATACCATATAGATAGTATAACATAAATTACAACTAATTGCAATACTTTTTATAAATTCTCTATCAATAAGATGATTTATTTTCTATCTAATTGATATAAAATAATATATGAGGTGATTAGTTTGGAGTTATCGTTAATGGGTGAAAAAATAAAATCAGCACGTATTGAAAAAAGGCTTACGTTGGAAAAGCTTTCAGAAAAGATAGGTATATCAAGAAACTTTTTATGGGAAATAGAAGCAGGAAGAAAAGCTCCTGCAATACAAACGCTTTATAGGATCGGCAAAGAATTAAGTCTTTCGGTTGATTATATTTTAGGTTTATCAAATAATGTAAAATGGATTGATGATAAAGAAGAGAAAAATATAAATTTTTTAATAAAAAAGCTGGATAAAAAGGAAATGTCGATTGTGTGCAGACTTTTAGAAACATATTTAGAAAGCAAGTAAAAAAAGTGTCGTAAGACACTTTTTTTACTCAATTCCAAGCTTTTGCCGTATATATTCGCCCACCTGACCTCCGCTTAAGTTAAGCACGAAGGAAAATTCATTTTCAATCAGGGTTTCTGCCTGTGAAAGAATAGAATCATCGGTTGCGGAGAGCTTTTTTCCATTTTCTGCAAATTCCTGCTTTTTCAAATAAATGCAGCTCACAAGTCTCAAAAGCTCCTGTGGCTCGCAGCGTTTAATAACCGCCTTAAAGCTCTCGGTGCGTTCCTTTCTGTCGTCAATCCACTCGATTTTCTCATTTTTCATAGACTCAATCAGGCTGTCAATTTCACCGTGGTTTAAAATATAACGCATTTTTGCGGTCAGCTCCTCATTTGCAAGAGGAACGTAGATAGTAGAGCCGCTTGCCGCTACAGGCTTTAAAACATAAAAATCCTGTGGTTTATGTGAGTGTGTATAATCTATTTTTTTAATATCCTCAATAAGGCAAACTCCTGCCGCGGCATATCTGATGTAATCTCCCTTTTGATATAAAGCTGTCAAGATAATATCTCCCTTCGTTTTTGTTATGACTAAAATGAGCAGCACGCAGATAAATTTTTCTGCGGCTGCCGCTTATTAAATATATTATATCAAATCAAGTGCGAAACTTCAAAGGGCATTTTGAATAAAAAAGCCATAGCGTAATTTAGTGCTTTTTTCGGAATAGCAGACAGATATATATTTATATAGGAAGAAAAAAATCAATGCACACTGCTTGGAATGACGTTAACAATTTTTGCATAGTGACGAAAAAAGTGAGCCTGTTATTGACTTTCCTTATTATATATGCTATAATTTAATATGCAAATTTGTATTTAAAACCAATTACATATTTCACCGGCAGCATAATACAAATTATGCGGTAAGCGGTTTCTTTATGTTGATGTGAACGAGCAGGACATTTTTATTATATGAACATAATCAAGCAGCGGATAACGCTGCTATTGTGATGCCCGAAGAATTTTGGGAGGCTTGTCACAAGCGGCTTTTGTGAGCGTAATATATGAATAAAAAAGGGATAAGGACGGATAAAACCATGATAAAACCATTTGAGAAAAAAGTTTGGCTGGCTACGCCGACCATGCATGGAGATGAGCTAAGGTATATGACCGAGGCGTATGAGACTAACTGGATGTCTACAGTGGGCAAAAACATCAACGAGGTTGAAAGGCTTACCTGCGAATATGTAGGCTGTAAGTACGCTGTCGGACTTTCAGCCGGCACAGCGGCACTGCATCTTGCAATGAAGCTGGCAGGCGTAAAGCCGGGAGATAAGGTGCTTTGCTCCGACATGACCTTTGACGCAACCGTAAATCCTGTGGTTTATGAGGGCGGCGTGCCGGTGTTTGTAGACATTGAAACCGATACCTGGAACATGAGCCCTGAGGCACTTGAAAAAGCGTTTGAGCTGTATCCTGAAAGTAAAGTTGTGGTAATTGCAAACCTGTACGGCACTCCTTCGCGTCTTGAGGAAATAAAGGCAATCTGCCAAAAGCACAACGCTGTTTTAGTTGAGGACGCTGCAGAATCTCTCGGTGCTACATATAAGGGAAAGCAAACGGGAACTTTTGGTGATTACGGCGTTATATCCTTTAACGGTAATAAGATTATAACAGGCTCATCGGGCGGTATGCTTATGACAGACAGCCTTGATGCTGCAAATAAGGTACGCAAATGGTCCACACAAAGCCGCGAGAATGCTCCATGGTATCAGCATGAGGAGCTGGGCTACAACTACCGAATGAGCAACGTGATTGCCGGAGTTGTGAGAGGTCAGTTTGGTTATTTAGACGAGCATATCGCAAGAAAAAAAGCGATTTATATGCGGTACAAGGAGGGCTTTGCTGATTTGCCGGTATCCATGAATCCGTATATTGAAGGGGATATGGAGCCGAATTTCTGGCTAAGCTGTATTCTTATTGATAAAGAGGCTATGTGCAGACAGGTACGAAGCGAAAACGAGGCTTTGTATATAAAGGAGGACGGAAAAACCTGTCCTACCGAAATACTTGAAACCCTTGCAAAATACAATGCCGAGGGAAGACCTATCTGGAAACCGATGCATATGCAGCCGATATATCGTATGAATCCGTTTGTAACAGCCGATGGAAACGGTCGCTGCCGCACAAATGCTTACATAGACTGCGGTGATGTTACCGACGTCGGAGCGGATATTTTTAACAGGGGTCTGTGTCTGCCCTCCGATATAAAAATGACGGAGGAAGAACAGGATAAGGTTATTGAGATTGTTAAGAGTTGTTTTTGAGGTTACATATGTACGCTAAATTTTTTAAAAGATTTCTTGATTTTGTGCTGTCGTTTGCAGCGTTTATTGTTCTTTCGCCGCTGCTGCTGATTCTCTGCATTGTCGGAGCAGTTGCCATGAAGGGAAATCCGTTTTTCGTTCAGGAGCGTCCCGGAAAAATAAATCCGAAAACGGGTAAGGAAAAGATTTTCAAGCTTATTAAATTCAGGACGATGGACAACCGCAGGGATAAGGACGGAAATCTTCTTCCCGACGAGGTACGCCTTAATAAATACGGCAGGTGGCTCAGGGCAACCTCGTGCGATGAGCTGCCGTCATTAGTAAACATTATTAAGGGGGATTTGTCCATTGTAGGGCCGCGACCGCTTTTGGTCAGATACATACCGCTTTACAGCGAGGAGCAGCGTCATCGGCATGATGTGCGTCCCGGACTTACAGGATATGCACAGGTAAATGGAAGAAATGCGATTTCGTGGCAGGAAAAGTTCAGGCTTGATGTTGAATATGTAAATAATATTACCTTTTGGGGCGATGTAAAAATTATTTTCGGTACTGTTGTCGCTGTATTAAAGCATGAGGGCATCAGCTCGGAAACATCGGCAACTATGGAATATTTTCTCGGAAACGAGGAAACAGAAAAAACAAATGTGTAACGGCTTTTTTACGATAGGAGTGTGAGACAAGGTGAATATATTTTTTGAAAGAATGAATATACTTTTCACATGTGTTGGACGAAGAATTGAATTAATGCAGTGCTTCTGTGAGGCTGCGGCTTCTTTGAACGTGGGAATTACAATCCATGGTACAGATGTGTCCGATACGGCACCTGCACTTAAATTTTGCGGTGTCGCTCATATAGCACCGGGAATAAAAGACCCGGAATATATTCCGAGCCTTTTGAAAATATGCGAGGAACAACATATAGATGCTGTTATTCCGACAATTGATACCGATTTGCTTATACTTTCGGAAAATAAAGAGAAGTTTGAAAAAATCGGAACAAGGGTGGTTATCAGCGGCACAGAGGAAATAGGAATTTGCCGCGATAAAAGATATACTTCAAGCTTTTTTGAGTCCTGCGGACTGAAAGCTCCCAAAACCTTTGATGATGTGGAAAAATATGACATGGGGTATCCGTGCTTTATAAAACCGAAGGACGGAAGCTCCAGTATTTTTGCGTATAAAGTAAATAACGAAAAGGAACTCAGAGCATACGCCGCACAGGTTCCCGATTATATTATTCAGCCTTTTATCGACGGAACGGAATATACAGTTGATATTTTCTGCGATTTTGACTCAAATCCGATTTATATTACTCCTCGTATCAGACTTGCGGTGCGTGCAGGCGAGGTGCTGAAAACCCAAATCGTACAGGACGAAACGATAATAAATGAAATGAAGGCACTTATCCAAAAATTCAAGCCATGCGGAGCGATAACCGTTCAGCTGATACAGGACAAAAAGACGGGCGAGAATTATTATATTGAGATAAATCCGCGTTTTGGCGGAGGTGCACCGCTTTCAATGAAGGCGGGAGCAAATTCTGCCGAGGCACTTTTGAGACTGTTAAAGGGCGAAAAGCTGTCCTTTAAAATGGGAGCGGCTGAGGACGGAGCGATTTATTGCCGTTTTGACCAAAGCATACGGGTAAATTAGCGATGATTCAGATAGATAAAATTACGGACACCAAAAAGCATTTAGACGGCATAGCTGCTGCAATCTTCGATTTGGACGATACCCTGTATCCCGAAAAGGACTATGTAAAAAGCGGTTACAAGGCGATTGCAGAAAGTATGCCCGAGGTGGAAAATATGGCAGAAAAGCTGTGGACAGCCTTTGAAAACGGAGCGGCGGCTATTGACTATGTGTTGCAGTCGGAGGGCGTTTTCAGCGAGGAAAAAAAGGCGGAATGTCTTAGAATTTACCGCTATCATACGCCGGATATACAGCTTTACGAGGGCGTTTTAGAAATGCTTTGTGAGCTTCGTGAAAAGGGCGTACAGCTGGGAATTATAACCGACGGCAGAAGCGAGGGACAGCGTGCAAAAATAGACGCACTTGAGCTTTGGGAGCTTTTTGACAAGATAATCATTACCGATGAGTTGGGCGGAACAGAGTATCGCAAGCCGAACGAAAAGGCGTTTGTTATTATGCAGCAGCATTTTTCTGTCGGCTTTGAAGAAATGGCGTATATCGGCGATAACCCCCAAAAGGATTTTACAGCTCCTGTACGCTTAGGTATGAGGGCTGTGCATTTTGTGAATACGGACGGGCTTTATAATAAATAGAATTATAGGTGAAAATAAATGAATTTGCTGTTTTTAACTTTGTTGGATTTCAAAACGCTGGACGAACAGAATATTTATACGGATTTACTTCGTTTGTTTGTAAAAAAAGGGCATAATGTCGTGGTTATTTCTCCGACCGAACGCAGGAATGGTGAAAATACTCACGTTATATCCAAGGACAACTACAAAATTTTAAAGCTGAAAATCGGAAATATACAAAAAACAAATATTATTGAAAAAGGCATATCGACGGTACTGATTGAAAGTCAGTTTACGGCGGCAATAAAAAAATATTTGAAGGATATAAAATTCGATATGGTGATGTATTCCACACCGCCGATTACCTTTGCGAATGTTATAAAATTTGTAAAGAAAAGGGATAACGCCAAGTCATACCTGCTTTTGAAGGATATTTTTCCGCAGAACGCGGTTGACCTCGGAATGTTTTCAAAAAGCAGTCCGATATATAAATTTTTCAGGAGCAAGGAAAAAAGGCTGTACACTGTTTCGGACCGCATAGGCTGTATGTCGGACGCAAATGTCAGATTTGTGCTGGAGCATAACCCGAAGGTACCGCCCGAAAAGGTGGAGGTGTGTCCTAATGCGATTGAGGTAAAGGACAGCATTATTCTGCCTGAGGAAAGAGAACAGATTAGGGAAAAATATGAAATCCCTTTAGATAAAACAGTGTTTATATATGGCGGCAATCTGGGAAAACCGCAGGGAATTGACTTTTTGATTGAATGCTTAAAGAGTCAGAAGGACAGCGAAGATGTATTTTTTGTAATAGTAGGCTCAGGAACAGAGTACCAAAAGCTTAATGATTATTATTCTTCGGGAGAGCAAAAAAATATAAAGCTTATGCCCTCGGTATCGCGTGATGACTTTGATAAGCTTGTAGCCGCATGCGATGTTGGTATGATTTTTCTTGATAAACGGTTTACCATTCCGAATTTCCCGTCAAGACTGCTTTCATATATGCAGGCAGGAATCCCGACTTTTGCCGTAACCGATGTAAACACCGATATCGGTGAGGTGATTCGTGCAGGCGATTTCGGCTGGTGGAGCGAAAGCGGAAATTTAGAGGCTTTTGTGTCGGTTATGAGTGAAATATCGGCATCAAGTCTTGAGGATAAAGGAGCTAACGCAAGGAAGTATTTGCTCGAAAACTATACTGTAGAGAGCAACTATAAAATAATTATGGAGCAGTAAAATGAGAGTTTTGCAAATAAACAGCGTGTGCGGAATAAGAAGCACAGGCAGAATCGCAACGGACATTTACCACACCTTAAAGGCGAACGGACATGAATGTGCTGTTGCATACGGCAGAGAAAATCCGCAGAATATTGATATTAATGATACTATAAAAATCGGAAAAAATTCGGATATTATGGTTCATGCGTTAATGTCGAGAATGACAGATAAAACGGGCTTTTATTCCAAAAATGCGACGAAAAAGCTGATAGAGCGGATAAAGGCATATAAGCCTGATATAATACAGCTGCATAATATTCACGGATATTATATTAATATGAAGGTATTATTTGAATATTTCAAGGCAGCGGACATTCCGGTGGTATGGACGCTTCATGACTGCTGGACCTTTACCGGACATTGTGCCTATTATGATTTCGCAGGCTGCGACAGGTGGAAAACGGGCTGTTACAGCTGTCCGCAAAAGAAGGAGTATCCGTCAAGCATGCTGCTGGATAACTCGAAAAGAAACTATAATAAAAAATCCGAGCTGTTTGGCGGTGTGAAAAATCTGACCTTTATTGCAATATCGGACTGGATTGCTTCTCAGGCAAAGGAGTCATTTTTGAAGGATAAAAGTATAACGGTTATCCATAACGGTATTGATTTGGAGCAGTTTAAGCCTACAGAGAGCGATTTCAGAAAAAAGCACAATATAGAAGACAAAAAAATACTATTGGGTGTCGCCAGCGTGTGGGACAGAAGGAAAGGCTTTGACACTTTTATGGAGCTTTCAAGGAAGATAAGCGATGACGAGGTAATCGTTATGGTGGGGCTTTCGGAAGAGCGTATAGAACAGCTGCCGGAAAATGTAATCGGAATCAGTAGAACAGACAGCGTAGCCGAGCTTGCACAGATTTATACTGCTGCCGATGTGTTTGTAAACCCGACTATGGAGGAAGGACTCGGCTTAGTAAATATTGAGGCTCAGGCATGCGGAACGCCTGTTATTACATATAATACCGGCGGAAGCCCGGAATGTGTGTCGGAAAAAAGCGGCATAGTTGTACCGAAGGGTGATGTTGCGGCACTTCTTGACGCAATAAAGCATGTGGACTTTAAAAAAGAGGACATCCTGGCTCATGCTGCAAGGTTTGATAAGACTAAAAAATATGAAGAATATATAGAAGTATACAAGCGGTGCTTAGAATAAAATAAGCTGCTGTGCCTTGTCCGCCCGCGGCAAGGCGTTGTATCGACTTGTGGGCAGAAAGGCTACGGAATTTAAAATGATTAGTTTCAGTGGAATTGACTGTGGAGGTAAATCTACACAGATTGATAAAATTTACGATTCTTTTAAAAAGCAAAATATTAAATGCAAAATTATTCATAGCCGTATAGGCTATACGCCTATGCTGGAATTTTTGAAAAATCTCATACGCAAGGATAAGGGACTGTCAGCGGAGGAAAAGGCGGACTACAGAGAAGCAATTCATGCCAATTCAAAAAAGCGTACACTCCTTTTGTGGCTGTCGATTATGGATATGGCATTGTATTACGGAATATATTTCAGAGTAATTGAGCTTTTCGGAACGACAATTCTTGCCGACAGATATTACTGGGATTCATGTATAGACCTTGAGCTTAAATACTCTGATATTGATTATAAATCATGGCTTGTGTGGAAGCTTTGCAAAAGGATTTACCTAAAACCGAAGCACTCGGTTATTTATGTAATTCCGGCAGAGGTGTCCATGTACCGCTCAACGCTTAAGGACGAGCCATGGCCGGAGCCGATAGAGGTGAGAGAAAAAAGAATAGGCAAATATATGGATGAAATAGAGCTTGGCAGATGGAAGTATGTAATTGACGCAACAAAATCCATAGATGAAGTGTTTGATGAAACGATGGAGTTTATTAAAAAATGAAAATATCATATATGATGAAGAGAGAGAGTTTTTATAAAATCAATGAAAAAACTCTTATGAAATTCTTCCCGAAGTCTAATGAAAAAAGCCGGCTGTATATTTATCCGGAGCTTAATGCGATTATCCGAAAGAGACCGGCAGGCGAGGTCAAGAAATATCTGTATACCGAGTTTCACGTAAAAAGTGCGTGGTACAAAAGACTGCTTGTGTGGTTTTACACAAGAATATGCCTTAACACCTTCGGACTTTTGTCGTCCAAGCGGATTGATATAGACGCAAATATTTCGGAGGATATATTGATTTATCCCTGTAACCGAAAGTACCGCATTTTTGATTTTTCCAAAGAAACGGTGTCGGTGGTTGTAAAATACGGATTTCCGAATCATTGCTTAAAGCGTGAAATTGATTTCAGGGTTAATAACAGTGATTGTGAATTTATTTCACCGATAGTTGAGCATTCAGATTTTTGTTATACGGAAAAAATCATAAAGGGTGTGCCGCTTGCGAGAATATCTAAAAATTATGACGAGCTTAAGCGTGACGCACTGAAAATCTGGAGCGATTTTGCAGCCAAAACAAAGAAAACGGTAAGCTCACAGGAGTATGCGAAAACGCTTTCGGAGCAGGCGGAAAAGCTAAAGCAGCGGATAAAAAAGAAGGATAAAAAAATAGATTTTGAGCTTCTTGAGGACGTTTTTGAAAAGCTTTTGGGAAAGCTTTCAAAAAGCGGCGAAAGTGTCGATGTGATGCTGAGCCACGGCGACCTTCAGGAGGGCAATATATGGATAGAGGACGACACAAATAAAATCTATATCATTGACTGGGAGTCAGTTTTGGAAAGAAGTGCATGGTATGATAATGCCGTTTTATATGACGGAATAAGAAACGGTGCAAACTTTTGCAAATTCTGCACAACGCATAGCTTAGAGCATGTAACTGTTGCTGCCGAGGAGGTAATATACAGAATGGACGAGCTTTGCGAGCTGCCGGAGGATTATGGCACGGACGATTTTAATAACTTTATAAAAAAATTATCGGAGAGTATAAAAAATGTTTGAGATTTTAAATGACAAATATATAAATTTGCTGCTTTCACTTACAAAAGAGAGCGGCGGCTATGAGGAGCTTAAGCCGATTTTAGCGGAAATTGACATGAAAAAGCTGTTTGATATAGCGGTCGCACATGAGCTGGACGGAGTAGCTGCGGCAAAAATAATTAAGTATGATTTGTGCGAGCTGCCCGATTACTGGAAAAAGAAGTATGATGAAGAAACACAGAGGCTGACCTTTTTGAAAAATAAAGCAACCGATATCTGCAGAATAATGGACGAAAACGGCATAAAAATGGTCGTTTTGAAAAACGGCGGAATTATGTCGGATATGATTGAGGACCCTGCGGCGTGTCCGATGGAGGATATAGATTCTCTTGTCAAGAAATCGGATTTCAAAAAGGCACACGAGATATTGATTAACAACGGATTTGTATTCAAATTCCGAAGTGAGTACGAGTTTGAAAAGCTTGAAGAAGCTTATCGTGACGGCTCAACGGAATATTACATAGAAATGCCGGACGGCAATAAGATGTGGTTTGAGCTTGCGTGGAGAGCAGTTGCCGGCAGATGGATAAGGCTGGATAAGGAGCCTGATACTGATGATCTTATGAAGGACGCATACTATGCCGAAGGCACAAAGGTGGGAATTTTATCGCCGGAGGATAATCTTCTGCAGGTTTGTATTCACACAGCAAAGCACTCGTATGTTCGTGCTCCGGGCTTAAGGCTTCATATGGACGTAGACAGAATAGTAAATCACAAGAGCATTGACTGGGATTTGTTTATAAAGAAGGTCAATGCTGCACATGTAAGGGTAGCGGTTTACTTTTCTCTGCTTATTCCTTATAAGATATTGGGAACTCCGATTCCTGACTTTGTTTTAGAGCAGTTAAAGCCGAAAAAAGCAAAGGAAAAACGGATATATACGCTTTTATCAAACGCAGGTCTTTTGTATCCTAAAAAGCGGAAGTTTTCAAAGCTACAGTTTTTGAAATTTCAGATGTCACTTTACGATTCCGCTGAGGATATGCTTGCGGTGCTGTATCCGAAAAACGGTAAGCTGCATGAGCTGTATCAATATAAAAATCCGCTTCTTACGCCATATTACATTCTGCTGAGAGGCTTGGATTTGGTAGGCATAAGAAAGAAGAAAAAAGACTGATTTTACCGAAATCAAAATAGTAGGTGTATTATGGAAAATAAACCAAAAGTAATAGTGGTACACCCCGATAAACAGCATTCCTTTATGACCGCAAAAGCAATAAAGGATATGGGTGTACTGGATAAATATATAACGACCGTATATGACAAAAATGCGTCCTTTACGCATATACTGGCAAGCCTTTTAAAGGGGAATTTCAGGAAAAAGCTGAAGGCACACAAAAGCGGACTGCTTGAGGACAGCGATGTAAAGCAGTATGCAGAGCTGACGAGCCTGTTTTTGTTTATTTTGGTACGTATTGACAAAACAAAGCGTATTTACACAATGGTTAAAAAAATGAGGGATAAAGCCTTCAATAAAAAGGTAGTGCGTTATTGCAGAAAGAATAATATTGACGCGGTTATATCCTTTGACACTCTTTCGGCGGAGATTTTTACTGATATTGACAAATTAGGGCTTAAAACAAAGAAAATCATTGATATGTCCGCACCGTATTTCCCATACATGAGTGATATATTTGCACGCGAGGCGGAGGCTGCGGGAGAAAAATCCAAGCTGTATGACGAGCTTGCCTCGGAGCTTTATGAACACTGGAAAGCACAAAGCAAGCAGGAAATACGGCTTGCCGATGCATTTTTGGTGGCGTCTGATTTCACAAAAAAATCCTTGGTTGAAAGCGGAGCAGACAGCGATAAGATATATAAATGCCTATACGGAATGAATACCGGGTTTTTCAATGCGGATGAGAGAACGCAGAAAGAGGGAAACGGTCTTAACTGCATATACGTGGGAAATATCACCGAGCAGAAGGGCTGTAGGTATCTGTTTGAGGTAATCAAAAAAACGCAGAATACCGACATCAAATTTACTCTTGTCGGTGCATATGATGCAGAAAATCCGATGATGAAGGAATGCAGAGAGATTTGTGAATTTACGGGATACATTCTTGCACCTGAGCTTAAAAAGAGACTATCAGAGTCCGATGTTATGATTTTTCCGTCTTTGGCGGACGGCTTCGGCTTTGCGGTTTTAGAGGCGATGGCGTGCGGCGTAGTGCCGATTTGTTCTCACAATGCGGGAGTTTCCTCCGTCATTGATGAGGGAGTGTCCGGATTTTGTATTGACGCACAGAGCTGGGAGCAGGCACTTGAAAAACTAATGTATTTAGATGAGAACAGGGACGTATTAAAAACCATGAGTGAAAATGCGGCCGCAAAGGCAAAAAGCATGACATGGGAGAGCTATTATAAAGATGTTCAGAACGCGGTTAGAGATATTATAAAGTAATCAGAGGTGTTAATAGTTGAAGTGTGGTGTTATAACCTTTCACAGGGCAATAAATTACGGCGGAGTTCTGCAGGCGTATGCTCTGCAGCAGGCAATAGGTAAGCTTGGGGCAGAGACCGAGGTAATAGATTATTACTGCGAGCCGATAGAGAGTATGTATAGGCCAAAGCTTAGGGATATTTTTAAGATAAACAATCAGAAACGTTTTATTTCCGCAATACTGAAAAACGGTATCTTGAAGTTTAACAACAGCGGCTTTGAAAAATTTCGCGAAAAATATTTAAAGGTAAGCAGTAAAAAATATTATTCCAAGGCAGAGCTTGAAAAAGCAGAGTATGACGCGTATATAACCGGCAGCGACCAGGTGTGGAGCTATTACTGTGCCGGCTTTGATAAGGCATATTTTCTGGATTTTGTTAAGGATTCAAAGAAGAAAAACGCCTATGCTGCAAGCTTTGGAGTGGGCAGCATACCTGAGAATTTAAACGATGAATATTATTCGTTGCTCAATGATTTTAATTTTATCTCGGTACGCGAAAGCGACGGTGCAAAAATAATTGATTCGATTATGCACAAGGAGGTTCCGGTTGTGCCGGACCCTACAATGCTTCTTAATAAAGAGGAATGGAGCAGGCTTTTGCCCGAAAAAAAGGCTGCCGATGGTAAGTATATATTAATTTATATGATTGCCGAGGACGATGAGCTTGTCAGCGAGGCGATTAAGTGGTCAAGAAAATGTAACATGAAGGTATGCTACATAAACGACAGGCTTTACAAAAAGAAGGGTGTTACAAACTTAAGAAAGGTTTCTCCCGAACAATGGGTAGATTTATTTATGGACGCCGAATATGTATTTACAAATTCATTTCATGGCGTGGCATTCAGTATTAATTTTGGAAAACCGCTGTATGTACGCGGCTTAAAAAGCAATACAAAGGTCAATTCCAGAATTAGCAACATTTTGGAAAAGTATTCCATTACAAGCTGCATGACAGAAACTTCTCCGCAGCCGACCAATCTTGACGCAGTAGCTGCAAAAACGGAGGAGGACCGCAGGTGCGGAATGGAAGCTTTAAAGCAGATTCTTATGGGGTGAACTTATGTGGCCGATAATTTCGACATTATTATTAGACGCTTATGTGGCATTATTATCCTTGCAGGTAAACGGTGTGGTTGCTTCAACCGATGGTATCAGATTATATATAATTCTTTTCTTTGCAGCAGAGTGTGCATGTATTTTGCTGTTTAAAAATTCAAATAAAATGTCTTCTACCAAGGTAAGCGTAAATACATTTTTAGGTACAGCTGTTATTTATACGCTTTACATAGTTGCATATCTTATGATTGTAAGAATGTCTACGGGAAGAATGCTTGAGATATTGTTCTTTCCGCTGTGTATAATAATAACGCACATAAATTACAGGCAAGTAAAGGATATGAAAACGTTTGACAGGATTATAGATATCCAGTTTTATCTTCTTTTGGTTGTGGCGGCGATTTTCTTTATGGCACAGATTATGCATCGTGGAGATTATACCAAAAATATAAATACGGTTTATTATGTGGTTTTTACTCTTCCGTTTATATTGTGCCATGATAAAAAGAGAAAAAGAAACATCGGACTTTTAATTATTCTTCTTTGCGTATTCTGGTCCACAAAGCGAGCACCGCTTATTGCAATAGGTACAGTACTTCTGTTTGCATATAAGGATAAAACAAATACAAGTGCCTTAAAAATAATTTCGCGTATTATTATGATAGTCGCACTGGCACTTTTGCTTAACTATATTTTCGATAAGTATTTGGAGATAAATATTTTAGACAGACTGTTAAAGCTGGGAAGCGACGGAGGTTCGGGACGAGTAGAGCTGGCAGGAAATGCGATTGACGCACTCAAAAATAATAATATTTTCGAGTGGATATTCGGGCACAGGCTTTATACAACGTCCAGTGTTTTCAGATTCGGAGCACATAATGACTTCCTTGAGGTTGTGTTCAGAATGGGACTTGTAGGATTTTTGATATATCTGAACTTTTTCAAAACGATGTTTTCCCATGCACGGGAATGTAAGCATTCGGGCGATGAAAAGGGAGCACAGATGATATATGCGGCATTTTATATGTTTGTAATTATATCATTTTCAAGTCAGCTTATTTATCTGCCTACATATATCTCATTGATTGCGATGGCAGTGAGCCTTGCGGTGTGCAGAAACAGACTAATGACATCACTTGATTCGGAAGATAGTGAGAATGATAATGCAGAAGGTAATATGATTGATAATCGGAGAGCTGTATAATGAATGTTAATAAAATAGTATATCGCTTTAAGGAATACGGAGTATTTTCTTTAATAAAAAATATAGCAGAAAACTCATATAACAAGCTTTTAAAGCCGGAAAAGGACATTATAAATAATTTGCTGGTCAAGAAAAATTATGCCGCAGTTGTTAAAAAATGTGAGGAGCTTTTGAAAAAGCGTCCGGGAGATATTGAACTGACAAAAAGTATGGCGTTTGCCAAGTATTACCTGAATGAGAGGGAAGAAGCAACCGAGCTTATGAAAGAGGCATTCGAGTCTTTCAGCAAAGTTGCGGTGGAGGAGCTTATAAAAAAACTGCCGTTTGAAAATTATGATACCGTATATGTATACAACGGAGGAAAAATGAATTGGGGCTCGCTTATACATACACCTAAAGACGCCAGTGGCAGCGGTTGCTTATTCTCTAAAATTATTGCAGAAACCCCCAAGATAAATCGCGAAGAATTTTTTTACGAGAATATATACGGCAAACTTCTAAAAATATCAGGCACTCCTGAATATTTGGGAAGTAAGCATTTTCCCGAATATGGGATTTTGGTATTAACCACCGCACTGATTGAGGGCGACAGCTCTCCCGATTTATACTTAGACAGAGTTTTGGAAATTAATAGTGAGATTGAAGCTATTCCTTATGATAAATGCAGAAAGATATTAAAAACAGGCACGTATTATACAGCCAAATATCAGGTTATGTATTTACATAAGCATTCGGTGATTAAGGAAATTATAGGCGATATAGAAAGAGTTATCGGCTCACAGGAGATAGCGGATTTAACGGATATTTTTGTAAAAAACAAGCTTTATAAAAAAGTAATACCTCAAAAACACTATGCGTTTTGCCATAACGACTTTCATAAAAATAATATATTCGCATGCTCTTCGTCGGGAAACTGTTATGTGTTTGACTGGGGAAATTACAGCTATGCCGCCAAAGGCTGGGATATGGCGTATTATTTCGGTAATTTTGAGTTTACCTTTGAAGAAATATACGAGCGGTATATAAAGGGTAAGGACGATACCGTAGAACAGATTTTTTATGTATTGATGCAAATTTATGTGTGGACACAAAGGCTTCACGGAAGGAGCTGGACCGAAAAAGCAGAAGAATATTTTATTCCTGCTTTAGAATTTATAAAAAAGAAAAGTGAGGAATGTATTTATGCGTAAGTTTATAAGAACGAATTTGATAAGAATAGGCAAGCTTTTAGGACTGCAAAAATTCAAAAAGCAGTACGGTGTCAGAGTAGGCGACGCACAGAAAATTTTTGATAAGCTTGACAGCAAGGGGATTTGTTATGTTGTTCTGCGTTGGTTTGACGAGCTTCCGAAATTAAATCCTGATGAAGACATGGACATACTTGTTGCTGATGAGGATTTTGCAAAAATAAAGAAAATATTGCAGCGTGGAAGAAGTGAGGAAAAGGATTTTGTAAGGTTTGACGTATATCCTGCACATAATCTTACGGGAAATATTGCATCATACTATGTTCCGTCCGTTGCCGAAAAGATATTGGCAAACCGCGTTAAAATGGATTGCAATGTGTGGACGCCGAATAAGAATGCATATTTCTATTCCTTGTGCTATCATGCACTGTTCCATAAGGGCTTTAACGCAGGAATACCTTCAAAATTTATACCTAATCCTACACTTAATGCAAAACATAATTTTGTTGAAATATTGGGCGGATTAGCTGCCGAAAACGGAGTGCAGCTTCCCGAAATGACAATGGAGGCAATAGAGGAGCATTTAAAAGAGACAGGCTGGCTGCCGCCTCTTGACGTATATTTCAGACGCTCTAAATTAAATGAATGGGCGAAACTGCGTTCACAGGAGCTTATTGAAGATACATGGAGTAAAAACAGAGGCAGTGTGGTATTCATATTGAGAAGCAGCAAGGTTGGAACACCCATAGAGGCTAAGCTCAAGGATATGATTAAGGAGGCAGGAGCCGAGATTGTAACAACCTATACCTTTAATGAAGAGCAGGCAAAGATTTTTGCCGCAAGAACAAGAGGCGGTGATTGGGGCGTAAAGCTTCCGGGCAGTGAGTGGGGTGGTCTTCCGACTTATGCGATTTTCGCAAGAAAAAGTGAGCCGCAGAACAATATTGCCGATGAGAATATACCAAAGGGTATTGTAGAGTATGAGTGGGTTAAGCAAATTAAAAAGGATATCCGAAAAATTGCAAATAAGGGTGTGGCATACAGAAAACAATATCATATACTGCACACCAGTGATAATGGAATTGAGGCAATGTATTATAAATCGGTAATTGAAGATGTTTTAAAAATAAATGACGGGGAAGAGAGTTTGGAGAGGTAGTAATAATGTCGAGAACAACGCATTCTCTTAGAAATTTTATAATGAGCACATTTGGTGCGATTTTAACAATTTTGTTTAATTTTATATCAAGAACTGTCCTGATTAAAACCCTGGGAAGTGACTACATAGGTATAAACGGACTGTTTACAAATGTCCTTTCCATGCTGTCTTTAGCAGATTTGGGTGTCGGAACTGCAATCCTGTATAATCTGTATAAGCCTATTGAGGACAAGGATTTTCACAGGATTACGGTATTAATGGACTTTTACAAAAAGCTGTATCGGGTTATTGGGCTTGTTATATTCGTGCTGGGAGTATGCCTGATTCCGTTTTTGCCGAACATTATAAAGGACTATGACAGACTACGACAGTTAAACATAAATGCTGTACTTTTGTTTTTGCTGTTCCTTTTCAGAACAACATCTTCTTATTGGTTTTTTGCATATAAAACAGCTCTGGTAAAGGCTCATCAGAAGGAATATGTGCTAAAACCGATTGAGTTTGTATTTCTTCTCGCAATGAATATTCTGCAGATTTTGGTTTTGATTCTGTTCAAAAACTATATATTTTTTATAGTTGTGAGCATTGTAATGCAGCTTATTCAAAATATTGTGTGTGCGTTAAAAACGGAGAAGATGTATCCGTATATTAAGGAAAAAACGCCGGACAGATTGGAAAAATCCGAGAGAAAAGAAATATTTAAAAACTGTTATGCATTGTTTCTCTACAAGATAAATACGGTTGTTACAAATGCAACCGGAAATATAGTTCTTTCAGCATTCTTGGGCATCACAAGCGTCGGATTGTATTCAAATTATACATTAATTGTTACAGCTATTCGCTCTGTTGTTTCCAAGGTATATGTAGCGATGACAGCAAGTCTTGGAAATCTTCATGCTGAGGGCGATGTTAAGCATGAGGAAAAGATTTTCAATACAGTTAATTTTATTACATTTATTATGTATGGAATAGCGGCAATAGGTATGGCGATTGTCTGCAATGATTTTGTGAATGTTTGGATTGGTAATAAGTATCTTATTTCACCTATGGAGATTCCGGGAACGGGCTTTAGTGTGAGTTTTCCACTGCTTTTGGGCATAGAGATATATGTATTGGGCATTAACCTGTTCCTGTCCTATTTCAGAAATTCGATGGGACTTTTTCAGCAAGGAAAGTATAGACCGATAGCTACTATCATAATAAATCTTGCCGTATCTGTTTTCTTGGTTACAAAAATAGGTATTTCAGGCGTGGTTATAGGAACGATAGTATCGGCACTTGCTACATATATATGGTATGATCCCATGATAATTTACAGACATACCTTTAAGACCTCTACAAAGGAATATTGGATTAAAAATTTGAAGTACGCAGTTGCTGTTTGCGTTGCGGGCGTTATTTCGTACAAGCTTTGTGATGTTGTGAACGGAAACGGTATTATATTTGTTATACTTCATGGCATCATATGCGTTCTGACATCAGTCGCAGTTTTCACTGCTGCGTTTTTCAGGACGGAGGAATTTAAATATTTGTCTACAATGGTAAAAAATCTTGTAAAAAGAAAGATAAAATAGTATACTAAAACGGGAGGCATGGTATGACAACTGAATTTGCGGACTTATTATATCTGTTCTCTTGTGCTGCTTTGGGAAAAGCTCCGGAAGAGGATAGGGAATACAATTTAAAAAAAATATATCTGCTTGCCGAGAAGCAACAGATTGATACAATTATTTTTCCTGTAATCAATAAGCTAAAGGAACGCGGTAGAAATGTTGACAGCACTGTGTTTGATGCTTGGGCAAGGAAATTTTATGGAGCGGTATCCTTTTCTGCAAAAAGGGGCTATTACATAAGCGGACTTTTAAAGCGTCTTGAGGGCGAGAATATCAAATACTGTATTTTAAAAGGTGAGTCGTTATCCGACCTTTACGCTGAGCCGGACAGCAGAATATCGGGAGATATTGATTTATGGATATGTAGTAGCGGCGATATGCCGAGGGTGATTGAGCTTTTGGAGCAGGACGGCTTTTATACCGAGCGTAATACTCTCGAATCGCATCAGATAGAGTGCAGGCATAAAATATACGGGCTGATAGAGCTTCATTCTGATATATGCGACAGCGTGGCAAAGCAAATATGGTTTTCCGATAAGGTGTCTTTTTCGGAGGACTTCATCAGAAAAAGTGACAGCTACGGTGGCAGTTTTTACGCTCTGTCCGCCACAGACGGTGCGATATTTGTTACATTTCATTTTATAAAGCATTTCCTGTCCCACGGCTGCGGCTGCAGACAGCTCATGGACATGCTGTTGTACTTGAAGCATTATGAAAATGAGATAAACTGGGAGATATTTAACGGCTTGTACGCGGAGCTTAAGTATTTAAAATTTATTGATAAATGCAAACAGATAGGAAAGCTGTATTTTGGGATAGATTTTAAAGACGTCAAAGCTGCAGATAAGAGCCTTTTAGATAAAATATTAACCGATATGGAAGGCAGCGGCGTTTTTGGAGAAAGCGAGGAGTTCCGCAAGGAATTTGCGGCTTATTACACTAAAAAACGAAAGAAAAACAGCGTGGGCACGAGCAAAACGCAGTTTAAATATTTGCTTGAGAGAATCTCCGAATTTATGCGGAACAGAAATTATAATCCGTTTGCGATAATAAGGGATTTAATAAAAAGAAACAGGACTATCGATAAAAACACAGAAAAAGTAAATGAAAGATTGGGATTATTTGAAAATCTGGGTTTTTTTGAAGATATAGAAGAAACAGAAGAAAGGTAGTATGGATATGTTTAAGGAGAAAACTTTGTTAATAACAGGAGGAACAGGCTCCTTCGGAAATGCAGTTTTAAACCGTTTTTTGATGACCGATATCGGTGAAATACGCATTTTCTCGCGTGACGAGAAAAAGCAGGACGATATGCGTCATGAATATCAGGCGAAATATCCGGAGTATAGCAATAAGATTAAGTTTTATATTGGTG
Source organism: Clostridia bacterium (assembly GCA_017621875.1). Lineage (GTDB taxonomy): Bacteria > Bacillota > Clostridia > UBA1381 > UBA1381 > UBA1738. The sequence continues at coordinate 63,121 of JAGASE010000013.1, forward strand.
ATGTACGTGATTTGGCGAGCGTGAGAAACGCAATGTACGGCGTTGATTACATATTCCACGCAGCCGCCTTAAAGCAGGTTCCGTCATGTGAGTTTTTCCCTGTTGAGGCTGTTAAAACGAATGTACTCGGAACGGATAACGTGCTGACTGCCGCTATTGAAGCAGGTGTTTCCAAGGTAATCTGCCTGTCAACCGACAAGGCGGCATACCCTGTAAATGCTATGGGTACTTCAAAGGCGATGATGGAAAAGGTTGTCGTTGCAAAGTCGAGAACGGTATCGCCTGATAAAACAACAATATGCTGTACCCGCTACGGCAACGTTATGTGCAGCCGCGGCAGCGTTATTCCGCTTTGGATTGAACAGATTAAAAAAGGTGAGGATATTACCGTAACCGCAGCTGATATGACGAGATTTATCATGTCGCTTGAAGAGGCTGTGGATTTGGTGCTTTATGCATTTTCCAATGCCGAAAGCGGTGATATTATGGTGCAAAAAGCACCTGCCTGCACTATTGAGGTGTTGGCAAAGGCAGTGAAGGAGCTGTTTGATAAAGAGGATAAGGCGGCTATAAAGGTTATCGGTATCCGTCATGGTGAGAAAATGTACGAAACTCTTTTGACGAACGAGGAATGTGCCAATGCAATTGATATGGGCGATTTCTACCGCGTTCCTGCCGATAAGCGTGATTTGAACTACGACAAGTATTTTAAGGACGGCAACTGTGAAAGAAGCACACTTACCGAATTTGACTCGAATAATACCGAGCTTTTGACGGTTGAGGAGGTTAAGGAAAAGCTTCTTAGCCTTGCGTACATAAGAGACGAATTAGATAATATGTGAGAGCGGAATGAAAAGTGTTGCTTCAAGCTTAACAGGCTGTATTAAGGGAAGTGTGACCGCACTGTTTTTGCTGCTCGCCATCTTTATTGGGTGCAGAGTATCGGCAGCCCGGACGGAGTATGTGTATGAGTATAATGATGGGATTTTAACGAAAATCCGTGAGGACAACAGCACCGCACGCCTGATTGTTGCGGAATTTGAAGATGACGGGACATTTAAGACCTGCAGCTTAAGCAGTCTAGATATGGATTTGGGTGATACAATTTCCTTGCAGGAATACGAGGATACCGGGAATTTTAAAATTTATGTCTGGGACGATTTAAACGGTATGCAGCCCTTGTCTGCCGCGATAGATACCAAAAGCGATACGCCCATTTACGGAATACGAATTAACAGATTAACAGGAGAATGCAGCAGAATAGAGGCTGCAAAGAACCTTCAAAACGATTATATGGTGGGCGATGAGTATGCATTAAACGGAGGCGTCAATGATTTCGATGCGTGCTATCCCTGGAGTGATATAAAGCTGTGTAATGTTTCAACCGAAGGTGTGGTTACATATCATGACTACCCGACGTTTGACCGATATGGTAAAAACGGCGATGTAATGGTTGAAATTCCTAAGTTTTACAGCTATCGGAGTGTGGAGGATAACTATGAAACAATTCTGATAAGCGAGTATAAGCACCCCGGTTTTAGGTGTGAGCCGATGTTTTTGGATAGCAACAATAAAGAGCTTGACAGGGTATATATAGGTGCATATGCCACAAAGGACGGAAGAAGCTATTCCGGCGTCCTGCCGAGGGCGGGCTATACCATGGAGAAGCATCAGCAGATGGCAAGAGCGAGAAATGCTGATATTTACAGCGTTGATTGCTGGTCTGCCATACAAAAGCTTGTATCCATTGAATTTGGAACAATCAATATGAGCAGTCATTTAAACGGAATAGGTGATTTTATCTATAGAGGCGGTGTAACCGCTACCAAAGCATATGACTCGACAAACGAGGCATATTTTGAGGGAGAAATCAGCAGCGGAATATGTAAGCTGGAGGTTGGCGACTGGATTGCCATTGATACAGGAACAATAAGCTATAACAACAGACAGGTGACCGATATTGAATATATAGGCTATGATACGGAAACGAAAAAATATGAATACAGAATTGCTTTTTCGGGAGACCCGGTATCGGTTAAAATAGTAAGAACATATTTGTATTCAACAGGTCAGCCGAGTGGTCTTACCGATAATATTGAGTATCACACAGGCAGAGTAAAGCGAAAAAACAATATAGATGGTGATTTATCGGATAATATGTGTGCTCAGTTTAAATATAGGCACATGGAAGGCTTGTGGGGAAATGTATGGACTCAGCTTGGCGGAATAAAAATCAAAAATAAGACCTATTATTATACTAAAAACTGCGACTATTACTGCAGTGAAATAGACGAAAACTGGCAGGCGGTTGGCTTTTCCGCACCTGTGCAGAATCATTATCCGTCGACAGACCATCCGTGGATTGTTAATATGGGCTTTGATGAAAAGCTTCCGCTGTTAGCACTTCCGAGCGTTGTCGGAGCGGATAACGGCGGAGGAGCATCGGCGTTTTACGGAGACGGGTTTTATTCATATTATGATGAAGACCAAAAGGGAGCGGCACTGGATACCGATACCGAGTGGTGTGCCATATCCGGCGGCGGCTGGGACCATCTGGATAAAAATGGTCCGTATGCCATAAGGTTTTGGTCCGAGGACGGTAAATCATGGCTGTATGGCTCGCGTTTGGTTCGATATTGAGGAGGAATTTAATTGAACATTTTAATTACCGGTGCAAAGGGCTTTGTCGGAAGAAATTTGGTCGAGGCGTTAAAAAATATCCGCGACGGAAAGGACAAAAGCCGAAATATTGATTTTGATATAAACATATTTGAATATGATATTGATACCGAAAGTGAACTACTTGATAAGTATACAAAGGAATGTGATTTCGTTTTTCATCTGGCAGGCGTTAATCGTCCGAAGGAAGAAAAGGAGTTTATTGAGGGCAATTTCGGATTTACCTCCGAGCTTTTGTCCCTGCTTAAAAAGCACGAAAGCAAAGCACCGATACTTGTCACCTCATCAATTCAGGCGGCACTTGATAATCCGTACGGAAAATCGAAAAAAGCCGGTGAGGATTTGATATTTGAATACGGCAGGGAAAACGGGGTTAAAACTCTTGTGTACCGTTTCCCAAACGTGTTTGGAAAATGGTGCAGACCGAATTATAACAGTGCGGTGGCGACCTTCTGCTATAACATATCGCACGACTTGCCGATTACGGTAAATGACAGAAATCATATGATGACGCTTGTGTATATAGACGATGTTGTGGACGAGCTTATAGCTGCACTTTCGGGTAGGGAAAACCGCGGCGATACATATTGCAGCGTGCCTGTTGAGCATAAGATAACGCTCGGCGAAATTGCGGACCTTCTTTATAGCTTTAGAGAGAGCCGCGAGACAAAGCAGATTCCCGATATGACGGAAAATTCTTTTTCAAAAAAGCTGTATTCAACGTATCTTTCATACCTTGAGCCGGACAATTTCGCATATAAGCTGAAAATGAACTGTGACGAGAGAGGCAGCTTTACCGAAATTCTTCGCTCAGGCGGAGCAGGACAGTTCAGCGTAAATATTTCAAAGCCGGGCATCACAAAGGGACAGCATTGGCATAATACAAAAAATGAAAAATTTGTGGTTGTAAAGGGGCATGGGCTTATTCAGCTGAGAAAAATCGGCTCGGAGGAAGTTATAAATTATGAAGTAAACGGCGAGGAAATTACGGTGGTTGATATGATTCCGGGATATACGCATAATATAATCAATCTTTCCGAAACGGAGGAGCTTGTTACCTTTATGTGGTGTAACGAGTGCTTTAATCCCGATAAGCCCGATACGTTTTTTGAAAAGGTTTGAGAAATGAGAGGTAAGGAAAATGAGTAAGTTGAAATTAATGACAATAATCGGAACAAGACCTGAAATAATAAGGCTAAGTGCCTGCATAAAGGCGTGTGATAAATATTTTGACCAGATTCTTGTGCATACGGGACAGAATTGGGACTATACCTTAAATCAGGTGTTTTTTGACGATTTGGGACTTCGTGCACCCGACTATTATCTTGATGCGGTAGGCAGCGATTTGGGTGAAACAATGGGAAATATCATAGCAAAATCCTATCAGCTTATGGTGCAGGAAAAGCCGGACGCGGTGTTCGTGCTGGGTGATACAAACTCATGCCTCTCTGTAATCGGTGCAAAAAGACTGCATATTCCTATTTTCCATATGGAGGCAGGAAACCGCTGTTTTGACGAATGTCTGCCGGAGGAGACCAACAGAAGAATTGTTGATATAATTTCAGATGTAAATATGTGCTACAGCGAGCATGCAAGACGTTACTTGAATGCGTCAAGCGTGGCAAAGGAGCGGACATATGTTGTCGGCTCGCCTATGGCAGAGGTGCTGCACAGCAATCTTGAACAAATTAAGAGCAGCGATGTGCTTGAAAGATTAGGACTTGAAAAGGGAAAATATATCCTGCTTTCGGCACACAGAGAGGAAAATATCGATACCGAGGCTAATTTCTTTAACCTGATGAATGCAGTTAACGCTATGGCAGAAACATATGATATGCCGATACTGTATTCCTGCCACCCGAGAAGCAAGAAATTTATCGAGGAGCGTGGCTTTAAGTTTGACAAGAGGGTAATTCAGCATCAGCCTTTGGGCTTCCACGATTATAATAATCTTCAGATGAACGCCTTTGCGGTTGTTTCGGACAGCGGAACACTGCCGGAGGAAAGCAGCTTTTTCTTGTCGGTAGGAAATCCTCTTGCGGCAGTCTGCATCAGAACAAGCACTGAAAGACCGGAGGCTCTTGACAAGGGAAACTTTATCCTTGCGGGAATTACGACTGAGCAGGTGCTTCAGGCTGTTGATGTCGCAGTTAAAATGAAGGAAAACGGGGATTTGGGTATTCCTGTACCGAATTATGTTGATGAAAATGTATCAACAAAGGTGGTTAAGCTCATTCAGAGCTATACCGGCGTGGTAAATAAAATGGTATGGAGAAAAGATTCAAAATAGTGTTATTGAAGAAGGAGCAGCTCAGTATGAGCTGCTCTGAGCGTGTCGATAAACTTATCGGCACGCTTGCAGATGCCGAAAAAGGAAACAGAAAAAGCAGAGTTTTGCTGCATTTTCCATAAAAAATATAATAAATTTAAAGTTACTATTCTAAATACAAACAGGGATAATAATTTTTATTTTATGCGGTTATGCGACTTTTTCGACAGTCTGGGAGCAGCTCGGTATGAGCTGCTCTTTTGATATGTACCGGAGCGGCAACCGATGATGTAAGCTGTATTTTTGCACTAAAATACGACAAGCCAAACGCTTGCCGTATTGTGGCACCCCCTGCGTGAATCGAACACACAACTGACCCTTAGGAGGGGTCTGTTATATCCATTTAACTAAGAGGGCTAATATCAACTGTTATATTATAGCATAAATTAAACAGATATTCAAGTCTTTTCTAAAAGAAAAAGCGGGAATAGGTCGGAAGATTATTCTACTCAAAATAAGAAGCTGCCTCGTCAAAACAATCAAAATTACGACCGAGAGCCTCGGACTCGGAGCCTTGCCGATTCACAATAAAAATCGGCATATCTTTAAGATATGCCGGAGCGTGTCGATAAACTTATCGGCACGCTTGCAGATGCCGAAAAAGGAAGCAGAATTTTTTGTTTTAAAGCACGTAGGCGTACGTGGGTACGGTAGGGCTTTAAAACAGAAAAAGCAGAGTTTTACTGCATTTTCCATAAA
>JAGASE010000004.1 GCA_017621875.1 Clostridia bacterium
GATAAACTTATCGGCACGCTTGCAGATGCCGAAAAAGGAAGCAGAATTTTTTGTTTTAAAGCACGTAGGCGTACGTGGGTACGGTAGGGCTTTAAAACAGAAAAAGCAGAGTTTTACTGCATTTTCCATAAAAAATATAATAAATTTAAAGTTACTATTCTAAATACAAACAGAAATAATAATCTTATTTTATGCGGTTATGCGACTTTTTCGACAGTCTGAAACGGCACATTTCTGTGCCGTTTTTTCTATATATCTAAGTTTGAAACATATTTTGCATGCTTTTCGATAAACTCACGTCTCGGCTCAACCTTGTCACCCATCAAAACCGTAAATATCTGATCAGCAGCAATGGCGTCCTCAAGCTCAACTCTAAGCATTGTTCTCGTTTCAGGATTCATTGTTGTCTCCCAAAGCTCCGGCGGGTCCATCTCACCAAGACCCTTATATCTCTGAACCTTCGCACCCGGTCCCATTTCCGCCAAAAGTGCATTACGCTCATCATCGGTATACGCGAATTTTTCAACAAGATTTGCATTCTTACCCTTAAACACCTTGTAAAGCGGCGGCTGGGCAAGATAAATATTTCCGTTTTCAATCAGCGGACGCATATATCTGAAGAAGAAGGTCAGAAGCAGAGTTCTGATGTGTGAGCCGTCAACGTCGGCATCGGCCATTATTATAATTTTGCCGTATTTAAGCTTTGTTATATCAAATTCCTCACCGATTCCGGCACCCAATGCCTGAATTACCGGCAGCAGCTTTTCATTGGAATAAACCTTATCAATTCTTGATTTCTCAACATTGAGCATCTTACCCCAAAGCGGCAGAATCGCCTGGAAACGTCTGTTTCTGCCCTGCTTTGCCGAGCCTCCCGCAGAATCTCCCTCGACAATATAAATTTCTGCGTAATCCGCACCCTCATCGGTACATTTTGCCAGCTTTCCGAGCAGGGACGCATTACTTGCCTGGGCATTTTTACGAGTAGCCTCACGAGCCTTTCGTGCCGCCTCACGTGCTCTTGATGCAGTAAGAGTTTTCTCGATAATAGTTTTTGCAACTCTTGGATTTTCCTCCAAAAATGCCGAGAATTTATCATTTAACGCATTCTCAACCAAGGTTCTTGCCTCGGAATTTCCGAGCTTTGTCTTGGTTTGTCCCTCAAACTGAGCCTCGGTAACCTTTACGCTTATAATCGCGGTAAGTCCCTCACGAGTATCCTCACCCGAAAGGTTTGCCTCTTTCTCTTTAAGCAGATTATGCTTTCTTGCATAATCATTAATAACCCTCGTAAGACCTGACTTAAAGCCTGTTTCGTGCATACCGCCGTCAACCGTATGAATGTTATTTGCAAAGCTTAAAATCGCCTCGTTATATGCGTCGGTATACTGCATAGCAACCTCAACAATCATATCATCGCGGTTTGCCTCGAAATAAATAATATCGTCGTGGAGTGCGTCCTTATTCTGATTGATGTACGAAACAAATTCCTTAATTCCGCCCTCTGCATAAAGCTCTACGCTCTCAGGCTCTGCCTCACGCTTATCTGTAAAAATAATTTTTATTCCTTTGTTTAAGAATGCTTGTTCTCTTAAACGCTTTAAAAGCACCTCATAATCGAAAATAAGCGTTTCAAAAATCTCCGGGTCCGGCTTAAAGGTAATTTTTGTACCGGTTTTATCGGTGTCACCGATAACCTTCAGCTCGCATGTAGGCTTACCGCGCTCATAGCTCTGATAATGAATATGCTTACCGTCCGAAACCTCAACCTCAAGCTTTTCGGAAAGGGCGTTAACAACAGACGAGCCAACGCCATGCAAGCCGCCCGAAACCTTATATCCGCCGCCACCGAATTTTCCGCCTGCGTGCAGAATTGTAAGTACAACCTGAACGGTCGGAATACCCTCCTGCGGATGGATTCCGACAGGGATACCACGTCCGTTATCGATAACCGTAACTGAATTATCGGGATTGATGTCAACCTTAATTTCGCTGCAGTAGCCTGCTAACGCCTCGTCGATTGAGTTGTCCACAATTTCATACACCAGATGATGAAGACCGGCTGAAGATGTCGAGCCGATATACATACCCGGTCGTTTTCTTACCGCCTCCAGACCTTCCAGAACCTGAATTTGGTTTTCGTCATACTTAGTTTCAATCTTTTCCATTACTTCTAAACTCCTAATTCAAATAATTATATTATCGGATTTTGCTCTTCCGTAAAGTGTACGTGATGCCAAAGAGGAAATGTATACGCTTGTTTTGCCGTTTTCTTCGGTAACGATAAAGGATTTCGGCAAATCCTCAGTAACGTCAATAACGATACCGTCCTTTTGTGCAGCTGCCAGAAAATTTCTTGTCTGGTATGATACCGTTGTATTATCCATATCAAATATACCCACAACAGTTTTTAAATCCACAACCACATCGTTTCCCAAGTGCAGATACAACGTCATTCCTCCCTTTCTACTGTTCCTCCCTGACTCTTCCGTCATTTACATAAAACACCTTTGTGCTGCCTGTCCTTTCGGCAGTATCGGCGTCGGTGCAGGTGAGGATTACCTGCTTTCCCCTGATTTTTTCGGTAAGATAGCTTCTTCTGGAAATATCAAGCTCGCTCATTATGTCATCTAAAAGAAGTACGGGGTACTCGCCTCTTACGCTGTTGATATTCTCCATTTGTGCCATTTTAATGCTCAAAACCACAGTTCTCTGCTGCCCCTGCGATGCATAGGTTTTGACCTCTTTATCGTTTATAAAGAACCGCAGCTCGTCACGCTGAATACCGTAAAGGCTTGAGCCGTTCTCAATTTCACGCAGCTTTCCTGCCTCCAGCTTATTTAAAAATACTTCCTTACTTATTATATCACATTCTATGCTCGGTGTATATACCAATTTTAAATTTTCTCCGCTTATATTATAGTGAATTTGCTTTGCAAATTCGGTAAGAGCGTCGATAAAATCACGCCGAAACTCCATAATGCGGCTGCCGTCCTCGGCAATCTGCTCATTCCACACCGAAAGCATTGCATCATCGGTTTTTCCCGTTATCCGCAGCTTTTTTAAAAGGCTGTTTTTCTGTGCCAGATTTTTATGATATGAAATCAGTCTTTTTAAGTAAATCGGATAAAGCTGGCTTATCGCCTCATCAAGAAATCTTCGTCTGAGCTGTGGTGCTCCCTTTACTATTTCCAAGTCCTCCGGCGAAAACATAACCACATTCAAATATCGCATCAGCATGGACAGCTTTGTAATCGGCACATTGTTTATTTTAACCGATTTTCTGCCGCCCGGCAAAAGCTGCATAACCGCTCGGTAATCCCTGTCCTTATCGGCAAATTCTATGCTGAGCCTTGCAAAATCCGCTCCAAAGCGAATAAGCTCGCTATCCGACTTTGTGCGATGGCTTTTTCCGTGCGAAAACAGATATACCGCCTCTAAAAGATTGGTTTTTCCCTGTGCGTTATTGCCGTAAATTACATTCGTATCCTCACAGAACGACACCGTTTCTTTTTCATAATTGCGAAAATTTGAAACAGATAAGCTTTTTACCCTCATTTTAAACCACCGTTATTTCAAAAATCTCGTCTTCAAATTCCACACGAACAGCGTCACCGCCGCGGATTTTTTTGCCACGCATGGTGCATACTTCGCCGTTCACTGAAACAATCTCGTCCCAAACCATTTCCTTTGCCATTACGCCGGTATCGGCAATTCCGGCAAATTTAAGCAGCTGGTCCAGCTTTATAAATTCAGTTGTTATCGCTATTTCCTGCTTGTGTATTTCCATAGTTATTCCTTTCTGCTCCGCCAAAGCAAAAGCGGCGGCTGCGGAAATTTATTATAGACCTCTTTTAATTTGTTGTTCGGGTAACATCCACTACCCCCGAAATTCCTCCGATACGCGTCATAGCCTTTTTAAGCTCCTCCGTACCCTGAATCTCCACGCCAAAGGTCATTACAGACATTCCGTCCTTTGTGCTTCTGGCGTTAATTGAAACGCAGTTCATGGAAAGCTCCGCCAAAACGGTTGTAACCTTCATCATCATGCCCGGTCCGTCCTCTGCCTCAACACGCAGTGTTGCGATATATGAGCTTCGGTTTTCTCCGGTCCAGTTAACCTTTATGAACCTGTTTCTGTCCTCCTCGGATAAAACATCGGGCTGAATATTCGGGCAATCGGCTCTATGCACCGAAACGCCTCTGCCCTTAGTGATAAAGCCCACGATATCGTCACCCGGAACGGGGTTGCAGCATTTTGAAAGCCTTACCAGGCAATTATCAATGCCCTTTACCTCAATTCCGCTCAAATTGGTCTTTTTACGTACAGTGTGAGTCGGTCTTGACTCTGCAGGCTGATTTTTCTTCTGCTCACGTATATATTCCTCGCGAAGACGCATAACAATCTTCTGCGAAGAAAGACCGCCGTAGCCGACGCTTGCATATAAATCCTCTATTCCGCCGAGAGTATATTTTCTGTATACAGGCAGCAGCCATTCCTCGCGGAAAAGCTTTGCAAACGGTATATTGAGGCGTTTTGCCTCCTTTTCAAGCATTTCCTTGCCGTGAACGATATTCTCGTCGCGGCGTTCATGCTTGAGCCATTGATTTATCTTACTCTTTGCCTGAGAGGTTTTAACAATTTTAAGCCAATCTCTGCTTGGTCCCTTCGCCTGAGGCGAGGTCATAATTTCAATTATATCGCCGTTCTGCAGCTTATAGGAGTTTGTAACGATTTTTCCGTTAGCCTTTGCACCCACCATCTTACTGCCGACCTGCGTATGAATTGCAAATGCGAAGTCTATTACAGTTGAGCCGTTGGGAAGCGGTATTACCTTGCCCTGCGGCGTGAACGCAAAAACTTGGTCGGAGAACATATCTATTTTCAGACTGTTCATAAACACATCGGCGTCCATAATATCCGCCTGTGTTTCCATCAGCTTTCGTACCCATTCCAGCTCTTTATCCATAGAATCGGCACCTGCCTTGCCCTCTTTGTACTTCCAATGGGCGGCGATACCCTCCTGTGCAACCTTGTGCATCTCATGAGTACGTATCTGGATTTCAAACGGCGTTCCGTCCGTACCCACAACGGTTGTGTGCAGCGATTGATACATATTCGGCTTAGGCATGGCAATATAGTCCTTAAACCGCATAGGAAGCGGCGTATACATTTCATGCACCATACCCAGCACCGCATAACATTCGGCAACGGTATTTACAATAACACGCACCGCGAACAGGTCATAGATTTCGTCAATCGTTTTGTTCTGTGCATACATTTTACGGAAAATGCTGTAAAAATGCTTTGCACGCCCCGTTATCTCGCAGTCGATGCCATTTTCCGTCATACGCTTTTTCAGTGCGTCTATAATATCTGCGACAAACGCCTCACGCTCGCTTTTTTTCCTGCTGATGCTCTCGGTTATTTCCTCGTATGCCACAGGGTCTAAATATTTAAGTGACAAATCCTCAAGCTCCGATTTAATCTTTGAAATACCGAGCCTGTGTGCAAGCGGTGCATACACGTCGAGAGTTTCCTTAGCAATATAAAGCTGCTTTTCAGTAGGCATAAAGCCGAGTGTACGCATATTATGCAGACGGTCAATCAGCTTAATCATAACCACTCGGATATCCTTGCTCATGGCAAAGAACATCTTACGCAGATTTTCCACCTGCTCCTCCTGATGGTCACGGTACTGGATTTTCTTAAGCTTTGTGACTCCGTCCACAATCTCTGCGACAGACCTTCCGAACAGTAAAACGATATCATCAAAGGTATACGGCGTATCCTCTATAACATCATGCAGAAGTCCGGCACAAATTGCCACATTGTCCATCGAAAGCTCTGCGGCGATATATGCAATCTGTACCGGATGAATTATATACGGCTCGCCGGATTTTCTGAACTGATTTTTGTGTGCCGCCTTTGCCATTCTGTAGGCGACATAAATCATATCGGTATTTGCCTTCGGGCTGTAGCCCTTGACCATTTTTATGATTTTCTCTACAATAACATCTGTTTTATCTGCTATCTGCGGAAGTGTTTCAGAAGAATTAAATATACCTGTATTCAATTTTTCGTCCATATTATCACTCCCAATTATTTTTTAATATCCTTTACAAGCAGCTGCAAATTTTCACTGCCCTGATATATATTTATATTCATATTAAATGCAATGCTTACAACGTCGCTGGGATTAAATTCATCGCAAAACTCGCCCATATTAAAGCCGACTGCATTATAAGTTTCCTTTCCGTCGGTGAGACGAAGCCGAAGATGCTTACTGTCCGGTCCCATTGTAGACACAGACAAAATTCTCATGCCGTGTGCAGAAAATACGGGATTTTCGTTCCCTTCCCCAAACGGCTCCAGCTTTGCAATCATTTTGGCAGCATTTATATTTATGCTGCTGCTCTCTAAATTACAATCAATTTTTAATTTTGGTACAAGTGTTGATACATCAATATTCTTTTTCACATAAGCATTTACTCTTTCGCGAAGCTCATCAATTCTGTCCACGCTTACGGTTAGTCCGGCAGCCATAGTATGCCCTCCGAAGGCGGTTAATATTTCCTCACTGTCGGAAAGTACCTCAAACAGATTTACTTCCTCAACAGAGCGTCCTGAGCCTTTGCCCTTTCCGCCCTCCTTTGAAATCAGAACACATGGACGATACAGCTTTTCACACAGCCTTGAAGCAACAATTCCTATAACTCCGTGATGCCAGCCCTCTCCTGCAAGAACATATACAAGCTGCTCTTTTTCAAATGAAGACACAAGCTCTATGGCATCATCATATATATTTTTTTCTATTTCCTGTCTTTTGCAGTTGGTTTCGTTCAAATATTCCGCAATTTCCCTGGCTCTTTCCTCGTCCTCGCAAATCATAAGCTCTACAGCTATTTTTGCACTTTCCAGTCTTCCCGCAACGTTTAGCCTCGGTGCTAATGAAAATGAAATCATGGTGCTGTCCAGTGTCCTTCGGGAAAGACCTACTGCCTTTATAAGGGCATTCACGCCCTTATTTTTTGTACTTTGAATTGCTTTAATTCCTTTATCTACAATAATTCTGTTTTCGTCCAAAAGCGGTACGACGTCTGCAACAGTTCCGATTGCCACCATATCCGCATACTCTAAAAATACTTCCTTTGTGCTCATGCCCAGCTTTATTGCAAGTGCAAGCACCAGCTTAAATGCCACGCCAACGCCCGCCAGACCGTCAAACGGATAGGTACTGTCGGCACGCTTTGGATTTATCACCGCAACCGCCTTAGGAAGCTCCTCGCGGCAGGTATGATGGTCGGTAATAACAATATCCATGCCCTGTGTTTTTGCAAACTCAACCTCGCCTACAGCAGTAATTCCGCAGTCCACCGTAATCATCAGCCCTACGCCCTGTCTTGCAAGCTTATTTACTGCCATTATATTAATTCCGTAGCCCTCAGAAAATCTGTCAGGAATGTAATAGCTGACATTTGCACCGATATTTTTCAAAAACTTATACAGTGTTGCGGTAGCGGTTATTCCGTCTACGTCATAATCTCCGTAAATTACGGTCTTCTCTTTATTTTCTACAGCCCTCAGGATTCTTTCGGTTGCCTCCTCCATATCGCACAGCAGAAACGGATTATGTATACTCTCAAGACTTTTTTTCATATAAGAGCCTACTACCTGCTCGGAGGTTATGCCGCGGTTCATCATAATTACGGCGATTGCAGGCGGTACCTTGTAGGTTGCCGCAAAGCGGTCTATCTCTTCTTTTTTCAGCTGTTTATTTCTATATTCCCAAATTTTTTCCTGCATCTTTTTCTCCAAATATATTTAATAATTTATTATACCATTTTTTTATACTTTTTTCAAGAGATTTTGATGTAAAATTAACACTTTATGAATATTTTTTCGCCGATTGTGAGAAGATAAAATCGAGCATGAAAGGAAGTGATTTTAATGCCAAACAACAACTCAAACAACAATCAAAACAACAACCAGAATACTCAAAGCAATCAGAACAAGAAGAACAACCAAAACAGCAATTCTAACAATAACTCAAACAATAACTCAAACAGCAATCAGAAGAACAACCAGAATTGCAGATAAGAAGAACATCGCAAACTATTAAAAGCGAAAATATCCACCCGAATTGGGTGGATATTTTTTGTTTTTATTATGCAGGAATTGCGTTTAGCAATGACGGAATAACAAAATTGTTTCCTGATTTCTACGCCCGTAGGCGGAGTTTTTTATATATGCAAAACCATAGACGCAATATTGAAATAGATAAACAATGATAAAGCGTCCACAATAGTCGTAATAAACGGGCTTGCCATAACCGCCGGGTCAAAGCCGACCTTTTTTGCCAAAAGCGGCAGACTGCAGCCCACCAGCTTTGCAAGAACTATTGTAAAGAGCAGCGTCATGCTTACAATAAACGCAATAATCGATGAAACATTATCAATCAGCATCATTTTTACAAAGGTTGCACCCGCAAGCACAATACCGCAGATTAATGACACACGTATTTCCTTCCAGATAATCTTGAAAATATCCTTAAATTCTATTTCATCAAGAGAAAGTCCGCGGATAACCGTTACTGATGACTGACTTCCCGAATTTCCGCCCGTACCCATTATCATAGGAATAAACGAAGTCAGAATGACAAATTTCCCAAGTGCATCTTCAAAATGCGAGATTATTTTTCCTGTAAAGGTCGAGGAAAGCATAAGCACCAAAAGCCACGGAATACGCTGCTTGCAGGTATCGATAATTCCTGTTTTCAAATACGGTTTTTCCGACGGCGTGATAGCTGCCATCTTTTCAATATCCTCGGTTGCCTCCTCCTGCAGGACGTCAATAGCGTCGTCTACCGTTACAATTCCGACCAGCCGCTGCTCATTATCCACAACCGGCATAGCAAGAAGGTCGTATTTTGACAGTGCCAAAACAACGTCCTCTTTATCGTCAAGCGTATTCACAAAAATCGGATTTTTTTCCATAATATCCGCAATAACACAGTCCTCCTCCGCCAAAAGAAGGTCCTTTGCAGACACAATTCCAATCAAAATACGGTTTTTATCGGTTACATAACAGGTATAAATTGTCTCCTTGTCAAGACCGGTACGGCGAATCCGAGTAAATGCGTCATGCACCGTCATGCTCTCCTTAAGGTCAACAAGCTCAATCGTCATAATAGAGCCCGCACTGTCCTTGGGATAATTCAATACCTCGTTTATTGTATTCCTAAGCTCCGGGTCGGTGTGACTGATAATTCGCTTAACCACATTTGCAGGCATCTCCTCAATAATGTCAACCGCATCGTCCAGATAAAGCTCATCAAGCACTTCCTTAAGCTCGGAATCGGAAAAACCCTTTATGAGTATTTCCTGCGTATCGGCATCAAGCTCAACAAAAACCTCTGAGGCAAGCTCCTTCGGGAGCAACCGATACAAAAGCGGCATATACCTTTGAGGCAAATCATCAAACAATGCTGCTATATCAGCAGGCTCCATTTCGGAAAGGATTTCCTTCAGCTGTGTATATTTTTTTATGTCAATCATTTCAATGATTTCATCTATCACCGGTATATACCTCCTTTTTGTTATAGCCTCACGCCGTAATTTTGTCAATCAAGCGTGATTACATCATCATTTCCCGTACTTGGAGCAGATGTAGCGGCAGAAGGCGTTGCAGTCGGCTTTACCGTAGGCTTCGGCGTAGCTGTAGGCTTAACACTCTCGGTAGGAACTATCGTTACAGCTCCCTCCCCGTTTACATCAGGCGTAGCCGACGGCGAAGGCGATGGCGATGTCTCTGTATTCGGGCTTTCCGATGCAGATACATTCGTTGTGCCATGCTTATTGCCGCAGTATTTGGTTGGAAGTGTTCCTTTTACAAAATACTCGGTTTTGCCATAGCTGCAGCCGCTTGAAGACAGCTTTCCGGTTTTCTGGCAAACCGAAACCGCAGTTACATTATCCGGCTGTTCAAAAGTCTTTGCCGGAAGTCCTTCATGCACCTTCTGCATTACCTTTTTCCATATTTGTGTGGATACATTGGTCGAACCTACGGATTTTTCGGCGTCATAGCCGTACCAAACCGCACCTACATAGTACGGAGTGTATCCGCAAAACCATTTATCCTTATTATCGTTACTCGTTCCCGTCTTTCCGTAAGCGGTAATGCCGGAAAGCCTTGCACCGCGGCCCGTTCCCGAGCTGCCGTTTACAACGTCCTTTAAAAAGCTTGTCATGATAAACGCATTTGCCTCGCTTATAACGCGTGTTTTTTCAGGCTTAGCTTCAAGCAGCACCTTTCCTGAGCTGTCCAGCACCTTTGTGTAGGTATGCGGCGTAATATGCACGCCCTTATTTACAAATGTACCGTATGCCGACGCCATCTCCTTTGGTGAAACACCTGTTGTCATACCGCCCAGTCCCAATGCACTCAAGTTTTTATCGCTGTTTTCAAGACTTGTAAAGCGATACTTATTTGTCATAAAATTGAAGCTGGTATCAATTCCCAGACTCTGTAGCGTTTTCACCGCAGGAATATTAGCTGAAATCTCAATCGCACGCCTTACAGACATATCACCCTTAAATCCGCTGTAGGAATTTTTCGGTGACCAGTCTCCTATCGTAATAGGCTCATCTGTAAGGATAGTCGCCGCCGTTATTTTTCCTGTTTCAAGAGCAGGAGCATACACAGACAGTGGCTTAACCGACGAGCCCGGCTGACGCCTTGACTGCGTTGCACGATTTAAGCCGCGGCTTTCGGTTTTTGTACCTATTCCGCCTGCCATACCCTTTATTTCTCCCGTATATGGGTCTATAATAACCATTGCGGACTGAGTGCCGTTAGCTGCTCCCGCAAAATTCGATTTATTCGTATATACGCTTTCTATAGCGTCCTGAATATCAGCGTCCATGGTGGTATAAATTTTAAGCCCGCCGCTGAACACCTGCTGGGATGCAAAGGTCTGCGAATAGCCCTTCTGTGTCTGCAGGTCGGAAATGATATCGTTTATAACCTGGTCCACAAAATAGCTGTAAACAGTGGAGTTAAGTGCCTTATACCTATCATTTACACCCAAAGGCGAATTAACTGCCTCGTTGTACTCCTCCTCGGTTATCTTCTCAAGCTCATACATTTTTTTCAATACTGTATTTCGCTTCGCAATCGTATCTTCGGGATTTTTAAACGGATTAAATCTCGACGGTGCCTGCGTTATGCCCACAATCATTGCCGCCTCCGGGAGCGTTAAGTCAATGGCATTTTTGGAGAAATACATCTTTGCCGAGGACTCAATTCCGTAGCACTGATTTCCGAAATACACGATATTTAAGTACATGGAAAGGATTTCTTCCTTGGTAAAACGTTTCTCAAATGCGATTGCTCGCATCATTTCCTTTACCTTTCGGGTAACTGTTCTGTCCTTTTCATTTGTAATATTTTTAATAACCTGCTGTGTAATCGTACTTCCGCCGTAGGAAGGTGACGTTCCGGTAATTTTCGCTTTTACCCAGCCGATTACCGCTCCCGCGGTACGCTTTATGTCAACACCGCTGTGCTTATAAAATCGTTCGTCCTCAATCGAGATTGCCGCTTCCTTTGCTATCTCAGGAATCATATCCGATTCAATCCATTCGCGGTTTCCGTCGCTGTGCAGATATTCAACCTCTATCGAATTGCCTGCGGCATCATTAGCATAGACGATTGATGAAAAATTATATGCAATTCCTTCAAAGTCCATTTCATCAATTTCCTGCGAAACAGCGGCATACATTCCTGCACCTACGCCAAGACCTATTACAAGACCTACGCAAACGCCGATTACCAATACAACCCTCAGCTTGGCAAGAAATTGACTTTTTCTTGCAGCCTTTTTTGCTGCAGCGGCACGCTTTGCTCTGATTCTTTGGGCAGCCGGGCTTTGACTGCCGGATAGCGTGCCTTCCCTTGCAGAGCCTGTGCGGGCATTATCCCGACCTCTGTCATATTCCCTTTTTTTGTCGGCAGTCTTTTTTGCAGTATCCCTTTTTGTCGATTTATGCTTATCCCGTGCGTGTTTCAAAAAATAACACCTCCCGTGTACATTACAAATATAACCAATTATATTATAGTACAAAAAAAGATTTTATGCAACACAATTTATTAAAAAAACATTTTTGTATAATTCCTGTAAAAATGGTAATTATAACTAAAAAATCTGTTCTTTACTTTATTAAGAAAGGAAGCCTTTGAGATGAAAAAAATACATTATATAATTATTCCCTCGGCAGTTATTGCGTCAATCTTTGTATTTGCCGCATGCACAAGAAAAAACAACTCGGACGAAATGCGTGAAAGCCGCGGTCAGCAGGAGGTCATCTCCAGAGAGGAAAATATTGAGGAATCTCCCATGCCAACTGCACTCTCCGAGCCGACTGCCACCTACTGCGTGCGTCTTGAGGACAAAACTCTCACCTTATACGAGATATCAAAGGACGAGTACAACGTAATAAAAGCCATCAATATCGACACCTCCTACTATCCACCCGATGATATTATGGAATTAAACAGAGGTATTACCGCATACAGTAAAGAGAGCGGATACGAAATATTGGAGAATTTTACAAATTAAAGAATTTGCGTAAAATTGGAAGATATTTCAAGGAAACAAAAGAAAATGAGCTTTAAATCAAAATATTTCACACAAACAGAGATTGAAAACAGACGAAATAAGGCTATAATATAATTATTAGCAATCCTCAAAGGTGAGTGCTAATAATTGATTAAAGGAGGCGTGCATGATGAACATTAAACCATTGGCAGACAGAGTTGTTATTAAGATGCTGGAGGCAGAGGAAACCACAAAAGGCGGTATTATCTTAGCCGGTGCATCAAAGGAAAAGCCACAGGTTGCTGAAATAGTTGCAGCAGGCCCGGGCGGCGTTGTTGACGGGAAGGAAGTCAAGATGGAGGTTAAGGTTGGCGATAAGGTTCTTATCTCCAAGTATTCAGGAACCGAGGTTAAGCTTGACGGACAGGAATATACAATCGTAAGACAGTCAGACGTTCTGGCTATAGTTGAGTAATTTGGAGGGATTTTAAATGGCAAAGCAGATTTTATACGGAGAAGAAGCAAGACACGCTTTGGAGCGTGGCATTGACCAGCTTGCAGATACCGTAAAGATTACACTTGGTCCTAAAGGCAGAAATGTTGTTTTAGACAAAAAATTCGGTGCACCAATTATCACAAATGACGGTGTTACAATCGCAAAGGAAATCGAGCTTGAAGACCCGTTTGAGAATATGGGTGCACAGCTCGTAAAGGAAGTTGCTACAAAGACAAACGATATTGCAGGTGACGGTACAACCACCGCTACACTTTTGGCACAGGCACTTGTACGCGAGGGAACTAAGAACGTTACAGCAGGTGCAAACCCGATGATTGTAAGAAAGGGTATTCAGAAGGCTGTTGAGGTTGCCGTAAGCGAGCTTCTTTCAAATGCAAAGAAGGTAAACGGCAGAGCCGATATCGCAAGAGTTGCCGCTGTATCCGCTGCAAATGAAGAAATAGGCGAGCTTATCGCAGAGGCTATGGAAAAGGTTACTGCAGACGGCGTTATCACTGTTGAGGAATCAAAAACCGCCGAAACATATTCCGACATCGTTGAAGGTATGCAGTTTGACAGAGGCTACATCTCACCTTACATGGTAACAGATACCGATAAGATGGAGGCTGTTTTAGACGACGCATATATACTTATTACAGATAAGAAGATTTCAAATATTCAGGAAATCCTTCCGCTTCTTGAGCAGATTGTTCAGATGGGTAAAAAGCTGATGATTATTGCTGAGGACGTTGAGGGCGAGGCTTTAACAACTCTTATCTTAAACAAGCTAAGAGGCACATTTGTCTGCGTACCTGTAAAGGCTCCGGGCTTTGGCGACAGAAGAAAAGCAATGCTTCAGGATATCGCAATCTTAACAGGCGGTCAGGTTATTTCCGAAGAACTTGGTCTTGACCTTAAGGACACACAGGTTTCACAGCTCGGTCGTGCAAAGCAGGTTAAAATCCAGAAGGAAAACACCATCATCGTTGACGGTATGGGTGACAAGAAGGCTATTGCGGACAGAGTTACACAAATCAGAAACGAGATTGAAAACACAACCTCTGAATTTGATAAAGAAAAGCTTCTTGAAAGACTTGCCAAGCTTGCAGGCGGCGTAGCCGTAATCAAGGTTGGTGCTGCAACCGAAACTGAAATGAAGGAAATGAAGTACAGAATTGAGGACGCTCTTGCTGCTACAAAGGCGGCTGTTGAAGAGGGTATCGTTGCAGGCGGCGGAACAAGCTACATCAACGTACTTCCCGCTGTTGCAAAGCTTCTTGAAGAAACAGAGGGTGACGAAAAGACAGGTGTTCAGATTGTACTCAAAGCTCTTGAAGAGCCTGTTCGTCAGATTGCAAAAAATGCAGGTCTTGAAGGCAGCGTAATCGTTGACAAGGTTAAGGACTGCAAGAAGGGCGTTGGCTATAACGCACTTACCGAGGAATATGTTGATATGATTAAGGCAGGTATTGTTGACCCGGTTAAGGTTACAAGATCAGCTCTGCAGAACGCTTCCTCCGTTGCAGCAATGGTTCTCACAACCGAAAGCCTTGTTGCAGATAAGCCTGAAAAGAATCCTCCTGCAGCTCCGCAGATGGATCCCGGTATGGGCGGAATGTATTAATAAGAAGTTATCAATTAAAACTTTCATCAAAAGCGACTCGTTTGAGCCGCTTTTTTTGTGTAAAAATATTTACAAACGCTATTGACAACTCCGTTTTACAAATGTAAAATTATGATAAAGAAATAAGCAGCGTACAGCCAAAAATACGTTCTTTATATATTAAACAAAAGAGGAGGAACTGCAGATGAAATTACTTTTTTCGGCAAAAGCTACCGAAAACATAAATAAAAAACAGGAACGCTTTAAAAGCACTCTGAGTCCTGCGGCAAAGCACAAGGGAGCATTAATTTTGGCATGTGCTATCGTGCTTGCAGGAATTATTAATCTTATTCTGAATCTTACCGCTACGCAAAATACACGCATAGCAGTTCTTAGAGAGGATTCATATTTATTCCTCGACTCCTCCCTTACTATAGCCTCCGAGCAGCTTAGACAAAATGACCTTATCGGTGTGCTTTACAATCACAGTGACGAGATCGCCTACATACGTCTTGCATCGCAAGACATGCCTGTAATCGAAGGCTATATACCGAGCGGAAAGCTTTCCTTTGATTTTGATAGAGCTAATCAGGCACTCATCACCTCGGATAACATATATGACAAGCCCGACGAAAACAGGCTTCTTGCAGATATTTCTGCAAAAGGACTGATTTGCAATGTTATTGAGTATAGCAAAAATTCGGACATGGTTATGATTATCCGCCCCGGTGACACCGAGCGGCTGTGGGTAAAGTCCTCGGATATGTCCTATGATATCAATTTTGATATCTATGAAGCCTCCGCAGGCGGGCACTACCGCGAGGTTAAGGAGTATCTGCAGGAAAAATACACACAGGCATATAAGCCCTATTACGACACCACCTTGGTTGAACAGCTTTCAGGATACAAAGAAAGCATTGATGAAAAAAACAAAACCTTGACAGCGGAATTTACTATGAATGCAAAATTCCGCAATTATTATAAAGACCCCGACACAGTGGAATATATAAAGGACGCCAAACGCATTGCCGAAAGCAGCGATGACGAATACTACCGAAAGCTTTACAACACATATTATAACGAATACAACAGCGTAAAGGACGCAAACTATACTTTAAAGCTTACCGCAAAGCTGAAACGCGGAAAAATTGACACAGACAGCGTTATGCTTTACTCCGGCGACGGTGTTAAGGGGACTGACTGGCATAAGCTCGAAAACGGATTTAACGATTTTATTATGGAGTAATTATTAAATTTTCGTCATTTTGACAAAATTTTTTGTCAAATTATAGGAGAAAACGTAACTTATTTTACATTATAAAGTAATATTGTAAATTTATGAAAAAAATTTCTTGACATTTTTTTTTAGCTTTATTATAATATTCTTATTAAGTAAAAGCATACCGAGCGGCATGTTTGGTATGCTTTTTTGAGAACATTGGAGGTTGTTTATTATGAAAAATCAGTACTTAATTGATGTTCTTGAGAATGTCAAGAAAAGAAATGCAGGCGAGCCTGAATTTATTCAGACTGTAACAGAAGTTCTTGAAACTATTGAGCCTGTTGTTGAGCAGAGACCTGACCTGGTTGAAGCTGGTGTAATTGACAGAATGGTAGAACCGGAAAGACAGATTACCTTCCGTGTTCCATGGGTAGATGACAATGGCAAGGTACAGGTTAACAGAGGTTTCCGTGTACAGTTCAATTCAGCTATCGGACCTTACAAGGGTGGTTTGAGATTTGCTCCTAATGTATATTCAGGTATTATCAAATTCCTCGGCTTTGAGCAGACCTTTAAAAACAGTCTTACATCGCTTCCTATGGGTGGCGGCAAAGGCGGCAGTGACTTTAACCCGCAGGGTAAGTCAGATGCAGAGGTTATGCGTTTCTGCCAGAGCTTTATGTCAGAGCTTTACAGACACATCGGTCCGGATCTTGACGTTCCTGCAGGTGATATCGGCGTAGGTGCACGTGAAATCGGCTATCTGTTTGGTCAGTACAAAAGACTTAAAAATGAATTTACAGGCGTTTTGACAGGTAAGGGTATTTCTTACGGCGGCTCACTTATCCGTCCTGAAGCTACAGGCTACGGTGCAGTTTACTACACAGTAGAAATGCTCAAGCACTTTGGTGACGACATTAAGGGCAAAACCTTCGCTATATCCGGCTTCGGTAACGTTGCATGGGGTACCGTTAAAAAGGTTACAGAGCTTGGCGGAAAGGTTGTTACTCTTTCAGGTCCTGACGGCTACATATATGACGAAGAAGGTATTACAACACCTGAAAAGATTGATTACCTGCTTGAAATGCGTGCTTCCTGCCGCAACAGAGTTCAGGATTATGCTGATAAGTTCGGAGTTCCGTTCTATGCAGGCGAAAAGCCATGGGGCGTTAAGGTTGACATCATCATGCCTTGTGCTACACAGAACGAAATTGATATGCCTGAGGCAGAAAAGATTGTTGCCAACGGAATCAAGTATTATGTTGAGGTTTCAAACATGCCTACAACAAACGAGGCTGTTGCATACCTTAAGGCAAATAACGTTATCGTTGCTCCTTCAAAGGCAGTTAACGCAGGCGGTGTTGCTGTTTCAGGTCTTGAAATGTCACAAAACTCAATGCGTTACAGCTGGACAGCCGAAGAGGTTGATGAAAAGCTTAAGAGCATCATGAAGAATATCTTTGAAAGCTCAGTTAAGGCTGCAAACGAATACGGCTTGGGTGATGACCTCGTTGCAGGTGCAAACATTGCCGGCTTCTTAAAGGTTGCTGAGGCTATGAAGGCTCAGGGCTGCGTTTGATTTTAAATCAAGTTGACAAGTGGAACGGAAAATATTCCGTTCCGCTTTTTTATTACTTAAAGCATACGCTTTTCACACATATCCTCGTATCTTGCGTCAAGCCAATGGCAGCAGACAAAGGCCGCAAGTACAATGCACATTCCCCGGCTTTTTCACCCGTCAACAAAATCCGCCCTCGTGATATTTGCACAATAAAATATCCAAAACTCTCAAAATAATAATTAAAAAGTCAAATTTACAGAATTTGGCTTGATTTTTAGTTTAACTCTGCTATAATAAGTACTATCAAAAAATATTATTATTGGAGATTTGCAATGGATAACAAATACGAACTCAAAAAAGCCATACAGATTGGATCTGTCAGTGTATTTTCATACATGGCGAGCTATTACATGCGTAACATACTGAGTGTTTCAACACCTGCAATGCTTGAAGCAGGTACATTCACAAAGGAATTTGTAGGCACTCTTTCCTCGGTATACTTTTTGGTTTACGCAATCGGTCAGCTCATCAACGGAGTTATAGGTGATACGGCAAAGCCTCGAATTATGGTTTCGGGCGGTCTTATATCCTGCGGTATCGTATCGGTATTGTTTGCTTTCACCGATATCAAATCCATTCAAATCCTATTTTTTGCAATCATGGGCTTTGCACTTTCAATGCTTCGAGGTCCGCTGGTCAAAACCATTTCGGAAAATACACTTCCCGGTTACGCCCGCACCTGCTGCGTATTCTTCAGTTTTTCCTCATTTTTAGGACCGCTGATTGCAAGCCTTTTATCAATTATGTTTAACTGGAGAATGACTTTTATCGTTTCCGGTATTTCCGTCATAGTAATCGGCATATGTGCATTTGCGGTGCTGACGATAATGGAAAACAAAAAAATTATCACGTTTAGCTCATCAAAAAAATCTAAGGGATTTAAGAATGTTTTTGAAGTATTCAAGCTGGATAAATTCTTATTTTATATGTTTGTAGGGGCACTCGTTGAAATCTCCATGACATCAATAGGTTTCTGGATTCCTACATACCTTTCGGAACGCCTCGGATTTTCCACCGAAATGGCAAACATCACATTCTCGGTAATAAATATTGCAAAGGCTTCAACTCCGTTTTTGGCACTTTTAGCCTTCAGATCATTTAAAGAAAACGATGTGAAAATGACAAAATACTGCTTTATTTTTGCAACACTGCTGTTTATAGGCGTACTTTTGATTACTAACAGATACTTAAACATACTTCTGTTCCTGCTTGCACTTATGGCGGTCGGCGGGGCTTCGGCTCTTTTGTGGAGTATATATATCCCAAGCCAGGGCGAAAGCGGTCTGGTGTCAACCATAAACGGCGTTTTGGACTTTTCGGGATATGCAGCCGCATCAGCCGCTAATATGGTATTCTCCTATACAATGAGCTCCATCGGCTGGAACGGTATAATAGCAATGTGGATAGTATTAATGATTTCCGGTATTGCGGCAACATTTTTTGTAAAATCAAAGAAAACTGCTTTAAAATAACTCCTCAAAGGGCTCTTTCTCCAAAATACGGGAAAGAGCCTTTTTTATTAGTAAACATATTATATACCTGTCCTTTTTCATAAAAGCAACAAAGCATTAATAAAATATAAAGCACACAATCTTAAAAAATGCATATTCTGTTAACAGGGGACCATCCCATTATAAAGAAAGGAAGTTTGTGTATGAATGAAAAATGTTGTGCACCGGAAAACGACGGCTTTAAAGAAGCTGTATGCATACATACCGACAAGGTATATGATAGCTGTCGAGATAAGGATTGTCTCGAAAATATCAGAGTTTACCTAACCGCCTGCGGTCAGGACGTTATAGACAGAGCTATTAATGTAAAATGCACGAAGGCAGAAATAATATGGGTTTATTCCGACATTGAGCCTGTTCCGTTTAACAGAGGCTTTTATTCGGTAGACCTGAAGTATTTCTTCAAAATAACACTGGCAGTATTCACAGGACTGGGAAGACCGACAGAGGTTGAAGGTCTTGCAACCTTTGACAAAAAGGTTATTCTGTTCGGAAGCGAGGGCAATGCAAAGGTATTTGCCTCAAAGTATAAGCAGGACGCATTTGACGCACAGATGTGGAAAAAGACAAATATGCCGAATGCTGTTGTAGAGGTTGTTGACCCGATTGCCCTGGGTGCAAAGGTTGTTGACGTTAAGGATAATTGCTGCTGCGACGATGACTTTGACCTTGCAAGCGTTCCCGACTCGGTAAGCAGAGTTTTCGACGACAGTCTGATTTTAGGCGGCGAACAAAAGCGTGTATTCGTTTCAATCGGCATCTTCTCTATCATCAGACTGGAACGCAGAGTAATGCTTCTTATTCCTGCATATGATTTCTGCGTACCTCAAAAAGAGTGCATAGGTGCAACTGATGACAATCCATGTGATTTATTTGACAGAATTTCCTTCCCTGTTGACGAGTTCTTCCCTCCTGAACGCGGCGACTTTGAGGAAAATGGTAACGACAACGGCTGCGGCTGCGACTGATTCAGCACAAAAATGACGTACTGCATGCAGTACGTCATTTTTAAATTTTCACAAATTTAAAACTAATTATTTTCAAGCTGTCCGAGACTTGCCGCCTTTAAATATGCATTTATAAAGCCATCAATATCTCCGTCCATAACAGCACCGATATTTCCCATTTCAAAGCCTGTTCTATGGTCCTTAACCAGGTTATAAGGATGGAACACGTATGAACGAATCTGACTTCCCCATGCGATTTCCTTTTGCACTCCCTTGATGTCCTCAATCTTTTCCTTTTGCTGCTGCTCTGCGATTTCCGCAAGCTTGGATTTTAGCATCTTCATAGCATAATCCTTATTCTGATGCTGCGAACGCTGCGTCTGACACGCGGTTACAATACCTGTCGGGATATGCGTAATTCTTACCGCGGAATCGGTCTTATTGATATGCTGACCGCCTGCACCGGACGAGCGGTATGTATCAATTTTCAAATCCTCAGGCTTAATATTTATTTCAATTTCATCATCAATCTCCGGCATAACCTCGATTGAGGCAAACGAAGTGTGACGTCTTCCTGACGCGTCAAACGGCGAGATCCTTACCAGTCTGTGAACGCCCTTTTCCGACTTTAAGTATCCGTAAGCATTTATCCCGCTGATTGAAATTGTGGCACTCTTAATTCCTGCATCATCTCCTGGCAGCGTATCGATTACCTCTATTGAGTATCCGTTTTTCTGTGCGTACATCTGATACATTCTGAGAAGCATTTCTGCCCAGTCCTGTGCCTCTGTTCCGCCGGCACCCGCGTGGAAGGTCATAATCGCGTCACATTTATCATAGTTTCCTGACAAAAGAGTTTCAAGCGTCATTTTTTCGGTTGCACTTGTAACTGTTTCCACCGTTTTCTTGATTTCGTCCAGCATGGACTCATCATTTTCCTCGTTTGCAAGGTCAATCAAAACAATGGCATCCTCCCATGAGGATTTCAAATTTTCATAAGCTGCAACCTTATCCTTAAGCTGCTTTGTCTTTTGCAGAACCTTCTGTGAATTTTCCATATCGTCCCAGAAATCCGGTGCAGCTGCCTGCTCTTCCAGCTCGTCAATCTGCTTCTTTGTTCCCGAAATATCCAGCGAAAATTCAAGCTCGCCTATAGCCTTTTCGAGGCCTTGAAGCTCAAGCTTATATTGTTCATATTCTAACATTATTTCAGTCCCTTTCCTTCAAGGTTATTACTTATTTCGTTATAAGCAGCTGTCAGCAAAACTGCCGACAGCTGCCTGATTCAAATTTTTTATTTTCCGCAGCAGTGCTTATATTTCTTTCCCGAACCGCATGGGCATGGGTCGTTTCTGCCCGGAACACGCTTTGCCGAAGCCGGCTTTTTTGCCAAAGAGCCGTCGCCTCCGGTATCCAAAGGCTTAGCCACCTGAACACGCTTTATTTCTGCCTGCGGCGTCGGTTTTACCGACAAAAGATATCTTACGGTATCACGTCTTATAGCCTCAAGCATACCTTCATAAAGATCACTGCCGACATTTCTGTACTCAATTACAGGGTCATGGTTTCCGTATGCACGAAGTCCGATTTCTCTCTTTACATGCTCCATCTCATCGAGGTGATCCATCCAAAGAGTGTCAACAACGCGGAGCATCATAATACGCTCAATCTCACGCATATTTTCGCCAAACATCTCACAGTTCTCATTGTATAGTCTTTGTACAATGCCCAAAAGACGCTCTCTGATCTCTTCCTTAGTGATAGTTTCAAGCTCACTATCTGCCACATCAAACTCGTCCTGAGTACGCAGATACTGAATTGCAAACTCCTTAAGTCCTTTAAGATTCCAGTTTTCCGGAATATCGGTAATCCCGATATAATCATCAATAGCGGTGTCTACTACCGATACAAGCATAGACTGAATGGTATCCGATATATCCTCGCCGTTTAAAACCATCTGACGCTGTGCATAGATAATTTTTCTCTGCTCGTTCATTACCTCGTCATACTGAAGGACATGGCGACGTGAATCAAAATGTCTGCTTTCAAGGTTTTTCTGAGCATTTTCAATGGACTTACTTAAAATTTTTGCTTCAATCGGCTCGTCTTCTTCAATGCCCAGGGTTTCAACCATTGCCTTTACTCTGTCCGAGCCGAAGATACGCATAAGGTCGTCCTCCAAAGACAGATAAAACTTTGAGCAGCCCGGATCTCCCTGACGTCCTGCACGTCCGCGGAGCTGGTTATCTATACGACGGGACTCATGTCTCTCGGTACCGATAATAAACAGTCCTCCTGCCTTTTTAACCTCCTCCTGCTCGTCCTTGATTTCTTCCTTATATTTTTCGTTCAGTTCTCTGAACACGCGTCTTGCTTCGATAATTTCCTCATCGTCTGTATCTGCAAAGCCGGTTGCCTCAACCATAAGCATCTCGATTTTTTCATCGGTCATTTCCTCATCGTCAGCTTTTTTTGCAATAAGACGTTTTTTCAGCTCATGCTTTGCCATATACTCGGCATTTCCGCCCAGGATTATATCGGTACCACGACCTGCCATGTTGGTTGCAATCGTAACCGCTCCCTTTTTACCTGCCTGAGCGACAATTTCCGCTTCCTTGGCATGATACTTCGCATTCAAAACCTCATGCTTTATTCCCTCACGCTTTAAAAGTGCGGACAAAACCTCGGATTTATCTACATTGACAGTACCAACCAAAACAGGCTGACCTTTTTCGTTACATTCCTTAATTTTGCGTATAACCGCCATATATTTACCGCGTTCGGTGCGATAAACGCTGTCATGCTCGTCAATTCTCGCAACCGGCTTGTTTGTAGGAACCTCAACACAGTCTAAGCGATATGTCTGCTGAAATTCCTCCTCCTCTGTAAGTGCAGTACCTGTCATACCCGAAAGCTTCGTATAAAGACGGAAATAATTCTGGAAGGTAATAGTTGCCAAAGTCTTTGACTCGTTTTCTACCTTAACTCCCTCTTTTGCCTCAATAGCCTGATGCAAACCGTCGGAATAGCGTCTTCCCGGCATAATTCTTCCGGTAAACTCGTCAACTATCATAACCTCGCCGTTCTGCACAACATACTGCTGGTCACGGTGCATTACGCCGTTTGCGTGAAGAGCCTGATTCACGTGATGCTGAATTTTCATATTGTCTGGGTCGGCAAGGTTTTCTATACCGAAATACTGCTCAGCCTTTCTTATACCTCTTTGAGTAAGCGTTGCTGTTTTTGCCTTTTCGTCTACAATATAATCGCAGTCTGCATCATCGCTTAATACCTTGGTGTCCTCTTCTGTTACAACCATCTTGGCAAGACCTTTTACAAACTTATCAGCCGCAGTATATAAATCGTTGGCTGCCTGTCCCACACCCGATATAATAAGCGGAGTCCTTGCCTCATCTATAAGGATTGAGTCAACCTCGTCCACAATCGCATAGTTATGACCTCTCTGCACCTGCTGCTCCTTATAGATAACCATGTTATCACGCAGGTAATCAAAGCCCATTTCGTTATTTGTACCATAAGTCACATCCGCAGCATAAGCCGCTCTTCTCTGGTCATTATCAAGGTCATGGATAATAAGTCCTACCGATACGCCGAGGAATCTGTAGACCTTTCCCATCCACTCCGAGTCACGCTTTGCAAGGTAATCGTTAACAGTAACGATATGTACACCCTTGCCGGTAAGCGAATTAAGATATGCAGGAAGAGTGGAAACCAGTGTTTTACCTTCACCTGTCTTCATCTCCGCAATTCTTCCCTGATGCAGAATAATTCCGCCGATAACCTGTACATAAAAATGCTTCATGCCAAGAACACGCCAGGAAGCCTCACGCATAACCGCAAACGCTTCAGGAAGAAGTGCATCAAGCGATTCTCCGTTTGCATATCTTGACTTAAATTCCGCGGTTTTGGCTTTAAGCTCGCTGTCCGAAAGGGCAGCCATTTGATCCTCTAAAGCCATAACCTTATCTGCAATCGGCTTTATCCGCTTTAATTCTCTTTCGGAGTATGTGCCGAAAACCTTGTCAAAAAGTCCCATAATTTCACCTCAAACAATTTTATCTGCTTTCACAAACGTGTACATAATATACCTAATTATACACCTTATTTTACAGTATATCACAAATCAAAGAAAATTACTATACTTTTTTCTAATTTTTTCTAAAAAAGATTGCAGAACTGTTTAAATTGTATCAAATCGCCTCCTCTGCAATATTTATTACCGTCTTTTTTTGATTTTTTGCATACTTTACAAATTGTGCCGCTCCTCCCGAATTATATTTTACATATGCAATTAAAAAATCCGAATTATTTACCATCCATTTGTTTCTGTAAGATATAGCAAAACGTTTAGGGATTTTTCTATACCCTCCGGAATAATAGTGTAGGAATAATCAATAATATTGCCTTCTCCTGTTTTTATAGGAATATATGCTAAAACAACACTATATATTATTTCCGGAAATTCCTTTTTTAGTTCTTTTAATACCTTTAGTACAACTTTATCAAAATCACCATGATTTCCAACATAAAAGTTTTTTACTTTGCTGTTTTTTATTAACTCTCTAGTTGCCTTTTTTAGCAAATGCTTTATTTCTATAGGACAATCTCTATGTCCAAAAAATGTACATGCACTCATTTTTATCTTTCTTTCAAAAATTGACCAATATAACGGACAGCATTTACGCCGATTATATCACAAAATAAATATAATTGCAACCAATACTGGTCAATCAAATTATAGTGAGGTGTTATTTATGGAACAAAAACTGCGTCGGGACAGAAATATGGGAGCAAATTTAGGTAAACTTAGAGCAGCACACAAGCTGTCACAAGAAAAGCTCTGCAGTGAACTGCAACGTCGTGGCTGCGATATCGGCAGAAGCACCTACGCCAAGTATGAAGCAGGTGAGCTGAATATACGCATCAGCATATTGATTGAATTAAAAAAGATATACGACTGCTCTTACGATGATTTCTTTGAGGGACTTGATATAAACGAATAATCTCATACAATACGGACATTAAAACTCACTCATATATATGCAGCAGGAATAATTTTCGACATATCTGCCACAAGCAAGTTTGTTTTTTTCATACAATCGTCCTGACCGAAGGGTACAAAATAAACATACTCGTTATTCAGCAAAATCCTCTTTTGAACCATCGGCTTAGCCGATAGTTTCCATTATACAAAAAAGCATCATTGCGTTAGCAACGATGCTTTTCATTCAATTTCATATTATAGTTGGCTCACTCAATTTTGGAAAGTGGCAAAACCAACGATTACTTTGACCTAATGTGCTGTTCTACAACCATTTATTTATCCAGCGGCTTCATTGTTGGGAAGAGCAAAACATCACGGATTGCTGCGGCGTCAGTGAGCAGCATACACATGCGGTCGATACCGAAACCGATACCACCCGTAGGAGGCATACCGATTTCCAGTGCATTCATAAAGTCCTCATCTGTAGTATTCGCCTCTTCATCGCCCTGTGCCAAAAGTTCTTCCTGTGCCTTGAATCTTTCTCTCTGGTCAATCGGGTCATTAAGCTCAGAATAAGCATTTGCCATTTCCCAGCCGTTCATGAAAAATTCAAAACGCTCTACATAGTCAGGATTTTCAGGCTTTTTCTTGGTCAGAGGTGAAATTTCAACCGGGTGATCCATCACAAATGTAGGCTGAATCAAATGCTCCTCTACATACGTCTCGAAGAACAGATTAAGAATATCACCCTTTTTGTGGTGCTTTTCATATTCTATATGATGTTCTTTTGCAGCAGCTTGAGCCTCCTTGAGAGTTTTAATTTCATTAAAGTCTACGCCGGAATATTTCTTTACAGCGTCAAGCATAGTAATACGTTCAAACGGCTTTCCGAGGTCCATTTCTATACCGTTATATACAATTTTGGTTGTGCCCAAAACCTCCTGTGCAATGTGGCGGTACAGGTTTTCGGTTAAATCCATCATGCCGTGATAGTCAGTGTATGCCTGATACAGCTCCATTAGCGTAAATTCCGGGTTGTGGCGTGTATCCAAGCCCTCGTTACGGAATACTCTGCCGATTTCATAAACACGCTCAAGACCGCCGACAATAAGACGCTTTAAGTACAGCTCAAGCGAAATGCGAAGCTTGAAATCCTCGTCAAGCGCATTAAAATGTGTCTCAAAAGGACGTGCCGCAGCACCGCCTGCATTTGAAACAAGCATCGGAGTTTCAACCTCTAAAAATCCCTGAGCATCAAGATATCTGCGAATTGAAGAAATAATTTTTGAACGCTTTATCATAGTGTCCTTAACGTCCGGATTCATAATCAAGTCAACGTATCTTTGACGATATCTCAAATCTGTATCCTGCAAGCCGTGGAACTTCTCCGGCAGCGGCATAAGCGACTTCGACAAAAGCGTTATTTTATCAATTCTCACCGAAATTTCGCCCGTCTGGGTTGTGAATACTTCACCCTCTGCTCCGACAATATCACCGATGTCAAGCTTTTTAAAGCGATTATATTCTTCCTCTCCCAAAAGGTCCTTCTTCACAAACAGCTGAAGCTGTCCTTCCTTATCAGCTATATGGACAAATCCAACCTTGCCCATACCTCTTTTTGACATTATTCTTCCTGCAACGCACACACGCTGCCCGTTAAGAGGCGATATTTTTGCAGTTACCTGCTTTTCCTCGCCGCGAACCTCAACTGTACGCTCCTCTGTTGTGTATCCGTCCGAAACGTCCTTCGATGTGTGTGTACGGTCAAATTTTGTAATCTTAAACGGGTCTCTGCCATCGTCCTGCAATTCCTTTAGCTTGTCTCTTCTTACCTGCAAAAGCTGCGATACTTCGTTCTCCATCTTATACTTTTCCTTTCCGTTTATTCTGTAATCCTCTTAATTATATACTAAATTTTCCGTTTTTACAAGATTTTATTGCAAAAAACTCTGTTTTTGCTTAAATATTTGTGTTTTTGAATGGATAATATGGGAAAATATACAGATGACTATGTTTTTGAATCAATATAATGCATTAAATTTTACTTAATAAAGCCTTAGTACGATATTTGTCAACACTTGAGATGCCGGGAACGCCGTCCCCTACAATGCCTGATTTATTTAAAGAAAATTTTTATTGCCCATTATTCGGGTTTTCCATAATTTTAAAGTATATGAAACTAAAATATTAATAGCGAGGTGATTTAAAATGGGAATTAAACGTGCAGTGGTAACAAGAATTAAAGCATTATGCAAACAAAAATCCATCAAGCCGAATACGCTGGCAACCCTATCGAGCGTTACTCCGTCCACCGTATACAGCATGCTTGACGAAAACAGAAAGGACATCGGTATACTTGTTTTAAAAAAGCTATGCGATGGACTCGATATTACTATTTCCGATTTTTTTGACGATGACATTTTTAAGAGCTTGGAACAGGAAATCCAATAAATTTTTTTATCTTTATATGCCTGAACTTATGAAAAACCTCCGGCAACATCTTCTTTAGCTCTGTTGCAAGAGGTTTTTTATTACACTTTATATTAAACACTAAGAAAAATAACTGCTGCCACACCCAAAAGCAAAACGATAAATTCCTTTTTTCCCGGCTTTTCCTTAAATATGCATACACCTAAAGCCATCGACAGCAGAATTACGCTTATATTTTGCAAGGGAAAGAACACTGCACTATCAAGTCTTCCGGCGAGAGTGGTGTTCAGCAAATTACAGCCGCCGAAGCAAACTCCCGCACCTTGGGACATCAAAAGCTTTTTTCGTGACATTTTTTTACCCAAGTTTTTGCTGCTCGCCGCAAAAATCAGTGAAATCAAGCCTGCCGCGGCAAATGCAATCAGCACAAATACCGATTTTTGCTCAGCATACGGCGAGCTTTGCTGCACCTTTTGCATAACACCCAGACCGCCTGAGGACAGCATGGCAAGCACAAGGGGTAATATGTAGTTTTCATGAGTGCCGCCCGCCTTGTTTCTCATGCCCGAAACAACAACGGCAGGAATTACCGCAAGTATGCCGCATATCCTGAATATTGTCAGCCGCTCCTCCCAAAACAACGCACCCGACAGCGTCGGAAAAATAAATCCCATTGAATATACCGTTGAGCAGATTGCCGTATTGCCGTTTTTTAATGCCGCAGTATAGCACCATTGTGCGTATATAAGCAGCACGGCGTAAATAAACGCATAAAAAATCGTCAAGGCTGAAGCCGACACAACCGTACCGCCGCCGAATACCGCAAGTGTAACCGTTCCGAAAAGAAATATTACAGCTTGTGCATAATAAAAGCTCTTTGAGCCAAAGGGAAATCCCGCGATACCCTTTGAAAAAATATTGCGGCAAGCTGAGAGAGCAACGCTTAATGCAAGCAACACAGCATTTACATAGCTCATGATATTTCTCCCCGTATTATACGTGCCAGCTCCTCACTCAAAATACGGCGGCTATCGTCGTCCACAAGGCTAAAGCGGTTTCCGTCGTTAGGCGTGCTTAAATAATTCCACACGCAGTAAGGAATATCACTCTCCTTTAATATCGTTATCACGTCACGCATCCAGTTTTCACGCCATTTTATGTCGCAGTGGCGAATCGTTCCAAACTCTCCGCACCACAAAATTTTGTCAGGATATTTTTCAACAAATTCCTTTGCAGGCTCTAAATACTTCCGCAAAAATCCGATATCCATTTTATCAATATCTCTGTACGCATTTTTATCGTTAGCTACTACACTATGATATTCCCTGTATCTGTCTATATCGTCTGTAGGGTAGGGCATTTTTCTGTTATAATACAAAGGTCCCTCCTGCAAAACGCCCTGCTGATGAGTAAATTCATACGGTGCATAGCAGTGGAAGGTATAAATAATATTTTCATCATCGTATACCTTAATATCCTTTAGACCCGGAGGATTATTCCACTCCGCTCCGCCCACTATGATAAGTCGTTCACTGCTGCGTTCCCGTATTGCCTTAATAGTCTTTTCGGCAAGATAATTCCATTCCTCGGCAGTTGCATTTACAACCTCATTCAATAATTCAAAAATTATGTCCCTATTATCTGAAAATTCCTCCTCAAGCTTAATCCAAAGAGCAACAAATCTGTCCTGCAGCTCCTCCGACTGCATCAAGCCGCTTTCTTCAAGAATGTCGCAGTAATTGCCTACCGCCTTATGCATATTGAAAACCACACGCAGGTTATATTTTCCGCACCAATCCGCAAAGCGGTGCAGAATATCAAAAATTTCCCTGCGGTATACATACGAGCTCTCCTCTAAAACAATTTGGTCAAAACCTAAACGGATATGGTCCATTCCAAGCGATGCGATATACTCAACGTCCTTTTCAGTTATATAGCTTTCAAAATGCTCCATATCACCAATCGTAATCTGCATTCTTTTCTCCGGCTTTAAAACATTAAATCTCTTATAATTTGTCAGCCAGCCGCCTATTCCCATTCCCTTTTCCAAGCCTTTGATTTTTCTCATGCTAAATCCCTCCTCGTATAGGTGTATTATAAGCTATTTTTCAAGAAACAAGTATAATTTTTTATAAAAATACTTGTATAAAAGATAGATTTATAATATAATATCCTCGGTGATAATATGAGTATACATGTAAATCTTACAGAGGACGGAACAAAAAAATATCCGCTCCATAAGCACAGGCACTGGGAAATTATGTACTACCTGCAGGGAGACGGATATCTTCGCACGCCCGAAAAAAACTATTCCTTCAGTCCGCAAACAATTATAATTGTACCTCCGGGCATAATACACGGCTCTGTATCGGAAAACGGTTTTAAAAACATATCTGTTGGCGGAAATTTTGGACATCTTTTGTATTTAGACAAGCCATACGTACTAAAAGACAATCAAAATCAGGATGGTAAAACACTATCAGGTCTTATTCTCAATAATCAATACGGCAATAACGAATATCTTTCGAGCCTATGTATGACATACGTGCATTTTTTACTTCAAAATCTGCAGACAGAAGACAGCATAAGCACCGCCGTAGAAAGAATCGTTTCCGAAATCACAGAAAATGCATTTGACCCTAATATAAAATTGACGGATTTTCTGACAAAAAGCGGCTACGCGGAAGATTATATCCGCTCCCACTTTAAAAGTATTACCGGCTGTACTCCCACGCAATTTCTTACTAAAATAAGAATAGACCGAGCCTGCTTTCTCATCAACATATATGCAAATGCGTGCTCACTGTCACAGATAGCGGAGCAGTGCGGATATCTTGACTATGTGTACTTTTCAAAAAAATTTAAGCAGGTCATGAAGATGTCTCCGAAATCATATCGTGAGCTTATCAGAAAATGACTGCTTAAATACCTCATAAGCCGGACTTCATCAGTCATAAAAAAACCGCTTGCCGTAAAACAAGCGGTTTTAATATAAATCACGGGTGATAAAACACCTGCTTCAAAAGCGGCTGTGCTCCCGTTACCGGGTCCTTTTCCATAACAAGTATGTCCTTCATGTATTCGTCCCATTTTTTCACAACCTCGCTCTCACGCTGAACCTTTGATGCGTACTCAATACTTTCGCACTCATAATATCCGAACAGCTCATCGCCCGTATTCCAGATTGTGTAGTTATGAATACCCGATTCGTTAAGCACCTGCGTCATCTCAGGCCAGATTTCATCGTGACGTCTTACGTATTCATCAAGTTTTCCCGGCACAATACGTGCTTTCCATGCATATCTTTCCATATTAATATCTCCCATCTTATTTGATAAAAACCGACGAAATATCGTCGGTTTTTACCGGTTATGCATTTTTATCAAGTCTTTTGTATATGTCAGCTGCGGTCATCCTTTTCAAACAGCTCAACACTGTCGCTGCCGTCAATCTCCATAAGCTTAACCTTAATGATTTCGCTTCGAGAGGTCGGCACATTTTTACCAACGTAGTCCGCCCTTATCGGCAGCTCTCGATGACCCCTGTCAACCAAAACCGCAAGCTGAATTTTGGACGCTCTGCCCTTTGACAAAATTGCATCAAGGGCTGCACGCACAGTTCTTCCCGTGTATATAACATCATCGGTTAAAATTATGCTCTTTCCTGTCACCGGGAAGTCAAATTCCGCAGTACGCAGGGTGCTGTTGTCGTCAAAAATCGTCAGGTCATCACGAAAGCCCGACACGTCAAGCGTTCCCACTACAACCTTTTTATTCTCAATTTTGTAAATCGCATCAGCTAATCTCGCCGCAATGTGTATTCCGCGTGTTTTAATGCCTACAATACACAAATCGTCTACCGTCTCATTTTTCTCAATAATTTCATGAGCAATTCTCACAATAGCACGATTTACGGCATTTTCATCAAACAGACTTGCTTTAAATCTCATAATTTACCTCATGGATTTTATTCTGCAGCATCTTCTGCTTCCTCAGCAGCAACCTCTTCCTCAACCTCTGCAGTTTCCTCTGCAGCGGTCTCCGGCTCAATTTCTTCGGCTTCCTCAGCTACTGCCTTCGGCTCATCATCTGCTATAAGAAGATTTGTGAGTATACCCACAATCAAAGCTGTTGCAATGCTTGTAATCTCGATTGCACCCAATTTAAGTGTAAGTCCGCCGATACCTGTAACCAGTATTGCACTTACCACAAACAAATTCTTTGATTCACCAAGGTCAACGTTCTGCAGCATCTTAAGACCGCTTACTGCGATAAAACCGTAAAGAGCCACACAGATACCACCTACTACGCATGCCGGAATTGTGTTTACAAATTCAACAAACGGCGTAAAGAAGGAGAGTATCATTGCAAAAATAGCTGTCAGAATAATTGTTGAAACCGACGCATTGCCTGTTATTGCAACACAGCCTACGCTTTCGCCATAGGTTGTGTTCGGGCAGCCGCCGAATACTGAGCCTACGAATGAGCCGATACCGTCACCTAAAAGTGTACGTGTAAGACCCGGATCCTTAATCAAATCTCTGCCGATAACAGAGCTTAAATTCTTATGGTCTGCAATATGCTCGGCAAGCACAACAAATGCTACCGGTGCAAACAGCACTGCAATCTGCGATACTCCTGCAAGACCGCCCAAAGGCTCTAATCCTTCCTTCCATGCGTCTACTACCATAAACTCCGGAATCTTTATAAAGCTTTCAAGGCTCAAGTTCTTAAAGTTATCAATAAGCGGAGAATAATCCACAATCTGCAGATACGGAATTGACGCAATGTTGCCTATAATTGTGAACAGAGATGCAACTGCGTAACCAACACCTACACCAATGATAAACGGAATCAGCTTTGCATTTTTGCTGCCCTTAACAGACGCAAGTACAGTTGCAGCAAAAGCAATCAAGCCGCACAAAATAGCGACCAGATTATATTCTCCTACCGATGTATTATTAATATTACCTACCGCCGATGAACAAAGGCTAAGTCCGATTAAAGCAACGGTCGGTCCGATAATAACCGGCGGCAAAAGCTTGTCTACCCAACGAGTACCGACAGCCTTAACAATCAGTGCAATAATTACATAAACCAGTGCCGCAAATACCGCACCTAAAATAATTCCGAAATAACCAAACGCACATGCACCTGCAAGCGGTGAAATGAATGCAAAGGAGCTTCCCAAAAATACAGGGCTTTTCTTTTTTGTACAAAAAACGTAAACCAGTGTACCTGCACCTGCACCGAAAAGTGCTGCAGCCTGATTCATCATTTCCGTTCCCGAAATGTTGTTTACCAAGGTAGGCACTAAAAGTGTCGCTGCGATAATCGCCAAAAGCTGCTGTATCGCAAAAACAACATTCGCTTTAAATTTCGGCTTGTCTTCAACATCGTAAATAAGTTTCATTTTTTTCATCCTTTCTAAAGTAAAAATATACCCTTTCGTGTTTTTGTATGAAAATAAATCAAAAAGTGCCTTATCTGCAGAAACAGACAAGGCACAGCTGTATTTATCATAATTTCTCTTGTCGATGTCACTGCATCAGATTAAAGATTTGTTTTCGTACTATTTTACTATACCACAAGTTTCGACATTTGTAAATACCCTAATACGAAATTATTTTTCTTCATCAATAATACTGATTGCAAGCTCCGAAAGCTGAGCTTCATCAACAGGTCCGGGAGCACTTGACATAAGCTCGGACGCATTCTGCACCTTCGGGAAGGCGGTAACGTCTTTAAGACTATCCGCTCCGCACATAATCATCGCCAGACGGTCAAGACCTATGCCACAGCCGCCATGCGGTGCTGCACCGTATTTATACGCCTCAACCAGAAATCCGAATTTTGCCTCGATTTCCTCGTCGGTAAGTCCCAACGCCTCAAACATTCTCTGCTGAAGCTCATAATCGGTAATTCTGATAGAGCCGCTCGAAAGCTCGGTACCGTTTAAAACAAGGTCATAAGCCTTTGCAATAACCTTTTCGGGGTTTGTGTCAAGATACTGTATGCACTCGTCCATCGGCATTGTGAACGGATGATGCATTGCGTCCCAGTTTCCTGTTTCCTCATTAAATTCAAAGAACGGGAACTCTGTAATCCACAGGAAGTTATAGCCTTCAGGGATAATATCAAGCTGCTTTGCAACCTTCAGTCTGAGTGCTCCCAAGGTGGGCAGCACAACCTTATCCTTATCTGCCACAAACAGTACCAAATCGCCCTTTTCTGCACCCAATCGGCTAAGAATTGCGTCAAGCTCGTCCTTTTCCATAAATTTTGCAAAAGAACAGTTTGGCTCGTCCTCAACCCAACGCACATACGCAAGACCCTTTGCACCGATTCCGCGTACAAACTCGGTAAGGCGGTCAATTTCCTTTCT
This sequence comes from Clostridia bacterium, assembly GCA_017621875.1. Taxonomy (GTDB): domain Bacteria; phylum Bacillota; class Clostridia; order UBA1381; family UBA1381; genus UBA1738. The sequence goes on from JAGASE010000004.1 coordinate 33,819, forward strand.
GGTGTAAACCGAAACGGCATTTTTAGCGACAATGGCACGAACCGAGCCGCCGGCTGCAATCGCAGAGGTGAATACTCCAAAGCCGCAGTCCTTTACCATATCTGAAATATTCTGAATTTCCATACCAAAGCGTGTATCCGGCTTATCCGAACCATAACGCTCCATAGCTTCGCGGTAGGTAAGTCTTGGAAGCGGAAGCGGAATTTCCTTATCCAGAACCTCTTTAAACAGTGTGCCCACAAAGCCCTCAACCATGCTTAAAATATCCTCTACCTCAACAAAGGACATTTCAAGGTCGATTTGTGTAAATTCAGGCTGTCTGTCCGCTCTTAAATCCTCGTCGCGGAAGCAGCGTGCAAGCTGAATATATCTGTCAAAGCCCGCAATCATCAAAAGCTGCTTATAAATCTGCGGTGACTGCGGCAATGCATAGAATTTTCCGTGATGCACACGCGACGGCACAAGGTAATCTCTCGCACCCTCGGGAGTTGATTTCATCATCATCGGCGTTTCTATCTCAATAAAGCCGTTATCCACAAAGTAATCTCTTGCCACCTTTGCGATTTTACTTCGCATCATAATATTATCTGCAAGCGGCTTTCTTCTCAAATCCAGATATCTGTATTTCAGCCTTAGCTCCTCGTTTACGTTGGTTTCGTCCGTAATCTCAAACGGAGGAGTCTGTGCCTTTGCAAGCACACGCAGGTCATCAACAAAAATTTCTATATTTCCTGTTTTTATAGCTGCATTTTTGCTTTCACGTTCTCTAACAACGCCCTTTGCCATAAGCACGTATTCGCTGTGGCAGCCTGCCGCCTTTTCAAAAATCTCCCTATTGGTTGTATCGTCAAATGCAAGCTGAACAATACCCGTTCTGTCACGCAAATCTATAAAAATCAGCGTTCCCATATCGCGTATTTTCTGCACATATCCGCCTACAACAACGGTATTTCCTATTCCTTCCACCTCGCCGCAGTAATGCGTGCGTTTAAGGCCCTTCATTGTATCCATTTGTATTCATTCCTTTCCCGAAATCATTAGTTATATTAATCCTATTTTTCAAGAAAAGCAGCTTCGCTGCACACCTGCGGTGGGCAAGATGCATCATTGCTTTTCTTATGCCCATATGCATTTCGGCAAAGCCGAAAATTTTGCATAGGCATTAAATCAACACTTTTATATAATAGGAAATCGCAATTTCCTATTATATAAAAAATTCCGCAATTTTATCCAGCTCCCATTCCTGCTGCTCGCCGGATTCCATATTTTTAAGCCTGATTTTTCCCGTTTCAATCTCATTATCACCCAAAACCAGCGTAAATTTAGAACCGATTTTATCGGAATATTTCATCTGCGGCTTTAAGCCTCTGCCGATGTGGTCGGTTTCCACCTTAACTCCGGCTTTTCTCAAATTAAACGCAATGGTCTGTGCCGCCTCGGCTGCAGTCTCACCTAAAGGTGCGATATAAAGGTCGGGCTTTGTTTCGTCGGGTATTTCCACGCCGTTTGCCTCAAGTCTTAAAAGCAAACGCTCAATTCCCAGTCCGAAGCCGATTGCAGGAGTTTTATCTCCGCCAAATTCCTCCACAAGACCATCATATCTTCCGCCTCCGCATACGGTGAACGGTCCCGAAATTATCTCGAACACCGTCTTTGTATAGTAATCAAGACCTCTTACAATTCCGTTATCCACGCTGTAGGAAATGCCCATATTTTCAAGTGCTTTTTTAAAGCTTTCAAAGTGCTCGCGGCAATCCTCGCAGATATAGTCCAAAAGTCTCGGTGCGTCCTTTGCAATGCTTTGGCAGATTTCCGACTTGCAATCTAAAATTCTGAGCGGATTTCGGTCAAAACGCGTTTTGCAGGTTTCACAAAATTCATCATATTTCGGACGCAGATATTCCTTTAAAATTTCATTGTATTTTTTGCGGCACTCTGGGCAGCCGATGCTGTTGATGTTGACCGACAAATCGGCAAGTCCTGCATTCGTAAGGAAGGTCACAGCCAGTGCCACAACCTCTGCGTCAATAGACGGACCCTTTGAGCCATACGCTTCAATGCCGAACTGGTGAAACTCGCGAAGTCGTCCCTTCTGCTTATTCTCATAACGGAAGCAGGGCAGATTATACCACATCTTAAGCGGCAAAACTCCCGAATAAAGATTGTTTTCAAGATAGCATCTTGCAACCGACGCCGTACCCTCCGGGCGAAGCGTAACGCTTCTTCCGCCCTTATCGTTAAAGGTATACATCTGCTTTTCCACAACGTCGGTGGTATCGCCCACGCCGCGTTCAAAAAGCTCTGTGTGCTCAAAGGTCGGCACGCGAATTTCCTTATATCCGAAATTATCGCATACCTCCTTGAATTTCTTTTCAAGATACTGCCACTTGTAACTGTCCTGCGGCAGCAAGTCCTCTGTACCCTTAGGTGCTTTGGTAATTAACATAATTTTTATCACTCCTATTTTTGCATACATATCTATTTTATTCTTTTCGCACAGCATTGTCAAGAAAAAACACACTTTATTTTACAATAATGCTACATTTTTCATGTTTTACTTGATAATGTATGTAAATTATCGTATAATATAGGATATAATTTATTAAAAATTACAAAACGTGCCGTATACAGCTATGACACGCTTTACGTTAAGGAGAAAGCTATGGGCAGAACCGAAAAGAAAAAATCCTTTATGATAAATGTCGCAATAGTTATGTTCTCGCAGATAGCGGTAAAGCTTTTAGGAATGGTTTACCGTGTTGTGATTACCAATATCAGCGGCTTCGGCGACTTGGGAAACGGCTATTTGAACTCAGGCTATCAGGTATATACGCTGCTGCTTGCAGTTTCGTCAATAGGAATACCCAACGCTATCGCCAAAATGACCTCGGAGAGAAACGCCGTCGGCGACTACCGCGGTGCACACAAGATTTTTAAATCCGCATTTTTACTTTTTGCGGCAATCGGTCTTTTTGCTTCTGCACTTTTATACTTCGGTGCGGACTTTATCGCATTTTCGGTTATCCGTATGCCCGGCACGCAGTATGTTTTAAAATGCCTCGCACCGTCTATTTTGTTTGTTTGCCTGTCCTCGGTTATCCGCGGATATTTCACAGGTATGGAAAATATGAAGGCCACAAGCACCTCACAGGTTTTAGAGCAATTTTACAAATGTCTTTTTACGGTTGTAATCGTGTACTCGCTCGCTGCGTTTCCGCAGATTCTGTCCGCAATTTTAAATGTTGCAGAAGATGACGCCGAACGCCGTGCGGCATTTATGGCGTCGGGTGCCCAGATTGCAACAACCATTTCAACCATTTTGAGCTTTCTTTATCTTGTATTTTTTTACAATAAGCGAAGAAAGGCTATTATCGAAAAAATCGGCTCATCAGATGCTCCTACCATAGTAAAGCCGCTTGGGCAGATGTTCAAAAGCATTCTGATGATTTCAATACCGATTTCGCTCGGTTCAATCATTTCTGCAGTAAACCGTCTTATTGATACTGCAACCATTACACGAGGCATTGAGATTGCCTTCCGCGAGCTTATTCCTGCCTACGGAAACACCGCGGCAATAGCAAATCCGACTCTTGAACAGCTCAGCCGAGAGGCGGCACGTCTTTCGGGACAGCTCGGAAAAAGCGATACGCTTATAAACCTGCCGCTTTCAATCAACATTGCATTTTCCACCGTGCTTGTTCCTGTAATTGCAGGTGCATTAAAAAAAGGTGACCAAAAAACAGCCTCGGACAAGATTTCATATTCACTTATGATTTCTGTACTGATTGCACTTCCGTGTGCAATCGGATACATCGCTCTTGCAAAGCCGATTTACGGACTTTTATACCCGAACGCACAGCTTGGCTATGACCTTTTGCAGATAAGTGCGATAGCAATGATTTTCACAGCCCTCAATCAGACGCTTTCCGGCTCGCTCCAGGGCGTGGGAAAGGTTTTTACACCTGCAACCGGTCTGCTGCTCGGCTGTATTGTAAAATTCATATTGAACGTTTTGCTTATCCGCCGTCCCGAAATCAACATTTACGGAGCACCGATAAGCTCGATTGTATGTCAGATTATTTCCTTTGCATACAGCTTTTCGGTTTTGAGAAAGCAGGTAGCTGTTAAAATCAGTGCTGCAAAATATGTGATAAAGCCGCTTATTTCCGCTGTTTTGATGGGTATTTCGGCATATATCGTTCACGCCGGTATTATGCTTATATTTGCAAATAATCTGATTGCGATAATAGCAGCAATCGCAGTTGCCGTAGTCGTATATTTTGCCGCAGTCTTCCTTTTAAAAATTTTAAACGAAGACGAGGTGCGGCAGCTCCCTTACGGAAGCAAGCTTTTAATTATACTGAAAAAAGCAGGTTTTTATAAATAATTTGACATTTATAAAAATATTTGATATATTATATCATAGTCGCAGGGTGCGGTATAAAAAATAAACTAATATATTTTTACTTATGAAAGGATGATGATTTTGGATTCTCTTCCCTCTCGATGTTCGTGGATAATTGTATTGATACTTGTTACAGGTGTTCTGCGATGCCTTGAATCATCGGTCGAAAACGTAAACGAAGCAAAGCTTCAGAAGCTTGCGGCAGACGGCAGCAAAAGTGCAAAAAAAGCACTTACGCTTACCGAAAACTCAAGCAAATTCTACAACTCGGTACGGGTTTTAACAGTTCTTTTTGAAATAGTTTTAGCCGCTCTGGCGGTTTATACACTGCCCTCCGCACTTTTTGCAGGAATAGGTAAGCTTTTCGGCATTGTGCTAAGCATTGCACTTCTTGCGGTATTTGTGCTTATCTTCGGAGTTTATGCACCAAAAAGAATTGCCGACCTGCACTCCGACAGCATTGTTTTAAAGACCTCGTCACTTTTGATGCTTCTGTATTATACAGGTCTTCCGATTTCATCGGTGCTTACCGTTATTTCCAATCTGTTTCTGCTTCTTTTCGGAATCAAGCCTAACGATACCGAAGAGGAGGTAACCGAAGAGGAAATACGTATGATGGTGGATATCGGCAGCGAAAGCGGTGCAATCGACCCTGATGAAAAGGAAATGATACATAATATTTTTGAGCTTGATGATACACAGGTTAAGGATATTATGACTCATCGAACAGATGCAGAGCTTCTGTGGATAGACGAAAAGGACCAATGGGAGGATACCATTTCCGCCTCCAACCACACAATTTATCCTGTGTGCGAGGAAAGCATTGACAATATAATAGGTATACTTCACAGCAAGGATTTCTACAAAACACTGCTGTGCGGCGGCGATGTGGCATCTATTCTGCGTGCACCGTATTTTGTTCCCGACACAATCAAGGCAGACGACCTGTTCCGCCAGATGCAGAAGGCAAAAAGTCATTTTGCAATCGTTTTGGACGAATACGGCGGCTTGGGCGGAATTGTAACCATGTCCGACCTTTTGGAAGAAATAGTCGGAACGCTTTCAAACGATTTTGACGGACTTACCGAGGACGATATCGTTCAGCTTGATGCAAACACATGGAAAATTGCAGGCTCGTGCGATATAGAGCTTGCAAGCGAAACGCTCGGTGTGGATTTGCCGATTGAAGAATACAACACCTTTGCAGGCATGATTTTGGGAGAGCTTGGTGAAATCCCCGAAGACGGTGCAACACCTGAGCTTGAGGCGTACGGTCTGCAAATTAAAGTTACCGAAATCAAAGAGCATCGCATAGAAAGTGCGAAGGTTGCCGTTTTGGAAAAAGTACAAGATAATAACTAATATAAATATACATCATATCATATAATTGTTTTAGGTGATATGATGTATATTATTTTTAGCAGAAAAAAACTCATTACTATAGGTCTTTTAACAGGCTTTTTAGGCATTGCTGTCGGCTGCGGTCTTGCCCTGTCCTCTTATGCCGGCACTTTTTTTGATGATGACGTCTTATCCGTAATAGTAGACGCAGGGCATGGTCTTCCCGATGGCGGTGCTGTAGGTGCCGGCGGAACTGTGGAGCAGGAAATAAATCTTGCCATAGCAAAAAAGCTCTCGGAGGTTTTGGAGGCAAAGGGTATCAAGGTCATTATGACCCGTAGCGATGAATATGGGATATGGGAGGACAAAGACGCAAGCATTCGCGAGAAAAAGCTTGAAGACATGCACAGTCGCTTAAAAATAATGAAAAAATCCGATGCCGACCTGTTTCTTTCCATACATATGAATTCCTACAAAAACAGCTCCGCCTCCGGACTGCGTATTTTTTATGCGTCAAAATTTGAAGAAATAAAGCCCTTGGCGGAAAATATTCAAATACGCATGAGCGACATAAGCGGTGCAAAAATGAATGTTGTAAAAACGGCGGACAGCAAGCTGTTTTTAATGAAAAATCCGCCGTTGCCGTCGATATTGGTTGAGTGCGGATTTCTGTCAAATCCTTCCGAGGAAAAAAGGCTGAATGACGAGGATTATCAGGCAAGACTTGCATGGGCAATCGCAGACGCGGTAGAAAAATATTATATAAACCCATAAAATCAACCAAAAGTGGATATCTGATACTTTTTTAACAAAATACAAGCTTTTTTTACAACTTTCGGTTGACCACGAAGTTTTTATGTTGTATAATGAATGCATTACGAAAAAAAGAAAGAGGTAAAAAAAATGAGCAGAGTTTATAACTTTTCAGCAGGACCTTCAATGCTCCCTAAAGAGGTATTGGAGAAAGCACAAAAGGAAATGGTAGAATACGGTGCAGCAGGCATGTCCGTAATGGAAATGAGCCACCGTTCCAAGGATTACGAAGAAATAATTAACAGCTGCGAGGCACTCGTAAGAGAGCTTATGCATGTTCCGGATAACTATAAGGTATTGTTCCTGCAGGGCGGCGGTTCAAGCCAGTTCGCAATGATTCCGATGAACCTCGGAAACAAGAACAAAAAGTGTGATATCGTTATCACAGGTCAATGGGCTAAAAAGGCTGCACAGGAGGCAGAAAGATACATAACAGTTAACAAGATTGCGTCTTCTGCAGACAAGACCTTCTCATACATTCCTAAGCTTGACAAGAGCACCTTCTCAAAGGATGCAGATTACTTCTATATCTGCCTTAACAACACAATCTACGGCACAAAGTTTAATCAGCTGCCGGATACAGGCGACGTTCCGCTTGTTGCAGATATTTCATCATGCATTATGTCAGAGGAGCTTGACGTTTCAAAGTTCGGTCTTCTCTTCGCAGGTGCACAGAAGAACTTAGGACCTGCCGGCGTTACACTTGTAATCGTTCGCGAGGACTTAATCGGCAATCAGATGGACATCTGCCCGACTATGTTCAACTATCAGATTCATGCAGACAACGGCTCTATGTATAACACACCGCCAACATACGGCATTTATATCATGAAGCTTGTTCTCGAATGGATTAAGGAACAGGGCGGCGTTGCAGCTGTTCAGAAGATTAACGAAAAGAAGGCTGATATTCTTTACAGCTTCCTTGACAGCTCAAAGATGTTCAGAGGAACAGTTGTTCCCGAGGACCGTTCACTTATGAACGTACCATTCGTAACAGACGATGATGACTTAAACGCAAAGTTCATAAAGGAAGCAAAGGAAGCAGGCTTTGTAAACCTAAAGGGACACAGAACCGTAGGCGGCATGAGAGCCAGCATCTACAACGCTATGCCGGTTGAGGGCGTAGAAGCACTTGTTGCATTTATGAAGAAGTTTGAAGAAGAAAACAAATAGAAAGAGGTAAAATCAATGTTTGACATTTTAACATTAAATAAAATTGCGGCATGCGGTCTTGAACAGCTTGACGAAACAAAATATACCGTAACCGATGACGCTTCAAAGGACGCAGACGGCATAATCCTCAGAAGCTTTGCTATGCACGACATGGAGCTGCCTAAATCATTAAAGGCGGTTGCACGTGCCGGTGCAGGAACGAACAATATCCCGATTGACAAATGCTCGGAAAAGGGTATCGTAGTATTCAATACTCCGGGTGCAAATGCAAATGCCGTAAAAGAGCTTGTTTTAGCAGGACTTTTCCTTGCGTCAAGAGATATCGTGGGCGGCATCAACTGGGCAGGCACTTTGACTGGCGACGATGTTGCAAAGCAGGTTGAAAAAGGAAAGTCAAACTTTGCCGGCAACGAGGTTCAGGGCAAAACCCTCGGTGTAATCGGTCTTGGTGCTATCGGCGTATTGGTTGCAAACGCTGCAAGACATTTCGGCATGCAGGTTATCGGCTATGACCCGTATCTTTCGGTAGATGCAGCATGGAGATTATCCAGCCACATCAAGAGAGCAAAGAGTGCAGACGAGGTTTATCAGAATGCGGACTTCATTTCAATTCACGTTCCGCTTACCGATGAAACAAAGAGAACTATAAACCGCGATACAATTGCTAAAATGAAGGACGGCGTTAAAATCCTGAACTTCGCAAGAGGCGAGCTGGTGGACAATGACGCAATGAAGGCTGCAATCGCTTCGGGCAAGGTTTCAAAATATGTTGTTGACTTCCCGAACAGCGAGGTTATCAATGAGCCGGGCATAATTGCAATTCCTCACCTCGGTGCTTCAACAAGCGAATCAGAGGATAACTGTGCTATGATGGCGGCTCAGGAGCTTGCAAACTATCTTGAAACAGGCGACATCGTAAATTCGGTTAACTTCCCGAACTGTACACTTCCGCTTTCCGGCAAGGGCAGAGTTTGTATTCTTCACAAGAACATTCCTACAATGCTCACTCAGTTCACAAACCTGTTTGCAGAGGAAAAGCACAACATTGCCGACCTTATCAATAAGAGTAAAAAGGATCTTGCTTACACAATCATCAACACAGACGAGATTATTACCGATGAAATCGTTGATAAAATCAAAGCTGTTGACGGCGTGCTGAGAGTAAGAGTAATCAAATAAATTGCATTTTAAAAGGACGATTTAAAATCGTCCTTTTAGTATGTAATTATTTAAAGGCTTATCGAATTTATACACTTGCTCTCCTGGAATTTTTCCAAAAGCTTATGATAATTCAAATCCGGCGGCACTGTAACATTAAGCTCCAACTCCAGCTCGGAAAATTCCGTTCTGCTGCACTTTTTAAAGCTTACAACAGTAATCTCATGCTCTTCAAGCACGTTGTTTAAATACTCAATCGATTCCTTGTCATCACTAAGTACTACAGCCAGTACCTCTTCATTCGGCATCTGCAGTATTTTTATATTTTTATGCAGAACAATCTGCATTGTAACTATCAAAACAGATGTAATAATACCCATGGCATACATTCCCGCACCTATCGCAAGTCCTACGCCTGAGGTTGCCCAAATTCCGGCGGCAGTCGTAAGTCCCTTAACGGAATGTCTTCCGTTAAAATAAATCATACCTGCACCCAAAAAGCCGACGCCGCTTACTACCTGTGCCGCAATACGCGACCCGTCCGACATCTTCATCGCTCCGTAATCTACCATATCGGTAAATCCGTACTTGGATACAAGCATCATCAGTGCTGATGCAAGAGCAACAATAACATGGGTTCTTATTCCTGCTCCCTTTCCTCTGTTCGTTCGTTCATAGCCAATCATTCCCCCGCATACACACGCAAGCAAAAGCCGTACAAAAAACACCGCCTGCTGTGCTATAATTCCGGTCATTTTTATGCACTTCCTTTCAAAATATTATTCCTGTATTATACTTCTAAAATCATAAAAAGTCAAGACCTAAATTACAATTATTACTTATATCCCAAAATTTTTCCTTATAATGTACAAAAAAGTTCCTTTAATATTATATTTACTCACCGGTTGCGGAAGATATTACAGTGAAAAAGGGACAGATAATTTATCTGTCCCCACTTTTTATTCCACAACAAAGCTTCCGTCCTTCACATCAACTGTAACCGAATCCCCAAGCTGTCCGTCAATAATCTTTTCCGACAGCATATCCTCGATTTTGTTCTGAATTGCACGCCGCAGCGGTCTTGCTCCATAGACAGGGTCAAAGCCCTCCTCTGCGATTTTTTCCACCGCTGCATCTGTGAACACTGCGGTGATATCATTTGCCGCAAGACGCTGCTTTAAGCCCGACAACATAATTGCCGCAATCTTTTTGATATCGTCCTCTCGCAGACGGTCGAAAACTATAATCTCGTCAATTCTGTTCAAAAACTCCGGCTTAAAGCTCTCCTTGACCTTCTCCATAACCCTTTGCTTTATCATTTCGTGGTCATTTTCAGGCGAGCTTTCCTTTGTGCCAAAGCCCATTTTTGAGCCGCCGGTATTTAAAATATCCTTTGCTCCGAGGTTAGACGTCATGATGATAACGCTGTTGCGGAAATCCACTCTGCGTCCCTGTGCGTCGGTTAAAATACCGTCGTCTAAAATCTGCAGCATAATGTTGAAAACATCGGGGTGTGCCTTTTCCACCTCGTCAAACAAAATTACCGAGTACGGATTTTTTCTGATTTTTTCAGTAAGCTGACCGCCCTCATCATAGCCGACATATCCCGGAGGCGAGCCGACAAATTTGGATACCGAGTGCTTTTCCATATATTCCGACATATCCACTCTTATCATGGCGTTTTCCGAGCCGAAAATTGCCTCGGCAAGTGCTTTTGAAAGCTCTGTTTTTCCAACGCCTGTCGGTCCTAAGAAAAGGAATGAGCCTGTTGGACGCTTCGGGTCTTTAAGTCCCGCTCTGCCTCGTCTTATAGCACGGCTGACGGCATTCACCGCCTGCTCCTGACCGATAACGCGGTTATGCAGAATCTCCTCAAGATGCTTTAAGCGTTCACTCTCCTCCTCGGCAACCTTTGCAACCGGAATATGAGTCCACTCCGCGATTATATCGGCAATGTCGCTATCGGTAATCATCAGCTCACTGGATTTATTGCTGTCCCTCCAGCGGCTCTTTCCCTTTGCAAGCTCTGCCTCAATCTCCTTTTCGCGGTCGCGAAGCTCTGCCGCCTTTTCAAAGTTCTGCGAAATAATTGCCTCCTGCTTTTCCTTCTTTATTTCCTCCGCCTCTTTTTCCAGAGTCTTCACATTATCGGGTGCGGTAAGTGCAGAAAGCCGCTTTTTACTTGCCGCCTCATCCATAAGGTCAATCGCCTTATCCGGCAGGAATCTGTCGGTTATATACCTCTCCGAAAGCTTAGCCGCCGCTAAAATCGCACTGTCGTCAATCTTTATTCCATGATGAGCCTCATATTTGTCCCGAAGTCCTTTAAGGATTTCTATTGTTTCCTCCACGCTCGGCTCGCCCACCGTTACCGGCTGAAAACGCCGCTCCAGTGCCGCGTCCTTTTCAATATACTTGCGGTACTCGTCAATCGTTGTCGCACCGATAAGCTGCAGCTCGCCTCTTGCTAAGGACGGCTTTAAAATATTGGACGCGTCAATCGCTCCCTCTGCCGAGCCTGCTCCGACTATTGTATGAATTTCGTCGATAAACAGAATTACATTTCCTGCCGCCTTCACCTCGGCAATCGCCTTTTTCAGTCTGTCCTCAAACTCACCTCTGTACTTTGCTCCGGCAACCATGGACGATAAGTCCATTGTAACAAGCCTTTTATTCTTCAAAAGCTCCGGCACATCTCCGCTTACGATTTTTTGTGCCAGCCCCTCTGCAATCGCCGTCTTACCTACTCCCGGCTCACCTATTAAGCATGGGTTGTTTTTTGTTCTTCTCGATAAAATCTGTATAACCCTTGCAATTTCTTCATCTCGTCCGATTACCGGGTCGAATTTATTTTCCTCCGCCATTTTGGTAAGATCGCGTCCGAACTGGTCAAGAGCCGGTGTTTTTTCGTTTCTCGACGCACGCGGCTGCGACTGCTTGTTATCCGCATAGCTCTGCTCCGTAGAGGAAACTATATCATTATAAATATTGTTAAAATCAACTCCGCAGGAGGCAAGAATGTTAGCACCCACTCCGTCGCCGTCCTTGATAATTCCTATCAGAATATGCTCAGTACCGATGTAATGATGTGCCATATTGCGTGCCTCCATCGCCGCAATTTCAAGTATACGCTTGCTTCTTGGCGTTAGTGCCAGCTCCACGCTTTTGTTAAGAGGCATATTCGTACCCATAAGCTCCTTTATTCGCTCTAAAAGTACCTCCTTTTTAGCACCTGCATTTTCCAGAATTTTCGCACCTACTCCTGTTCCCTCTGCGATTATTCCCAAAAGAAGATGCTCACTTCCTATATAGCCATGTCCCAGCTCACAGGCTGCATCATGTGCGTTATTGATTGCAATTCTTGCCTTTTCGGTAAAATTTGAAAACATACTTACTACCTCCTTGCAGATTTTTACCTGCTAAACGTTTTTCCGCAAAAGCTCCGCTCGTTTTTTATCACGCTCATCAGGCGAAAGACTACTTCCTGACATAATCAACGCAGGCTCGGTCTCCACCATAAGCTCCATAAGCGGCATTTTGCCCTTAGTATCTATTATACCCAGATTTTCACCCAAAATTACATCGGATAAAAGTGCTTTTGCCTCCGACGATGAAACCGAGCGTGCATATTTAAGTGTTCCATAGGAACGCCACAGCTTATCGGCAAGGCTATCATTGCTTTTCAGACTCTCCCTTGCGTCACGCTCATGCTTTTCTATCTGTCCTGCAATATTTTCAAGCTTCGATATTATTTCCTCCTCGCTCATGCCAAGCGTAACCTGATTTGAAATCTGGTAAAGCCCACCGTACGCCTTTGAGCCTTCTCCGTAAAGACCGCGGACCGTAAGCCCCAACGCCGATGCGGAGGATATTATTTTGTTAATGTTATTGGTAAGCGTAAGTGCCGGCAGATGCATCATAATCGAAGCACGAAGTCCCGTTCCCGTATTTGTAGGGCAAGCAGTTAAATATCCGAACTCCTCGGAGAATGCATAATCGGTATTTTCCTCAATCACATCGTCCACTCTGCTTGCCAGCTCCCACGCCTCTTTCAGCTTAAATCCCCCTAAAATAATCTGTATTCTTAAATGGTCCTCCTCAAGCAGCATGATGCTCATTGTTTCGTCCTCGCTTACAAGCACCGAGCCGTGTGCCGAATTTGCCAGCTCCGGGCTGATTAAATGCTTTTCCGCCAGCTCCTGCTTTTCTGCCGCCGACAAATCCTGCATACGCAGCCATTTAAAATCCTTCGCCAAGGTTGAATTTGAGCCGAGTACAGCGTTCTTGATTTCCTCTGTAACCTTTTCGCGCCCTGCATCATTGAGAATACCGGGGAACGGATATTTGTCAAGGTTTCTCGCCAGACGAATTCTTGTGCTTACCATGATATCATTATCGTTTTTTTCCTTGTACCAAATCATCTCTCAGCCCTCCAGTCCCTTTATTTCCTTATGCAGCCTTGCCGCTGTTTCATAGTCCTCCTTCTCAACCGACGCCGCAAGCTGCTGCTTCAATTCCTTTATCCTGCGTGCTTTAGCAAGCTGTGCCGACTGCTTTGAAGGAATCTTTCCTGTATGCGTGGTGCTTTTTTGTATCTGCTTAAGCGTCGCTCTTACGGGATTTTCAAAAGCCTCATAGCATTTACCGCAGCCGAATTTGCCACTTTTCTGAAACTCATAATATGTTCTGCCGCAGCTTGGGCATCTTCCGTCCTCCCGATAAACCGGGAATAAATCGAAACTGTCAAAAAAATCTGAAAATAAATCGTACATAATATCTCCTGCCTTTCCGCTGATTACAGCTCGCAAATTGCATTTTTTAAAATTTCCGCCCTAAGGCGATTTCGTCCGTTTCCGACCATCGCAAGCGATTTATCCGACACTGCTGACAGTAAAACCATCGCCGCCTGACGCTCTATCTCCCCGCGTTCATACAGATAGTTTATTACCGATTTTGCAGTATCGGCGTCGCAGCTATCGCCGATTTGGGAAATCACCTTGCTCGGACCTCCAAGACTTATTCTGCGGATTTTTATATATCCGCCTCCGCCGCGTCGTGATTCGACGGTGTAGCCCTTTTCCGGACTAAAACGTGTGGAAATCACATAATTTATCTGAGAAGGCACACAACCGAAAATATCGGCAAGCTCGTTTCTGCCGAACTCCGCATATTCCGCCTCGTTCTTCATCAGCTCCATTATAAACGCCTCAATTTTATCGCTTATACCCATTCCCCCGCCTCCTTTTGACTTTGACTTTCTTTGATCTTTGTTAGTTTTATTATACCACTGATTTTCAGAATGTCAATGAAAAAATATACCATATTTTATGAACAATTTGTGAACAGCTATTGTGTTTATGATAAAAAAAGGGTATAATTAAATCAAAATATATACAAAGGATTGATTATTATAATTCCCGTTAAAAAAAATCACGAATATACAGTTGAAATAGAGACGCTCTCCTCCGAAGGCAGCGGCATTGCAAGAGTTGAGGGTTACACGCTGTTTGTTGCCGGAGCACTTGCAGGCGACACGGCAAGAGTGCTATGCACAAAGCTTAACAAAAATTACGGCTTTGCAAGGCTTGTTAAGCTTATCTCGCCCTCCCCTGTCCGCACAAGCCCGGAATGTGCGACATTTTCAGACTGCGGCGGCTGTCAGCTTATGCATATGTCATATGAGGGTCAGCTTGAATTTAAACGTCAAACCGTCCGCGATGCACTCAAGCGGATAGGCGGAATCTCCTTGGAGCCTGATATAATCGGCATGGAAACACCCTTTCGTTACCGCAATAAAATGGTGTTCCCAATCGGCAAGGGCGGCAGCTGGGGCTTTTACCGCGAGCGTAGTCACGAGGTTATATGCTTAAAGGATTGCCTTTTGGGAGACAGTTTAAACCATGAAATTATGAACACCGTATCGGAGCATATAAAAAAATACAATATATCGGTATACAATGAGCTTGAGCATATGGGCAGCATCCGACGAGTATTTATAAGAAGCTCCCGCGATGAATTTATGGTTGTTATCTCCGCAAATGCAGATGATATCCCGCACAAAAATGAGCTGATAAAAAGTATTACAGCAATCTCTCCCAAGATAACGAGCATTATTTTAAACGTCAACAAAAAGCGTACCAATCTCGTGCTTGGCGATAAAAATATTACCCTTTGGGGCAAGGATAAGCTGACAGATACACTCTGCGGTCTTGACTATGAAATATCTCCGCACAGCTTTTTCCAGGTAAATCCGATTCAGACCGAAAAGCTTTACAGCACCGCAATATCCTTTGCGGATATTTCAAATCAGGACACAGTTATGGATATATACTGCGGCATCGGCACAATTTCGCTTACCGCAGCAAAGCACGCAAAAGCGGTTATCGGAATTGAGATTGTTCCGCAGGCAATAGAGGACGCAAAGAAAAATGCCGCACTCAACGGCATTGAAAACGCAGAATTTTTCTGTTCTGCCGCCGAGGATATCGTTCCGCACCTTATTGAAAAAAAGACCACGCCGGATATTGTAATTCTCGACCCGCCGCGAAAGGGCAGCGATGAAAAGACGCTTTCCGCAATCGTCTCGGCAAAGCCAAAGCGTATTGTTTATGTGTCCTGCAATCCCGCAACGCTTGCACGTGACGCAAAGTTCCTCACTGAAAACGGCTATATAGCCGTAAAAGCCACCGCAGTAGATATGTTTCCGCACACCACACACGTCGAGACGGTTATGCTATTAATAAAGGAATGAGCAGAATGAAGAAAATCAAATACATTCTTATATCTCTTTTAGCAGTTTTGCTGATTTACATATCAGCGAACATTTTTTCCATATGTCAATATGCAAAAATCAACAAGACACAGCCTGCCGCAGTTGCAATCATTCTCGGTGCCGCTGCTTATGACGGTAATCCGTCTCCCGTATTTGAAGAACGCATCAAGCACAGTATTAGATTATACAAAGACGGATATGTTAAAAAGTTGATATTTACAGGCGGATATAGCAACAACAATGTTATGTCTGAAGCTGAAACTGCAAAAAAATATGCTGAAGAAAACGGTGTTCCACATTATGATATATTAACAGAAAATAGGTCAAAAATAACACAAGAAAATCTCAGATTCGCTTACGAGATTATGAAAGAAAATAATTTAAAAACAGCTCTTATTGTAAGCGATCCTCTTCATATGAAACGTGCGATGCTTCTTGCAGAGGGCATAGGTATAACTGCTTTTTCCTCTCCAACTGAGACAACAAAATATCAAACAATAAAAACAAAACTTCCCTTTTTAGCAAGGGAAACATTCTTTTACATCGGATATAAAATATATAAAATCATATCGTAAGCATACAAAAAACGGAGTGATCTCACTCCGTTTTTTAAATTCTTATTCCTTGCCGTCCCAGCAATATGTGCAGAGCTTACAGCGGTCGATGCCGATAGCCTCGATAATGCCGTCCAGCGACTGAAATTCCAGCGACTTAAAGTTAAGCTTTTCGCACATAGCCGCACGCATTTTTTTGCCGCGTTCGGTTTTTGTATCGCTGTATTCCTCCAGGTGATTAAAACCCTCCTCGCCCTCAAGCTCCATGATAATTCTTCTTGTTATCAGCTCCATATCGTTTGTAGCACGTGAAAAATTCAGATATTTACAGCTATACATAATCGGCGGACAAGCAGAACGCATATGCACTGCCGCAGCACCGTTTTCATACAGAAAATCAACTGTTTTCTTAATCTGCGTTCCACGCACGATAGAATCGTCCACAAACAGCAAATTTTTATCTACAATCAAATCATGTATAGGAATTTGCTTCATTTTTGCAACCTTATTACGCTCGTCCTGATGTGTAGGAGTGAAGCTTCTTGCCCACGTCGGCGTATATTTAATAAACGGACGTGCAAAAGGCACACCGCTCTTGTTTGCATAGCCTATAGCATGAGGCGTTCCCGAATCCGGCACACCGCATATATACTCAACGCCCTCGGCATTTTTAGCCTCTTCGTCGTTTCGTGCCATTATCTCGCCGTTTCGACAACGCATAACCTCGACATTTACACCTTCATAGGTAGACGTAGGATAGCCGTAATACGACCAAAGGAAGGAGCATATTTTCATTTCTCCTCCACCCTTGGCAAGCTGCGTTATGCCATCTGCATTAATTTCCACAATCTCGCCCGGTGCAAGCTCAAGAGTAAGCTCATAACCCAGTTTTTGTGCCGCAAAGGATTCAAAGGTTACGCAATATCCGTCTTCACTTTTTCCAACCATAACCGGCAGACGACCCACGCGGTCACGTGCAGCAATCAGGTTTCCGTCGTCCTTCAAAATTAAAATGGAGGCTGTGCCGTCAACTGATTTTTGTGCAAACTTAATGCCTTCGGTAAAGTTTTCCTTTTGATTTATAAGTGCCGCAACAAGCTCAGTTGAGTTTACAACTCCGCCCGTCATTGCGTCAAAATGACCACAATATGTTGACAAATATTTTTCTATCAGTTCCTCGGCATTATTTATAACACCAATCATGCATATAGCATAAGTTCCGAGCCTTGAACGAACAAGCTTCGGCTGCGGGTCATAATCGCTTATGCAGCCAATCGCAGACGTGCCGCACATTTCGTCAAAAACATGGTCAAACTTAGTTCTGAACGGAGAATTTTCTATATTGTGAATCTCCTTCTGTAATCCGATTTTTTCATCATAAGCTGCCATTCCGCCGCGGCGTGTACCAAGATGCGAATGGTAATCGGTACCGAAAAATACGTCCGATATTACGCTGCGTTTACTTACTGCACCAAAAAATCCTCCCATAGTCTCTACCTCCGGCTAAAATATACCTTTATTGTACCATATTTAAAAAAACAGGTCAATAACCATAAAATAATACTGTCAAATTGCAAAAAACGCTTATCAAAAATCCTCAATTTATTGTTTCCTTCGACAAAAATCACTCCCTTGCAGCAAGGGAGTGATTTTTCTAAATATTCGCAATCTTAATTATATTTGTATTCCCCGATTTCCCCTCGGCTTTGCCGCCTGTCATAACAATGCTGTCGCCCTCTTTAAGACCAAGCACCTCTTTTGCCTTAACGCAGGCATGATAAAACATCACGTCGGTTGAATCAAACCGCTCGCTCAAAACCGGCGTAACGCCCCATGAAAGGGACAGCTTATACCAAACCTTTTTGTTTATCGCCATGCCCACAATATCAACAGGAGCACGAAAACGCGACACCATGCGGACTGTCATACCCGAAATTGAGCTTACAACAATTCCTTTCGCACCGATATCAATCGCCATTCCGCAGGTCGCATGAGAAATTGCGTCCAGCTGATTTTTAATTTTAAAGTCAGCTGAGCGGAAGCGTTTACCATAATGAATATGTGCCTCGGTTTCCTCCACAATGCGTGCCATTGTCCGCACCGTCTCAACAGGATATTTTCCTGCCGCAGACTCTCCCGAAAGCATAACCACGCTCGTTCCGTCATAAACCGCATTAGCTACGTCGGAGATTTCCGCTCTTGTCGGACGTGGATTATAAATCATGGACTCTAACATTTCGGTTGCGGTAATTACACGTTTTCCGAGCATTCTGCACTTTGTAATCAAATATTTCTGAATAGACGGAAGCTCCGCAAACGGCACTTCAACACCCAAATCGCCTCTGGCAATCATAATTCCGTCACATTCCTCGCAAATTTCCTCAATATGGTCAACACCGTTGCGGTTTTCGATTTTAGCAATCAAGTCAATATGCTTGCCGCCGTTTTCGTCCAAAAACACACGCATGGAATGAATATCCTCTCTGCTTGACACGAAGGACGCCGCAACAAAATCAACGTCCTGCTCTATTCCGAACAGCAAGTCCTCTTTATCCTGCTCGCTCAAAAAAACCTGATTTAAAACCTTGTTTGGAAAGCTCATGCTCTTACGGTTAGAAAGCTCTCCGCCGACAACAACTCTGCAAATAGCGTCGGTTTCGGTTTTCTCAATCACCTCAAAAATTACCAGACCGTTATTAACCTGCACACAGTCGCCAAGCTGCAAATCATTAACCAACCCTGAATAACTCACCGACACACGGGTTTCATCGCCCTCAATATCCTCAGTAGTAAAGCTGAAAGTATCGCCGTCCTTTACAGTAACCTTGTCGTTTTTAAAGGTTTTTATACGATATTCCGGACCCTTTGTGTCCAACATTATCGCAATAGGAAGATTCAGTTTTTCGCGAACTCTTTTAATCATTTCTATCTTTTCGCGGTGTTCTTCGTGCGTTCCATGTGAAAAGTTCAGTCTTGCAACATTCAGTCCCGCCTTGCACATCTCGGTAAAAACCGCCTCATCACTGCTTGCAGGTCCGATTGTGCATATAATTTTTGTTTTTCTCATTTTCATTGCCTTCTTTGCTGATAAAATAGCTTATTGCAGACCGCCTGCAAAAAAAGCTTGATATAAATTTCTCAAAATTATACCATTATACAGTATATCACAAAAAACCAATTTTGTAAATATATTACCCACCAAATATACAAAAAGAGTGCCAATCATATCATCGGCACTCATAAAACACATAAATTTTAATCCTTCATCACCATTACCAGAACTGCTTTTTGAGCGTGCAGACGGTTTTCCGCTTCGTCGAAAATTTCATCTGCATGCTTTTCAAAGGTTTCTGCGGTAATCTCCTCACCGCGGTGTGCCGGCAGACAATGCAGAACCATTGCACCGTCATTTGCCAAAGCCATAAGCTCCTCGTTAACCTGATATCCGGCAAAAATTTTCTTACGCTCCTCTGCTTCTGCCTCCTGCCCCATCGAAGCCCAAACATCGGTGTAAACCACGTCTGCTCCGGTTGCTGCCGCCTTTATGTCCGAGGTACATACAAAATCACCGTTTTTCTCTGCCCATGCCATGATTTCCGCATCCGGCTTATTGGTTTCGGGACAAGCTATTGCAACGCTCATTCCCGACTTGATGCAGCCTACGATAAGCGAATTTGCCATGTTATTTCCGTCGCCGACAAAGCACAGCTTAAGTCCCTGCAGCTTGCCCTTATGCTCGCGGATTGTTAAAAGGTCGGCAAGCACCTGACATGGGTGTGCATAATCGGTAAGTCCGTTGATTACAGGTATACTTCCGTATTTTGCCAGGTCCTCAACCTCTGCTTGGTCAAAGGTACGAATCATAATTGCGTCTATAAAGCGTGACAGCACACGAGCCGTATCCTCAACCGGCTCTCCTCTGCCTATCTGCAGGTCATTTGAGCTTAAAAACATCGGATTTCCGCCAAGCTCATACATTCCCACCTCAAAGGAAACACGCGTACGGGTTGACGCTTTTTCAAAAATCATACCCAGCGATTTTCCTGCTAAGTGCTTATGTTCAATTCCGTTTTTCTTTTCATATTTGAGCTGATCGGCAAGATTTAATATTTCTACAATTTCCTCGCTTGTCAAATCAGACAGCTTTAATAAATGCTTCATTTTTCTATAACCTCCTTAAGAATTTTAAGACCTTTTTCAAGCTCCTCATTCGTTATATTGAGTGCCGGCAGAAGACGTACCTTCGTTTTTGCCGTAAGCACCAAAAGTCCCTTTTTAAGACATTCCTTCACAATATCCGCAGCAGGCTTTTCGGTTTCAACGCCGAGCATAAGTCCCATTCCGCTGACCGATTTAACGCCGTTGATTTTCGTAAGCTCGGCTTTTAAATATTCGCTCTTTTTTGTAACCTCTGCTAAAAATTCATCGTCCAGTCGTTCGATGTTGCTTATTGCCGCTGCCGCACAAACAGGATTTGCACCGAAGGTAGAGCCATGTGTTCCTGCTGTGAGCGTATCCTGAACGCGTTCACCGAGAAGGGTTGCACCCATCGGCAAGCCGCCGGCTAAGCCCTTTGCTGTTGAAACGATATCAGGCGTAAGTCCCAACTTCATATACGAATATAATGCTCCGCTGCGTCCGTTGCCCGTCTGCACCTCATCCACGATAAGCAGAATATCATTTTCGGTCGTGATTTTCTCAATCGCCGCAAGGAACTCCTCGCCAAGTACATTAACGCCGCCCTCGCCCTGCACAGTTTCAATCATAATCGCTGCAGTCTTATCCGAAATTGCACCAAAAAGTGCGTCGCAGTCGTTTGCAGGAACGTGCAAAAAGCCCTCGGTAAACGGAGTGAAATTCTTATGAAAAACCTCCTGTCCTGTTGCGGACAGTGTAGTTATAGTTCGTCCATGAAAGCTGTTTTCCAGTGTGATAATCACGTTCTTTTCGGGATTTATGTCGGTTCCGTACTTACGTGCTGCCTTTATGGCACACTCATTCGCCTCCGCTCCCGAATTTGAGAAAAACACCTTTTTCATTCCTGTACGCTTGCAGAGCATTTCCGCCAAAATCGCACCGTTTTCGTTATAATATAAATTTGAGGTATGCTGAATTTTATCCAGCTGCCGGATTATCGCCTGTTTCCAGACATCATCGCTTGCACCGAAGGTGTTTACTGCAATTCCGCTGCCGAAATCTATGTATTCCTTTCCGTCCTCGTCATACAAGGTACTGCCCTTACCGCTGTTTATCACGGCGTCAAACCTTGCATAAGTGCCGGCAACGTAGGTTTTGTCCAGTTCTTTAGTGTTCATTGCTCTTTCCTTTCAAATACCTTTATCAATATCAATTATTCTTACAGGCATCTTGTAAAATGGTCATTAAATCCACCGTCATGTACGCCTTCATAACATGTTATTTCCACCTTGGTCAAGCTGCCACAGTCACCAAATGCCATTTCTTCAAGTACATAAAGGTGCAATGCTTTTATTTTCAGCAAATTCTTACAGTGCATGAAACAACGAGTCGGAACAACACCGATGTTAGAATATTTTACAACCTCCAATGCACTGCAATCCTCGAAGGCACTTCTTCCTAAATAAGCACAACAGCACGATAAATCTATACTTTCCAAAGCAGTACCCACAAAAGCCTTTTCACCAATCCATTTAAGATGTACGGCATTTTCAAATTCGATTTTTTTCAGGCTGCTGCAATTCCAAAAGGCACATTCATTAATATAATTCAACATAGAGCCACTTTCTATTTTCACACTTTGCAAAGACGCACATCCGGCAAATGCATAATCCATTATCATTCGCACCGAGGACGGTATAAATATTTCAACAATATTATCATCGTCCGGATTCTTTAAAACCTCGCCCAAGACTGTAATGCCTTCCTCTAAATAAACCTTTTCACCGTTTTTGTATAAATAGTATCCTCTTTCTCCCATTTTAATGTCCCCCTTTTTATAATTTTATAATTTTAATATATTTTTTCTCTGTCATACAGCTTATAAATTCTTCATTTCCGCTGCGATAATATACTTTATGATAATCATCTCCATCGACTCCGCCATACATATACTCATCGTGAATTTCTATCTTCACCAGGCTGCTGCAGCCTTCAAAAGCATCTGCTCCGATATATGAAATGTCCTCCGTCTCTACCTTTAATAGATTCTTACAGCCTTTAAAGCAATCATCAGGTATTGATAATCCACCCGGCAGCTTTACAGCCTGCAAATGCACGCAGCCCTTGAATATGCCGCGACCTATGCCTTCAAGACTATTCAAATCAGACATATTAGTATATTCCAGTCCCGTAAAGGCAAATGCACAGTAGCCTATCCATTGAAGATTTTCGGCATTTTCAAATTCAACTGTTTTTAACCTTCCACATCTGAAAAATGCTTCATTTCCGATACATCTTAGCATTGAGTCCTTTGCAATCCTTAGCTTCTCTAAGGCTGTGAAATCGCAAAATGCTCCCTCCATTATCATCAAAACTGATTTAGGGACAAATATTTCAATAACATTTTCCCTGAGGTAGTCTTTACCCTTGTCACAGCTAAGCTCTCCCAATACGGTTATGCCTTCCTCTATGTATGCTCTTGAGCCGTCCCTGTAGATAACATATCCTCTTTCTTCCATATTCAGTATCTCCTTAACAGAAAAGCGGCATTGTCACCGTTCTTATCATACAAACATAGTACCTATTCCCTCATCAGTAAGTACCTCTAAAAGAATGGCATGAGGCACTCGTCCGTCTATCATAAATACCTTACTTACTCCCTGACGTACAGCCTCAATACAGCAGTCCACCTTAGGTATCATGCCGCCCGAGATAATGCCCTCGCTCATAAGCTGAGGAGCTTCGCTGGCATGCACAAGCGGTATCAGTGAGTTTTCATCGTCCTTATCCCTGAGAAGTCCGCGTATATCAGTCATTGAAATAAAGCTTTCCGCCTTTAACATTCCGGCAATTTTTGACGCCGCAGTATCGGCATTTATATTATAGATATTATTTTCATCGTCGCAGCCGATTGTAGAAATTACAGGGATATATCCCTTATCCAAAACATCTAAAACAGGCTGAATATTTATATCGGTGATTTTTCCAACATATCCGAGCTTTTCGTCCAGCATTTCCGCCTTTATGATATGTCCGTCGCAGCCGCAAAGCCCCATTGCCTTGCCGCCCATATTCTGAATAAGGTTTACAAGCCCCTTATTGATTTTGCCGGAAAGAACCATTTGGCAAATATCCACAGTTTCGCGGTCGGTAACGCGGAGTCCGTTCACAAACTCGGTTTTTTTGCCGACCTTATTCAGCATACCCGTAATTTCAGGTCCGCCGCCGTGAATAAGAACTACCTTCACGCCAATCAGGGAAAGAAGAACAATATCTCCCATAACAGCGTTTTTAAGCTCCTCGTTAATCATGGCATTGCCGCCGTATTTAATTACAATTATTTTATTGTAGTATTGCTGAATATACGGAAGTGCCTCAATCAAAATTTTTGCACGATCTGTATTTTCTATATTCATTTCATTACATTCCTTTCCGCTTATCATGTACGATAATCACCGTTAATCTTCACGTAATCATATGTAAGGTCGCAGCCCCATGCCGTTGCAGCAAAGTCGCCGTCCCGCAAGGTAATATCGATAATAATTTCGTCCTTTGTAAGTATCTCCTTCGCAAGCTCCTCCGAAAATTCTATGCCGCTGCCGTTTTTGCAAACCTCAATTCTTCCTGCCTTAGAGGACAGAGCTACGTCAATTTTTGTGATATCGGTGTTTGCACCGGCATAGCCGATGGCACAGAGAATACGTCCCCAGTTGGCGTCCGCTCCGAACATTGCCGCCTTAAACAGTGAAGAAGTTATAACGCTTTTAGCTATTGCCTTTGCGTCCCATTCCGTTTTGCCGCCTGTTACCTTGCACTCCAAAAGCTTTGTAGCGCCCTCGCCGTCCTTTGCAATTTTACGGCACAGCTTTGTTGTAACGGCATTTAACGCCCTGCAAAATTCCTTATAATCATCATTCTCGCTGTCGATAACAGCGTTTTCTGCCTGACCGTTTGCAAGAACTATTACCATGTCGTTGGTCGAGGTATCTCCGTCTACGCTTATCATATTAAAGGTATCCTTAATATCGTCAGAAAGTGCTTTTTGCAGCATTTCTTTAGAAATATTTACATCTGTCGTTATAAACACCAGCATTGTTGCCATATTGGGATGAATCATTCCCGAGCCCTTTGCAATACCGCCGATACGGCAGGTTTTTCCACCTGCTTTAAACTCAAAGGCTGTTTCCTTTCGCATTGTGTCGGTAGTCATAATAGCACTTGCCGCTTGCTTGCTGCCATTTTCATCAAGCAGCTTAACAAGCTCCGGCATAGCATTTTCTATCGGAGTTGTATCAAGAGGCTGACCAATAACACCCGTCGATGCAACAACTACGTCCTCTGCCTTTATTTCGGTATTTTCTGCAACTATGCTGCACATTCTCTCGGCAACCTCAATTCCGTCGCTGTTGCAGGTGTTTGCATTTCCGCTGTTACAGACAATCGCCTGTGCAACGCCGTTTTCGATATTTTTCTTTGTAACCCAAATCGGCGCACCCTTAACCAGATTCTGCGTATAGCAGCCGGCAGCAGTACACGGCGACGTACTGGTAATCAGTGCCAGGTCAAGCTTATTTTTATTTTTACGCATTCCCGCGTGAATACCTGCGGCAGAAAATCCCTTCGCCGCACAAATTCCTCCGCTTATTTTATTCATATATTTCAATTCCCTTCTATGTAATTACTATAAATCCAAGCCCTTTGTTTCATCACAGCCGAGTGCAAGATTCATACACTGAATAGCCGCTCCCGACGAGCCTTTTCCAAGATTATCAAATCTTGCCGCTATCATAATTCTTTCATCATTGCCGCTGACCTCAATTTGCATACCGTCATTTCCCGACAGGTTATTGCTGCCCAAAAAGCCCTCTTTTCCAAAAGGCATAACCGATACAACACCCTTGCCGCTATAATGTCTTGACAGTGCATCATGAATGTCCTTAGCCTTCGGCTTTCCGTTTAAAAGCTGTGCATGCAACGGAACGGAAACCACCATACCGCTGTAATAGTCGGCAACAATCGGTGCAAACACAGGTGCAATGGACAGACCACATACAGCCTTCATTTCCTTTAGATGCTTGTGGTTTTGAGTAAGACCGTACTGACGCGGTGAGCCAAGCTCTGCGTCTCTGTCCGCAGCCTCATACTCGGCAATCATCTTCTTTCCGCCGCCTGAATAGCCTGTTACGGAATAGCAAACAATCGGATAATCCGTCGGCAATATTCCTGCCGCAACCAGAGGATATACAATAGCTATAAATCCGCTTGCATGACAGCCCGGAACAGCAATTTTCTGCGACTTCGTCACCTTTTTACGAAAATCCGCTGACAGCTCCGGAAAGCCGTACGCCCAGTCTGAGTCGGTTCTGTGAGCCGTAGATGTATCAAGTATTTTTACCTTGTCGCTTTCAAGTGCTGCAACAATTTCTCTTGCCGCATCGTCCGGCAGACATAAAAATGCAGCATCGGCACTTTCAATCGCCTCTTTTCTGCATCTTATATCCTTTCTAAGCTCATCGCTTATTTTTATAAGCTCTATATCATCTCTTTCAGCAAGTCTCTCAAAAATCCTGAGACCTGTTGTGCCTGCACTTCCGTCAACAAATACCTTTTTCATAAAATTACCTCTTTTGGTGTATAAATATGCAATTTATCATACATACCATTATCGCACAGTATATCGGTTTTGTCAAGCGTATAATTCCTGCATATTTTAAGTATTTATGCATTTTTGTGAATATTTATAAAAGAAAATACATTACAGTATGCTTTTTTGTAAATTTTTTCAAGTCGAAATTCGCTAAATATATGGAAATAACGGGAAAAGTGTGCTATAATAGCGAGGTGCATAAAAATTCGCACATAATTTTATCCGAAAGGGCGAACAATGAAATGAACAAACAATTAAAGTCTACATTAATATTACTAACTGCAGCCATCATTTGGGGCTTTGCCTTTGTAGCACAGTGCGTTGTTGACACAAACGTGATAGGAAACTTTACATTTAACGGCACGCGTTTTCTGCTCGGAGCTGCCTCATTAATTCCCATAATACTGATTTTTGAGCGAGAGGACATGTCCAAAAAAAAGTGGAAAAAACTATTTTTGGCAGCTGCCGCCGCAGGAACTGCACTTTTTATGGCGTCGGGACTGCAGCAATATGGAATCAGTCTCACTCACAATGCCGGAAAAAGCGGATTCATAACCGGACTTTACACCGTTTTGGTGCCGATTTTCGGCTGGATAATATGGCGTAACAAGGCGGGCGTAAATACATGGATCGCCGCCGTTCTTGCCGCCTTAGGGTTGTACCTTTTGGGCGTTAGCGACGGACTTTCCTCGATAGAAGTCGGCGACTTTGTTGTATTTATCGGTGCATTTTTCTGGACGATGCATATTTTAATAATTGACAAAATGGTAGGAGACGTAAGCCCAATCAAATTTTCTGCTCTGCAGTTTGCGGTATGCGGACTATGGAATATGATTTTTGCACTCATCTTTGAAACAATCACATGGAGTGGAATTAATGCGACAGCAATGCCGATTTTGTATACTGGGCTTATGTCAACCGGAGTTGCCTATACATGTCAGATTATCGGTCAGAAGGACTCTGACCCAAACTATGCCGCAATTATCCTCTCCACAGAGTGTGTGTTCAGTGCAATAGGCGGTGCATTACTTTTGGACGAGGTTATGACGACCAGAGGATATATAGGCTGTGTGCTTATTTTTGCAGGGATTTTGCTTTCACAGTTAAAAAAGAAAGGAGACGGAAATTGTGCTTGCGAAGGATGTAATGATACTGCTGAGTGTTGTGAACACAAAGCTTAGGGATAACTACAGCTCACTTGAAGAGCTTTGCGAGGATTTGGGCGAGAATGAGCAGGAAATTAAGGACAGGCTTTTGGAAATAGGCTATGAATATGACGCTGAGCTGAATAAATTTGTATAATTATTCAAATGAAAATTAATATTGTTTTTTATAAAATCACTTGACATTTCCTGTATATACTGGTATAATGTATGAGTGTCTTTGATAGACATCAATGCAGCTGTGGCGGAATTGGCAGACGCGCTAGACTTAGGATCTAGTGTCTACGATGTGCAGGTTCAAGTCCTGTCAGCTGCACCAAACAAGAAAATGGCATAAACGCTTAAAAACATAGTGTTTATGCCATTTTTATTTGCTTTTCTTGTAGCCGTTTTTGTCTTTTTTTAGCATATTTTTTCTATATAAAGTTAGTCAAAAAGTTAGTCAAGCAATTTATTCTGAAGGGAAAAATAAAGCCGGGGTTATTTCCCCGGCTATTTATCAATCTACTGTTGATTCATGCATGTTCTTTTCTCCTATTCCCCGTACACGCCTGCCCTGTCGTTAATCACCAATGTCCGCATGAGGCTTTCGGGCAAATTCAAATCATCGTCCGCCGCACCTGCATA
>JAGASE010000014.1 GCA_017621875.1 Clostridia bacterium
ATAACAAAATTGCTACCAAAATCCTACGCCCGCAGGCGGGGCTTCTATCAGAAGCTTTTTTATTATGTAGGAAACCTGCGTTTAGCAATGACGGAATAACAAAATTGCTACCAAAATCCTACGCCCGCAGGCGGGGATTCTATCAGAAGCTTTTTTATATAATAGGAAATTACACAAACCACCGCATATTACATGGAGGTTCATATGAAAAAATTTCTATTTCTTTTTTGCCTTGCGGCAATTATTTTTTTCACTCAAAACAACAGACAAGCCCCAAATACCGATAATACGCCGCAAATTTATTATACCGACAGGCTTTTACATCGACTTATTCCTGTTGACTTTCCGCAAAACGGCAGCAGCCAACGTATTGCCGACAAAATGGTGCAGGCTATCCTTTTGGGAAAGGACGAAAATGAGGAAATTCTGCGAATTATTCCCAATATCGAAAAAGGCATCAAAGTCCGTGTAAAGGGCGATACTGCGTATGTTAACCTGTCGGGTGAGCTTACAGAGCGTATTACAAAAAATCCCGATACAGAGCAGCTTGCAGTATATCAGATAGTCAATTCTCTCACATCAATAAGCGGTATAAACCGCGTTTGTTTTACAATAGACGGCAAAACGCAGGAGGATTTTCTCGGTTTTCTTAATATGCGTGAAATTTTTACCCCAAATTATGACATATAACTATTGAATTAACCGTAAATTTGTGATAAAATATTCAGTAATTATATTAATTTGTGAAAGGTGAAAAACTATGAGTATAACACAAAAGGAATTTGGAACATATAAGGATAACGTTGTTATCGCATATACACTTGATAACAACAGAGGTCTTAAAGCAGAAATACTTAATCTCGGCGGCATTATAAGAGCACTTATATTTAACGGCACCGATGTTGTACTGGGACGCAGCGACGCCGAAGCATATCTTTCGGGCGGATATCTCGGAGCATTGGTAGGACGTAACTCAAACAGAATTGAGGGCTGCACCTTCTGTCTTAACGGCAAAACCTATACGCTTGCTGCAAACGACAGCGGCAGAAATAACAATCTGCATGGCGGAATCTGTGGCTTCGCATCAAAAATTTGGGACGTGCAGACCGTTGACTCAGACGAGCCTCAGCTGATACTTACTACAACCTCCCCCGACGGCGAGGAAGGCTTTCCGGGAAATGTCCAAGTAAAGGTTACATATACTCTTACTAAGGATAACTCTCTTAAAATTCATTACGAGGGCAGCTCCGACCAAGATACCCTTTTAAACATGACAAACCACAGCTACTTTAACTTAAACGGTCATTCTTCGGGAACTGTAAAAAATCATACTCTTACATTAAACTGCAGCTTCTTTACCCCTAACACCGACGCCTGCGTGGCAGACGGCAGAGTTTTATCTGTTGAAAATACTGCGTTTGATTTCAGAGGCGGCAAAAAAATCGGTACGGACATAGATGACTCTGACCACCAGATTCAGGAATTTCTCGGCTATGACCACAACTTTGCCATAGACGGACGCGGTTTTAGAAAATGTGCTTGCCTTGTCGGTGATATTACAGGCATCGTTATGGAAACATATACCGACCGTCCGGCTGTTCAGATTTATACGGGAAATTATCTTGATGCACTGACCGATTTCAAGGATAATGCAGAGTATTCAAAGCATGACGCAATCTGCCTTGAAACGCAAGTCTTCCCTAATGCTCTCAAGCACTCGCACTACCCCTCACCAATTCTGAAAAAGGGCGAAAAATACGATACTACCACCGAATACAAGTTTTCAATGAGCAAATAGGAGAAGGAAAATGCGAATTGTCGTAAAAGTCGGAACCTCGACACTGGCACATAAAACAGGAAATTTAAACATACGACGCGTAGAGCAGCTGTGCAAGGTTCTAAGCGATTTAAAAAACAGCGGACATGAAATAATTCTGGTTTCATCCGGTGCTATCGGAATGGGCGTAGGAAAGCTGTGTCTCTCCTCCCGTCCCGATGATATCCCCGGAAAGCAGGCGGCGGCAGCCGTTGGTCAATGTGAGCTTATGTATACATATGATAAGCTTTTTTCCGAGTATAATCATACCGTTGCACAGATTTTGATTGTCGGACTTGATATTGAGAACGAAATCAGAAATCAGAATTTCAAGAACACTTTATTCAGACTTTTGGAACTGGGTGTTCTTCCGATTGTCAACGAAAACGATACGGTTTCCACTGCCGAAATTGAAATCGGCGACAACGATACCCTATCTGCCATCGTAGCCGTAAATGTTCAAGCCGATTTATTGATACTCTTATCCGATATTGACGGATTATATACAGCCGACCCCCGCAGTAACGAAAATGCAGAGCTTATCTGCGAGGTTTGTGATATTACCCCGGAAATTTATGCTCTAGCAGGCGGAAAAGGCTCAACCCTCGGCACAGGCGGAATGTCCACAAAAATAAAGGCTGCCGAGATGGCAAACTCAAACGGAATTGATATGGTTATTGCAAACGGAAACGCCCCGGCTATTTTATACGATATAGTTGAGGGCAAAAACGTCGGCACAAAATTCCTTGCAGACAGGAAGTGATATTTATGACAACTATTGAAATATTAACAAACGCAAAAAATGCTTGGAAATCGATGCAGGCACTAAGTAGTCCTCAAAAAAACGCAGTGCTCCTCTGTATGGCAGAGCAGCTTATAAAAAACACACCGCAAATTCTTGCGGCAAATAAAATTGATATCGAAAAAAGCAAGGGTGTAATAAGCGAGGTCATGCTGGACAGGCTCACTCTTACCGAAGACCGCATAAAGGCAATGGCGGACGGAATTATTACTGTTGCTAATCTTTCCGACCCTGTCGGCAGAGTGCTGAAGGAATATACTCACCCAAACGGTCTTCTTATAAAAAAGGTAGCTTGTGCAATAGGCGTTGTTGCAATTATTTACGAAAGCCGCCCAAACGTCACCTCGGACGCGGCGGCACTTGCCTTCAAAAGCGGAAACGCATGCGTACTTCGCGGCGGCAAGGAGGCTTACAACTCTGCAAAAGCAATAGTTGACGCAATGCAGCAGGCTCTTTCGGATAATGGTATTTCAAAGGATTTAATCTGCCTTATAAGTGACACAACGCGTGAAAGTGCCAGGGAAATAATGACAGCAAACGGTCTTGTGGACCTTCTCATTCCACGCGGCGGACATGGGCTGATTAGTGCATGCGTTGAAAATGCCACCGTTCCCTGTATTCAGACAGGAACCGGTATATGCCACATTTATGTTGATGAATTTGCTGACCTTGATATGGCACTCGACATTATAAACAATGCAAAAACAAGCCGTCCTTCGGTTTGTAATGCGTGCGAAGCCTGCCTTGTTCACAAAAGCACAGCGAAAAAATTTCTGCCGATGCTGAAAGCTTTGTTTGACGGCAAGGTAGAACTGAGACTTGACGAAAAGGCTGCATCACTAATTGACGGGACTCCCGCCGGCGAAAACGATTTTGACACCGAATTTTTGGACTACATTCTCGCTGTAAGGGTTGTTGACAGTATAGACGAAGCACTCACTCACATCAGCCAACATTCAACAGGTCACAGCGAATCCATTATTACGGAAAATTCTGAAAACGCCGAGAAGTTTTTAAACAGTGTTGATTCAAGCAGCGTTTACTGGAATGCCTCAACACGCTTTACCGACGGCGGAGAATTTGGCTTGGGCTGCGAAATGGGAATTTCTACGCAGAAGCTCCACGCAAGAGGTCCAATGGGACTTGAGGAGCTGACAACCTACAAATACAAAATTTACGGAAACGGTCAAATCCGTTAATTCGGAAAGGAAGTCTTATATGAAATATTTAGCAGGATTTATCGGTGCAGGAAATATGGGCGGTGCTTTAGCTAAAGCGGCGGCAAAGGCGGCAAATCCCAAAGAAATCGCAATAGCCGACCTCGACACTCAAAAAGCGAAGGCTCTTTCGAGCAGCTTGGGAGCGGTTTTCACTGATAATGCCGATATAGTAAAAAATGCAAAATATATTTTTCTTGGTGTAAAGCCGCAGATGCTGAGAGATTTATTCAGCGAAATTTCACCTGTTTTAGAGAAAAGAACAGATAAATTTATTCTCGTTTCAATGGCAGCCGGAACATCTATCAAGGAAATTTGCGACTTCGCCGGAAAGGAATACCCGACAATACGCATAATGCCTAATACACCCGTTTCGGTTGGAGCAGGAATAGTGCTTTACTGTGCAAATGAGTCAGCAGGAGATACTTTAGAATTTACCGATATATTAAAATACGCGGGCACGCTTGATAATCTGCCGGAAAATTTGATTGATGCAGCAAGCTGCCTTACAGGGTGCAGTCCGGCATGGATTTATATGTTCATTGAGGCTTTAGCAGACGGCGGCGTTAAATGCGGACTGCCAAGAGCAAAAGCGTTAAAATACGCATGCGATGCATTAATCGGCTCGGCAACCCTTGTTAATGAATCCGGCAAGCACCCGGGACTTTTAAAGGACGAGGTATGCAGTCCGGGAGGCACGACTATTGCAGGTGTTCACGCACTTGAAGCAAACGCTTTCCGCGGAACAGTTATGGAGGCCGTCAGTGCGGCATATGAAAAAACGCTGAATTTGAAAAAATAATTTTTTATTTAAAAATCACACAAAAACAGGCCTGGTGTTCCAAGCCTGTTTCCTTTTTTACTCACATGGAATAAATCTCTTTTCATTTTTGGTAATTTCAATTTCGTATTTCTTTCCGCGGAATACTCTTGTGACCTTTGCAGGGAGCATCTCCTCCGGCAAGCACGGGTCAATTTCAAGACCGTTCCACTTCGGCTTAATTCCGAGCATATACTGCGTTACGGCAATATACATCCACGCGGCTGTTCCCGAAAGCCAGCTTACATTAGCAAGTCCGAACTTATCACTCTCAGGTCCGAAAATATTCGAGGAATACACATAAGGCTCTGCCTTATATCTCCACTCTCCTGTCTTCTTCTGTGCAACCATTGGCAGCAGCTGATGATAATACTTATACGCATTTTCCGGACGTCTTAGCATACACTCCGCAATTATCGCCCATGTGTTTGCATGGCAGAAAATACTTCCGTTCTCGCTGCAGCCCTTTTTATCGTAGGTAAGCGGATCCTTCTTTGACGGATAATCCTTCATGGACGGGTCAATTTTCTTAATTCCGAGCGGTGTATCAAGGTACTTCTTAACGCTGTCCATAGCCTTAATCTGCTTTTCCTTATCGCCCATTCCGCTAAGCACCGCCCAGCTTTGGGTATTAAGCCAGATTTTTGCCTGCGGCTCGGCTGCGGAGCCTACAAATCTTCCGTCATCGGTAATGCAGCGTCTGAACCATTCGCCGTCCCATGCAACCTCGTTTACAAGCTTTTTCTGCTGCTCATATATGTCAAGATATTTCTTTGTATCCTCGCCCTTAAGCTCAGCAAGCTCGGCTATCTGTCTCAAAACCGTTCCGAACTGCATCGCTGTCCAGATACTCTCGCCCTTGCCCTCTCTGCAAACCTTAAACAGCATGTCGTTCCAGTCCGATGCAAGCATCAAAGGGAATCCGCGTTCGCCGCAGTTTGCGAGAGTAAAATCTACCGATTTATTGATATGCTCCCATACGGTTGCACTGCCGCCGTCATAGTACTCAACAACCTCGTTAAGGTAATCAAGACTTCCCTCCTCCATAACTATATGGTAGGTTGTCATAATAAGCCACAAATGATTGTCCGAGTGGATTCTTGCAAGCGGTTCCCAGCCCTCGTTCGGGAAGCAGTAATGATTGGTGTGACCGTCCTTGTACTGCTGCGTAAAGAGCAGATTAAGCTTATCCTTAGCACGCCTTAAATCAAACGGTACCATGGCAAGAATATCCTGTGCAGTATCACGGACGCCGGTACCGCGGAAGGTTCCCGTTGCATAATAACTGATATTTCTTGAGAACTGGAAGTTTCTCTCTGCCTGATACGGATTCCAGATATTTATCATAGTCTGTGCGTCCTTATCCGGGATTTCGCACCTGAATTTTGCCATATGCTCCGTCCATTGCTCGATGAGTGCCTTAAATGACTTTTCCACAAAATCAGCCTCGCAGCAATGTGCAACGCTCTTTTTTATGTCTTCCTCAGTCATAGCTGCACCTAAGAATATATTAATTTCCTTTTCTACTCCTGCTTTAAGCTCAACATCAAGCTGCAAAGCAAAGCATGGGTCGCCGCCGCACATTGTAGAGCCTGTGCAGCTACCAGCCTCAACTCTCTGAGGATTTTCTTCGCTGCGATATGCTCCGATGAACTCATCTCTGTCGCAGTCAAAGGAGCTAACAGGTACATTGGACGCAAAATAAATAAGCGGTGTTTCGTCCGGCTTAGGCTGCATTTCCACGCCGTATTCGTACACAAGAATATCTCCCATATTATAGCACTCAAGCTGATGCTTATTGTAGCACTGCCATTGCAGCTCACGCATAAACTCCATCATGCCAAGCTCAACATACGGGAAAATTGTGATTTTCTTATCCTTGTCTGATTTAAGCTTTATGTTCCAGATAAGGGCATTCTCATATTTACCCACAAAATATGTAGATGTTGCAAAAATACCGTTCTTCTCTGCCTCAAAGCGGGTATATCCCAAGCCATGAGTGGCACTCCACTTATCCGGCTTGCACTTACACGGCTCATTTGTCGGACACCAGACATCGCCTGCGTCCTTTATATATGTATAAAATCCGCTTCTGTCGGTGGGCAGATGGAAAAAGCGATAATGGTTAATTCTCCATATCTGCGGCGACTTGTAAAACGCCACTCCGCCGCCTGCCTGCGACATCATTGTATGAAACGTACCGTTTGAAAGATAGTTCATCCATGGTGTAGGTGTGTTGTACTTACTGATTGTTATTTCCTTTTTCTCGTTGTTAAATTGGTACATACTTACTCTCCCTTTGCTAATTTATAATATAAAATCAAAAGCTGCATATTTGCTTTTAATTGAGCAGCACTCATAAAATACTTCAAAATAAAATGCTATTTCAACTCAATATTATCATTATTTATAACGGTAATATCTCCTGCCGGCTCATCACTTTCTGCATTCCAGACAAAGCCGTCTATTTCAAATTCAATATCACCCAAAACCTCATAATCCACAAACAGGTCAAGCACATTCAGCTCATTTTCAGGCGTTAATGTTTGCGAGTCGGTCTCAATCAAGTTTCCATACTTATCATACACTCCTAAAGTAAACATAAGCTGCTTTTCACTGTAAGGGTAAACAAACCTTGCTTTTACAGACTCAGGTAGATCGGAATATCCAAAAAGACTGTATTCGGCAATAATATCTTCATCGCCGCTTATGGTAAAGCTCCTTATATCCGCCGACTTTGCGGAAATTGTATAATCGCCCTTTTCCACAGTGAGATAAACCGGGTGAAGTCCTCTGACGTCCGCAATTATCGGCACACGTATTGTTTCAAAATTACTCCAGCTGCCTGTAGTTCTTGCAACACCCTGTGCGATAATTTCACCCTTTGGATTATCTACACGAATATTTATAAGTGAATTTCCGTACGCACTTCCTACAGCATATGTGATATCAATATAGCGAAGTCTTGCCTCCTCACCGAAATACACATTTTCCCAGCACGTCCATGCATTACCGTTATTGTATCCGCCGAATTTTTCGTCCGATACGGTAATGTTGTTTTTCGAGCTGTAATTTGTTGTATCAAATACCATTCCGACAGCATCGCTGCTATCGCCGTCAGATATTATATCTCCCTGAATAAAGCTAAAGCTCTGCATGGTCATTTTTAAGTTATTATCAAATGCAATACAAATATTCTGATTTCCCGTAAAAGCTGCAATTTCGCTGCTTACTGCAAAGCTTTGTTCGCCCTCACCGATTTCAAGACGGATTTCCTGCAACAGTCTTCCGTTTGGACAATCCTCATAAATACGCAGCCTTCCTGCTGTTTCAACATTTGCACAAACCGAAATCTTCTCCGTACAGCCGATGCCAAAGGTAATATCATACTCAACATTTTTTGTAGAGTCATCGCCCAGGCCGGTTAAATATGCTGTATTATGCGTAAGACCTCCTGTTTCGTCGGTTATCATCGCGTCAATATCAAGACCAATCGACTCCTTAAGGTCTAAAACAGGGTCAATTTCCGCAAAAGCCGAGGTTATCTCCTTAAATTCAAAGCCGTAAAGATTTCCAAAGGTTGAGGTTTTAATTACCACATATAAATCGAATACGCCCTTGCAGCTGTCCGGCTCAATTATCTTTCCCGTCCGTGCTGAAGGCTCCTCCCATGCACCATTGTTCTCCGAACTGAAGCTTGCCAAAAGCTCACCTGTCGGAGAATCCTTGCGAAATTCCAAAATACCTGTATAATTTCCCTTAACTGAATAATATAAATCTACCGACACTGCTCCGAGCTTTCCGAAATTCATATCCTTATATACAATATATTCCCCTCCGCTCGTCGAGCCGAAATACTCCTCATTCATAACAAAGTTTCCGGCAGAGCCTTCGCTGTAATACCTATCGGTATAGCTGTCGCATTCCACCATTTTTGTGTACTCAAACGCATTAAAATTCTTTTGATTTGAAATAATATAATCAACTTGTTCAGCATAGCTTGCCGTAGCATGAAAAGCTAATATCGCCAAAGCTGCTGCCATGATCTTTTTCAACATATATATACGTCCTTTCAAAAAAATTTTAATACCTTCAAGGTAAACAAAACAGATGTCAGGCAGTACACAGACCAAGCTATGTACTGCCCAATATCATTATTTAGTTATTACTGTTTTGTAATGGTTTGTGTATCTGCTGCCTGTGCCCCAATCGGCTCATTTGTCGCACTGTCCCAAACCATTGTTTTTAATGTATAGCTTCCTGCTTCTGTCATATCAGTGTACGGAGTTGTAACAGCAAGAGCGTTTACTCCATCTGCAACCTCAACTGTATCTATTGATACGCTTACCAGATTGCCCTCTGCATCATACAGAGCATTTGCAAGCATAACCTCACTTGCTGTAATTGTGCTGTCCTTGATAAATCTCAGGTCAGTTCTGATTAATGCCGGCTCAGTCCAAGCATCATCTACATATTTTTTACCGATTTCTCTGTGATCTGTAAGAACATTTCCGCTAACCGGAGCAAACTGCAGGTCAAATATATTACCGGCAAGAGTCGATGTCATATAATCACTTGTGCTTACCGTTACATAAATGCTGTGAACGCCTGTTATATCTGCAGTTACAGGAACAGTTATTTCCTTACGTACATCCCAGTTAATTCCTTCCTGATATTCTACCAATCCAAAAGCAATTATCTTTCCTGTAGGCGAATCAAGTCTAACCTGGATATACGAGTTCTGATATGCTTTTATAGTACCGTATCCGATAGTAATATTTCTCAGCTTTGATTCCTCTCCGAAATCAACACCCGCCCAGCTTACATATGCATCACCGTTATTAAAGCCTTCAAAGTGGTCGCCAACAAGCCTATATGCTGAATGGTAGTTAGTGTAATCAAGCTTATCACTGTCTGCCTTTTTGTAATTTGAGAACGTAATACTCTTGATTGCAGCAAAGCCTGTTTCTCCCGTAAATGTTACATAAACGTCCTGCTCGCCTGTCAGTGCTTTACCGTATTCGGTAATCACGCCTTCAACAGGAGTATACTCGCTCCACGAAGCCAGACTTGCAATGTCAATTTCAGCAATAACCTCTCCGCTTGTACTTCCATGTCTTAAAACAACTGTTCCGGTGCTGTTTTCAGCGGCTCCGGTTACAACTGCCAAATCCTTTTCGGCACCCTCGCCGAAATCAACTGTGTACTTGATATAATCGTCTGTACCGAAGTTGTCAAATACGTCCTTGTAGGTTTCAATGTCAGCAGAAATCTCACTTGCATTTGCAACTGTAAGTGTATCATCTATATCTGCCGAGGTATCAGCAACAAACTGAATAGTTCTGATGTTTCCTGCAGTGCTTCCCTTTAATGAAGCAAGCTTTATGTAAACATCATGCACACCATATATCGATGCATCAACCTCAATCTCTGTCGGGTCAGTAAATACATTCCAGCCGCCTGTATGCTTACTTTCAATCGTTCCAATAAGCTCACCTGTCGGACCGTCTAAACGAATTTCAAAGATTGAGCCTGCTGTATAGCTGTTCGGCAATGAGGTTGCCATTATAATTTTACCTACACCCTTGTCAAAATTAACATCAGAAAATCCTACATAGTGACCTGATCCCTTAATACCTATGTAATCACTCTCAGGAGCTATTGTGCCTGTACTTGTTGATGAAGCAATATCATATGTATTAATCATGATTTCATTATAAGGATTCTTCAGACCTGATGTATCCTCTACACGATTTGTGTCTTCATAAGTATTGTAGTAAAGCTCACCGATAATTGCAGTTCCCTCTTCACCTATGTTTGTGATTGTTACGGTTCTTGCGTCTTTATAGCTCATTTCCATGTCAAAGTAACCAACAGCAATTTCTTCTGCTGCAAGGTCATTATCATAGTTTGACTTCACTGCAAGCTTTCTTCCGTCTATTGTAACGCTGTAAGCTCCGCCTGCAGCCGAGTTATACTGCTCAAGTGCAACAACGTCACCGCAAATTTCTGCTGTTGCAGACTCGCCCGGCTCAAGATAAAGCTTGCCGCCGTCAACAGCTCCGTCTGTTGTATACTCTGCCTTTGCACCCTTTACGATTCTTGAAAGACCTGAAAGCTGTGCAGCCTTCACCTCCGGCTTAACGTAGGTTTCTGTGCTCTCAATAGCCGCTTGAATATCTGCTGCCGCAATAGAAGGCAGTCCGTAATATTCTGCAACCTTCTCATGATTTTCATTTTCTGTGCCTGTATTTACAATTACAACATAAGGAGCATTATCCATTGACGCTAAAGTCTTTACGATACTCTCCATCTGATAAACCGCCGCTGCAGTTGTGTCTGCTGCTGCAAACTCAACAAATACCATATCAGCATTTTGTGCTGCATCATATGCCTTCATCATACCAAATGCCGAGCCGCCGACAGCTACATTTGTAACATTGTTATTGAGCTCTCTTCCCTCATATCTTGATGTAAACGCTGCCGAAGCGTCTGCCGCCCAAGTATCGGTTGATGCACCGATATATGCAATGTTCACTTCATCGTCGCCATAGAACGGGTCAACGAAGGACTGTGTGAAGTAAATGCTTGTAACGCTAATATCACCAAAATCAAAGTACAGGTTATTTACGCCAGAAAGCACATTCATAGCCGCAGTTAAATCTGCAGTTAAGCTTCCTGTCTCCGCTGCTGCCGGAACAGAAATTGTGTGAAGGAGATTTCCCTCTGCACTGTCCTTATAAATCTTGATTTCTCCGTCTGCAGCTGAGGTGTAGTTCATAACAAGTGCATTTGCACCGCCATCACCGAAGTTTAAGTAATAATTTCCTGTTTCAGCTGCGTCTGTTACAAAAGACTTGTCGTAAGCTGACGGAATTTCATGGAACTTAAAGGATTCAAAGTTATAGAACTTACCTGTTGCCTTTACGTAAAGGTCAAAGGTTCCTGTTAAAAGACTTGGGTCTGCAATTTCTATTGTTTTATACTGCCAGTTAGCCCAACCGTCTGTATCATACAAATCAGTTCCCTTAACCTCTGCAATTTTAACACCGTTTGATGCAAGGAAGGTATTTCCGATTCCGGATGTTGCCGACTGCACCGTTTCTAACTTATCGTGGTCTACCTTGTAAAACTCCAAATTGGTAGCGTATGATGCATTAGCAGCAAATCCGATTTCAACGCTTGATGCTCCGACATCTCCGAAATTCATGTTCTCATATACAATGAAAGCATACTGGTATCCGATACTAAATGAGGTATCGTTCTCGATTATAAGAGCACTGGTACTTGTTCCGCCGTTATTTTTATGTCCGTCGTTATCAAACCAGCCAAGACAGTTAGCTGCGATAGTCTTTTTATACGGATCATAATGCTGCTGCATATTGCGAGCATTATAGTATTTTGCGGAATAAACGCTCGCTGCAAAAGCTGCCGGCATAAAGCTTAAAAGCATTGCCAGAGCAACCACAGCCGCAAAAAATCTTTTTTTCATATTAACTCATTCCTTTCTTTATTTCCTAATAATTATAGACTTGACGTCTGCATATTTAAGATACATATATACTTCACTGCCGGTACCATTAACATCTGCATCATATATATCGTTTATGTTGC
Organism: Clostridia bacterium; assembly: GCA_017621875.1. GTDB lineage: Bacteria > Bacillota > Clostridia > UBA1381 > UBA1381 > UBA1738. Next base: position 12,270 of record JAGASE010000014.1, read on the forward strand.
CTATCCTTACTTCGTTATCTTCAAGGATATATACAACCGACGATGAACAGTTAAGAACCTCCCCTCCTGCGGTTAATTGAAGCATAGCATCTTGTTTTCTGTATACATTACCTTTTGCAAAACGTGACTGAGCACCAAATGATGTGGTTGTATAGAAAAGCGTTTGATCCTCAGGGCTGAACAGTCTGTTAAGACCGATGATTTCGCCGTTTGAATCGGTTGTAAACCTAATAGCATCACCAATCTCAAGTGCCTCTGCTGCTGCAGAGTTTTGAGGACTTACTGTTCCCTCCACGAGCTTTTGAGAAGTACCTGTGTAATATTCAATAATATACACAACCTCTTCTTCTGCATTAAGTCCCTGCTTTTTACCTGTAACGTAATAAACGTCCTTACCGTTATTTACATACGGAGTAGACGGGTCATAGCTCTGCACACCTATGCTGATGTCCAGTCTGTCCTGTTCACGGTTATAGCACCGGAGTGTTACCGATGAGTCATCAACAAAGGTTTCCGTCGTAACTATATAGTTTTCTTTATCGTTCAAATTGGTAGGAATTTTGAAAAGTATAAAATCAGACGAGAGTATTCCCTTACCGCCGAGCGACCTCGGACCACTCTTATACTGAACGCTCGCGGTATCGTAATAATGATACAATCCGTTATCAGCGTTTTTACTGCTTTCATCTATGGCAAAGTTAATCTTTTTAATATTTCCCCTGCCGTTTAATGAGTAAATAATCAGCTCATTTCGATCCTTTAATGTTTCATATGCGTCGATCTCCGGCTTACTTCCGTCAATTTTTATCTTTTCATCGCACGGATATGTAACCATCTCGCCGTCCTCATTGAAAATTCTCACTAAAATGTTTTCTTCCGAATCATCATAGTAAGTCTTCACAAGAAATCCCACTTCGTCCTCAACAGAATCACTTTCTATAAAAGCAAGCTCGCCGTATTTGTTAAGATACGCCTTTATTTCTCTTCCTGAAAGTCCCACTGCAAGTCCGTCCTCAACAAATTTCTTTGAAAGTGCCACATCAGTGTCGCCGATTTTAGCGGTAAGGTCATCTGTGTCAATATTTTTAACAACACCTGAAACTGTACGCGTTGTAACCGTAACGGTATACAGGATATAGCTTCCGTCAATCGCCTCAACCTCTGCTATGGTCAGCACACTGTCTTCCGCAATCTTTGAAGGCTCCATTGCCCCGCCAACCATGTTGGTTATAACTACCTTTATGTCGGTAGTATTTAGATTTATACTCGCAAGCTCCTTGCTCTTAATATACAGAATATCATTATATGCTCCCTGTGCGAGATAATCGGTTGTGTTCCACAGCTTTACAACATCTGCAGTATTGTCGTTGTCATTGCTTATTAACTCGACACTTCCGCTGTACATGCTGAACATATCCTCGTTATACTTTGAAACCGCAAGTCCGTTATAAATGATTTTTGCCGTATCGGGAATCTTTGCAATCTTCTTCCTTCCGTCAACGTAGTATGTCAGTGTATTGTCTGTGTATCCGCCCACATCTTTTGCCATAACCTCAACAGATGAGTTTCTTCTGCTTTTCTTGATGTATAAAAGTGTGTTTTCATAATCACCGGCATGATAGTAATACTCCACATCATAGCCCAAAAGACCTGTAACATCGCAGTCCCCTACAGTGAATATGTAATTATCTATCAGGACTTCGTTTTCATTAATGTCGCTTACAACGTCAAGACCGGTAATACCGTCCATTGTAACAACACCCTCACCCTTATGAATGTCTCTGCCCTGAATAAGAAGTGTATCGTTATTCCTTACACCAAGTATTGCCGTTGTGCCTGAAGCACTGCTTTCGCCGCCGGTGAACACAGCCGGTGCAACCTCTGTTGCATCATATAACATTCTGATTGCATTCAGCCATGTAATATTATCCTCAGCTAAAGCTCCTCCTGTTTTGATTTCAACCGAGCTGCACGCCTGATAAAAGGTTGTTCCCGCCGAAACGGTCATTTCACGCTTTAATAATCTTATCAGGACTTCACACGCCTTTTCTGCAGTAATTTTATCTGCCGCCGAAATTCCGCATGCCGCGAGCAAATCCGTTTTATCCTTTTCCATAGTCGAGCCTTCAAGCATCAATGCAGCCTTTACAAATTGCTCGGCGGTCAAGGGATTTGTAGTATCAAAGGCACTTTCGCCATCCCAAGATATAATGTCCAAAGCGTGCAAAACCTCAAATTCATCGCTGAGTCCTGCTGCTTTTACGGAATCAGGTGCAGTATTGCCCTCAGACAGGTCTATCGGAATCATCTTAAAGTCTTTAAGGTTTCCGTGTCCTGTTGCCGCATAGCGAACAATCACATTATGCTTACCCATTATTGCGTTATCGAGAAGCTCGGTTTCATACCATTTATATGATTCCCAGCCGCCGGTTGCCGGTATTACAAGCTGTGCGAACGGCAATGAGCTGTTGTCTAAAAAGAACTTAAGCGTATTTCCGCTGTAGGAGCTGGACAACGCAACATTTACCATGAAGCTTTCAAGTCCCGTTTCACCGAAGTCTACATTCTCGAATCTTGCCCAAGCACCGCTTGTTATACTTCCGGTTGCTCCGCTGCTTATCGTCATTCCTCCATAGGAGACAGCAGAACTAACGTTTACTCCTGCAATCGCTGATAAAACAGTCTCTTCGGAATCAGCAGCCGCAGTATCTCCGGCATCAGCTGCGAATACAGATGCCGTACTAAAAATCATTGATAGCACAATGAATAGTGAAATTAACTTTTGTTTCATACTGTCTGACCCCCTTTTACTTAATATTGTTTATAAATCTCATTATAAGAACTGTTGCTTCCGCTCTTGTAATATTTTTCTTAGGAGCAAAGGTTTCATTTCCCATTCCGGAAATAATTTCTGCCTTTGCAAGCTCCAAAACCGCGTCATATGCATAGTCCGAAATGTGTATTGAGTCGGTAAATGCAGCAGAGGCTTTTTTAGGAAGAATATCCTTGCCTACAGCAGCTGCTGACCTTTGGAGCATTGCCGCAGCCTGCTCTCTTGTAATCATCTGACCAACTCCGAAGCTTGTATCGGTTACACCGGCTACTATGCCGCGGTTGTTTGCAGCTGCGACAAATCCTGCATACCATGCATTTTTGTCAACATCGGCAAACGTCAAGCCCTGTGCGTCGCTTGTTCCAATCCACAGACTCCTCATCAAGATTGATGCAAATTCCTCACGTGTAATTGAGTCATTCGGAGCAAAAACTGTTTCGCTCTTTCCGCTTACATATCCGGCGTCACGCATAGCCTCAATGCTTTCCTTCGCCCAAGGCACGCTGTCAAGATCCTCGAAACGCTTGACCTCAACTACCTCAGCCTCCTCCTGCTTTTCCCGGAAAATGCCGATTGTGAATATCTCGTTGCCTACCTTTGACGGTGCTAAGGCATACTTATTGTTGAAATTACTCTCGTCCTGTGAATAAATGTCCATGTTTTCTTCAAATTCACCCTTAACATCTTCCTTTGTTGCAAAGGTGAGATTCAAGAATTTATTACACATTTCCTGCTTTACGCTGTTAATAAGCTTTTTGTATACGCCAATCTCAATCGGGATATCACTTGCAAATGCAGTTAAGCCTTCATCAATATATCCCCACGATGCGGCATTGTTAAAATTGCCGACAATAACAGCCTCTTCAAAAGCCGCAATAAAATCTTCGTCTGTCGCATCTGCTGCAATCAATTTCTTTATTGCCTTTGCAATTTCCGTTTTGCTGTCCTTGTAATTTTTTGTATACTTTTGATTATCTGAAATACCCAAAACAGCAGCATATCGTTCGATATATTCACATATCTTATCGGTATCCGAGCTGTTTTTGATAAAGCCTACAACGCTTTGTGGAATAATCGCATTGCTAACACCGGATGTCCATTCTGAATAATCATCAACCATCTCCAAAGGATTTGAAGCAAAATATTCCTTGATTTTACTATTCACAGCAGTCTTATCTTCATCACCGAGAGTTTCAAAAATCAGCCTTTCCGCATTAAATAGATCTGCCTTTGCTGACAAAGTATCAATCACGGTATCCACATCTGTTTCCTCAGCTAAGGAACGCAAAACATTGTATATCTCTGTAGGGCTTGTGTAGTCAAAAGCCTTTTCCAGTGATGTGTTGTTACCCTTTACGATAATTTTATATTGACCGCTTGGAATATCGCTGTTCATTCTGTAGGTATAAGCAAAGCTGCCGTCAACAATCTCTGCCTCATAAAGCTGCAAAGCATCCTTATAAATCGGAGTATTGTAATCAGCCTCCACTGCGGCAATCATAACACGCTCGTCTGTAATATTTCCGCCGGTTACGGTCACAGTACCGTTGTCTACCGCAACATTAAGAGCAGTTGCCGACGCATCGCCCGCACTCTCCGGCGTGCCGATTTTTGCACCCGTTGCAACGAATGTCATGTCTTCATACAAAAAGTATGCACCTGCAGCCGTTGCTCCGTCCTCCTTTGCAGATGAGGGAATCGTAAACTCGGTTTTAATTCCGCCGTCAGCGATGCTTTTCTCATCCTCCGAAAGACTTAGCATTGTTCCCTTTTCGTCATACTGTGCCAACAAAAGTGTTGCTTTTTTTGTTTGATTAAGACCTGAATTTCTGTCAACCGCTGCTGTCGCTCCGATTGATGCAGCACCCGAAACGTCGGAAGCAGCCGAACCTCCCGCAGTTGTCAGATTAATTTCAGGTGCGGTTATCCACTCGTATTTCCAGTCAAACCGCATGGATTTGAAGTTTCCAAATCCTGTATCTTTAATTTTGAAATAAATATCATGTACTCCCGGCTCTACATTTCCTGTCAGCCTGAATTCATAAGGCTCTTTGCCGAAATCCGTCCAACCTGTTCCATTATTAAATACACATTCTCCGATAACATTGTCTGCCCTGTCAATAGCGATATCCATTCTTCGATTCGGATAGCTGCTTGACGGAACAGCATGATATATATAAACCATTTTCGGAACATATGTACCAAAATCAACATTGGAAATCTTAAGAACAGTTCCCTGATATAAGCCTCCAATCCAGTCACCCTCGTCTGTTCTCGGAACAGTTCCTGAAACAAACTCAAAGGTGCTTTTAATATTTATATCACTGTAAGCATCTATATTGCTTTCTGCAAAAGCGGGAATACTGCATGTTGCAAAAAGCATGCAAGCTGCCAAAATAAACGATAATAATTTTTTCATTTCATCATTCCCCATTTAGATTTAGCGGCTCGCTGCGGCGTTTTTAACCGGCCGCAGCTGTACCTTTACTTAGTTGTCTGATGCCTCTGCACCTTCTGTTGCTTCTCCGGTTGTTTCATCAGCTGTAGTTTCGTCTGCATTTTCCTCTACCACCTCTTCTGTGGTTTCCTCTGTTGTTTCCTCATCGGCAGACTCGCCGCTATCCGACACGCCCAGACCAAACCAGAAGAAGTTACTTGTCTTGCTTGACGGTGTGAAGGTGAGGTAGAAATCGTATGTTCCCGGCTCGATTGTTCTGTAGCAAGGAGTATGCGTCATGGTATAGTCCTCCCAGTTGGTGTTTGTTTCCGGAATTTCCGCAACAATCTCACCTGTCGCACTGCCTATACGCAGCTGAACAATCTGACCCATATTTGCACCTGCAGATGAAATTCTTACAAAGAATTCATTGCACGCCTCTTTCAGCTCTACACCCTTAAAGGACAGCACACTTCCGCCGCCTGTGGTATTCAGATACTGATAGGTTTCGCCTGCAGGCATGAGACCTGACGGCTTGATGCTTCCGCCTTCAATATTACCATGTACGCCGTAAAGGCCCAATCTTACGTTTGAATACTCACTCTCACGTACCGAAAGTGCGATTCTTTCAAGATTGAAGGACTTAAAGTCATCTGCCCTTACGTAAACATTGGTTTTTCCCTTAGGAACATATCCGATAATAGGCGTTGAAATAATCTGTCTTGCCCAATCATACGGAGCTGCAATGTTTACATTCATCATCTGCTCAACATAGCCATTGTCAATGCTGTCGCCTATTATTACGGACACAGACTCATCTGTGTTATATTTATCTCCCAGAGCAAACAGGCTGATGTAGTTCTGTCCCTCCGAGAAATCAACATCCTTAAAGCAAATGTAATCGCCTGTCTTTTCCGGCTTAAATATACCGTTTTCGATTTTAGCACCCGATGATGCTTCTGCATTTCTTGCCAGCATCATATCTCTTTCCTCGTCTATAGAATCAAGATACGGTGTGAAGTCGGTGCAAACAGTGTCTGCTCCGCTGCGGAATTTTTTACCGCTTGGATAATCGTTAACAGTAAGGCTTTCCTTTCCACCCTCCTTAAGTCCTACAATGGAGTTATTCCACTCATCGGTAATAGACATTGCGGAATTAAGGTCCTGCCTGTATAAATCCCTGTTATACGGAATTTCAGGATTTGTATAGAATATTACGTTGTCGTAAATTTCCACCATGCTTGAATATCCGTCGTAATACATACCTGCACTCATAATAGTCTGATATGACCACGAATTTGCCACAAGGTTGTTGTGATGCTTTGACCACAGTCTGTCGGTTCCCATAATACAGCCGTAGGAATATACAGGACCTGTATCTCTTGCAGCAAGCGAGCCGTCAAAGAAGTCGTTATATGCAACCTCGTCCGGCAGGAAGGACGGAAGTCTCTTCTCACTCTGCCCGTTATTGGTAGCATACCATGCCTCATGCGTACATACGCCGTAAACATGTCTGCCCGCATTGACTACGGTATTCTGGAATACTGCATTTCCGCCTCTTGGCGTATCCGGCTCAAGCCAGCCCTCGGTCGCTATAAAGATACCGCCAACATAGCTTGCCATATAGCCGCAGTCATGCACATAGTTATTTTCAATATATTCATATCTTCCTACAGAATAGATAGCACTTGCAGCACTGTAAGAGAAGGTATTGTTGATAATGATATTATCACTTCCGCCCACATAGAAGCCAACCTCACCTCTTTGCGGTGCACCGTTCGGATTATACAAATCCCATTTGTCGATATAGCCCTCACGCTGGTCCATTGAATGTGAATAATGGCTTATATATCTGTAAGTACCGTCGCGGAGCATACACATTTCGCTGTTGTTCATTCTTACTCCGCCGCCGTAGGTATCAATTCCCTCAATTCGGATAAACTTCCTGTCCGCCATATCCATAACAACCTGGCGTACCTTCTGTTCAAGCTTTAAGGTTTCAGCAGTTTCTCCCTCAGGAGGAAGAATGTAAAGCTTTCCGTTATCTACTGCCCATTCACCCGGCAGATCAATTGTATTTTTGTGGTCTGTGAGGTATGCGTAGTCGTCCACGTGACCGCTGCCGACACTGTGCCACCACTGCTTTGAAACATCGGTAAGATACAATTTTCCCGGCTCGCTGCTCTCTACCTTTGCCATTTCAAGCACCCACGCACTGCCCTTAAAGCCTACAAAGGTAGCTCCGTTCCAGTAGCCCTCCTCCTGGTCAAGGTCAGTTGTAGATGCAGCAACCTTGCTGCTTTCTTTTGTTAATATAATGTTACCCCTTGTCGGCCATTCGGGACTCAGGTCCGCCTTTTTAGGTGCAACATCGCCGATGGTATCGGTATTAGGATGTCTTCCTGCCACAAGGTTTGTCTGCTTATAGAAAATCTGGTTTCTTCCATCGCCCAAATCGGTCAGAAGGTCGTATATCAGCATATCTCCCTCTGTTCCTACAGGCTCACCCATCTCTGCACATGCAGAAAGTAAAACCTTTGCACCCTCTGCTGCCTTATATGTGATAGGTGCGGTTGCAGTTCCGTCATTTTGAGGCGTCAAAACCTCATAATATGTACCCTCACCGATTATGATGGTATCACCTGCCTGTGCAACCTCAGATGCTTTTGCGATTGTTTTGAACGGACGTTCATATGAGCCGTTATTATTATCGCAGGCAACGCAGTCCTTTGAAACATAGTAGGTTTTTCCTGCTGTGCTGTCAAGATAATATGCACTGTACTTTGATGCAAGCTCGGTGAATACATCGTCTTTTAAGATATCCCTTGCAACGGACGGATATTCAACAACATATATATCGTCACGCTGCATAACGGTCTTTCCGTCACACTCTGCAAAGTATCTTATCGGAAGATATGTTTTCCCGTTAACCGTCTTTACGATATTTTCAATCTGAATCGGGTCCTCAAAGTTGGTTTGCTTTGTCATAACGCCGTTTTTTAAAAGATATACAACGTTTTCCTTCATTAAAACAAGCTCTCCCAACTCCGGCTTTTCCTCATAGTAATAGCCAAAGGCTCTTGAGAAGGAATGAAGCGGCAAATACATTTCACCGTTTTCTACATAAGGTACTTCCCTATAGTCATCATTGTTTACATATCTCTTTCCGCCGTTCACCATCATTACAGGTGATTTCTCGGAAAAGATAAATGCAGTCTGTATTGCTTTTTCAAAATCCGTCAATGCCGGCGATGTGGTGTAATCCTGAATTGCCGAGCCTATGCTGCGGTTATATTTATTGAATGTAATTTTATAAATAGTTACATTATTATCCGGAATAAGAATAATTTTATGCTCACCGCGTCTTACAACGTTATCGAATGTAACGGTTGCCTCGGAAGAAAATGAAAATGTCTTTTCCTGGCTGTCAACAAGCATCTGCATTTTGGTGCCGTCGGTATGAATGGTAGCCTTAAAGCTTACACTTACGGCGTCAAAAGGAATATACAGCTGATAAACCGCTCTGCCGCCGCCTGTTATATCCAACACGCTGTTTGCCATGGTTGCTTGCTGCAGACTTTCGTAATCCGTTAAATCCACATCTACACTTTTCTCACCCGCTGTATAGGCAAATGCAGGCTGAACACCCGTTACAAGCATAACCATAGCGAGAATCAATAGAAATATTTTCCTCATACAAAACCTCCTTAGTTGATTTCAGTTTATCCTATACAGACTGTAGAAAGCCTGTATAGGACTGAGCTGTAAGGTTTACTGAGCTGCATACCATTCATCAATCTGGCTCTGAAGCTCTGAAACAATCTTATCAACGCCTGCCTCATCAAGCTTTGCTCTGAACTCTGCAAGCTTTGCGTCATCGCTGAGACCTAAGTCAAGCATTTCAAGATATTCATTAATAACAGTCTTACAGTTTGAAATTTCAAGTGTAAGATTATCAACATTTGCATTGAAGCCCAAAAGCGGTGAAGGCATAGCTTCGTCATTGAACGCCTTTGTTTCTTCGATAAGAGTCGGTGACTGGTTGCTCAAAAGATATGTATTTGCGATAGTTCCCATCATCCAGTTATCTACGCCTCTGAAGGTTTTCTCTTCCTTTCTCTCTATCTGGTTTTCTGATGTCTTAACATAGTCAACACCCTCAATACCGTATGAAAGCAGGTTGTGTACTTCAGCGTCTGTATTGATAACCTCAATCATTTTAAGAGCAGCTGTCGGGTTCTTGCTTGTTGCACTGATACCTGTAAGAGCAGCCGTAACACCTGTTGAAGACATTACTGCATTTGAGAACTGCTTGAATACCATTTCATAGCCTCTTGACTGGCTGAGGATTGCGTCTCCGCCCGGTGAATACACGTGTACCCAAATAGGCTCTTCCTTAATTTCCTTCTTGTCTGCATTTGAATCAGGTAAATATTTATCTGTGCAAAGACCTTCTGCCACCCAATCCTGTCTCAAATCAATGTAATCGGTAAATTCCTGTGTATCATACTGGTTGATAACCTCAGGCTTTCCTTCCTTATTAAATACGATTGCACCCGGCATCTTTTCTTCATAAATTTCAATCATGTTGTAATACGGCATCAGCTGAGTCCACATAGCCTTAATTTTATTACAATTCGGGTGAATTGCCTGAACTTTTCTTAAGTATCCTGTAATATCGTCAAGAGTTTTGATGTTTTCCAAGCTCTCGCCGGTTTCGTCCAGGAACTCCTTAGGCGTATAAATACAAGCTGCTCTTGTCTGAATCTGCCAGTTTGGTACGGCATAAATCTTTCCGTCAATCTTAACAGCCTTCCATACGTTATCGCTCATAGATTCGTATGTTTTCGGAGCGTACTTCTTGAGGTCCTCCTCGGTAAGCTCATAGAACACACCGTTTGAAACGTTTGTGCTGTAGCTGTTCTTCCAGTGCGAAGTAAATGCCAGGTCATACTCCTCCTGACCGGCATTCATAACCTGCATTTTGTTGTTGTAGTTACCGCTGTCAATACCTATAAGGTCAAGCTTTAAGTTGTACTTTGTCTCCAAAATATCGTTTACCTTATCAAGCACCTCCTGTTTTCCGTTGCCGGTTATAAGCATAGGCACGTACCATGTTACGGTTTCAACACCTTCTGTTGCCTGCTCTGTTCCGCAGCCGGAAAGCATTGTAAGACCTGCTAAAATTCCCGCTAAAGTCTTAGTAAATTTTTTCATAATTTTCTCCTCCTGAATTTTTAATATTTTTAACCCTTTACACTTCCTACGTTCAAGCCCTTCGTGAAATATTTCTGGAAGAACATAAACACAAACATCATCGGTCCTGCCGCCAGAACACACATTGCCATTCGTGCCGTCTCATTCGGCAGATTGGATACGTCCATATTCATAGCGATAGTTCCGCTCCGATTATTTACGGTATCCTCTATCTCACTTAACACTCTCGATAGGTAGAACTGCAGGGTTATTACCTTTTCGTTCGACATGTACATGAGGCAGAGATACCATTCATTCCAGTACGCCAGCATTACAAACAACAGAATTGTTGCAACGCCGGTAACACTCATCGGAACAATAATCTGGAAAAGTATTTTGAACTGTCCCGCTCCGTCAATTTCTGCAGCCTCCCACATTGCGGACGGAATCTGCTGAAAATATGTACGAAGTAAAAATGTATTCCATACGTTGAACATCAGCGGCAGTATCAAAACCAAAATATTGTTCTTTAAATTAAGATAATTCGATATCAGTATGTAGCTCGGCACCGCTCCGCCGGAGAACAGCATTGTGAAGTAGAAATAGAAATTAAATATTCTCTGCCACTTGTAATCTTTTCTCGAAAGCGGATAAGCTGCCATTATCGTCATCAAAACGCTAAGCAAGCTTCCTACAACGGTTGTATAAATCGTGACCGCATATGCGTCCAAAAGCTCACCCGAGCTATGCATAACCATCTTGTATGCATCAAGTGTGAAGCCTCTTGGGAACATTCCGTAGCCATGCTTTATAATTTCGCCCTCTGACGTGAACGAAGCCGAAATTATTATTACAAACGGAATCAGACACGACAGTGCTACAACAATCAAAATGATATTTGCAATAGTTTTTGAAAGTATTTTCTGAAATTTATTCTCTATCATTTTATAACCATCCTTTCTTTGCAGCAGTATCAGAACAGCGAGCTGTCTTCATCAATTCGTTTTACAACATAGTTCGTTGCAACAACAAGTACAAATCCGACAATCGACTGCAAAAATCCTGCGGCACTCGATACGCCGATATTTCCCGTAGACCTTATCGAACGAAGGATGTAAGTATCAAGTACGTCTACCCAGTCAAGAAGTGCTCCCGAATCCTTTGGCAGATAGTAGAAAAGTCCGTAATCCGAACGGAAGATTCCGCCTATTGCCATAATTGTAAGAATTATCATTGTTGATTTTAAATGCGGTAGTGTTATGTATCTGAATTTTGCAAAGCCTCCACAGCCGTCCAGGCTTGCACTTTCGTATAGCTCAGGCGATATACTGAGAATTGCACCGTAGTATACCAGCGAGTTTTTACCGATGCTCTTCCATATACTCACCACGGTAAGAATGAGCGGCCAGTATTTTCCCTCCGAATAGAAGGAAATTCCTTCTCCGCCAAAACTTCTTATCAGATTATTTATAATACCGTAATCAAACTGGAACAGTGAATGGGTTATGTATGATACCACTATCCACGAAAGGAAGAACGGTAAAAACATTGTACTTTGGTATATCTTAACAAGCACCTTTTTATGTACCATGTCCATCATAACCGCAACCAACACCGCAGCTACCATTCCGAATATTATGAATGCCATATTATATCCGATTGTATTTCTCACCAACTCCATAAAGGTGTCTGAAAAAACCAGAAATTTGAAGTTATCAAATCCCACAAACGGACTTTTGAACATACCCAAATTATACTTATAATTCTGGAAGGCGATTATCAAGCCTATCATCGGAAGGTACGAAAATATAAATACGAATATAACTGCCGGACTCAGCATTGCTGTCATTGCCCAATGCCCGTATCTGTATTTTCTTTTCTTAACCTTAGGCTTCGCCTTCGCTGTTTCTTTTTCTTGCATTATTGTACCTCCTTTTGTTAAATTAGCCATCTTGCTTTCACCCCCTCTGTTTTGATAACATAGCTTATTGTAATTATACTCCCGACCTCTTATAAAAGTAAATTGAAAAAATTATCCATTATAGAAAAAATTAAACCTTTTTCCCAAAAAACCGCATAAAACGTATATTTATATATATCAGTTATAAAATTTACCATTGAAGTTTCTTCCTTAATGTGTTATACTAAAATAGGTCACAGCGGCACATTATATAGTAGGAAATTTTATTTCCCGTCTGCCGCCGTCACATCAAAAATCATTTCAAAAGCCGGAGATTAAAAATGTTTATTAACAACTTCCTGCAGAAGCATAAAATTAATACACTTACATTATCGATTATCATTACTATAATAATTACAACGGTAACGGTATCTTTATTTTCTATACTTTTTTATTCCGTTAACATATACAACGTGGTCAACGGTTTCTTTTCTCAGCGGATTGAAAATGAGCAGGGCAGCCTGATAAAAAATATCACCACATTGGAAACAGACTTAAACAGAACCACCAATCAGTTGCTCAGCAATAAAACTGTATACGATATTCTTTCAAAGTCAAGTATAAACTCAACACAGGAACGCATTGAGGCAACACAGACGATAACCTCCATGACCTCTTACTATACCGGCCTTAGTAGTACTTATTTTATCAACCTGGATAACAATAAAATATACAACAGAAGCTTTGACTACGCATCAGCACAGGATCTTGCGGAGCTTATTCCGCTTGAAAAGGTCATTGAAAATCACAAGCAGGGCATCCGCGTATATCCTGCAACAGAGCAGAACTATTACACAATTCTTACTACATATGATTACCGCGGACATCTTGTGCTTTATACCTTTGAAAGAGATACGCTGTTTAACAGTCTGTATAATATGGACTCAGACCAATACAACACCGGCGTATATTATAAAGGAAATCTTATTTTCTCAAGCCAAAATACAATATTTGCCGGTGAACTGGACAAGACCTCTTCAAAAAAGAGCCTTATGCGTACATATACCAAGGATAATTATACTGTCTTAACAGGCATCGTTCCAAGCACCTTCAGAAAGCTGTATCAGCCGTTTCTTATGCAGATGATGCTGCTCTCTATAGTAGTTATTATCATATGTCTGCTCTGCGTTGTACTTTCATCAAAATACATCAACGCTAAAACCAGCGGCTATATAAACTCACTCATGGCACACAGTCATCAGCATCACTATGCATTTATAAAATCAATACTGCAGCGTTCCATACGCAATCAGTACATTCCTCAGAAGGAACAGGATTCGCTGCTTGATTACTTCAGAAAAATAGAATACGCAGAGCTGCTCTGCTCGCAGATAAAGCTTGACAGAATTAATTCACTGCTTCTCAGCAACTCCTACAAGGACATAGCGTCCTTTATTCAGAAAATCAAGCTGATTTTTGAAAGCCACCTGTCGAAATTTGGCACCTGCATAGTTCTGGACCTTGACTTTGACTCAATCGGCGTTGTTCTTGCGTCAAAAGAGGCACTGTCCAACGATGATTATATCGAAGCACTCGAAGCATCAAAAAGGGATATAGAAAAATTCCTGTCCTTAACCGTTACTATCTCGGTTACAGACTCAATAACAAATCCGTGCGATATTGTATATACCTTCTTCGTACTTGACCGACTTGTTCAGTATCGTTTCTTTAACGGTTATAATACTCTTATTTATGACGATATTGAAACGGAAGGCTCTGCCGAGTATCCGGTCAATATCCAAAAACAGATTTCCTCCTCGTTAATAGCCGGAGATACAGAGGAATTTACAAAGCTGCTGCATACATTCTTTGAAGAATGCCGCAAAACGACCTGCAGCGAGGCAAAAAACTGGACTCTGGAGCTTGCTATTTCCATGTTAAAATGTGTTCCTGCCATAGAAAGAGGAAACGACATAATTTCCAATTTATCCCTTTCTGAAACTCTCGAAGAGCAGCAGAAAACACTGGAATCATACTTTGTGCGTTCCATTGCGAGCCAGGAGGACACCTCCCTTTCAAACCATACCTTTACTGAAAAGGTCAATGAAATTATTGAACGTGAATACTCAAACCCTGACCTGAATCTGAGCTTTCTTGCAGATACTCTGAATATTTCGGCAATTTATGCAGGAAGAAAATTCAAGAATATTTTCAACAAAAACTTCACTGCATATCTGTCGGAGTTCAGAATACAAAAAGCTGCTCACCTGCTTGTATCATCAGACCAAAAAATATTTGAAATTGCCACAAGCTGCGGCTTTTCAAGCTCTACATACTTTGTTAAGGTGTTCAAGCAAATCACCTCCATGACTCCGATTGATTACAGAAAGCATTACAGAGAGGAAAATTAAAATCTTCTATATATCAAAAACCACGCGGTAGCCGCGTGGTTTCAGACTGTCGAAAAAGTCGCATAACCGCAGAAAATAAAAATTATTATCTCTGTTTGCATTTAGAACAGTAACTTTAAATTTATTATATTTTTTATGGAAAATGTAGTAAAACTCTGCTTTTTCTGTTTTAAAGCCCTA
>JAGASE010000015.1 GCA_017621875.1 Clostridia bacterium
AAATTTATTATATTTTTTATGGAAAATGTAGTAAAACTCTGCTTTTTCTGTTTTAAAGCCCTACCGTACCCACGTACGCCTACGTGCTTTAAAACAAAAAATTCTGCTTCCTTTTTCGGCATCTGCAAGCGTGCCGATAAGTTTATCGACACGCTCAAACCACGCGGTAGCCGCGTGGTTTTTGATTTAGAATTTAACAACGTATTCTACCTTTTTGCTGTCGTGCAGCTTTTTTGGAATAACAAAGCATGCAAGCTTACTTTCCTCATTATACGAAAAATCAACAGCTTCGCCGCCGCAGCTGATAGCCGCAGGCTTTCTTTCAGTAAAAATATTTACATCAAAATCCCTTGTGTCCGTTATTTCGAGTTCTTGTCCGTTGGCGGTTTTTCTCACATCAACACAAAGCGTAAATCCATCCTTACCGCTGTTTTCAAGGCACATTTCGGTGTATGCATATCCTCCGTCTAAGTAGTCGTAGGTCGTGCCGTCGTCCTCAATAAGGTTAAAGCTGCAATTATTTCCCGGGAAAACAAAAATTTCAAGATTTCCCGTATCCTTATCCTCAAGATATTTTTTAGGCTGCTGTTTTACCAATATTGAGCCTTCCTTAACGAGCAACGCTCCTCCCTTCCCTTGCGGGATTTTGTATTCAACAGTTTTGCCGCCCTCATAAATTTCGCCGGTAAAATAGTCAAGCCATTTTCCCTCCGGCAGCGTGAGATTCATGTCATATACACCTACAAGCAGGCTGTCACCCAGCATATACACATTATTTACCGAGTCATACTCCGGCTTATCCTCATACATAAGACTCAACGGTCGAACCACCGCAAGACCTGTTTTAGCAGCGGTAAATGCCATCGAGTATATATACGGGAACAGTGACGAACGCAGCTTTCCGTAGTCACGGATTATACCCTCAAGCTCGTCTCCCAAAAACCACGGATGATGCCAGTTTCTCCACGTAAGCATCTGTGTCCACGGCAGCAGGAAGCCGTAATGGATTCCCATAGGCGTAGTCGGGTCAAGGTCGCAGGACGCGTTCGAATGTCCACAGAACGCCATATTCATCACATTAACCAGTGTATCTGCTCCACCGCCGGTATCGCCTGCCCAGGTAGCCGCAAAGCCCTGTGTTCCTGCATACAGTGACGGCGTATAGATAAGCGAACGTCTGCCGGTATATTCCTTATATCCCTGCTGCATCTGCTTTACATAAATTACGGGATACAAATTATGAATTTCATCATCGCGGTACTTTCCTGCCCACAGCCTGTCGGGATGCTCCATAACCTGCATTGCGCCGTCCAACTTAAAGCCGACAGCTCCCTGGTCAACAAACTTTTTCAAATGCTCAAACCACGGCTCGTTCGGACGCGTAATTTTATCCATAATAACATCGCCGGAGAAATGGTCGTCCAAAATATCCGCACCGTTATATGACTTTGCCTCCGCCTCCGGAAGCTTTTCGCCCTCCTCATGCCAGAAAAGGTCGTAATCGCAGCACAGCCACAGCGTAAACTTATATCCCATTTGCCTTAAATTATAGAAAAACGACCATGGTCCGCTGTAGTTTTCCGGCAGCCAATACGGAATATAGAATCTGTCCTGACTCCATTTTTTATCAAGAGTGTAATCATAATGATTTTCCATCCAGCCCGGCTCAAGCCCCATTATATCGCATGGTATGTCTTCACGTCTGAACATCAGGCAGTCGGTCAAAAGCTCGCGTGCTCCGTCCTCCTCATTAGAAACAAAGGTGAATCCGTAAGCAGCCTTTGGGAGCATAACAGGCTTTCCTGTAATATCTGTATAAAGTCCGATTATTTCCTTCATTGAGTCCGCAAGGAATATGTAAAAATCAATAACTCCCTTTTGGGCATCAATCACAATTTTATCCTTGCTTTCCGAGCAAATGTCAAAGGAATGCTTATATGTGCAGTTAACAAGTATTCCCCAGCCCTCCGAGCTTACCAAAAACGGTATCGGTCCGTAGGAAACGACGTTTTGCTGCCACATAACCGCCTTCTTGCCGCGTTTCATAACGCTGTCGCGACTTTCATCACCCAAACCGAACAGCCTTTCCTTTTCCGCCGCCGGAATTTCTATGCGAAAGCCGTTGTTTTCATATTTTCCGCCGTTTCTTCCCGAAACACAAAGCTTTAACTCTCTTTTTGAGCCGCCAAGTACAATCACATCATCATTTTTATCAAAGCTGATGGAATATTTATCGGTACTCAAGCTTATGTTGTCACCGTTTTCGCACAAGGTATACTTCTCCTCATTTTCGGTAGCCTTGATAATTTTATATTTTCTAAGCAAGGTTTCCTTAAATTCTGTACCGCTCGATACCTGTATATGAAAAATCGACTTCTTGGGTACTTCTATTCTGATATTTTTTTCATTTAGAACATTTTGGTGCATATAATCCCTCCTGAATTTATTGACAAATTTACTCAATTATGATACAATTTGTATAATCTTAAAATAATTTAGTATTTTGCAATACCATCTATAAGTTCCAATTATATTATAAGCCAATCCGCTTATAGTTGTAAATAGCAAAAAATATGTACACATATAAAAAATTAAACCTTTTTCAAAAATAATTGAAAGGTGAGCTATGTAAAAGGTGAGTCATATGGAATATAAGCTTAAATCCTTCGATACTCCGCTTGTGGTATCAAAAATTGCGAATATACATTACTTTGAATTTGTAAACAAGTATCATACCAAAGAGGATTTCCACAACTTCTGCGAGCTTTTGTATGTTGACAGAGGCTCAATAATTATTCACTCGGAAAATTATTCGGGTACGCTTTCCGACAATCAGCTTATTATCCACCGCCCTAACGAGCGGCATTTTCTGGAATGCAGCGACAACATCACACCGAATGTTATTATAATCGGATTTGAATGTGAGTGCAGCGAGCTGGAGGTGTTTTCGCACACGCCCTTTACTCTTAGTGCAGAGCATAAAAAAATGCTTTCGGATATAATGATGGAGGGAATGAACGTATATGCTCCTCCCTACGATTTGCCTAATCTTCCTGAAATGGTAAAACGTACCGAATATCCCTTTGCAGCAGACCAGCTTTTAAAGCTTTATCTTGAGGCTTTTCTTATAACGCTTGTACGTGCCTGCAAAAAAACACAGGAGTCTCCAAGCGATTCAACGCAGTCATCAGGCAAAATTTCCGACATACACCAATACATTTGCGAGCATTATACCGAGAAAATTTCACTTGATAACCTCTGTTTCCTGTTCGGAACAAACAAAACCACTCTTTGTCACGATTTTAAAACTGCGTACGGAATTACGATATTAAATTACATAAATAACCTACGCATAAAAGAGGCAAAGGCACTGCTCAGAAAAAATGAGCTGTCAGTAACCGAAATTTCCGAGAAGCTCGGCTTTAACTCTATACATTACTTTTGTAAGCTGTTTAAAAAAGCCACCAATCAATCACCGAAAAATTACTACCGCACAATACGCTCAAAGCTTAATATATAACTTTCTGTATAATAAAAAAGTGTCTTATGAAGTGAACCCCATTTAGTTCATTTCGACACTTTTTTATTATGTAGGAAACCTGCTTTTAACAATAACGGAATAACAAAACTGCTGCCCAACTCCTCCGCCCGCAGGCGGGGCTTATATCAGAAGCTTCTTTATTTATTCATTGCCTCTATTTGCTCTTTTACCCTATCCGCTTTTTCCTTATCAACCCAGCCTGCCTCGGTATAAAAGCTGATTTTTTCCATAGGTCCCAAAAACTTAATCTGCCCCTTTTCCTGTGCATTCCTGTATCCCAAATGCTCGGCGGTTGACGGAAGAATCATTCCCATAGAATCCTCGTCTCCCGTTCTGGAAATCCACCTTACACCAACCGGCAGAATATTTGCGTCATGGCTTACATAGCACGCACCGTCGTCTGTATACTGCAGAGTATACGCACGGTTGTTTTCATCGCTTTTGTAGTCAAGCAAAAAGCATATTTCGGGGTTATAAATCTGACCATCGCCGCCAACCTCGTTATGAACAGCCGGATTTTTTTCCAACGCATCGAAATACTCAGTAAGCCGCGTCTTCTGCTCGTTTGGGATATCATCAGGAATATATCGTACTGCTCTTACCTTTTGATAATCGGCACTGTAAATAAGCTTAGCACCGTCAATCGGACGGAAGTTTATATGGCACAAGTACATATAGTCCATAGGTGACTGTCTTCGATTTTCAAGCGTTACAAATATTTTTAAAACCGTATCGTCCTTGTAAAGCCTGCACTCCGGCGAAAAGGTATAGCTTTTCACAAACGCCATGTCGTACCTAAGCTCGCCACCGACCGAGATATAATCGTCCTCACAGTCAATATACGCGGTTTTATATTCCGCATTCGGGATTTCTCCATGCTGCGGATATGGCTTTTCACCCTCCTGTGGCTTGCCTGTGTTATTTATTCCACAGTGCAGCAAAAATCCGCCGTAGGTTTTTAAATATTCCACATTTGCAACAGGCTCATCGAATTTTGTACGCATAACCAGTTCCCTGCCGCAAAATATAGCCCGCCAAATCTGCTGTCCCTGAAATGGCAGAATAATGAAATATCCCTTTTCATTTTCCACCCTAAGAGCCTCAACTCCCGTTGAATACTTAAACGCCACAGCACGCATACTGCCGTTTTCTACCAAAGTAAATTCCTTATCAGTAAAAAGTCCCTTGTTCAAATACACTCTCATAACGCACCTCAAGAAAAATCAGACGATTGTCTTTTCGAGATATTCAAGCGAAAGCTCTACCATTTTATTGCCAAGCTCGGTATTTGCCTCTGCCGAGCTTTTTGTAAACCAATGCTCAATATCTCCAAGACGTTCAAGCTTTACTGCGTCAGGATAAAGTGCCATCAAAATCGAGCACTCGTATTTTCCGGCATGGTCATAGCCGGTTGCGTCCTGAACAGCCTTGCTCATGGTAGGAATTACTTTAATCCAGCCAAAAGGATTATCCTCACCCTCAAGGTTTTCATAATAATCCTTATAGCTTTCGCTGCCCCACCAGCCCTGACCTTTTGTTTGTTCAAGATATGCCATCGTGGCACGCTTTGCCGCCTTCATGTAGGAAAGCGTCATCGGCATCAGCGACTCCTGCTCAAACTGATGATGAATTACTACATAAATATTTCTGAGTCCTGCCGAAAGCATACTCATAAATACATAGTAAACATATTCCTCAAATGCATTTTCTTCAACATGCACCGTACCGCTTTTTGCATCGCCTACAGCGTAGCTTGCAGGGCTGTAGCTGATTTGCGGAGCGATAATTATTTCCTTTTTCTCGCTGAGCTTTTCTATAAGTCCCTGTGCAACCAAGGTATCGCAGCCGTAAGAGCACTGCGGTCCGTGATACTCAACCGTACCGCCTACTATTACTACAGGCGTGTTGTTCTTTTTTGCGTTTTCAATTTCTCTCGGAAAGCATTTATCCAAATACATCTTCTCACCCTCATTCACAATATCCAAGCGTTGTATAATACGCAAGATTCACCTGTCTGTTATCCAGTCTTCCGTATTGAACAACAATATTTCCGTTTGACTCAAGCTTCATGGCGTATTGAGTGTCAAATGGTACTTCATATCCCGACATATCATTAATGTTGTTCATTCTGAAACAGCGAACCTTTTTAGCACCCACTGTCCACTCAATACCATCATAGCACTCTTTATCGGCAAAGTAAAGCCTTACATTTATTTTTACGTCAAAGTCGTTATCATTTACAACGATAACCGATTCATGTCCCTTAAGCACGCCTTCTCCTTCCTGCGGAAGCTCGCAGTCCGGAATCAGCCATACCTTTTTACCTACACCATCACACATCGATTTCTATAATTCCTTTCTTCAAGTAATCTGTCATAGATTCGCAGCCGTTTTCGGTTACTGCGATACCCTTTTCCCATCTGCAGCCAAAGGTTGGACCTGAAATAAAGGTATCAACCTGGAAGGTCATATTCGGCTCAAGCAGATAATCGGTGGTTGTCTCCATCCAAGGTGCCTCAACCTCAATCATACCCGTTCCGTGACAAGGTCCGTAAACAAAATTGTCCTTCATTCCGTTTTCTTCATAAAGCTTGTAGAAGTCCTTTGCGATGTCGCTTGCCATTACGCCTGCCTTAATGCGGTCAACTGTCCAGTCATGAGCTTTCAAGCAGAAGTCAACAATTCTGCGGCGTTCTCCCTCAAGCTTGCCCATAATAACAGGAAGTCCGATTGCCGGTGAATATCCGTCGATTTTAGCAGAAAGATTAAGCTGAACAATATCGCCCTTACCAATCTTTCTGTAGCTTGAACGGCTGATTGCGTGACGTGTTGATGCCTCGCTGAATACATACATCGGAAGTCCCTCGTATTCTGCACCATTTTCATAGATAACTCTCTGTGCAACACCAACCATTTCAAGCTCGGTAACGCCCGGCTTTAAGTTCTTTATAACCTCATCGGTTGCAAGCTCGATAATACGAAAGCCCTCTCTGATACAAGCAAGCTCGTTTACACTCTTGATTTTTCTCAGCTCAACCATGATATCGTTGCAATTTGTAATTTCTGCCTCCGGGAAGCTCTCCTTTAAGCCCTCGAAAATCGGCAGAGTACATTCAACATAGCTTCCGAGTCCGATTTTAATTTTACTTCCGCTTACGCCGATTGCCTTAAATACATCGGCAAAGGTGTCGGCATGCAGCTCAGGATATGAAGGGTCTGCAGACTCTCTGAACTCTCTTAAAACAAAAATCTTTTCTATTTTTCCGAAATCCTTTGCAAATATAGCTGATTCAGGACCTACCATTAATGCAGCGTCTCCGTTTGCGGAAATTGCAACTCCGGCACGTTCAAAAAGCGGCCAAAATCCGCTGAAATATCTCGCATTTGCATAATCTGACTCGGTACTTGAAACAACCATTACATCAAGTCCCTTTTCACGAATCAGCTTTGCTGCCTTTGCAATTCTCTCCTTGTACTCATAATCCGGAATACAAATTCTTTTTTCCATAATTACACTCTCCCTTTCGTTTTAAGACGCATATGCTCTCTTATTTAATAAGCTTATTATAACATCAGTAGCTTTGTTTGTATTTACATAATATTAAGCGATTTTTGCACAATATTAAATTTGTGCAATATTTATTAATAATTTTATGTGACATTGTTACAATCTTCAAATGAATAGAAAAGAGCAGCTCACACATGAACTGCTCTTTTTAGACTTAATAATTAACCGTTCTGTCCTCACCGTAGCCGGTACGGGTAATGTGAATTGTACGGCTTTCTCTATCTACAGTTACTATATCAAACAGGATTTCCGACTTTTCGCCGTCCTTTCTGTACGGCAGGTACATCATCACACAATTTGCGTAGATATGCGGAACTCCTGCCTCGGTTATCTCAATTATATCCTTGTGCCAGTGACCGCCGAAAACGCCGACAACCTCTGCTCTTTTATATTCAGAAAATGCCGCCTTCGCTTTTATTTTATAATCGCCGCTGCCAAATTCAGCATCAAGGTCTCTTCCAAGCTTATAGCTGTCCGCAATTTCGTTTATTACTTTAAGCTGTGCATATTCGTCGGCATGCTCCGCCTTCATTGACGTCAAAAAAGCTGTATGTGCTATAAATACAACCGACCAGCCCTCCTCGTCAAAACAAAGAGCCTTATTAATGAGCCAATCGGTCTGACGTTGCGAAAGTGCAAAAATATGCTTTTCGGTATGCACTGCCTCACCCTTTTCATTAAATGTCATCGGCACATCGTTTGTATCTATAAATATATATCTTACCTTTTTATATACATCATTGTAGAAATAGTAAAGTCCTTCGCTGCCTGCGTCAAATTCCGCTCCAAGCGATACTAAATGGTTATAAAATAGATTGTAAATTTCATCGGCAGTTAACTGATGCTCCGCAAGCTCCGCCTCTATGCAGTTATCCCAAATCCAGTTATCATCATGGTTTCCGTTAACCGGCAGATATTTTATTCCGTCAAGATGTGCTCTTAGTTCTCTGTAATTTCTGACCTTATAATTCTCCTTTACACCGTCATTTACATAATCTCCGCCAAGTACAAGCATATCAATATGAGCACGCTTTGCAATTTCCTTATATGCGTTAAAAAGCCTTTTTGTCCTTATGTCATGGTTATACGTTGTAGAATAATGTATATCAGCCATAAATCCGAAGGAAAAGCTCGACCTTGTCTGATGCTGCTGTATTTTTCTCACAGATTCGGTCACATTTTCCACGATGTATTCGGGATATTCGCTATTCGACGTAAGCTCCGGCGAGATATATCCGAAATCCACATATCCTGCATCAATAAAATGCTGCTTGTCCATAATATTACACCTCTTTCGATTTTAAAACACATTTTCCCTCAAATTCACTCATTCCCTGCATTTTGTCCACAAGCTTTTCAATAATCGCCGCAGACGGTACACAATTCATTTCAATAATTGTCGGGTCCTCCGGGAAGTAATCGCGGGCAAAGAACGGCGAGCCGTAATTTACAATGAGCTTTTTCTTTTTATCAAACAGATGTGATGCCCATATAAGCATCATTGGAACTGTCCATGATGCAATATAATTTGCGTTTAGGTTGAATATTACAAGGTCGTAATCCTTTTGTATAGCATCAACCTCTGACTGCCATACAACCAGTGACGGAACATCATAAATATCTCTCTTAACCTCTGCGTCAAAGCCTCTTTTCTTAAGTTCGTCGCAAAGCATATATGAAGATTTATCTCCTTCGATATCCGTTGCGTCAACAACAAGGATTTTTTTGCATTCGCCCTTAAGCGGAAGCAAGTCTATATTATTTCTCAAAAGACAGATGCCCTTTTCTTCAATATCAAGCATTGCTTTATCCGCAAAGCCGCAGTCCGGCTCGTCATATGCTTTTCCGGCAAGTGCCTTGTTTCTGAACGCCTCCATTTTTTCAATTCGGGAAAGAGCGTCCTCCAAGCGGCTCATAGGAATATCACCGCTTTTTATTGCCTCCTCAATCTTGTCCGCTGCCTCAATCGGCGGCCATAAAAGCAAGTCAGCTCCGGCTTTAAATGCCTGTACCGTTTCAGCAACAATATCGCCGGTTGCCATTCCTCCCATTATTAGTGCGTCTGTAACAACAGCACCCTCAAATCCAAGCTTTTCCTTTAAAAGCTCGGTTGTGAGCTTGTGAGAGAAGGTTGCAACAGGATAATAACCATCGGTAAATTCATTGTCAAAGGACTTTAATGCCACATGCGTTGTCATAACCGACATAGCATTCTCCTCAAACATCTGCTTATAGGTATATCCATAGGTGTCCATCCATTCGTCAAACGGCAAAATATTGTCGCTCGGTGCTAAGTGCATATTTATATTGGTTGTACCCACTCCCGGAAAATGCTTAACAGTCGCACATACACCCTGGTCCTGTATACCGCGGATAACCTGACGGTACACTTTTGCAATATGTTCAGGGTCATCGCTTATCGCCATAAGCGGCATAACCGGGCTAAAATACATATCAATACTCGGTGCTAAAACCCAGTCAACTCCGTTTGAATTCATCTGCATACCAATAATCTTTCCGAAATTATACGCAGCCTCCTCGCTGTCTGTCGCACCTAAAGAACGTTGACTGTTATCCAGCATCTTCTGTCCCTTTATAAAGGTCTGGTCAGCACATACGAGCAGCTTGTTTTTAGACGCAGCCTTACAACGCTGCAGGCTTTCAAAGGTCATGGCACTGCCCATTTCCCTGCCGTCCTCGTCCAAAAGCATCGCCTCTTCCGAGTAATATATTCCTCCTACCGGATATTTTTCAAAGAAAGCCTCCGGTCCGCCATGTGTATTAACCTCTCGGATTGTAACAACAAAGGTTTTTAAAATCTTTTCTCTTAAGGTCATTTTCCGAGTCCTCCCTCGTTCAATTTTTTTCATTATAGCACAGCCGCTATTATTTTGCTTTGCAGAATATTAAATTTGTTTTGCAGAATATTAAATTTATTTATTTTATTAAAAATAAAGGCCCGTAAATATATACTTTACAGACCTTTACAAATATTTTCACAGCTTAAAAGACAATGTTTCTTCTATACCGGGATAAATTTCATATTCCTCGCCGTCCCAAACAAAAACTGCCGACAGCTCTGCGGATATTTTGAAAATAACTTCGCTGCCTCGGATTTCATATTCCTCTGCAATTTCCTTTCCGTCCACCGTTATTTTTGCTTTAGCTCTTGAAAGACGTTTTGAAATCTTAGGCTCAATGCGGAAAATTTCGCCCTTCTTCATTCCCATAAGCTCGGTAAACAGATACTTAACGCAGCTGCCAAACATCGGGTGATTATGCGACTCCTCGCCGTTCCAATATTCCCACAGAGTCGTAGCACCGCTTTGTATCTGATATCCAAATGAGGCGTTCTTTTTGCAGGACGAAAGCAGCTTAATAGCAGTATCCGCAAATCCATTTTGAAAAAGCACCCTGATTAGGATATCCGTTCCGAAAAGACCTGTATCAAATCCGCCCAACTCGTCATATCTTTCATTTATTTTTTGCAGCATTTTTTCATTTCCAAGACCTATATCGCAGAAAAACGCCTCTGCTCCCTGAACTCCGTCCAGTACAGAATTATTTTCTTCATCGTAATAGTTTTTTAGCAATGCGTTTTTTAAGGAATCTATGCGTTTTTGCAGGCTTTCGTCCTTTACCGAAATTATTTCGGCTATCTCCTGCATATACATCAGTGCCTTTATATAAAAATATGTGTTCACAAAAGGCTCCGGAAGCAGTATTTTTTCCTTAAGTCCCCATTCTCCGAGACACCAGCCGTCTTTTTCCTCCCGCACAACAAGTCCGTCCTCAAGACGACTCTCCATATAGTTGCACCATTTCTGCATGTTGGGATAATATTCCTTTAGTAAATCTTTGTCAAAATAGTTTTTATAGTAAAAGTACGGAGCCATAACAATAGCACAGCCCCAGCCTCCCGGACCTCCTCCGCCGCCGTAAAACGGAGCAGTGTGCTGAACATGACCGCTTTTAATATCCTGACAGTCCGCAATATCCCGAATCCATTTTCGGTAAAACTCTCTGCAAGCGAGCATATGCATTGCAGCATCGCAGGTGAGTTGTCCGTCACCTGTATATCCGAGCCTTTCCCTGTGCGGGCAGTCTGACGGAACTCCGCAGTGCATGTTTGTTACCTGCGAGCGAATGTAGTTTTTGTAAAGAGCGTTAATAATTTCACTGTCACATTCAAAATCGGAGGTTATTTTGACATCTGCGTATACAACCTCGACAGACAAATTCTCGTATTCACCCTCAACCTCAAAATATCTGAAGCCGTGATAGGTAAACAGCGGACGGCAGGTATTTTTGTTTCCGTCCGAAATATATGAGTCTGATTGAATCTGCTTCTCTCCTCCGCATGACGCAAAATCCAAGCCACAGCTTTCATCAATCTCCTCAGAGTATCGAATAGTAGTCTTTTGACCCGCATCTGCCGGTTGAGTAAAAACTGCCCAGCCGGTAATATTTTCACCGCAGTCATAAATATCCCGTCCACCAACAGACGCAATCTTTTCAGGATAGATTATCATATGAAGGGTATCGGCAGGGCAAGTCTGCACTTCAAGTTTTCCTGCCGGAGCTTTCGTCTCAGTCGCTGTCTCAATATAGTTATCCTTTATTCTGAAATCCTGCATTTCACCGTAAAAAATATTGTTAAATGTGATATTGCTTTCCGACACAAGCATGCTTTCATCGGAAACTATGTGAATGGAGGAATTTATCTCCAAATCAAAGAGAAGCTTTAAATCTCCGTACCATAAATCACCCTCTGCCGTTCTGCCTCTCTGATTGTACCAGCCATTTCCCAAAATAACTGTAATTTCATTTTCGCCGCTTTTTAAGTATTTAGAAACATCGTATTCAAGGTAATATACCCTGTGTGTAAAGGTATCACTTATCGGATAAAGCAGCCTGCGGTTTTCTCTCGGCTCATAGTCTGACCAAGCCGGCACCAGCAAGTCATCCGATACATAGCTTCCATTAATTTTAAGGTCAAAAAAACCCAAACCGCAAATAGATAATACGGCGGTATGTACATTCTCTTCTATGTTGAATTTTTTCATGAACTTCGGAGAATCGAACCTCTTACATTCCACCCATTTTGCTTCATTGCTAAATGCCATAATCTTCACTTCCTGTATTGGATTAATTAAAAATTTACAATTATGCCTGTATAAGACTTAATTCGTAATATATTTTAATTATAAACCATACCAGAGAGTTTGTAAAGGACAGAAAACACAATTTTTTAGGTTGTAAAATACTTTTTTATATGTGTATCTTTATATCCGACATACAGAAGTAATTTCACAAATATTTCATCTTGCCATTATAAGAGTTTCTGTTTAAGGTATCATCATTGAAATAGAATCCATATTGGTTTTATCATATGTTGGTAGAACCAGTTTTTGTATATATTATATGATTACCTGATTTTTTTATAAAAAACTCTTGCATTTTTTCGCATTCTGAGTTATAATATACTGGTGTTGTTAAACTGTACTGCAGTTGTATATATTTTAATATTCGGAGCGGTATCGAAGTGGTCATAACGGGGTGCACTCGAAAAAAACATTCTGAATCAGAAAACCAAAAGCCTTAAAAAGCCCTATATTACGTGGTTTTCAAAGTTTTGCCTGATTGAATTCGAGAAAAATTCTTCCCGGATTTTCTCCCCAATTTCCAATTATATACTCGCGATTTCACTCTCAAAATAACTTAATACGGAGATGTACCCAAGTGGTTGAAGGGTCCGCACTCGAAATTGTTTCAAATTTTTAGAAGTTGTTGGAATACAATTCTCCGCAAACCCTGTAACAGTGCGGTTTTCAGCAATCGGTGCTGACATAACAAAAAATCTTTTCTAATGAGATTTCTAATAAAACTTAATATTTGCTTTAAACTTTGAAAAAAGTTTATATAAATTTGGAGATGTACCCAAGTGGTTGAAGGGGTCGGATTCGAAATCCGAAAGGTCGGTCATGCCGGCGCGGGCGTTCAAATCGTCTCATCTCCGCCAATGACAAGACTTTTAAGTATCTTAAAGGTCTTGTTTTTTTATAAAATATCTGTTATAATTTCTTTGAGATAAGTTCACTACTCCTTCCTTATCTCACCAGAACAGACAGGTTCCGTTTGGAAAACAGTGAACGACATAGAATGTATTATTGGAAGGGGGATGCGTATGAACAAATTTTGCTCTTTTGTAAGAAAAATAACTAATATTTTTAGAAATCTACAGGTAACTGTAACACTTAAGACACCGTTCATTGATTGCTCGTTCACCCCTGCGTTATTTCAAGGGATTTGACCATCAAATCCCTTTTTGTAATATTTGTCTCAAAAAGCCGTTATATTTGCCCTACAATCGCTTTTAACTATCTATAAGGTGTAAACACCCTACCCGCTACTAATAATCTTTTTTATTGGCTTGTGATTTTGGAATGTTTGTAGTAAAACCTTGACATTTAATTGTGTCTGCTATATAATTTATGTGAAGTTAATCATTGAAGCCGAAAGAGGTTAAGCATACATTTTATGCTTAACCTCAATTTGTTTATATAGGGCTTTATTCCATTGTGCCGACCATTTTATTTATATCGCCATCTGAGTCTACTATTATTGTTTTTGTTTTACTTGGAGCTACATAACCGAAACCTTCGATGTAGGCTTTATTTTTCTCTTGTATTATTTCATTTCGTATTTTTGTTTCCTCATCCG
>JAGASE010000016.1 GCA_017621875.1 Clostridia bacterium
ATTTCATGCTCTGAAACAAACGGGGCTGCTTTTTTGTAACTGAATCTGATTTTTTCCACTTCTCTTTTACCTCCGCGTCTTTTATGCTATCTATATTTTAATACAATTCTCCTCATAAATCAAGTTTTTTTCCATTTTTGTCTATATTTATTTTTCCGTTCAAAAATTTTATACCAAAAAATTCATAAAATATTTGCAATAAACAAAATATATGGTATAATTAGAAAAGAACTTTATTTTAAGGAGAAGCTAAATGGAAAACACAAAAACTCTTGCTCAAAACAAAAAAGCACGACATAATTATTTTATTTTGGAAACCATAGAGTGCGGAATCGAGCTTTTTGGTACAGAAGTAAAATCTATCCGCCTGGGAAAGGTAAATATTGCAGATGCATACGCGTCCGTTGATAACGGAGAGGTTTTTGTAAAGGGCATGAACATAAGTCCTTATGAGCAGGGAAATATTTTCAACCGTGATCCGCTCCGTCCGAAAAAGCTGCTTCTCCATAAAAGTGAAATCCGTAAGCTTATCGGTCAGGTGCAACAGGACGGCTATGCCCTTATCCCTCTTTCTGTGTACCTGAAAGGCTCACACGTGAAGCTGGCTCTCGGTGTTTGCAAGGGTAAAAAGCTGTACGATAAGCGAAACGATTTGCAGTCACGAGACGCAAAACGAAGCATGGACAGAGCATTTAAAGAGCATAACAGCAGATATTAAAAAAGCCGCTATAAGCGACTTTTTTTGTTTTAAGCCTATTTTCACTTCCCATTGTTTCTTGCACGCTCTGCGGCAAACGCCATTCGGTGCGATTCAAACACACTCAAATCATTTTTAACGCTTTCGCGTTCAAGCAGCTCGGCAAAATGACGCATAATACCGCTGTCACCGCCGCAGTGCTTTGTTCCATCGTGCGTAACGCGAAAATGCTCCTCCGTCATATCTGCAAAGCGTTTCAGAACAATTTCACCCTTTTCCATACAGCCGCCGATTTCGCCCTCTGTACCCATCAGCTTAATCGTCCGCGTATTATCAAGCGAAAAGGCTGAGACCGTAAACACAGCTGTTGCACCATTTTCAAAAACAAGGCTTGCCACCTGATGGTCGCAGACGTCATTGCCGCATCTGTAAATACATCTGCCGTATTCATTGGTTTTGAGTGCCTCAATTATTGCGTCCTTATCCTCGCCGCACTCAAACTTATGCACAAAATACGATGCCTTACCCTCGGTATACAGCTTTACTGCGTTATATTTACAGGTATCCGCAAAGCTGCAGCCGTCGGTACACCGCATCGGCACGTCGCCCGGAGCATTTTCCGGCGTAAAATATCCGTTACTTCCATAAGAAGAAACTCCTGTGCATTTTGAGCCGATAAGATACAACATCAAATCAAAATCGTGACATGACTTTGCCACAATAAGCGGAGACGATGTCTTGGAATTAGACCAAGGTCCTCTCACATAGCTATGGGCATGATGCCAAAAGCCTTCATTTTCATTAAGCTGCATCGTCATGATTTTTCCGATTGCACCGCTGTCTAAAAGCTCCTTTATTTTGATAATAAAAGGAGTGTACCTCAGCACATAGCCTGTTATAAAAACCTTGTCATAGTCCTTGACAAGCTCCTCCAGCTCATCAATTTCCGTCTCAACAGGCGACACCGGCTTTTCAAGCATAATATGATAACCGCACTCTATTGCAAGCTTGGCAGGCTCTGTGTGCATTCTGTCCTGCGTACAGATAATTACACTGTCTGCAAGCCGTCCTTTTTGAAAAAAATCATGGTAATCGGAAAAGCACATTTCCTCCGAAACGGCGTATTCCTTTTTAAAATCCTCACGCTTTTTGTCATCAGGCTCAACAACGCCGACAATTTTCATTATTCCCGATTTCTTTATATAAGGAGCATAGGCGTCCTTACCGCGTCCGCCCGCTCCTATAATTATGCAAGTTTTCAAAGTATTTATCTCCGTTATATTATAATTGAATTTTCAAGTATTCTTTCCACTAGCTTAACGCTGTCCTCCGAGCTTTCCGGCGTAACCATTTCGGGCTGTGTACCATTCTTTATGCAGGAAACAAAATACGCAATTTCATCAGCGTATCCGTCAAGCCCCGAAAGGTTTATTCCCGTATCGGCACTTACTTCGCCTTTCCCAATCTCCACTTCCTCGCCGTTTTTGTATACCTTGCCGTCCTTACTCTCAACCCAGCCGTTTTCAAATATTGCAGCATACTCTGCCTTAAACGCAATATCGCAGTTAAACCAACCGCCTGTAATGGTAGCAGTGAAATCATCATATACAAGATTTGAAATAACATAGTCATTATCATTCTTCATCTTGTTATACACACCCGAAACCGACTTTGGCATACCAAAAGCATACTGCACAAAATCAATATCATGAATACTCATATCGAACGGATTTCCGCCGCTCTTTTTAATGTCACGCATCCAATCCTCCCAGCTCCATCTCGGAATGGCTGAAATACGCTTCATGTCAATATGTACTATTTTGCCAAGCTCGCCGCTGTCAATGATACTTTTCAAATATACATACGGGGACATAAAACGCACGACATGAGCTGTCATATACAGCTTGCCGGATTCCCTTGCTGCCTCAATCATTTTACTTGTATCTTCACTTGAAATGCTCATCGGCTTTTCACAAATAACATGCTTGCCCTTTTTAAGAGCCTTTATGCTCTGCTCTGCATGCATATAGCTTGGTGTTGAAATATCTACCAAATCAACATCTTCGTTTGCCAAAAGCTCGTCCATATCAGCATAAATCCTGATATTTTCGTCATTCACCTTTTCCTTTGCCATATCCGTTCTGACATCTGCAACTGCAACAATCTGAGTTTCGGGATTTTTCATATACTCATCGAAATGTACCTTACCCATTCCGCCGATACCAATTAAAGCAACCTTAATCATATCAATTCCTCCAATAACTTCTTCGATTCAATTATATCCTTTACCTGCTGCTCGCCGGAGATTTCACGCTCAATCGTAAGAGTTCCGTCGTAGCCCACCTCTTTGAGCTTATTGACAAATGCAGGGAAATTAACCATTCCTGCACCGATCGGTGTTTCTGCACCCAAATTCTTACCGTCTGTCGGATAACAGCCGTCCTTCGCATGTACGTCACGCACATATTCGCCAAATACGCTAAGTGCATCAACCGGATTTGCCTTTCCGTACAAAATCAGATTTGCCGGGTCGAGGTTTATTCCAAGATTTCCTGTTCCGACGTCCTCTATTGTGCGGCGAAGTGTTACAGGTGTTTCCTGACCTGTTTCAAACAGGAAATACTGACCGTTGTCTTTACAGTACTGTGCTACAGTTCTGATTGCACATACTACAGCATGATATTGCTCGGTATTAGGAGTTTCCGGCAAAAAGCCCACGTGAGTTGCCACATTTACAACACCCAGCTTCTTTGCAAAATCAGAGCCTTCCATTAATTCCTTGCATCTTTGGTAGCGGTATTCTGTCGGAACTAAGCCCAAGGTAAGCGGTCCTTCATAAAAATTCCATACCTGAGGACCCGACCAGCCGCACCAGAAGGTAGAAATTTCCACATCATATTTTTTGCACGCCTCAAGCACCATTTCTGCCACCTCATCGGTAAACAGCTCTTTGTTCCAGCCGCAGAGCTGACAATGATTAAAGCCATAATCCGCAACCTGCTTAATTTTTTCATCAACCTGTTTGTCAGTAAGATTTACCAATACTCCCAGTTTCATTTTAATTCCTCCGTTTCTCTTGACTTTTTGCTAATTAAAGTATATTATAAAGCTATACTCAAAGGCAAGGACACATTTACCCTGTATTAGCACAATTTTGACTTTTGGAGAAAAATATGAACGATATTTCACTTTATGAAAAAGTACCCGTTTTGGAAAACAGCTTTACTGTCAAGTTTATGAAAACCCGCGGCATCGGCCGCAACAGGCTCGTTCCTCACTGGCACGAGCATATTGAGCTGCTGTATTTTTCCTCCGGTGGCTGCAGCTTTACCTGCAACGGCAAGACCTTTTCTGTCAAAAAGGACGATTTTGTTGTTGTGAACAGCTCGGAGATTCACTCCTTTGTCGCAAACGAGCATATTGAATATTTTTGCATACTGATATACCCCGAATTTTTTTCCGACATAAAATTTTCAAATATACTGATTGAAAATCTTATTCACAAGGACGAATACATAAAAAACTGCTTAAATGAAATTTATGACGAATACAGTGCAAATTCCGAGGGCAGCGATATGATGCTGAAAAGTCACACATACCGCCTTATGGCATACCTTATGCGAAATTATACTGCCTCGCGGCTGTCATCAAAGGATTTTGACGCACAGACTGCAAGGCTGAAGAGAATGAATGTTCTTTTAGAATACATTTCGGAAAACTATCATGAAAAAATTACAACCGCTCAACTCGCAAAATTATGCTATTTGAGCGAAAGTCACTTCTGCCGTTTTTTCAAAAACACCATTGGGAAATCCGCAACAGAATACATAAATGAATACCGCATTGAAAAGGCGTCGGTTATGCTCCTAAACACTGACGAAAGCATAACCGCAATAGCATCTGATGTTGGCTTTGACGATGTGAATTACTTTTCCCGAATATTTAAAAAAATCAAAAAAATAACGCCCGGAGAGTACAGGCAAAATCATTAGTCCTTGTATTTTCTGTTAAATTATCTTGCAATATCTGCTATATCTTCTTCCTTTAATTCAAGAAGCTCTGCAAGAAAATCACAGTTTTCAAAAAAAATTCATGACCTGTGTTCTTATGAGAATCGCTGCCAAAGATAAATTTACAGCCACATTCCTTTGCTTTTGCTATGTAATGCTCTACTGTTGCATTTTTGTCCGCACACAACGATAAATCTGTGTGTATATGAAAATCATGTTCAATTCTCATGGCGTCTCCTCATAACATAAATGCGATATGATTAACATACCGCATTAAAATTTCTAAGAACGAATGATAGCACTGCCAAACTCATTTGTCAAGAGCTTTATTAAATTGTTTTTACACTTTCACACTCAATAAGAGTTACGGGTAAAGCTGCCTCTCAACGCATGTACCGCAGCAAAACAGGGAAACCGCATTTCGGTTTCCCCCAGACTGTCGAAAAAGTCGCATAACCGCAGAAAATAAAAATTATTATCCCTGTTTGCATTTAGAATAGTAACTTTAAATTTATTATATTTTTTATGGAAAATGCAGTAAAACTTTGCTTTTTCTGTTTTAAAGCCCTACCGTACCCACGTACGCCTACGTGCTTTAAAACAAAAAATTCTGCTTCCTTTTTCGGCATCTGCAAGCGTGTCGATAAGTATCGACACGCTCAGGGAAACCGCATTTCGGTTTCCCTGTCATCACTAAACTGTATTTTTGAAGATTTTGTCACTTACGTCCGGTTAGCTAAAATTCCGTTTTAACTTATTCCTGCATCAGAGTACGAATTATCGCCTTTAATTCTTCTTCCTTTTCGGCTATATCACGAACAAGCTTAAACTGATTTCTCGCTCTGTCCAGATTATGACCCTCATGGTGAATTCTGAAATATGTATCGCCGTTTAAATAATCCGTTAAAAAGCGTATTCCGCACTCATAGGTCAAAAGCTTTGCCGAAAACGGCAGCAGCTCAATCTCCTTTTCGGTCAGTACATTTTTCATTTCACTAAAATAGCCTTTAGCAAAATATTCAAAATTTTCACTGCTGAAGCTGACAATATCAAGATTTGTTTCGTCTTCAGCTGCCGTAGAAGCACCGATTCTGAGTGCATCGCCAAAGTCATACAGCATACTGCCCGGCATTACCGTATCAAGGTCAATAACGCAAACCGCCTCGCCGGTTTTTGCATCAAACAAAATATTGTTTATCTTTGTATCATTGTGCGTAACCCTAAGCGGCACTGTTCCCTTTTCCATTTCGTCGGTAACAACCGACGCAAAGCCCGCACATTCCATTGCAAAATTGATTTCCGCACGAACACTTTCTCTGCGTCCTGCAATATCTGCGGAAACTGCCGCCTCAAGGTCACGTACACGCTTGGGCGTGTTATGAAAATCCGCGATAGTTTCATAAAGCGTATCAGCCGGAAAATCACCCAAAAGCCGCTGAAACCGTCCGAATCCCTGTCCTGCACGAAACAGGTCCTCTTTTTTTGCACCGCTTTCGATAGCCTTGGTACCGCTTACAAATTTATACATTCTGTATACGCTGCCGTCCTCCGCTCTATAGCAGTTTTTTCCGTCAAGGGTTTTGATTATGGTCAGCGTTTCGCGGTTGGGGTCGCCGCCACCTGCGGTAAGCTTTTCTCCCAAAAACG
Source organism: Clostridia bacterium (assembly GCA_017621875.1). Taxonomy (GTDB): domain Bacteria; phylum Bacillota; class Clostridia; order UBA1381; family UBA1381; genus UBA1738. The sequence continues at coordinate 6,355 of JAGASE010000016.1, forward strand.
ATGTGACATTACTGATGTTCTCCATCATTTTTTCCGGCTCTTTAAATATATTCGTATTTATTTTTTGCAGTATATAATCATTGGATAAGGTTCTGTAGGTTTCGTTAATGTGTCCGTTTCCATACAGCTCAACCTCTGCTGCAACGCCGAATTTTTCAAGAATCTTCTGCAATTCAATACTTTTAGTCATGATTTTCCTCCTTCAGCCAACGACCTCTTGTGAAGTCGGGTATATCCATAACAGCTCCGCCCTGTGCTATTGAACATTCTGACAAGGCACTGATTACCATCCAGCTTGCCGCATCATAAACGTCAACCGGCATTGGCTCGCCATTCTCTAAACACTCAAAGAAAATTTTGAACTCCAGCCAGTCCATGCCATCGTGACTTCCCTGAACTCCCTCTTTTTCGTATCTCTCCCATACAGGGTGAATGTATTCCTTGTAATATTCCTCCGCATTGCCGGAGCATTCTGTACGCCAGTCAAAATCGTGTGCTGCGTCCTCTTTTCTGTCAATAAATACAGAATCGGTTACCTCCTCAAACATTCCTTTTGTGCCGCGTACAGTAAAGCCTCTGCTGTAATATCTCGGCAAGGTGGTATCTAAAGTCAGTACAATGGTTTCTCCGTTTGCACAGGTTATTATCGTTGTAACAATGTCGCCCTGAGCAAATTTTGCACTTTTCAGCACCTCATCGTCCGGCTTATTTTTCATAATGTATTCATGCACTCCTGCCGCCTTTGAAGCAACCGAGGTCAGCTTGAGCATTCTGTTTCCATGGTTGATATTCAAAACCTTTGCGATAGGACCTAAATCATGCGTCGGGTAATTCTCACAGTTGCGTCTTAAATAATTATCCAGTCTGTAGTGACGCTTTTCACGCCCGAATGCGATTTCTTCGCGAAGGTCATGCTGGTATCCGCCGGCACAGTGAACAATTTCTCCGAATACGCCCTGCTTTACCATATTCAGCACCATCATTTCACGTTTACCGAAGCAGCAGTTTTCCAAAAACATAAACGGTGTTTTTGTTCTCTCATATGTATTTACCAGCTCCCAGCACTGCTCAACCGAGTATGCCCCTCCGACTTCAATGGCAACTGCTTTTCCAGCATTCATTGCAGCAACAGCAATTTCCACGTGAGTTTCCCATGACGATATAACTATAATTGTATTTACATTTTCATCACTTATAACATCGTGATAGTCGCTATATTTTTTCGGCTCTGCCTGTCCTGCATCGACAACAAGCTTTGCAGCGTCGTCCATTCTGTCCTGATAGCAGTCGCAGACCGCCGTAACCTCACACTTACTCATAGGCAAAATTACAGTTTCAAGCAATCCCTTGCCTCTTGCACCCAAGCCGATAATGCCTGCTTTTATTTTATCCATATTCTTACAACTCCTTTACAATACAGAATATTTATGCTATAATTCTACCAGAGCTAAATTCTTATGTCTATACAAAAAAAGACATTTATTATACGTTTTCAGACCACTTTCAGAAAGGTAAAAATTATGTGGAAGGCTTATAAAATTATAGAACAAATACATATACCGCAGATGTATACGCTTTTTGAGGCACAGTATGACAGCAGCTACTCCTTTCCCGGAGAAACTCACGATTTTTGGGAATGCCTGTATGTGAAAAGTGGAGGTGTGTGCGTTTCGGCAGACGGAAGGGTGTATCATCTGGCGGCAGGAGACATTGTATTTCACAAGCCGCTTGAGCTTCACAAGTTTTACGTAGACCGCAAAGACGGTGCAGACCTTTTGATTTTTTCTTTTTCCATGACGGGCGAGCTTACAGGGTTTTATGAGGACAAGGTCTTTCGACTTTCCGGTACACAAAAAGAAATTTTGAAGTCTATGCTCGATTTTCTGCACCGCGAGAGCAGTCATGTGTACGATGATAGTATCAGTATGCAGTTTTTGCAGTATTTTGAAACAAAGCCTATATTTTTGCAGCTTACCGTCTCATATCTGTATCAGTTTCTTCTGTCGCTTGCCGACTGCAATACAGTTTCGGCAGCCTCGGATTCCTTTGACGCAGGCGTTTTTCGCACCGCAGTAAAATTTATGAATGAAAACATTTCTGCCTCGCTTTCCGTTGAGCAGATTGCAAAGCACTGCAAAGTAAGCCCCACATCGTTAAAGCGTGTTTTTGCAAAATATTCCGGACTTGGTGTGCATAAATATTTTTTAAAGCAAAAAATTACCGCCGCCGCAAACGCAGTAAAAGGCGGCATGAGCGTAACCGACGCCGCAGATGCTTTCGGTTTTGCAAGCCAAGGATATTTTTCAGTGGCATTCAAACGAGAAACCGGCGTTTCGCCTACCGAATACAAAAAATCAACCTGATATTAGACGTACCCGTAATAAGAGTATTTTAAAAGGCAGAAACGAAATCAATCGTTTCTGCCTTTTCTGTAGCGTTCGGCGTTTTCCAACGAACAGCTAAGACTTTAGGATTTTTCTGAATAATTGGAATTGATGTCATACAAATTCCCTGTTTGCTACAGCAGCGGACAATGATTACATTTTAATTTACAAAATGGTTTTTGCGGTAAAATGTTGGGGAACAACCGACATAAGTTTTGAAAAATCTGCTAAAGGAGTAAATGTCGGAAAAATTCAGTTTTTCAGACAGAACAGTTATCGAAAGATTAGTTGTCCTCAACATATTTTTAATATATTCAATACGCTTATTACGATAGTAGGACATAAGGTTTTGATTGTACATCGCTTTGAACTTCCTAATCAACGTATATTTATTAAAATAAAACTGTTTTGAAAGGGAATCCAATGTTATGACGGACAGGTAATTACTATCTATATAGTTTTTTACCGCTATAACAGGATTGTAAGTCATATCAATTTTGATTGTCTTGTCACTGTCAAACTGCGTTAGAATACAGTCAAAAAGCTCCAACATTTTTGATTTATACAACAGCTCATAATTATAGGCCTTCTTTTGAAAAAGTTCAATTATTTCAAAAAAGATTTTTTGGAATTTCTCCATATCACTGGGAGAAAAAACATATGGAATATATATATCCTTAAACACATCCTCCTGTATCAAAGTCAGCTCATAGTCTGACATTGCCTCCTTCGGTTTAAAAGATACAAACCTTTTCTCGCTTTTTTTGTTGTAGGAAACATCAAAATGTATATGCGGCTGAACAAAATCACAGTTATCAATACATTCAAATTTATGCGGAATATCCGGTCTTAAAAATACAACATCATTTTTCTTACATAAATATTCTGTATCATCTATTGTAATTTTACACTTTCCATCGCTTACCAGAATAAGCTCGTAATCAAATATTACCCTTTTCTCTATTTTGAATGGGGCTATAAGTGTTGAAAACATCGCAACTCTTATATAGGGAGAAAATTCTTTCTTGTTCATAATAGTTGATGCTCCTTGCTTAGTACAAAGTCAATAAATGATAAATAGTTTAACTAAATTTGTTATTTTAACTTATAGAACAAACTGTTATAATTATATCATGATTTCCATATTAGTCAAGGAGGGTGAATAAAAATGTTGAGTATGTCAAAAATACAAAACTTTGAATCAAGGTCAATTTCTGCTGAAAATTTTAAAGGTGAAAAAGGCAGAGGCGGAATGGCTGAGCACGGGACAGGAGAAGGATGTGCAAGAGACTTGGGAAAGAGTTGGAAAATATCACCTTCTGTTGTGATAAATTCCGGTGAAACATTTGAACTGGCTGATATAAACGGTTCCGGCATTATAAAGCATATATGGATTACGGATAACTGCCCCAAAAACAGAATGCTTATAATCAGAATGTATTGGGATGGAAGTGATACTCCTTCGGTAGAAGTGCCGCTCGGTGATTTTTTTGCGTCTGCTGAATATCAGAATTATGCACAGCTTACATCACTGCCTGTTTGTGTAAATCCCAAAAGAGCGTTTAATTGCTACTGGGATATGCCATTTTATAAAAAATGCAGAATAACTATTGAAAATCTTTACACAGAAAATGTTACAGTCTATTATCAAATTGATTACCTTGTAGGTGAAGTGCCGGAAGGACACGGATATTTTCATGCACAATTCAGGAGAACAAATCCGCTTCCGTATAAAGAATGTTATACAATTCTTGATAATATCGAAGGAAACGGTCATTATGTAGGAACATATATGTTCTGGGGCGTAAACAATATCGGTTGGTGGGGTGAAGGTGAAATTAAATTTTATCTTGACGGCGACAAAGAATATCCAACGATATGCGGAACAGGTACAGAAGATTATTTCTGCGGCTCATGGAATTTTGATATAGGCGGAAAGTATCAGGAATTTTGTACACCTTACGCCGGGCTTTCAAAAGTAATAAGACCCGATGGTTTGTATAGCTCGCAGCAAAGATTTTCTCTCTACCGACGGCATATATGTGACCCTGTTTATTTTAAAAAGGACATAAAAGTAACAATTCAGGCATTAGGTTGGAGAAACGGTGGTCGCTATTTGCCGCTGCAGGACGATATTTCGTCTGTGGCATTCTGGTATCAGGACAGTATATGTAAAAGCTTCCCTCCATTCCCTTCGGCAGATGAATTAGAAATTGTATAATTGTATAGATTAAAAGAGAATGTGCAAAAAACGCAGCACATTCTCTTTTAAATATGTCCTTATGGGTAATCTATTTTTTTAATATTATTTTTCAATCTGTCTCATTACTTCACTGTATTCAACTGTATCAGCCGCCTGTGAAAAATCAACTTTTTTACCAAAAATCTTAACTTCGTCTGCAAAGCCGCTGAATTTTACATATTCTGCCTTGCCCGGGCAGAGAGGATAAATTCCGAGTGCTGCAAAAATGTACCATGCCGCCATCGTTCCATTGTCCTCATCGCCCGGAAAGCCGTCATCGGCTGAAGAAAACGCCTCATCACACATTCTTTTTACCCAGTAGCTTGCTTTATCTGCCGCACCCAAATGTGCATAGATAAACGGTATATGGAAGCTCGGCTGATTTGAGATTGCACACTGTCCCCAATTTCCTGCCGCAAATTCCGTCATTTCATGAATTTCAGCACCGTAGCCCTCAACGCGATAATCAAGCGGAGCTGCAAAAAATTCGTCCAATTTTTCTATAAGCTTATCCTTTCCGCCGTAAAGCTCCGCTAAGCCGTCAAAATCATGCTGCACCGCAAAAGTTGTCTGCCATGCCGCCGCCTCGGTATAATCCCTGCCCCACTTGACCGGGTCAAAGCCGGGACGAAATTCTCCGTTCTCTGTGCGACCACGCATAAAACCCGTTTCTTTATCGAAGATATTCTTATAGTTCTTTGAACGTTCAAAATACTTGTACACCTTTTCGGAATCGCCCAAAATATCTGCCACAACTGCAAGACACCAATCACCATATGCCGCGTCCAAGGTCAGATTTACACTCTCCTTATACTTATCGCAAGGCACGTAGCCAAGCTTCAGATAATCCGCACAGCCCTCTCTGCCATAAGCTGCAATAGCTGACGGCATATTTGCATGCTTTTCCATACCTTCAAAAGCGGTTTTCAAAAGCTCACCCGACAAAATACCTTTAGCAGCCGCATCTGCAATAACTGCGTCAATCATTGTACTCGGCATACACTTTTTAGCGTCCAGTGCTGTCCAGCAGGGCAGCCAGCCACCGTCGGTATAGTCCTGAATAAAGCCCTCAAGCATTTCCTTACATTCATTTTTTGCTATTATTGAAAGCATCGGATAAACTGTTCTGTAGGTGTCCCAAAAGCCGTTATCGGTATAGCGATAGCCCTTTTTCACACTTCCGTCCGATGGTGCATAGTGCACTATCTCGCCGTTTTCGTTTACCTCATACGCCTTATGCGGGAACAAAAACAGACGGTACATACAGCTGTAAAAGGTTTTCAGCTTTTCCTCGTCAGCCTTTATTTCAATTCTTGAAAGATATTCATTCCATTCTGCCGCATTTGCTTCCTTTAAGCTGTCAAAATCAGCAAAGTCGCTGTCATTTTTAAGATTGACCGCCGCCTGTTCATAGCTTATATATGACTCCGCAAGCGTGAACACGATTTCTTTGCAGCCCGCAGCAAGGTGTATCGCTGTATTTTCTCCGCTTACATTAAGCCCGATTTCTTTTCCGTTTTTATCCTCTGTGAACGTTTTTTCTGCGGATATCGCACCGTCTTCAAACTGAAGAACAAAATACGCCCTGAATTTATCGCTGTCATAGCCTTTAAGCGTTGAACAGTCGGTATAGCAATAGAGTCTGTTAGTCTTAACATCAAACTCATATCCACACTCGCCGCAAACCGGCAAAACCGATATGTAATTATCAAAATCATTATCAAACTTAACTCTCACGCACGCACCATAGGTCGTAGGAGTAAGCTCAAGAGTTGCCTTGCATCTTTTCAGATAATACTTCATGTAATGAGGCTCAAGCACAGCCTCATCAGGGTCAATTCCCGACCAGCATTTGTCGTAGCTCATGTATGGAATCTCGCTCTGAGGTTGAATTACCAACGCACCATGGTCTCCAATCCATGGGCTTGGCTGATGCGTCAATCTTATACCCTCAAAGCTTCTGTCCTCTGGATGATAGAACCAATTTCCTCTGCCGCCCTCGGTTTGCGGCGTAAAGCTTGCAAAGCCAAATGGACGCTGCACCAACGGCAGCGTGTTTCCGTTTGAAAATCTTTTTACCGATTTTGTTCCCTGCTTAATATTAACATATTTTAAGTAATCCATATGAGCTCTCCCCTATATTTGTGTAGTTTTTTCGCGGCTTAATTAAAATTCAATTTCCAAACCGCAATACGAAGTTAAAAATCCCTCTTTTTCTGCCAGCTCTGCAATCTCTTCATAAATATACTGACCATTATGCGAAAAATGATTCAGCACACAAATTGTACTGTCGTCAATCATTCCCATTTTAACAAGTCTTTCTTTTACATTTTTAACTGTCGGAAAATTCATATGTCCCGAAAGCTTGTCATTATCCAAAAATCTGCCTGTTTCG
>JAGASE010000003.1 GCA_017621875.1 Clostridia bacterium
ATATAAAAGTATGCAAATATTGTCAAATCGGCATTTCTAACAGTTTTTATAAAAGAATGGACATCTTTTATAAAACATCGGCAACTGTTTATAAAAGGGTAGAACAGAAATTATAAAACTCCGGAACTAAAATTATAAAAAGTCGGTTAATAATTTATAAAAGTCTAAATATTTTTTATAAATCATCTACAATCTTTTATAAAAGAGCAGGCATTTTTTATAATCGGTTTTATAAAAAGAAAAAGAGATTTTATAAAACTTTTGACAGCTTTTATAAAATCCCTAATATTATTTATAATGTGTGGAACTTTGCAACACAACCAATTATGCATATAAAAATGCCTTTACAATTCAATTTTTCTTTGAGATTTCAACGAAAAGTCCGTTCCACAGAAAATCGAGTTATAGGAAAGCTATAACCACAGACTGCTGAAAACTTGATGCGAAAGACCTATTTTTTTCTTACATCAATTCGTATGATTGCAATTATGCTTGAAATAAACAGGAATAAATGTGTAAGCACCGTTGTGTGCGCCATAATTTTTACATCGTATATTATCCACACGAAGGAGTTCAATGTTTTCAGTATCCTGTACCTGGACGGCTGTTCCTGCATAATCGCGAAGGCAAATAGCAGGGAGGAAATTCCGGGAAGTATATCAAGCATGCTTTTATAGGTTGACGCAGTCCATAGGATATACAACAGTATAAATACTGTCATGCAAGCTTTAGGGAATTTTTTCTCCGTATTGGAAAAATAATACGAAACAAGTGTGTGTGCTGTTGCTATAATGCAAAGCCCTGCTCCCGAAAAGCCCTCCAGAAGAATATAATTTAAAGCGACGGCGAGGTTTACCGCAATCTCGCCGATTAATATTTTTTTGATGTTCTTAAGATGCACTATGTATAGAATTATAACAGTGGCTATTATGCCCATGCCTTGTGCTAAAATTACGTTCATATGCTATTCCTCGTTTTCGTCGGTATAAATCGGAGTGCTTTCGTCAATGCAAATTTCGTCAAGACAGTATTTGCATTGAAGGACAGGCTCGCGGTCCATCCATTTGCCTCTTGTGAAGTCGGGAACATCAACCGGCATGCCGCCTCTTGCGACAGACATTTCGGAAAGCGGAGCAATCGCCATCCAGGATACGGTGTCGTATGCGTCAATAGGCGTGTTTGTACCGTTCTTAACGCTTTCCACAAAGGCACGGCAAACAAGCCAGTCCATTCCGCCATGACCGCCTCTTGTGCCTTTTGCAAAAAACTCCTTTTGCAGAGGGTGGTCATATTTTTTAAACATTTCCTCCTCGTTGTTCTCCACAGGCTCCTCCATGCCTTTAAAGAAGGCAACGTGTCTTTCTTCGGTATACATTCCCTGTGTGCCGCGGACGGTAAAATTACGGCTGTAATACGGACGCGGTAGCGTGGTGTCGAGGCAAAGGTGTATTGTTTCACCGCCCGCACAGGTTATCACCGTTGTAATGATATCGCCCTGCTTATAATCGGTTTTGGCATACGGGCTGTCCTCGCCGAAAATCTCCCTTGCACTTTGTTTAAGCCCTGCACTTTTTGAGGCAAAAGAGCTTAATGTAAGCATTCTGTTTCCGCGGTTTAAGCCCAAAACCTTGGCGATAGGTCCAAGCTCGTGGGTGGGGTATTGCTCACAGTTGCGGTAAATATACGATTTGAGTCTGTAATGCGGATTTTCACTGTCCATATCCTTAAAAAGCTCAACCTCAGGCAAGCTCAGCTCGTGATGATATCCGCCGGCACAATGAACAATTTCGCCGAACAGCCCCTGCTTTGCTATGTTAAGAGCCATCATTTCCGCACGACCGTAGCAGCAGTTTTCCAGCATCATAAGCGGTGTTCCGGTTTTTTCATATATGTCTATAAGCTTATAGCACTCCGTTAAGTCAAATGCACAGCCGACCTCGATTGCTGTGTATTTTCCGGCGAGCATTGACTTGGCTGCAAGCTCGGCATGCTCACACCAACCTGTCATTATTATGACCGCATCAATTTCGGGATTATCGAAAATGTCACTGCAGTCGGTGGTCATTATCGGGTCGGGACGCCCTTTTTCCAAGAGGATTTTTTGCCCTTTTTCAAGTGCCGGGCGGTAGGTATCACAAATCGTCGTAATTTCCACGTCCGGCATTTCCGAAAAGCATACATCCAGCATGCCTGTACCGCGTCTGCCTAAACCGATATATCCTATTTTAATTTTTTCTTTCATACTTAATACTCCTTTTATTGACAATTATGTTTTGATATGTTAACATCATTATATACAAGCTAAAATTATAATTCAATATATATTTAGATACAAAAAATATGATTTTAGATAATAAAGGAGACGGAATGTTTAAGAAAGTAGAAAATCAATTTTATATAAAAAGCTTAGCCTTTGCTACCGATAGGCAGTTCCCGGAGGATTTTACATATGAGGGAGAAAGTCATGATTTTATGGAAATTGTATATATTGAGAGCGGTGAGGTTGAAGTTGTTGAAAATGAAAAGGTATATCTCTTGGGCAGCGGAGATATTATTTTTCATGCACCTATGGAATTTCACAGAATTAAAAGTGCGGGAAATACTTCTCCGAGGGTGTTTAATCTTTCTGCAAGGATACAAGGGAAAATGCCGGATAACTTATACAGTGGAGTTTTTAATCTTGACATAAATGAAAGGACGGAGTTTTTTCGGGTTTTTAAGGCAGCAAATAAATTTCTCGCCGAAGAAAATCCCGAACCGTATGCAGGGCAGGAGGCAGCCGTAGGACTTGCCGCGTTGATTATGCGTATTTGCCGTAATAATAATATGAACAATAATTTTTCGTCCGAAGCAGGGGCGTTGGTATATAAGAAAATTGTTAAGACGATGAGCGAGGAGGTGTACTCCAATCTTTCCTTGACAGAGCTTGCGGAAAAAAATCATATAAGTGTGAGCTATGTTAAAGCTTTGTTTTACCGTTATGCCAGCACAAGCCCAAAGGGCTATTACGCAAAGCTGCGTGTAAACGAGGCTGCACGTCTTCTTGCGGACGGCACGCCTGTAGCAGAGGTGGCGGAGAAGATGAATTTTTCCTCGCCAAACTATTTCTCCTTGTTTTTTAAAAAGCATATGGGTATGACGCCGTTTGAGTACAAAAAAGCTTGTGATAAAAGCACCGCATGAGGGCGTAGGAATTAGGTGGCAATTTTGTTATTACCACACTTTTCTGCATAATAAAAAATCAGAGCAAGCGATATAGCTTGCTCTGACGTGGTGGGAGAGGATGGATTCGAACCATCGAAGCTGAAAGCAACAGATTTACAGTCTGCCCCCTTTGGCCACTCGGGAACTCTCCCATATATAAGGGTAAGCATACGCTTACCCTGTTTGTTGGAGCTGGTGATGGGACTCGAACCCGCGACCTGCTGATTACAAATCAGCTGCTCTACCAATTGAGCTACACCAGCATATGGTGGGAGTAACAGGGCTCGAACCTGTGACATCCTGCTTGTAAGGCAGACGCTCTCCCAGCTGAGCTATACTCCCATATTTTGGTTAAATTCTGGTCGGGATGACAGGATTCGAACCTGCGGCCCTCTGGTCCCAAACCAGATGCGCTACCAAACTGCGCTACATCCCGATTTCTCGGCATCACTAATGAATCACCGTCAGCGACTTGTATATAATAGCATATATCGGGGGGTTAATTCAACCATGAAATTCGGCAATTAATTTAAAATATAGCATAAATACTTTTGTTTTCTTTTATTTTCTCCGTTTTTCTATTAATTATTCATTTTTTGTAATTTTATTGACGTATAGGGCAAAATAGTATATAATAGCTTATGAAAGCTTCTGACATTGAATACTTTTGAGATGAAAGATGCATGTATTTTTGCCGCATCTTTTGGTGCGTTTTTTTATTTAAGAGGGATTATAATGAACAATATTGAATTAATTAATAAGCTGAATAAGGAAAAATACCTTGACAGAGAGGAGTGGACTGCACTTTTTTCGTCTTACACAGACGAGGACAGGCAGATTGCTGCGAAGCTGGCACGAAAAATTACAGACGAGCATTTCGGAAAAAACATTTATTTGCGTGGCCTTATTGAAATTTCCAATATATGCAGAAATGATTGTTTTTACTGCGGCATAAGACGCAGCAATAAACATGTATGCCGCTACCGTATGACTAAGGAGGAGATTCTTGCCTGCTGCGAGGATGGTTATCAGGCGGGCTTCCGCACATTTGTGCTGCAGGGCGGTGAGGACGGAGCTTTTTCGGGCGAGGAAATGGTCGGGATTGTTTCGGAAATTCGCAAGCGGTTTCCCGACTGTGCAATAACGCTGTCGCTGGGAGAGCTTAGCTATGACACCTACAAGCGGCTTTTTGACGCAGGTGCGGACAGATATCTGCTCCGCCACGAAACGGCGTCGGAGGAACGTTATAAAAAGCTGCACCCGGAAAAAATGTCGCACAAAAATCGAATGGAATGTCTTAAAAACCTAAAGGAAATAGGATATCAGGTAGGCTGCGGCATGATGATTGGGGCACCGTATCAGACACCGGAGGCACTGGCGGAGGATATGCTTTTTTTGAGGGGATTTGGTCCGCATATGATAGGAATAGGTCCGTTTATTCCGGCAAAAAATACGCCGTTTGAAAAGGAGTCGGCAGGCACGCTGGAGGAAACTCTGTTTGTTCTGAGTCTTTGCCGAATTATGCTTCCTGATGTGCTGCTGCCGTCAACAACAGCTCTCGGTACGATTGACAAAAACGGTCGTGAAATGGGTATATTTGCGGGTGCAAATGTAGTGATGCCTAATCTTTCGCCGACCGAAAATCGGAAAAATTACTCGCTTTACAACGACAAAATAGGTGCAAATGACAATGCCGCACAGAGTAAGGCTGTGGTTGACGATATGCTTTCACGTATTGGCTATTCGGCACCTGTTTCAAGAGGCGATTACGGAGAAAAACACTAAAAAATGGGCTGTCAGCCCATTTTTTTGTGCCTGTATATTTATCGTTTTACACATTCAAAAACATACTGCAAAAGTGCGGTCCACTCGTCAATCTCGCCCTGCTTTACGGCGAGGTCGCAGTCGGCGGTTTTGCATATGCGGTCAATCAGAAACTCCTCGGAAAAGCTTTTTGCACCGTCGATATACTTTCGCGTTATAAATGGTGCGAGCTTTAAGCGGCTGCTTATCACGTCATAGGAAGCACCCTCTGAAAGCAGCAGCTTGCAGTGAAGCATTTTGTCGAAGGCTGAGGAAAGCAGATAAAGGATATTGAAGGCGGATTCCTTGTTCTCCTTCATTCTGAGGATAACCGACATGGCGAGGTCGCTGTTTTTTGCGATAAGAGCGTCGGTAACCTCAAAAATCACAATGCTTAAGGGCTTTGAAACGACCTTATCAATATCGCTTTTATAAATTTCATCGCCGCAGTAGTCAAGCAGCTTATCAAGCTCATTTTTGACGTTTGCAACGCCGCTGTCGCACATGGACACAAGATATTCGGCAGTGTCCTTTGATATTTTCTTGCCTGCCTTTTGGACCTCCCGCGAAACCCACGCGACAACCTCATAATCCTTCATGAACTTAAATTCCACGCAAAGACCGTACTTTGCCAAGGCCTTGTAAAGTACACTCCGCTTGTCCACCTCCTGCTCGTCGAAAATAAGCAGGACGTAGTCGGCAAGGGTGGAAAGGTGCGACTGCCAAAATTCCTTAACCTCGTCTGAGGCAGTCTTAAAAATACCGCTGTTTTTTATTATAACCAGCTTTTTTTCCGCCATCATCGGAAAGGAATTTAAAGCGTCGTCAATTTTGTCAAAATCGGCATCCTTGCCATCTAAAAAAATGTGATTGAAATCCCCAAAGCCGTCATCGGGAATAAGCTTTTTCATCTGCTCAAGATACATATCCTTAACAAAGCCTTCCTCGCCAAAAAACAGATATAAATTGCCTGCAGAGCCATTCTTTAGCTGCTGCTTTAGTTTTAAAAAATTATCTTCCTTTGCTGCCATGGTTATCAGCCTCCTTTTAGTGTGGTATACTTTATTTTACCGTTTTTCTTAATCTTGAAACGAATATCGCCGAGCTTGTCGGTACGCAGAATTTTTGAGCCTTCGTCGTTAAATCTTTGTAAAACTTCTTTTGATGGAAGTCCGTAGGAGTTATCCTCGCCAACACTGACTACAGCGTAAGCAGGGCTTAACTGTTTCACGTATTCCGGGAAACTGCCTGTGTCCGAGCCGTGATGTGCGACCTTTAAAATGTCGATATCGGCAGGATATTCTTCGCTTAATTTATCGGTGGAGTCGCCGGTAAAGACGGCACAAAATTCGCCGTAGCGAATCTCGGCAACCAAAGACGTATCGTTAAGTTCAGGGCTTAACAGCTGATTCCGGTCGGGAGCAAGAAATTTTATTGTAAGCCCTGATTTAAAGCGGATTTCGTCGTTTTCCATCAAGTATCTGACGTTGATATTTTTCGCTTGTGCAATTTCTTCAAGCTTCAGTCGATACAAATTATCGGGAGAGCTGTCCGGCATTATAAGAGTATTTATTTTCAGATTTTCCGCGGCGGCGATTATTCCCTCAACGTGGTCCTTGTGATAATGCGAAACGATTGCCGTATCAATATCGGTAAAACCGTGGGAGATAAGATAGGGAAGGTATACCGCTTCGCCCAAGTTGTAGTCAGTCTGGTACTCGGCAGCACCACCGCCGTCAATTAAAATGGTGTCGCCGGCTGTTGTGCAAAGAACTGCACCGTCGCCCTGACCGACATTCACAAAGTAAATCGAAAGAGTATTAAAGCTATACTCCGATACAGAGGAAACCATAAGACCGCACATTATAACCGAGAGAACACGCGTTTTGTCGGTCGCTGTCTGCAGGCTCAGGCGGCGTATACAAATCCACCAGCTGAGGCAGAAAATGATAATCGCTAAAAGCGACGGAGTTTTGAGCGGCAGATAGTAAAACGGCAGCTTTTGTACCAAGTAGGGGATCCGCTCAAAAATCTGCAAAAGCTTGTCAATAACTGTGCCTATAACGGGAGCAGTACCGAAGACTGTCAGCAATAAGAACAAAAATGGTGAAAGAGCAATGATGACAATTACCGCCGGCATTAAGAGCGTCATAAGCGGTATCGCGTATACTGATGAGCCGTTGTAATAGTAAGCCGAAAAGGGAAGCGTTCCTACAACTAAAATAATCCATATAGTGAGTGTTTGGTACAGTTTTGGGGATTTTATACGGTGCTTTAGGAAAAAAGCGGATATTCTTTTGTAAAGCGTCGGGAAGGAGAGATACACCATCAGTGTGGAGATAACCGACATCGCAAAACCGCTGTTAAAGCACAGCATGGGGTCTATAACTGTCATAACGAGAACAATCAGCGACAAAACATCTGCCTTGTTTGCAAAGCCGAACAGACTTTTGCGGAAGATAATGATGCCGGAAAGAGCTGCCGCCTTTAATATGGAGGGCGAGCCGCTGTTAAAAAGGGCATAAATTATAAGCAAAAGCATAGCGGTAAAGTCGCGGTTTTTCTTTGAGGAGCAGAGAAATGCTGCAATCAGAGAAATTAAAGTGATATGCAAATAGGATGCGTAAAGCACGCGTTTCATGCCCGTACGGGTAAGCAGCAGACTGTAGTCACGGGAAAACCCCGTTTTGTTGCCGGTTGTTATTGCTTTTAAGAATGCCGCACGATTGCCATCAAAATATGTATCTGTCAAATTGCATATTTTCTGCCGCAGTGTTCCGAAAAGAAACGCAGGAGAAAAAGAGGTCTTTTTGCCGACCTTGCTTATTTCATATGCGGTTAAACGGTTATAAATGCCCCGGCTTTTGTAGTAAAGCGAAAAATCGTACTCGTTTTCGTTGCTTATGCCTTCAAGCTCGGTTAAAAAGCCGGATGCGGTGATTTTGTCACCGAAATTAAAGGCTTCCTTTGTGCTTAAAATAATATTTGTATTTATTGAGTAGGTGGTTTGTAAATATGATATAGCGTCGGCTTTTAAGGTATATCTGTTTTGGTATGTATCCTCCGAGTATGCAGGCTGTGAATTGATAAAGCCGGTAACTGTCACATATTTTTCGGGAAATTCCTGATAAAGCCTATTCTGCGAAGCACCGTAATACCGCAGCGAGCCGAACGCGAAGGCAAGGCAGACGAACAGGAACGTAAATGCGGGGGCTTTTTTTATGAGACTGCGTATCAAAAATATAACGAAAACGGCGATTGCGGCAAACAATACTGCGGTCATGCCGATGTGGTGGGACAAAATTACGCCGAGAACGAATGCTATGGCAATAATCATGCAATCCGAAAACATATTAATTTCCACCGCCCCTCTGTCTGCAAAATGATATGCATATATTGTATCATAAAAAGATATAAAGTGCAAATAAAAAAGGACAGATTACAATCTGTCCCTGAATTACTACATTACACGCTTAGCACCAACATATTTCAGTGAGCCGGTGAGCGAACTTAGCGACTGATAACGAACGGTTTTGCCTGCTCTCGGTGCGTGAAGTACCTGACCGTTGCCGGCGTATATGGCAACGTGGGATATACCGCCGCCGCGTGAGAAGAATACAAGGTCACCCGGCTGAAGGTTGCTTCTTGATACCGAAACTCCGCTTGAATACTGTGAGCTTGCGGAGCGGCCTATTGAAACGCCCAATTTTCTTAAAGAATACTGAACGAGTCCTGAACAGTCGAAACCTGACGGAGACGTTCCGCCGTAAACGTAGCGAGTACCGATGTATTTTGACGCCTCGTTAAGCAGCTTTGAGCCGCTGCCCGTTGCCGGAGCAGCCTGCTGTGTGCCGGCGGACTTAGCTGATTTAGCAGATTTTGCTGAATTAGCTGATTTATTTGCGGTCTTTGTTTGGGTGATAACCGAAACATTTGCGGTTTTTACGTATCCGATTTCGTTTGTTGCGGAAACGATAATTTTTGTCCAGTTTGTACCGCCGCTGATAACCTTGCAGTTTACCTTGTTTGCAAGTGTTGTTATAGTCTCGCTTTCATCGCTCGGAAGCACCTTTACGGGAACGGCTGCTTCGGTTGTGGTGATTTTTGCGTTTTTAGCCACAGCTGCAAGGCGGCTGTTTCTCTTTGCTGCGATATCGGTTCTTTTAACCATGTCGCCGATAGTAATGTACTGTGCCGAAACATAACCTATGTCGTAATTTTCACCGAAATATACCTTGTGCCAGCCGTTGTCGGTTGATTCGAGGACAACAACCTCTTCGCCCTCTCCGATTTGTGCTAAAATCAAGGAATTTTCGTCTGCTGTGCCGCGGACGTTTATGCTTTGAACAGCTTTGCCCTCGCGGTACATAACAGAATCTAAAAGAACGCTTTGTACTTTATTGTAATCAAGAGTTACAAATTCGGATTTTACATATCCTGTGTATTCGCCCTTTTCAATTTTGAACCAATCCTCATCAATATCAATTATTTTAACCTGTGTGCCGACCTCAAGTACGTCTAAAATTGTGCTTTCTGTGTCCGCTGCGGCTCTTAAGTTGATACTGCCGCCGGAGGTTAAAATATATCCGTCATTTCCGACATAAATCTGCAGAGCAGGAGCGGAAATAGAGAAATCTGCGGTTTCGCCCTCGCCGTCGCCTGTTAAAACGGCAGGAGGTGCGTCAAAAGTTTCGATTTCCTGAGTGAGCTTGGTCGCTCTTACTGCTGAAAATTCAAGTGCCTGAACAGCAGCAAGTGAACCCACTAACGATACTGCAGCAATGGCAGCCATCGCGTGCTTTAAGTTCCCCATTATAATCCTCCTAAAAATATTTCTTAATTGTTACAAAATTATTATACAACAAAAAAGCTGATTTGTCAAACATTTTTAACAAGTTTTTAAAATTTTGTAACAATTAGGAATAAATTCTCACAAATAATTTTTTAAAAAATCGCATAGCTAAGCGGATTCTTGATGAAAAATAAATTTTTAATAATTTTAATAAAATTCTGTTATGTGAAGAAAAAAAGGAAATAATTGTTACAATATTACAATTTATTAAAAAATACGTCGTGAATGAAAATTAAGATTGACAAACATAAAAAAATGGTGTATAATATATAAGCAATTCAGAAATGAATAAATTAATTATTAATATGCCGCTGTGATGGAATTGGCAGACGTGCGAGACTCAAAATCTCGTGGTAGTAATACCGTGTCGGTTCGACCCCGACCAGCGGCACCACGTCGGAAATGGCTTAAACACTAGTGTTTTGAGCCATTTCCTTTTTTATTTCTGCATGCAATTTTTATATTTTCTCGGTTTTTCCCCCAGTTTTCCCCCAGTTTCTTTTCAAGTAATGTATTTATTACCATCCCTGCCTTTACCTTTTCGTTCATAAGCTGATATTCTCGCCGGAATTTTTGAGAGAAGGCAGAGCACTTTTTGATAACCTTTATCCGTCAAGAATCATTGTTGGAGCAGTAGATGAATTAAAGGATAAGGCACATCAGTTTGCAGGTCTTTTAGCAGCGGGTGCAATTAAAGAGGATATTCCTGTTCTCATAATGAATACAACAGAAGCAGAGGCTGTTAAGCTGTTTGCAAACACATACTTAGCACTTCGTGTTTCATACTTCAATGAGCTTGATACATATGCTGAGGTAAGAGGACTCGATACAAAATCAATTATCGAGGGTGTAGGACTTGACCCGAGAATTGGCAGTCACTATAATAATCCGTCCTTCGGTTACGGCGGATACTGTCTACCAAAGGATACAAAACAGCTTCTAGCAAACTACAATAATGTTCCGAATAACATTATCGGTGCAATCGTTGATGCCAACAGAACAAGAAAGGATTATATAGCCGACAGAATACTTCAATTAGCCGGCTTTGGAGTTAAGAAGAATCCTGTTGTTGGAATATACCGCCTTACGATGAAATCGGGAAGTGACAACTTCCGTCAAAGCTCTATTCAGGGTGTTATGAAGCGCATCAAGGCAAAGGGAGTTCAAGTTGTGGTATATGAGCCGACACTCGAAGCAGAAGATTTCTTCTCATCAAAGGTGATGAAAGACATTGATGAATTTAAGAGCACTTGCGATGTTATAGTGGCAAACCGCTTTAGCAGTGAAATAGAAGATGTGATTAAAAAGGTTTATACAAGAGATTTATTCTTCAGAGACTAATTGAATATATAATAAAAACCTACGGACTTTCCGTGGGTTTTTAATTTGTCCCATATGTCCCGCACTATTATGTTATTATCTTCTACAGGAGAGAAGTATGAAGAGAGGATGATGCAACATGTGGGTATAAAATATTACTGAGAACAAAAAAGTAATAGGAGGAAAGAAAATGGAATTTAATTTTGCGATAAAAAATGATATGCTTGTTTTAAAGGGACAGGCAAAATGTGTAACAGGAAATGTGAACTCATACATTTGTAAATTTGAAATTCTTACAAACAGCGAGCTTACATGGCTGTGCGTGTTTAAACAGGATGAAAATGCATATCAGCAGGTAATCGAAAACGGTAAATGTGTAATACCCAAAGAGGTGTTGGAGCAAGCAAAAGATATTCAAATTGGATGCTATGCTACCAATGGTGATATGCGAATCAGCACTAACTGGATTGAATTCAATGTGGTGAGGGGGCATATACCGAGGCAACTGCTCCTGATGAACCGACTCCGGATGTATGGGAAACACTTGTAATGCGTACACTCCCGTACATAGGCGAAAATGGGAATTGGTATGTATATGATAAGGAAAACAATGAATATGTAGACAGCGGAAAAGTCGCAAAGGGCGAAAAAGGTGATATGCCGATAAAAGGCACGGACTACTGGACAGAGGAGGATAAAACAGAAATTAAAGCATATGTGGATGATGCCATTTTGGGAGGTGCATGGTAATGAGTGTAAAAGAAAAGATGACTGCACTTGCAGATGAAATCCGTGCAAAAACCGGAGAGGATGAGCCCATGGCATTAGATGAAATGGCAAGTAAAATAGAAGATGTTTATAATATAGGAGTAGAAAAACAAAATAATATGTTTTGGGAATTATTTCAATGTGGAGGAAATAGAAATGCATATACATTTGCCTTTTCTTATTGGGATGCAGAAATGTTTTATCCTAAATATGATTTGAAAGTGGTCAGCGGGGACAGTATGTTTCGTTTTTTTGGACGAAGATTTGATGAGAACGGGACAATATACATTCCTGACAAGACTATTGATTTGACTGAACGATTGAAAAGCTGTGGAGTGAAACTCGATACATCAGAGTGGACATCTGGGGCTTTATTCACATTGCAGTCGGGATTTCATAGAATACCGGAGATAGATAGCAGGAATATAGATACTTTGTTAAATATATTTTCTTGGAATAGTCTTTTGGAAAAAATAGATAAAATAATATTAAAAAACGACGGAAGCCAGGTTTTTAGTGGCGTATTTGTACATTGTTTAAAATTGAAAGACGTTATAATTGAAGGGAAGATAGGAAATGATTTTGACATTCATTGGTCTCCATTATCTAAAGAGAGTATATTATCAATTTTTAATGCACTTTTAGATATCAGTGAAGAAAAAAGCATATCACTTTCATTATCCGCAATCGATGAAGCATTTGAAACTACGGATGGTGCAGGAGATGGCAGCACATCGGATGAGTGGAAAGAACTTTTAGGTACAAAATCGAATTGGACAGTTGTGTTGATGTAAAGGGGTGCGTTAAATGAAAATAAGAAAAATTTTATATGCTGAAGATGGAAAAATTCTTACTGATGGTAACATTTATGGTAAAGTAATATATCTTGCAAATAACCTGGATGAAAGTGATTTTTATGAAATTACAGAAAGTGAATATGAGACGAAATTGGAAAAGACTTTAGAGGATATTGTGTAATTATAGTATTTGAATTTTTTATATTAACATATTTAGAACCAATCATATTTACAGGAGCATTATCCAAAGGTTAATGCATAATTAAATTGACAAAATATTGTTGACGGACTTTCTAACATTTTTCTAACCAAACGTACTTTAATTGTAATTTTAGTAAATGATTGATGGTGGCTGGGTTACTCTTGAAAAGTGGAAAAATTTCGCATCATTATGCGGGTTTTAGGTGATTTTACATAATGTTACTTAATGCATTATAATATCACCTAAAACCGCCCTTTTTCCACTTTTAATCAAGTTGTCCGGAGTTCGAATCTCCGATGGCTCACCAATCAAAGACGCTTAAGCACTATGTTTGAGCGACTTTTTGTTTGCAGATTTTTAAACAAAATATTTGGCATTACACAATTTGTTTTATATACCTACCCTATTGTTTGCCATAAAAACGATAGAAAACTCCGAAATTACTCATCCCCGCTTTTATTATAAATATGCTGCGTGAAAAGACAGAAAGCGGCTTTACAGACTTGACAAGATTATTGAGTTGTGCTCAAAATTTCATCTTATAAAAGAATAAGTTTTGTACCCTATTTCCCTTGACAAAGACTGAACGCTGTGATATATTACATGTGTTTGAGTAAATATGTGGCAAATTTGAGCCTTAAAGAGCCCAATCCACGGAATCTGAACGGAGGAATGGTATATGCAATTATTCAAGGACACAGAGGTAAGAAAAGCATTTTACTTAGGAGCAATTTGTACGATTTCTTACATGGCAATTTATTTCGCAAGAAATATTCTCGGCGTAATAACGCCGGAAATGATTGAAACAACAGGCTTCACGATTGAATTTATCGGCACACTCTCCACCTCCTGTATGATTTTTTATGCCGTAGGTCAGCTCATAAACGGCTTGGCAGGCGATATAATCAACGCAAAGTATATGGTCAGCGGCGGTTTGTTTTTGGCGGGAATATGTAATTTTATCGTTCCCTTTTCAAGCTCGTCTATGGTAATGCTTGCCGCATATAGCATGAGTGGCTTTTTCCTTTCTATGATTTATGCACCAATCACAAAGGTTGTTGCTGAAAACACACTCCCCGAATACGCCGTAAGATGCTGTTTGGGATATACGGTTGCGTCATTTTTGGGAGCTCCTGCAGCATCAATTGCGTCAATATTTTTTAATTGGAAAAATGTCTTTATATTATGCAGCCTTGTTCTTATGCTTATGGGAATCTCCTGCTTTATCGTCTTTACAATATTCGAGAAAAACGACATAATACAATATAATCGGGTAAAAAAGGATAAAACCAAAGGCAGCGTCAAGGTTTTAATTCAAAATTCAATCATAAAATTCACAATAGTTTCAGTTTTAACAGGTATTGTACGTACCTCGGTTGTTTTCTGGATTCCTACATATTTATCTCAGTATCTTGGATTTTCCTCCACTGCAGCCGCCGCAATATTTACGGCTATAACTCTGATGAAATCGGCATCGCCGTTCTATAACGTATTTATATATGAAAGAATATTAAAGCGAAACATGAATGCTATGCTGCTTCTTATGTTCAGCCTGAGTGCGGTATGCTTTGCCCTGATGTTTGTAATGCACAATCCGATACTAAACACCCTGTTTTTACTTCTTGCACTGGTATCCTCGGCAGGTGCGTCCACAATGCTGTTCAGTGTATATTGCCCAAGTCTAAGCCATACCGGAATGGTTTCAAGTGCAACCGGCTTTCTCGATTTTATGAGCTATGTTGCCGCAGCTACCGCGAATCAGCTGTTCGCCAATGCTGTTTCCGATATAGGCTGGGGAAACCTGATTCTTGTATGGGCAGCATTAATGCTTGTCGGTGTTATCGCATCACTGCCGTTTAAAAAAACCAAGACCTTATCTGTTAAGTAATTCTGTTTACATTTACCTGAACAATTTTTCGCTAAAGCATTGACATTTACAAAAAATAAATTTATAATTTAATTAGAAAATCAAATCTGACTCTGACGGTAAAGGGATTCCTGCACGGAAAGATGAAGGTGTCATTTATATTATACAAGATACCTCTGTCTTTTTCGGCAGAGGTTATTATATTGGGAAAACGAAAGGAATGATTTTATGTATAATCCGAAATCAATGAAGGCAGAGGAATTTATCTCTCATGACGAAGTTCTCGACACCCTCAAATATGCCGATGAAAATAAAGATAATTTTGAGCTTATTGACGCTCTTATCGAAAAAGCAGCCGAGAGAAAAGGACTTTCGCACCGAGAGGCATCTGTTCTGCTTGCCTGCGAGGACGAGGTGCGTATTCAAAAAATATACAGCCTTGCCGAACAGATTAAAAAGGACTTTTACGGCAACCGTATCGTAATGTTCGCACCGCTGTATCTGTCAAACTATTGCGTAAACGGCTGTACCTACTGCCCGTATCACGCAAAAAACAAGCACATTGCTCGCAAAAAGCTTACGCAGGAGGATATCGTGCGTGAGGTAACGGCTCTGCAGGATATGGGACACAAGCGTCTTGCCATTGAGGCAGGCGAGCACCCAACGATGAACCCGATTGAATATATCCTTGAATCAATTAATACCATCTATTCAATCAAGCACAAAAACGGTGCTATTCGTCGTGTTAACGTAAATATTGCGGCAACCACTGTTGAAAACTACAGAAAGCTCAAGGACGCCGGAATCGGAACATATATTCTTTTCCAGGAAACCTACCACAAGGAAAGCTATGAAAAGCTGCACCCGACAGGTCCTAAGCATGACTATGCGTACCACACCGAGGCAATGGACCGTGCCATGGAGGGCGGCATTGACGACGTAGGCTTGGGCGTACTGTTCGGACTGGAGCTTTATCGGTACGAGTTTGCGGCACTACTCATGCACGCAGAGCATCTTGAGGCAGTTCACAATGTAGGTCCGCACACAATCAGTGTTCCGCGAATTAAACATGCCGACGATATCGACCCTACCGCATTTGACAACAGCATCAGTGATGAAATATTTGCAAAGCTATGTGCACTTATCCGCATAAGCGTGCCGTATACAGGCATGATTATTTCCACACGCGAATCAAAAGAGGTACGCGAGAAGGTTATACGCCTTGGAGTATCGCAGATAAGCGGTGCATCCCGAACCAGCGTGGGCGGCTACGACGCTCCTGAAGAGGAGGACGATTGCTCCGAGCAGTTTGACGTAAGTGATAAGCGTACTCTTGACCAGGTTGTAAAATGGCTCATGGAGCTGGGATATATCCCGTCCTTCTGCACTGCCTGCTACCGCGAGGGACGTACCGGTGACCGCTTTATGACGCTGCTTAAAAACGGACAAATTCAGAACTGCTGTCACCCCAACGCTTTGATGACGCTTAAGGAATATTTGATGGATTACGCCTCGGAGGAAACAAGAGAAATCGGCGAAAAGCTTATTATTGCCGAGCTTGAAAATATCCCAAAGGAAAATGTGCGTAAAATATGCGAAGAAAACCTCAGAAAAATCGGCGAGGGTATCCGCGATTTCAGATTCTAAAGATTTCATAAGTCAAAAAGTGCTGCACGAGCGTGCGGCACTTTTTAATTATATACTTTTATTTTTCCATTCTTTTGCTTACCGCCTTTTGCAGCTCCACAATAACAATAGGCAGCACCGACAATACTGCAACAATCACCCATTGTGTTCCCGTTAGCGGTGTTACTTTAAACAGCTTTGCCAAGACGCTTATGTTCACTACACAAGCCTGCATCAAAATTCCTGCCGCAAGCGACACCAAAAGCATAGGGTTTCGGAAAAATTCTTTGTTTAAAACCGAGCCTTCGCTCCGCATATTAAACGCATGGAAAAGCTGCGACATTGACAGCACGCAAAACGCCATTGTTCTGGCGATTTGAGGTGACGTCCCCATATCGAACAGGTTATGCCCTATCGAAAATGCAAGAAGTGCAAGCGCTCCTATCATGCCGCCCTCAACGCAAATCGACGCCCACAAGCCATCCGCAAACAGACTTTTTTTCGGATTTCTCGGTTTTCTGAGCATTATCCCCTCATCAACCGGGTCAAGTCCCAGTGCAATCGCCGGCAAAGAATCGGTTACAAGGTTTACCCAAAGCAGCTGAATTGCCAAAAGCGGCGGCTCCCAGCCGAACAGCATACCTATAAAAATCGTAATAACCTCGCCTATATTTGACGAAAGCAGGAATTGTATAGATTTTTTTATATTTTCAAAAATCCCTCTGCCCTCACGTACCGCCGCAACAATCGTTGCAAAATTATCGTCCGCCAGAACAAGGTCGGAAGCCTCCTTTGCAACATCTGTACCCTTCATTCCCATACTGCAGCCGATATCTGCAGCTTTTAAAGCCGGTGCGTCGTTGACACCGTCACCCGTCATTGCCACAACATCTCCGTTTTTCTTAAATGCCTTGATAATCCGCATTTTATCCGCAGGTGTAACTCTGGCAAAAATTCTATACCCGCAAATTTCCTCATCGCTTTTTTCGGCAAGCTCCTCGCCGGTGAGAGCCTTGCCGCAGATTCCCACCTGCTGTGCAACAGCCTCCGCCGTAATTTTGTTATCGCCTGTAATCATAACAGGCTTTATGCCTGCACGAATACATTCGCTTACCGACCGCTGCACCTCCGGTCTCGGCGGATCCATCATTCCGATAAGCCCCGTAAAAACCAAGCCGCTTTCGCTTATGCTGCTCTGCATCGTGTCCTTATATGCCACGCCGATAACACGCAAAGCCGCCTCGCCCATTCGCCGCACGTCTGCAAGAATTTGTCTTCTTTTCGGCTCAGTCAGCTCGCACATCGCACCATTTTCGATGCAATGCGTACATTTTTTCAGCAAAATTTCCGCTGCACCCTTGGTTATTATTCGCCTTTTACCGTAGTACATAACCATAACGCTCATCAGCTTACGCTTGGAATCAAAGGGCAGCTCGCAAATGCGTGAATGTCCCTGCACATCGCTGATTCCGAGCCGCTTTGCTTCATTTAAAATTGCCGCCTCGGTAGGGTTTGCTGTGCCGTCGCAGCATAGCGACGCCATCTCAAACAGCTGCAGCTTATCCTCTGCCACACTTTCGGTAACGGTCATGCGATTTTGTGTGAGTGTCCCCGTTTTATCGGCACAAATTACGGTTGCACCACCCAATGACTCCACAGCAGAGAGCTGCTTTACAATGGATTTTTTCTTTGCCATTCGCTGTACTCCCATTGCAAGCACCACCGTAACTATTGCCGGAAGTCCCTCAGGGATTGCCGCTACCGCAAGACTTACCGAAGTCAAAAACATTGAAAAAGGCGGCATATTTTTTAAAAGTCCCATAACGAAAATAACTGCACAAATCGCAAGTGCTCCTATGCCTAAGTATTTGCCTGTTTCCGCCAGTTTTTTCTGCAGTGGTGTCGGCTCTTCCGCCTCGCTTGTCAGCATATCAGCAATTCTGCCCATTTCCGTGTCCATTCCTATTGCTGTAACAATCGCCTCCGCCTTTCCCTGTATAATGCAGGTGGAGGCAAAGACCATGTTCCGACGCTCGGCAAGAGGCGTAAATTCGTCAAGAACACAGTCACTTTCCTTGCCTGCCGGCATCGCCTCGCCTGTCAGGGTGGATTCATCGGCTTCGAGATTGACCGCCTTTAAAAGACGTGCATCGGCACTTACGCAGTCACCCGTTTTAAGCAGCAGTACATCGCCTATACGTACCTCCTCGGAGGGTATTGTCATAAGCTTTCCGCCGCGTCTTACCTCCGCCTGCGGCGATGACATTTTTTTGAGTGCCTCAATAGCGTTGTCCGCTTTGCTTTCCTCAAATACACCAAGTACCGCGTTTAATATCACAATCGCTAAAATTATTATAGGATCAAGAAAATCGCTCTCCTCTCCTATAACAGACACAAAAAAGGAGATAGCCGCGGCAATCAGCAGTATTATTGTCATAAAATCGGAAAACTGCATGAAAAATCGTTGTAAAAGACTTTTTTTCTTTTTTGTACGCAAACAATTTTTGACCCGTACATCAAAGCCTGTGCGGGATATGTACTCTGCAGCTTCTGCTGCCGTCATCGCATAAAAGTTCATTAAAATCAATCCCTCTCTGTTTATTCTTACTAACATTACTATGTTTTTTTAGTATAATTATGCAAAGTTTTTTGTGTCCCTATTGCAATTTCCAAAACCTGTGGTATAATAACAACAAGGGGTGCTGTACTGCAGCGAAAACGAGGTATAAATAATTTAATTATTAGTGTCCCTAATAACAAAAGAGGTGATTATATGGCTCGAAAAGGCAGAGTTTTAAGTGACATAGGAATTTATCATATTCTTCTGCGCGGTGTAAACGTACTTTTTGAAAGCGACGCGGATTTTAATGAATTTACGGCTATTCTCCAAAGATATTCCGAGGATAAAAGCGTACAGATTTTTTCCTATACACTTTTGAAAAACAGAATTCATTTGGTTATTTACTCAGACAGTGATATCGGCAAAGCGTTAAAGCCGATTTGTACAAGCTATGCAAGATACTTTAACCGCACCTACGGCGGTAGCGGAAAACTGTTTTATGACCGTTTCAAAAGCGAGCCGATTAATTCAAATGATGAGCTTCGCAGTGCAGTTGGCTTTGTAAATGCAATTTCGGCAAAATCCGCCAGCGACTATCCCTACTGCTCCCTTTCGGACGCCGGCAGAAAAATTTGCACAGGAAGCGGCAGACTTACCGCTGCTGAACTCACCGCCGCTCAAGTTACCGAAATGTACATAGAGGACTATGATTGTCTGTCCCCAAAAGAAATTTCTGAATATATTACGGATATATGCGGCATCGCACCAAAGGATTTCAAGACACTTGAAAAGCAGCAGCTTGATGCGGCTCTTGAAAGGCTTACAAAAAAGCGCTGGATTTCACGCACTAAGCTGTACGATATTTTGGGCATCAAAAAAATCCAGACAAAACCATCGGCTCCAAAGACCACGCCAAAGCCTGCTCCAAAGACTGAGCCGCAGCCGAGACAGCAGAAGCAGGAGCTGAGCGTTTGGCTTTTATAAGGAGGATAACATGAACAAAAAGCTTAAATACACAATTTTCGGACAAATACTTCATACACTCACATCACATGCCGGCATTGCGGTTATGTTTGCGTTTTTATGGCTCATTATGATTGCAGTGTGGACTACAAAAATAGGCGGTTATGCTTTTGGAATAATAGGCATACTTACATATTTCCTTGCAATATATAACGCCGGCTGCGACGCTGCACTGGACGACAAAAAGCCGTATAGTCCGTTAACGCCAAAGCCTGCCAAAGGCTTAATTTTGCCGGTTCTGCTCACCGCCGTGAACATTTTATTCATCGTTCTTTACAAATGCTCATGGGCGTTTGGCTCTACTGACGGCTACATCAAGGAGGTGTGGGCAATTATAGGAAATATACTTTCAATATTGTGGTTTTCTATGTATAAAACCTTCCTTGGCATGGAAAGAGGACATTTTGAGCTTCAGGGATATCTAATCATTCTCATTCTGCCGTTTATCGCTTCGGCTTTGGGTTACTTTGCAGGATACAACGGATATGATATCTACGGCAAACTCAACAGCCTGGCTTATGAAAAAAGCAAAAAAAAGAAAAAGAAATAAAATGTATCTGATCAAACGCAGGCCTATGCATAACCTGCGTTTTCTTTTTTGCGTATATATAATAGGAAGAAAGTCAGACAAACCGCGATACTATAAATATGCCCACGCCGAGCAAAATAACTCCTGCAGAGACTATTCCTGCAGCAAGCCGCGTATTATTCCTCGCAACCGGCTTTACCATGGTTTTTGTTCCCATATATTTTTCAACAATCCTCTCTGCCTCAAGCATTACATTTGTGTCACTTTCCCCTGCAGTGTCCTTTAAAATTAAAATCGCCTGCGAAATTAAAGCTGAATTTACATTTTTTAGTATAACAACCCTATGAGTAGTGTTTTTCATTCCAAAATTCCCCTTTCATATTCTATATGTAGTGGTTGTGCTTTTAACATTTTTGTAATATTTATCTTTTTCTCTTAACACCCCTTATTATGGTCTAAAATTGCCGTTTATATACCATTTTTTCATGATTTTGCCGTATTTTCGAGCGAAAAAATGGGTGAAAATATTTTTTCCAATTATTCACATTTGTAAAAACTTCTAATTTTATTATGCAATATGCACAAAAACACCAAATATTTATGTCAAAAAATGTTGCTTAATTCGGTCAAATGCAACAATTTTGTAATAAAATGCTTGACTTGTACATAATATAGTTATATAATATGCGGGAAGGTATAGGAGGAAAGAAAAATGTTTTTTAATAAAAAAGGCAGTAAGTCAGCAGCAATGCTTACTAAATTTATTGCCGTATTTATGTCAGCAGTAGTATTTAGCCTTCTGACCGGTGCAGTTATAGACCTGCAGGCAAAGCAGGTTACACTGGTTATGGTTGATGCATTTGCTGACAGCGAGAAAACACAGGAACTGACCACCAGACAAAACACCGTATCCGAATTTTTGGAGGAAAATGAAATAAAGCTCGGCGAGTTTGATAAGCTCAGCATGCTGCCGGAGGATGAGCTCTACAGCGGTGCAAGACTTATCATCAGAAAGGGCAGAAATTTTATCCTCAATATTGACGGAAATATAGAAATTATTACAACAACAAAGAAAACCATAAGAGAGGCCTTTGAGGAAGCCGGGGTTTC
This sequence comes from Clostridia bacterium, assembly GCA_017621875.1. Lineage (GTDB taxonomy): Bacteria > Bacillota > Clostridia > UBA1381 > UBA1381 > UBA1738. The sequence continues at coordinate 21,662 of JAGASE010000003.1, forward strand.
TGTCAGCGGAATTGACAGAGTAGAGCCGTCTTTAGACAGCGAGGTCACTGAGGATATGCAGGTAAGCGTATTTCGCGTTGCTCATCAGGAAATCACCGAGGATAAGGAAATTCCTTTCACAAGCAAGGAGGTTTCCGACTCAAGTCTTGAAAAGGGCAAAACAAGAATTAAAGTAAAAGGCGTTAACGGTCTTAAGCGGACAACCTACTCAGTTACAACAGAAAACGGTGTTGAAACAAAGCGTGAGGTCATTTCCGAGGTTACTGTAAAAGAGCCGACAGCTCAGGTTGTTGCTGTTGGTACAAAGGCAAAGGCGTCCTCGAGCGGCAAGAAGACTGTTACCACAGCTGCAGGCAAGAGCCTGAGCTATTCAAAAAAGCTTACCGTTACCGCAACAGCGTATACCGCTGCAGCAGGTAAGAAAACAGCTTCCGGCAGAGTTGCTGAATACGGCGTTATAGCGGTTGACCCGAAAGTAATTCCACTCGGAACAAAGCTGTACGTTGAATCTACCGATGACGGTAAGTCATGGCAGTACGGATACTGCGTTGCAGGCGATACCGGCGGTGCCATAAAGGGAAACAAAATTGATTTGTATTATAATTCCAAAAGCCAATGCTTGCAATTTGGCAGAAGAAGTGCTATAGTATATGTATTAAATTAAAAATGAGGATGATTTAATCATCCTCTTTTTTGTTCATACAGAGATTTGAAAGGATAAAGCTATGGATTTAACATCACCGAGAGTAATTAAGGATATTGCAGCGAGATTTGATTTTGGTTTTTCAAAGGGGTTGGGACAAAACTTTCTTTTAGATGATGGCGTGCTGGATAAAATTGTTGACGCTGCCGATATTGACTGTGGCGTGCTTGAGGTAGGTCCCGGCTTCGGCGTGCTTACAAAGCGGCTTTGCGAAACGGGCAAAAAGGTTGTTTCGGTAGAAATTGACAAGCGGCTTATACCTGTCCTCGATTTCACCCTTGCAGAGTTTGATAACGTGAAGATTATAGAAAAGGACATTTTAAAAACCGATGTTGCAGAGCTTATAAAAACCGAGTTTGGCGATGAAAAAATCAGCGTTGCGGCAAATCTGCCCTACTACATCACCACTCCTATTATAACCAAGCTGATTGAAGAAAAGCTGCCTCTTAAAAACATTGTAGTAATGGTACAGCGTGAGGTTGCAGAGCGAATCTGTGCCAAGCCGGGCAAAAAGGATTACGGTGCAATCAGTGTGTTGTGTCAATACTACACAAACCCTTATCTTGTGACAATTGTTCCTGCCGGCAGCTTTTATCCACCGCCCAAGGTCGATTCCGCGGTTCTTTGCATGGAGGTATGCGAGACGCCCAACGTCAAAACAAAAGACGAAAAATTGTTCTTTAAGGTGGTAAAAGCAGCGTTTGCACAACGCAGAAAAACTCTGCTCAACTGTCTTTCAAGCGGATTTTCTGCCGACAAGCAGACAATTTGCGAGCTGATTTCCGTGGCCGGAATCGAGCCGGGTATACGCGGCGAAAAGCTGGGGCTTGCGGAATTTGCAAAAATTGCAGACGTATTTTTTGATGCAGGCATCGAATAATTCGCATCACGTTACAATCAGCAATAATACGGGTATAAATATCTATAAGGAGTGTGACTGAAATGAAAAGAATTATCGCAATTTTGTGCATAGCGTCTCTTGCCTTGGGTATTACATCAACTGCCCTTGCCTATACGGCAGAAACTACGCCCAATTACTTTTTTGCGGGAGAACGCTACGGAATTTCAAACATTGATACAAACGGCGAAATTTTTGTCGGTATAAACCAAAACAAAATTGCGGTCAGCCGCGATTTTGAAAACTGGGAAGTGCTTCACGAACTGGATGACGTGACTGCTGTGCAGTATTTACAGGGAAGGTTTTGTGCCTTCACAAAGGGCTATACTTATGTATCGTCGGACGGAGCAACATGGAATAAGGTTGAAAATAACTTAACATTAATTCCTCAGAACGAGTACATTATAAAAAATAATGGCTCTGTCGTACTTTTTGCACGCGATGAAAATTACGCAAACGCCGGAACATACCAAACCTTTGACGGAATTACCTGGAAAAGAGTTCAAAATATCCCCGACGGAATATGGATGAGCCATGTTAACGGTATGATTATGTTTGAATCTACAGGCTATATGAGGGGCTTTTACTATTCCGAAACCGGCGAGGAATTTACTCACCTTACAATAGACGGCTATGACGAATCTTACGGCGGATTTAATCTTGAATTTAACGGCAACGAATATACCGTCTGTGATTTTTGGAGAAGCGGCGATTCTGAGCCGGGCTATCTCTATCGATCCGCTGACCTAAAGGAATGGCCAACCGAACGCATACCGAGAAATGACACCGTAAATTTGAACAACCCTAACGGACACTATATAAATATCAACGGAGAATGGCATGCACTTTCACAAAACGGCTATGACTGGGTATATAAAGACGGTGGCTGGCAGCAGGGACAGTACCACGGCATGACGGGACTTATTGAATATAGCCCTGATGATAGTGTAATTCCCAATCAGGCTTATGTTTACTACAACTTTACCGATTACGGTATATTTGCATGGTCAACCAACAACAATTCTGCATTTATCAAAAACAACGGCGAAATGCTACAATACAACGGTCAGGAACGCAATATAAGCAGCTTTTTTGTCAAAGACGGTAAATTTATCGGTCAGAATTGGTCGCTCGAAGGTCAGTGGGAAAGCGAAAACGGCAAGGATTGGATAAAAACCAATACCAAAGACGACTACGGCTCATACCACCGCAGCGTAAAGTCCAACAACGGCAGCTCAGACCTTGAAAGTGAAATTATTGAACGCGGCAGTTGGCGATATCACGAGGACAACAAGGAAATCACCGCAGTTCTTACCGAAAATGGCGGAAGTACAAAGAAGATTTTCTACGAGGGTACAAAAAGCAGCGACTGCGTCACCGTTTTCGGCGGAAACGGCTACTATATCATGGGAAATGACGAGGGACGGTATTGGCTCTCACGCGACGGTATAACGAGGGACGAGTATATAGAATTTCCCGACAGTACGACAAACCTATATGCGAATGATAAATACTTCTTCTGCAGCACACAAAGCGGAATCCTTCACATAGGTGAAATGTCGCAGTTTGAAGGCTTGCCGTCTGATAACGCTGTAAAGGTTAGGCTTGGCGATGAATACCTGAGCTTTGAGATATCTCCCGTTATCGACCGCAGCAGAACACTGGTTTCAGCACGCTTCCTGTTTGAGAAGATGGGTGCAAAAGTCGGTTGGAACGATGAGAAAAAAGCGGCTTATATACACTTTGGCGAAAATTTTGATAACTACATCGAGGTTGCAATCGGCAGTAATACGGCACTGGTAAACGGCGAGGAAAAGCCTCTTGACTGCCCTGCACAGCTTATAAATGAAAAAACCATGCTTCCTCTTAGATTTATCGCAGAGGAAATGGGCTACACTGTAAATTATGATGCAAATACAAAAACGGCAGAAGTCACTGATGCAGATTGAGTTTGGATAAAGCAAAAGGATTATCCTCATTGTTGGGATAATCCTTTTTATTATACATTATTTATAAACGGGCATTTTGAGCACTTCCTGTTCACGCACGCCGCAAAGCCGCGGGAAGGAATAGCCGCGAATACTATTCTGCGTCCAGATTTCCTCGCCGTATTTATCACTTCCCCAACCCAACAGTCCGCCTTCGGATATGGGCTTATAGTAAAAATCTGTATTTTTCAGCACCGACAGGCTCTTTACAGTACCGTTATTAACGCTGCTCAGAATATACTTTGAATTTATCAGAGTTTTGTCGCAGCTGTAATTATCGCTTACCTCGCTAAGCTCATATTCACCGACAATAGCACCGATAGAGCCAAGACCGTTTATTGCCGAATTAAGCGAAACGTTCTGCATCACAAAGCCATTCTCGGCATATCCGCAGATTCCGCCGACGGCAAGCTCACCAACAGTAACCACATTCCCCGATGAATACGTATTCTGCACATTTGAAGCAGAATTACATCCAACGATACCGCCTGCGTAGCCTCCTTCAGCTGACACGTAAATATCGGTATTTGAAAAGCAGTTATACACGGTAGCCTCCTGAACAAGACCACAGATTCCGCCGATATACACATTATCTGCATCGTCCGAAACAATCCTTCCCGCCGATGCACATTTGTAAACTCCTGCCGCCTCATTTATTCCGCAGATTCCACCGACATAGCCCGACGCAAGTCCGCCCAAAATTTCCGCCCCGGAAAAGCACTCAAAAATATCTCCGCCGGCATTATAGCCGCAAATTCCGCCCGCCACCGCATTCTCGCCGCTTAAGGTTATCACTCCGCGGTACACCGAATCGGTAATTCTTCCGCCGTTTTCGGCACAAATTCCGCCGACAGTAATGTTGTTATTGTTGATGTTTATATCAATCACCACGTCACAGCCGTCGATTTCGCCATGATTTTCGCCCGCAATACCGCCCACGTATCCGCTCTTTTTTGTATCAATTTTTCCGTATATTTTACAGTTTATTATATATCCGTAATTGCACGCAGTAAGTATTGCACCGCTTGTTCCCAAAGACGCTTTTACATCTCTTAGCGTTAAATTCCTTACCGTACCGCCGGTAATGTTGGAAAACATTCCTGCCTCGCTCTTTAAATTGAGGCTATAAATGGTGTGACCGTCTCCGTCCAGGCTGCCCGAAAAGCCGTTTTTCGCACAAATAGTCTTCCATGGCAAGTCAATCGTTATATCCTTTGTCAGAATATAGTGCCCCGCCTCATTTTCATCTATCGCACGAAGCTCTGCCGCACTTGTTACAGCCTTAGGGAAATACATTGTTTTTCCTGCCAAAAGCTGCGGCTCGGACACATTTTTCGGACAAATCAGCCTAAAGCCGCCTTTAACCGCAGTCCACGCACCTTGAGCGAAGCCGATTCCCTCATAAAAGCTCATAGTGCACAGCTCTTGCCACGATACGTCATAGCCGTTCTGTGAAAACCGTCCGGGCTCCTCATATGACGCATTTGAATTGACGTCCTCATAGCAGTAGTTATTTTTCGTTATTCCGCTTTTCTTATTTGTAGTAAGCCTTCCGCTGTTTTTTGTCAGCGTATCGTAAACCGTCATGCACGCAGAAACGCAGGTATCAATACGTCCGTTGTCGTTAGTGCCGCAGATTCCTCCGGCATACATATCTGCCGCCACAACCTCAACCGCGGCAATGCAGTTTTCTACCGTCCCAAAATTCTGTCCTGCAATTCCGCCGGCAAACGAGCCTGCAACAACAGAATACACAGCAGACAGACAATTCCTTATTGTTCCGCTGTTTGTTCCGCAAATTCCGCCTGCGTTATCGGTATTTGCCGAAACACTTCCGGTCACGCTGCAGTTAAGTATACTTCCGCCCTCGTTTTTACCTGCAATAATTCCTGCATTCTTTTTTGTATTAATGACGGCGTCAACCGCCAGATTTTTAACCGTTCCGCCTGTTATCTTTTTAAAAAGGCCGACAGCCTCTGCGTTTTTATCAATCGTTATTCCGCTTATTCTGTATCCGTTTCCGTCAAAAGTACCTGAAAAATCCTCAACTCCGTTCCAGCTTCCGCTCACCTCTATATCCGAGCCGAGCCGATAGCACTTATCAGGTCTTGCCGAAACCTGTGCAAGCTGCTGCTCTGTATATATCACATACGGCATATCCTCACTGCCGTCACCTGCGGCAATCGCAAACGGCTGCACATTTTTTATAACCGCAGTACCGCCGGAAATACCGTCAGCTGTTACCGCTTTCAAATACACATCATAGGTTACATTTGAGTTCGCACCAATGCTTACACTTACCGCCGCCTTCGGGTTGGTAATCTCGCAAAGCTTGGTATCTGCATTGTAGTACGGGGCTCCTGCCTCCGCAAGTCCGTAGTAGATGGTACATGGCTTATTCGTTCTAACCTCGATGGATATGTGATTAAAAACTCCCTCCGATGCCAACCGCGGATATTTTGTTAAAAAACGCACCTTAGCCGTACTCTGTATATCATAGTCATACATCAGCTTTACAAGCTCGCCCTTTGTCACGAACTCCTGCGGAGCTTTTTCGTTTTGAGTGTCCAGCAGATTATTTTCAAGTGCATATGCGTAGTACCCGACCGCATACTCCGAAACGCCCTCGGTTTCGGCACGATTTTCACTTTCTGCAGCAAACCACCGTCCGAGAATTGTTATGGCGTCCTGACGGCTTATCAAATCCTGCGGCTTTGCTCTTCCGTATTCATCGCCCACAATCAGCCCGTGATAATTTGCCGCGGAAAGTGCGTCCGCATACCAATCCCCGTCCCTCACATCGGAAAAAACGTTCATTCCTCCGTCTATATTCAAAAACCTCGTCAGCATAACCGCAAATTCTGCACGCGTGGCAGCTTTGTCGGCATGAAAATTACCGCTTTCATCACCCGAAATCACGCCGTCGGAAAACGCAGTCGCAATATACTCCGACATTGAATATTCTGCCGAAGCCTTCGGGATAAAAGCCGCAAAAAGCAGCAATAAAATCAAAACTTTTTTCACATTTGCACCTCCTACATAATAGGTGAAAATAATCTGAAAAAACCTTCCTTAATCATTTTTATAATTCCGCGTTTTTTATACGCCTCTATAGTCAGCTCATTGCACACCGACTGATCTTTTTCAAAAATTCTACGACATTCGATTGCTTTTTTGTCGCTGTACATAAACGCATTCAGTTCAAACAGCAGACGGAAGCTGCGGATATCAATATTAGTGCTTCCTATAGTACATATGTGGTCATCTACAGTCATGGTTTTGGAATGTATAAAGCCGGGATACAGATATACCTTAACACCTGCCTCCAAAAGCTCGCCCATATATGACATTGTCGTGTTGTAAACATATTTTTTATCAGGGATTCCCGGAATCATCACACGCACGTCCACGCCTGACTTTGCCGCAGAGGAAACCGCCGTCAAAAACGCATCATCAGGAACAAAGTACGGGGTTTGTATATAGGCATACTGTTTTGCACCATAAAGCATTCTTATCATACCGCACTTAATTTCTTCACTCTCAGAGTCAGGACCCGATGCGACAATCTGCATAGCGGTATCTCCTGCCGCAGCCGCATCTCCGCCTGTCTTTACCGGGATTTTCTTACCTGTGGAAAATTCCCAGTCCATCGCAAAGCATCGCTGTACGTATTCCACAGCATCGCCCTCAAAGCGGATATGCGTATCTCGCCAGGGCAAATTCTTTTTATTTCTTCCCATGTATTCATCGCCGATATTCATGCCGCCGAGATATGCGATTTTATCGTCCACCACAACAATTTTGCGGTGGTTTCTGTGATTTATTTTAGACATTGAGAAAATCCGCACCGGGAAAAATTCCTCAACCTCGCTCGACTCCACTGCACGAAGTCTGTTAAAAAGCCTCCGCGGCGTCAATATTGAGCCGAAGCCGTCATACATAAGGCGGACCTTGACTCCCTCTCTTGCCTTTTCGCACAAAAGGTCGATAAGGCGGTTTCCGATGTTGTCGTTTCTTATTATAAAATACAGGATATTTATGCTTTCCTTTGCATTTTTGATGTCCTCTAAAAGAGCGTCATACTTTTTTTCCGCATCGGCGAAAATTTCTACCGAGTTATTTGCACAGTAAACACAATTATAGTTAAGGAAATATTTTATCATTCCCGAATGAGGCAGCTCTTCACCGCGTTGCTCGCGAATCAGCTCCTTTTGCTTTTTAAGGATAGATTTCTCGTTCATTTCCAATTTTTCCATATATTTTCGCCTTGTATACGCCTTTATACCCACGCCGAAAATCAGAAACAAAATTCCGCCAACCGTAGGCACTAAAATGAGAAATAAAATCCACGCCATAGAGGAAATCGGATTTCGTCTTTGAAAACATACGATTGTTATTATTATGATAATATTAAGCAGATACGATATCCAAATAAGATTTGTCAAGGCTTCCATCGCTCTTCGACCTCCCTAAAATAGCGATTTTATTTTCTCCTGAATTTGTACGAAACTCCCGCAACAGCCGTTCCGACTATAGTTCCGATAAAATCTATAAACACGTCCTGTATCATGCCTGCCCGCCCATACGAGAAAAGCTGGATATACTCGTCAATGCACGCAGTAAGCAGTCCGAAAAACAGTATGTAAATTATTCGGCGGTTATACGGCATTTCAAAGCAGTTCGCAAGGAGAATCCCATGAAGTGTAAATTCGGCAATATGTGCCGTTTTACGCACTATCAGTATTACAAGCTCCCTATCCGGGGCTTGTCCGAGCAGCCCGAAAATCCACAGGATTCTGTCCGCAATGCCTCCACTGTTTTGCGAGGATATCTCGGCAGTCTGCATTGAATTGCTGAATATAAATAATGTTGCTATCACCGTAGCAACAATAAACGGTAAACGTCTTTTCACAATCTTTTCTTCCTTATTATTAGTATATATAAGTTTATTATATCACAAATTTGCGATTTGGGAATAGCTTTTGCGGTTTTTTAGTAAAAATTTATTATTTTGCAGCAAAAAAGAGGCTGAAGAAGGGTCAGCCTCTGTGAGTTATAGAAGTGGCATCGCAGACAATACCAAAGATTACAACCTGTTTTTTATTCTGCTCACTATTTTATTATATTCTCCCAAATAATACTGATAGATAGGACATTCGTCCGTATTACAGCTGCTGCAAAATTTTTCGTGCATTTCATCGGTTATTGACTTTCCGCCCAATTCGCAATAATAACCGCTTTCTGTCTTCGAGCAAGAGCTACATTTTTCAGCCATATTACAGCCTCCTTTTTAATATATCTTCATTTTAACACAAATAATAGCGTATGTCAATAATTTTATACAAGCATTGATATTTTTAATTCGATAATTGTATATTATAGTTAACATAAGGTGATAGTTATGTATAAACTCAGTGAAAGATTAAAAGAGCTTAGAAAACGTAATAACATTAGTCAAAATGCACTTGCAAAACAAATGAATTTGACAAGAGCAACCATAAATGCATGGGAAATGGGGATAAATTATCCCACCGCTCAATCTCTTATTATGCTTGCAGATTTTTTCAACGTAACTTCTGACTATATTTTGGGCTTGGATTCTGTTGAAACAATAAACATCAGCAAACTAAATGACGCAGAAAAGAAAATGATTTGTGACATGGTTAAATATTTAGGTGATATAAAATCGGATATGTAAAACGTGCGACCAATTTCTGTCGCCTGCTTGTATTTCCGACTCTTGACAAATCGCCCAATATGCTATATAATAAAAATACAAAAGGCAAGACCTCAAACGGTTATGCCAAAAGAATGTATTTATAAAAATAACGCTTCATTTGACCGTGGGCGTTATTTTTTTATGGAAATTACTAAAAGTAACAGAATTATCATAAATGATATTATGTATTCATTATCCATAGCTATCACCCCCTTTGCAAGAGATGATGGCATAACCGCCCAGCTTTTACGCTTGTTTTGGTCTTACCCGATAAATATTATACCCCAATTCTACAATTTTTGCAATATGACATTCTTCAATTTATCCATTTGCAGTTTTCTATATAATAAATTTATAATTTATCAATATATTTACCCCGATTTTTATGCAAAATTTGCAAAAAATGAAAAAAACGTCAAAAAAATAACGTAATAGGCTTGTATATTTTGCATTTTTGGTGTAAAATATAGTAAGATAAGCAAGGAATGGTTTTTTCTTGTTTAAAATATTATGTATTGGAGGACTTTTAACATGGCAGTTAAAGTTGCAATTAACGGTTTTGGACGTATCGGCCGTCTGGCATTCCGTCAGATGTTCGGTGCAGAGGGATATGAAATTGTTGCTATCAACGATTTGACAGATCCAAAAATGTTGGCTAACCTTCTTAAGTATGACACAGCTCAGGGCGGTTACTGCGGAAGACTTGGCGAAGGCTTACACACAGTTGAAGCAGGCGAAGGCTCAATCACAGTTGACGGTAAAAAAATCACAATCTACGCTGAAAAGGACGCTAAGGATCTTCCTTGGGGCGAACTGGGTGTAGACGTTGTTTTAGAGTGTACAGGTTTCTACTGCTCAAAGGCTAAATCACAGGCTCACATCGATGCAGGTGCTAAGAAGGTTGTTATTTCCGCTCCTGCTGGCAATGACCTCCCAACAGTTGTTTACAGCGTAAACGAAGGTACATTAACAGCTGATGATACTATCATTTCAGCAGCTTCCTGTACTACAAACTGCTTGGCTCCTATGGCTAAGGCTCTTAACGATTACGCTCCTATCCAGTCAGGTATCATGTCAACAATCCACGCTTACACAGGCGACCAGATGATTCTTGACGGTCCGCACAGAAAGGGTGACCTTCGTCGTGCAAGAGCAGGTGCTGCTAACATCGTTCCTAACTCAACAGGTGCTGCAAAGGCTATCGGTCTTGTAATTCCTGAGCTGAATGGTAAGCTTATCGGTTCTGCACAGAGAGTTCCTGTTCCTACAGGTTCAACAACTATCCTTACAGCTGTTGTTAAGGGTACAGACGTTACTGTTGACGGCATCAACGCTGCTATGAAGGCAGCCGCTTCTGAAAGTTTCGGCTACAATGAGGATCAGATCGTTTCTTCAGACGTTATCGGCATGAGATACGGCTCACTCTTCGATGCTACTCAGACAATGGTATCTAAGGTTGCTGATGACCTCTATGAGGTACAGGTTGTTTCTTGGTATGATAACGAAAATTCATACACAAGCCAGATGGTTAGAACAATTAAGTACTTCGCTGAACTTAACTAATTACAGCATTTTAAAAGAACCGGTTCGCCGGTTCTTTTTTATTATGCAGGAAATTGCGTACAGCAATGACGGAATAACAAAACTGCTACCTTATTCCTACGCCCGCAGGCGGGGCTTTTATCAAAAGCTTTTTTATACATTATTTTATTGAGGTAATTCCTTTTCTTGTTTTTTCTTTAAATGAATTTTTAAAACCATATTTATATATTGAGAAAAAGAGCGTTCGGAATTTTCAGCCAAGTCCTTTATTTCGTTAATAACATTTTCATCTAACGTAATACTAACCTTTTGCTTTAGCGGTCTCATTTTTATCACCTCTGTCACTATAATACTACAAAATAAAACAAAATATTGACTTTTCTTATAAAGTAGTATAAAGTAGTATTAAAAGGGAGGGTGAGAATTTTGGCAGAATTTTGTTTGGACTGTTATAACAAATTTTTTTCAAGTAGTGATGAAAATTTAACAGAAAATGATATTATCTCCGATTTAGACTTATGTGAAGGCTGCGGAGAATATAAGCTTTGTATTATTAAAATAAAAGAAGACTATCTTCATAAGGTGACAAAGAAACGAAATACTAAATGGTATAGTTTTTTGAAGAAGCTTAGTACGAGGATATTTGGCAAATGCTAACCATGAGATATTTATGTTTTAGCTAAATTTTGCAACAAGTCGCAAAGCTAAATTATCTCATTCCATTCGATAGCTAAATTGTTTTTTCAAAACAGCTAAATTAAATTCGCCGTTAGCTGACCGCAGGTCAATTTAGCTACGAAGTAATTTAGCTAATGTACATTTGTTTTCGATGGCAGAAAACAAATATAAAAGGATTAAAGCTTAAAAATGCTTGCAACATTTTTACGAGGATAAATCATATATTTCTGAAAAAGGTTCACAGTAATATATGATTGGTTGATAATTAAATAAGAGAAAAATCAGAATGTAGAAATTATCAAAGAGGATACCTACAATCTTTTTTTATCCTGATTTAGTTTGAAAGGTAAACGGGCCAAAAAAGGAAAACAACATTAGAAAGTCCTATCGGCACTTTTATACTGTCTTATAAAAGATGTACGGACAAAGGATGAAGATTAATATATAGAGGTTGGAATAAACGCAGAGTTTTCCATCGGATTTATATGCGTAGACTTACAAAAACCGAAGAGGTAGGACAGTAGCTCAAACACGTTAGCGGACGTGGATAATATTACACATATGTCACCGCTATGACATATTTCAGTATCGGACGTATAGTCGCTTGAGTTTAGCAGGTAGGGATGTAACCGCAGGATTTTATCCAACCCAAATAAGCGGGAATATTACTAACCGGGCAATATGCCGATAAAAGAATAAAGACCTCATATAAATGGAGACGAGTAAGATTTGGATGAAGATAAAGCTCGAATCTGTGCGGTTTGTAGGTATTTCATACAGGGAAATACAGTGGTAACTCATATAAAAACACCTACTACAACTATGTCCGATGTGCGAAAGAAAGGATTAAAATGAATAATACATATAAAAATTTGGAAGTACAATTTAACAAACTATTCCGTCATATAAATGTCGGAAGCTACAAAACAAGCGAGCGATATGCAAAAGCCTTTAAAAGATTTATGGCGGGTTGTCCTCGCGGACAATCAAAATTGAAAGCCAATATGTCTTTACGCGTGAAGACGGCAGAATGTATTATCCAAGCTACCCGACTGAAATGCTTACAAAATGTCTCAAAAAGAATAACATGCCTCACATACGCTGGCATGATTTAAGGCACTCATGTGCAAGCCTGCTTATACTGAAAGGTTGGCAGATGAAAGAAATATCCGAGTGGTTAGGTCATGCAGATATTGAAACAACAATGAACATTTACGGCCACTTAAATCTTGTGCACAAGCGCAAATTGGGCGATACACTAAATGGTTTACTTGGATAAATGTTAGAAAAATGTTAGAAAGTGAAAAATCAAGGGTTTTACGAAAAAAGAAAAATCGCTCAAAACCCTTGGTTTTAAGCGATTTTTACTGGTGAGCCATCGGAGATTCGAACTCCGGACAACTTGATTAAAAGTCAAGTGCTCTGCCAACTGAGCTAATGGCCCTGGCAGGGATAGCAGGATTTGAACCTACGAAATGCCGGAATCAAAATCCGGTGCCTTACCGCTTGGCTATATCCCTAAATAACAAACCGAAAACCGCATATTTATGCTGCTTACGGCTTACAGGATACTTCTCCTGCTCTTTATTTATCTTGGAATCTTGTCCCAAAATCCAACCTTTTTTACACAGAAATTTCTGAAAATAAAAAAGGATGTTTGTAAAAGTGGGGTGGATAGTGGGATTCGAACCCACGACATTCAGTGCCACAAACTGACGCTCTAACCAGCTGAACTATATCCACCATATCAAAAAAGTGGCGCGTCTGAAGGGATTCGAACCCCTGACCCACTGCTTAGAAGGCAGTTGCTCTATCCGACTGAGCTACAGACGCGTATTAAAAAATATGGAGCGGGTGATGGGAATCGAACCCACACAGCCAGCTTGGAAGGCTGGAATTCTAGCCATTGAACTACACCCGCATATAATTATGAATTTATCCAAATCAGTTGACCTTGTCTATTATAGCAGAATATGCCTCATTTGTCAACACTTTTTTTGATTTTTTTTTCAGCTCTTTTCAAAGGGGCTTATTGCATATATTCTTGATACGATTCATATTAAAATTTTGCAAAAGCCCCATGATGATATTATCTACTGTCCGCTGCTATTTTATTCACCGCAAAAAGAAGCTTTTCTGCCTCTGCCTTGGTGGAGAACAGCCCAAAACCAATGCGAACGGCTCCACTTTTTTCGCTGCCGATGCTCCGGTGTGCGATATATGAGCAGTGATATCCGCCGCGTGTTGCGATTCCGAATTTTCTATTCAGAATATCCGCCGCCTCCTGAGAATCCATATCTCCTATATTGAACGCAACAGTGCCGTTGCGGTTTCCTGTGGCAAGACCGTATACAGTTACTCCTTTAATATTCATAAGCCCTTCAAAGAGCTTCTGTGCAAGAAAACGCTCCTTTCGGTCGATGTTTTCTATCCCTATATTTCTGATATACTTTACTGCTGTGGAAAGCGTCATAATTGCAGGAGTATTTAAAGTCCCCGAATGAAGCATATCGGGCATGGAATCGGGCTGATTTTTGTTTTTGGATTCCGTCCCGGTGCCGCCGACAATTACAGGATTCAGCTTGATTCCCTCCCGTACGTACAGTCCGCCTGTGCCTAAGGGCCCCATAAGTCCCTTGTGTCCGGAAAAGGCAAGAAGTGATATATTCATTGCCTCGGCGTCTATCGGAATTATTCCTGCTGTTTGTGCCGAGTCCACAAGATACGGAATGCTGTATTTCCTGCAAATTTCTCCGATTTTTCGGACAGGCATAATTGTGCCGCACACGTTGGAGGCGTGAGTGGTTATCACAAGCCGTGTATTTTTGCGTATTGCACGCTCAATATCGGCAGGATTTATTTCTCCCGCTTGGTTTGCCTGAACCATTGTATAGCTGCAAATGCGATGAACCGGACGCAGTACACTGTTATGCTCCATGGAGGTTATAATAGCGTGGTCGCCGGGTTTTAAAATTCCGCCGATTGCCATGTTTAGGGCGTAGGTGGCGTTTTGAGTAAAGGCTATGCGTTCGGGATTTGTAATATTAAAAAGCCCGGCAAGCTCCTCCTGTGCCTCGGCAATACCCTCAGCACCTGCAATGCTTGCCCAATGTCCTCCTCTGCCGGCATTTACGCTGTATCTGACGGTGTTTCTGTACATCGCGTCATACACAACCGACGGCTTCTGCATGCTTGTAGCGGGGTTATCAAGATATATCATAGTAATATTTCTCCTTCCCGTCAGTTTCTTCTATATAAATTTTTTTAATGGTTATTCCATGAAGATTATTTCTTATAAGCTGCTCATCAGAGCGTGGGGCACGAACTGAATAGGAGCATCCGCTGCCGCCCAGGGCTGCCGGAGTATTTATTACGCGTGCATTTGAATTACCGTATTTGGCAAGACGTTTTGCAAGCCGCGTTGCACTTGTAATTGAGCCGACTACAACTAAAATCTCGGACATTTTTCCACTCCTTTCAAAAATCGTACTGATATATAATATGAAAGAAATCGGAAATGGTGTGTTGGGATAATTAATATCGTTCCAAAGAAAAATAAGACAACATAAGAGCATGCCCTTATACTGTCTTATTTTTTATTACATATAATTAAGACCTTTTTCTTGGATATGGCTTATTGTCATCAGTTAAATCCATTAAAAAATCAATGCTTGTATTATAAAATTTTGCCAATATCACAAGATTGTCTCCTGTAGGTATAAGCTCGCCGCGTTCATATTTTGAAAGCACGCTTTGACTTATTCCTGTTTCCATTTGTACTTTAAGCTGTGTATAATCCTTTGTTACACGAATTAATTTTAAATTTTTCATATCTACAACTCCTTATATTCAATTATGTCATAAAATATTCTTGACATTCATAAATATTTGGAATATAATATTCACATAATGACTATTTACTATAATATCTGCAAGGAAAGGAAAAGAAGATAAAATGATTATTTTTTACGAAATACCCACATAAAAGCGATAAAAAATGCAGAAAAATTTTTTGTTGTCATTTTACTGAACCTTTATAAAATGTATTGATAAACAAAATAGTGATATAATAATTATGCCAAATTACTTTAATAATTTATTTTAGGTATTCTATACGAGATAGCTGTATATTTTTTATGCTATTTTACAAACTACCAATGAATTTTGTTAAAAACGCAATTTCCATTTGGTAGGATGTGTAAAAGTATACCTATCTATTAAAGGAGTTTGGCGACTATCGGAGTTTGCGTTTTTTTATGCGTCTACTCTGGTAGGTGCATTTTTTAATTTGTAAATAAGTAGTGAAGGAGGTTTTAATTTTTTTTTCAAATTGGAATTTGTGCAACATATATTTTTAATGTAGAAAGGATTTGATATTATGAAAAGAAAAATTTCTTTGATTTTAACATTTATTCTAATGTTATCAACCATTTTTAGTGTAAATGTATTTGCTGCGAGTTATCCATCAATATCTTCTAGTAAATATATTGAATTTAAGGCACAACAAAATATAAATGTATACAAAGACACAAACTGTAAAACACGAGGAACAAGTAGTCCTTCAAAAAAGTACAATGCTTCAATTTCAAGTGGTGATACATGCTATATATACAAAATAGAGAAAAACTATATACAAGTAAATTACCCGACCTCATCCGGAAGACGTACGGGATATATAAAAAGAAATGCATTATTTGATAAAACTGCACCTATAAATTATATCTCATCTTCAAAAGCTAAAGTTACTATTCACAAATCTTCAAGCGGTAGTTGTGTAGCAAAAGGAGATAAAGTATGGGAAGTAGATACTAAAAAAGAATTTAGTGGATATAAAGCTGTGATATATGAGGCTAAATCAGGTAAACGTGCATATAAATTGGGATATGTTACAGAAAGCGACTTAAACAAAATTAAAGGAAACAAATCCACTCAAAAAACTAACACATCAAAGAATGATGTGCCTGATAGCGTGAAACTTGAATTTAAATTGACAATGTTACATAATGCAGCGGCTAATTTGTCATCAAAAAAAGCAAATGCGGAAAGTGTAATAGATGTTGCTTGTGATGCAGAATTAATGAAAAACATTCAAAAAACCCTTGGTGTCTCAACTATTGCAGTTGCTACACTAAATCCAACTAAAATGTTGGAAGTTTTGGATACTAGTGCAGCTTCAGGAGTAGTTGCTCTTACAATAACAAATGCCTTTTATGAAAGTGCGGTTGAGTCTCACAATAAATATCTTAAAGCTGCAAAAAATATTACAACGATAAAACAAGCAGACACAGCATTCAAATATTGCGTTGATGCTCTCTCAAAATACAATGCTGTTATCGATGCTAATATAGACACAGTTAAAAGATATACAAGTTTAGCAAATTGTACGATTGATATGTTAGAAAGCTACTGTTCTTCTGTTGCAAATGCAGCTATTCCGGGTAATGAATATAAAGCAATCTTGAATGCTTGTGAAATAGCAACTACGGTCGCAGAGTTAGGCGATTTAGTTGGAGATAAATATGCTGGATATGATGCATTGAAGAATACAGTGAATACTTGGTATGCTTCTTGGAATAAAATAAAATAGTATACTTTATAGCAAAAAGAAACAGGCAAGTCAAGGGTAAATGCACGAGCTTACGCTCGCCTTTGACAAACCTGTTCTTTTTTGCAGTATGCCAATTAAGGGGATTTAAGTCAAAAGCGGACTTAAATTTCTTTTTTCAAAAAGTGTTGATTTTTAGGTTTTTGTCCCGCAATAGAACCCCATCTTCGAGATGTTGAATATAAAACCATTACCTTGTGCGTTTTAACACTTTTAAACCGCTAAAACATGGCATTTTCAACCTCTATTGCGTGACATAAATGCCATATTTGAAAAGTGTAATAATATAACCCATTTTCTGCTAAAATTCTTGCCTTTTCTTATAAACTATGTTCAAATACCATTGTTGGAGAAATCCAACTTGATGTTGGGCAAGTTCGAGGGCGGTTAGCCACCTTTTTTATTCTGCTGACTTCAGCAGGGATTGGGGTGGTTTTATGGAAAACGAATACATAATTTATTTTATGATAGTTCTATTACTTCTAGTAATAACCATAAAAAAATAACTGCGCCTCCCGTCAAGATGAAGCAGTTATTTTAACTAAATCTCTTGGCTAACCGCTTTACGGTCTTGCCCTTTATCTGTTTATATTATAATCCAAATATTTGATTTTGTCAATAAAAATTACGAAAAAAGCTATGCGGACGAAAAATCGTCTGTATAGCTTTTATTCTCTGCAACCCTTTGAGGCCGTCGATACCTATACTGTTTTATTGAGGCTGTCATATTAGGTGCTTTTTTGATAGTTGTTGGCTATGGTGAATGGTTAATTACTTATTTAAAATCAATCTTTCCAGTGCCTTTGCAACGCCGTCATTTTCGCAGGTATCGGTGACGATGGTAGCAATGCTCTTTACCTCGTCCGAGGCATTGCCCATTGCTACACTGATTCCTGCGGCGGTCATAACGTCGATATCATTTACCGAATCGCCTACAGCGATACAGTTTTCTATTTTAACGCCGAGCTTTTCTGCCGCCATTTTCATTCCGCCGGCTTTGGAATTGCCGCGATTCCAGCCCTCAACGTAAAAGCTGTGATAATATACCGAAAAATTATCTTCAAAAAGCTTTCTCTGAGAGTCGGTTATTTCTGATGCAAAAATTTCAACCTTTTGAATGTTCGCATTGGGATATTTTTTATCAAAATCGTCCGCAGCGGTTATTTTGATAAATTCCGGCGAATCCCATTCTCCGTCGGGATTTGCCACAAAAACATTTTCCATTCCGCCGAACATTACAGTTTTTCCTGCCGGAAGAACCTCCTCCAAAACGCGTCTTAAAGTTTTTCTGTCCACAAAATCCTCAAAAAGACTTTCACCTCTGAAGATGATGCTTGTTCCTATTCCCGAAACAACGCCGTCATATTCCGCACCGTTTAAAACCGGCTTGGGAATCCAACCGTAGGCTCTTCCCGTATTGATAAAAACGTAATGCCCAAGCTCGCGTACAGCCTTTATTACACGTGCATTCTCCGCGGAAACCTTTCCTCCGAAGGGGAAGTTGTCGGGGAATGCGAGAGTCCCGTCAACATCAAGAAAAATTGCATATTTGTCTGTCATAATTCCACTCCTATTTTATTATATCTCCCACGCCGTTCAAAATATATTTGGGGCGGTAGGGGAATTTATCTATGTTTTCCATGCTTGTTACACCTGTAAGCACTAAAACGGTATCAACATTTGACTCAATTCCTGCTATAATATCGGTGTCCATTCTGTCGCCGATAAACGCGATTTCGTCACTGTGGCAATTCAGCTTTTTAAGTCCGTGACGAAGCATGAGCGGATTCGGCTTGCCGACAAAATACGCTTTTTTGCCGGTTGCGATTTCAATCGGAGCAATCAGCGAGCCGGTTGCGGGCATAACTCCGCGTTCGGTAGGCCCTGTTATGTCGGGATTTGTGCCGATAAGCTTTGCACCCTTGTTTACAAGCTCAATAGCCTTCTCAAGCTTTTCAAAGTTATATGTTCTAGTTTCGCCCACAACCACGTAGTCGGGGTTTACGTCGTTCATATAAATTCCCTGGTCGTAAAGTGCCTTGGTAAGAGCCGCTTCACCGATAACATAGGCGGTACAGCCCGGATTCTGGCTATGTAAAAACTCCGCCGTTGCCATGGCACTTGTATAAAAATGCTCCGCAGAAACTGAAAGCCCCATTCTTTGAAGCTTCATGCTCAGCTCATGAGGAGTTTTTTCCGGGCTGTTTGTTAGGAACACAAATTTTTTGTCGTTATCAATCATCCAGTTTACAAATTCTGCAACGCCGTCCAAAATTTTGTTGCCGTGATAGATAACACCGTCCATATCGCTTATAAAGCCTACTTTGTTCAAAATTTCTCTCATAATTACTAACCTTCTTTCTGTTCTATTATTTCTCTTTTGTCCTTGTTTTATTATATATTGTGATATTCACTATAAACATCTCTTTTTGCAAGACCTCTGTCCTTTGCGGTCAGCTTTACCGCCTCTTTTGAGTCTATGCCCTCCGAAATGTATTTTTCCACATGCTCGGTTATAGATATGTCCTCCCACCAGACGGTCCGGGGTTCGGGAGCGGACGCGCCCTCGATAACTATTACATATTCGCCCTTGGGCGATTTTTCGGTATATAAATCCTGTGCCGCCAAAAGCGTTGTGCGTATTATTTCCTCATGGAGTTTTGTAAGCTCGCGGCAAAGGGCAATCCGCCTGTCGCCGAAAATATCCAGCATATCCTTTAAGGTATATGTCAGCTTGTGCGGTGCCTCATAAAAAATCAGTGTGTGGGTGTCATTTTTCACACTTTCCAGATGCTCGCGTCTGTGACGCTTATTCACCGATAAAAAGCCCTCAAACGCAAATCTGCGGGTGGGAAGCCCCGACACAATCAACGCGTTTATGCCTGCCACGCAGCCGGGGATTGAGGTTACTGCAAGCCCATTTTCGATACAGAGCTTAACCAAATCCTCGCCGGGGTCGGAGATTGCCGGAGTGCCGGCGTCGGATACCAACGCGACGTCTTTGCCCTCCTTTAAAAGTCCGATTATATATTCGCCTTTTTCATGCTTGTTATGCTCGTGATAGCTTGTGAGCTGCTTTTTAATCCCGAAATAGTTTAAAAGCTGCACCGTTCTTCTGGTGTCCTCACATGCAATCAAATCAACGCTTTTAAATACCTCAAGACATCTTGAGGACACATCGCCCAAGTTGCCGATGGGTGTTGCACATAAATATAAAGTTCCGTTCATCGTCCGTAAATCCTTCTCAATTCCTCGGTTTCCGAGCCGTCCTCGTTATACAGATACAGCGGAGGCAAAATTTTAAGCTCAACTCCGCCCTTGTATGCACCGTCTGCAAGCAGCAGACTCGGCTCGCTCCCGATTTTTTTATGTATAAACCGTATTCGTTTCGGTTCAATGTCATATTTTCTCATTCCTGCCAGTATATCCACAAGCCTTGACGGCTTATGCACCAGCATCAGGTGTCCCTGCTGCTTTAAAAGCTGTGCCGCTGCCGAAAGCACGTCCTCTAAGCTGCACATTATTTCATGCCGGGCGATTATTTTTGTGTCAAGCTCGTTTTTTATGCCGCAGTCTGCCGGCATATACGGCGGATTGCAGGTGATTAAGTCAAAGCTGCGTTTTCCGTAAACGGCTGCGGCATTTTTCAGGTCGCCGTTTTCTATAAAAATCCTGTCTTCAAGCCCGTTCATAATAACCGAGCGGCATGCTGTTTCAGCAATTTCCTGCTGTATTTCGATGCCGCAGATGCGGCTTATGTGGGATTTGTGCGACAGGAGTATAGGAATAATTCCGCTGCCGGTACACATATCAAGAGCTTCTGCGGCACGTGCGTCTTTTGCAAAGTCGGCAAGCAGCACCGCGTCAACTCCGAAACGGAAACCGTCTTTTTTCTGAATAAGCCGAAGTCCTCCTGCCTGAAGGTCCTCAAGCGTTTCATTTTCCTTTAAAAAATCCATATCAGCATTTGGTGAAAACATATGTGTTTTCTGACATTTTATCCATGTTATCTGTTACCGAGCCTGCACCGCGTGCCACGCAAAGGTCTGCATTTTCGGCGAGAAATACCTTAACGCCAAGCTCAATACGAAGCTTTTTTGCAAGCCCGTACAGCATTGCACCGCCGCCGATTAAGAGGATTCCGTCCTCCATTATATCACCCAAAAGCTCGGTAGGCATTTCGTCAAGTGCCGAACGGATTTGGGCGGCGATTTTTTCGGTAAGTCCCGAAAATGCCTCGCGTGTTTCCTCGGAATATATCAGAATTTTTTCCGGCTTGCGTGTTTTTGTGTTGTATCCGCCGATTAAAATTGAATCGTTGTTATCACGCTGAAAAGCACAGCCGACCTCTTTTTTGATTTTTTCCGCAGTCTGCTCGCCGATAAGCATATCATGCTTTTCCATAACGTAATCAATAAGAGCGTTTGTAAAGTCTCCGCCGCCGATTTTTACCGAGCGGCCGATAACCGTCTGACCGAGCGAAATTGCCGCGATGTTGCACTTTCCGCCGCCGATATCAACAAGCATCATGCCTCTGGCGAGGCTTACGTCGCAGTTTGCTCCGATTGCACCTGCGATTGGTGCCTCGATAAGATATACGTCGCGGATTTCCGATGCCTTTACCGCATCGCAGACCGCACGGCGTTCAACATCGGTAATTCCGCATGGTACGCTTATCATAACACGCGGCTTTAAAACGCCGCCGATAACCTTGTTTAAAAATCCGTTTATCATACGGCAGGCAAGGTCAAAATCAGTTATTACGCCCTTGGAGAGCGGTTTAACAACGGTTATCGCGTCGGGGCATCTGCCCATCATTTCCTCAGCCTCCTTGCCGAGTGCCACGATTGTACCGTCGTAGGTGTCGTATGCTATCACCGAAGGCTCGTCAATTATAGTTCCTTTATAGTAAATACGAGTGTTGTCTGTTCCCAAATCTATTGCAACGTCATTTGTAAGAGTTCCAAACCTCATCAAATTCTCCTCCTATTATATCATACTTACATTTTAACTCAACTTGAGTAAAAAATCAACAAAAACTATTGAATTTACAATATTTGAATGTTATAATAAAAGGATACAGCGGAAAAGAGGTGAGTTTTTGTGAAAATTTCCGAAAATGATATTAAAAAAATATGTTCTCCCGGCATATACAGGTCCGGCGTGGACTATTTTAAGGAGGGACGCGTGCATATCCGCGTGCGTGATAAAAACAGCATTGTCGCATCGGTTGACAGCGACAAGCTTTATAATGTGCATATCGGCTTTGACGATGAAGAGCATATCTCGGAAACCTTCTGCACCTGTCCGTATTACCAGACTATGGGTGCAAACTGCAAGCATATTGCGGCGACATTAAAAATGCGGCAGAAGGAGCTTGAGGCAGGAGAGGACTTTGCAGACGATAATGACCGCGTCGCAAAGGATTTGTGCCGCGAGTTTGAGCTGCTAAGGGACGACAAGCAGACGCTTCATGCAGGCTTCATTTTCAGAATAAACACAAATCACAAAAGGGAGTGCAGCTACTCGGTGTCGATAACGCTCGGCGAGTCCGAAACGCCGATTGCCGCGGTGGAGAGCTTTCTTGAGGCATTCCTTTCCGGCGGAGAATACAAGCTTTCAAAGCATAAGGCTTTTTCGACGTCACGCTTTTCCTTTTCGGGACTTGAGGAAAATATTCTAAAGATTTTGGCAGAGGCTTATCAGAATAAATCCGAAACACTGGCTGTTTATACACCAAAGCTTACCGCCTGTGATTTCGGCTGGTATACCGCAAAGCGTCTTATTCCGCTTTTAAAAAATGCGGACTGCAAATTTGTGATTAACGGCATGACGCAGCAGGGCTTGCTAATCAGGGACGAGGACCCCGACATTCTCATTGACGTAACCGCTACCGACGACAACATTAATATATCCATACCTCAGAGCGGACTTGCCGTTACTCCGGACGGAAGCTGGTTTTTATATGACGGCGATCTTTATGGCACAAGCTGCGAGTGGCAGAACTGGTTTATGCCGCTTTATAACGCACTGGCGACCGAAAGCCGCACGCAGATTGATTTCAAAGGTACAAATTCCATCGCATTTGCCGCGAATGTTTTACCGCTTTTAAAAGACCGCCGCGGAGTTGTTCTGCAGGGTGTGGAAAATGTGGTGGTTGATGATAAGCCGGGATTTGACATATATTTTGACCGGTTTGATGACGGCATTTCTGCAGTAATAACGGCAAGCTACGGCAAAATCTGCATAAGACTGCCCGATCCGGGAGAGGAGCAGGAAAAGATAATTGTCCGCGACTACAATGCCGAACGCTATATTCTGTCCTTTTTCGAGGAATTTTCGGCAAGCGGTCAGACCTTATATATGAGCGGAAATGACGAGCTTTACGAGTTTTTGACATCGGGAATAAAGCGGCTTTCGCAGATGGCACACATACACACCTCGGAAAGCTTTGATAAAATGACGGTTTCTGTGCCGCCGATGGTAAGCGGCAGGGTTTCGTACGACACAAAAATTGACCTTCTTGAGGTTGGCTTTGAGAGTGATTTGTCGCCGTCCGAAATAATGGGAATCCTGCACGCAATCCGCCATAAAAAGCGGTATTATCGTATGCGTGACGGTGCGTTTTTGAGCATGACCGACGAGCTTTCCGTTTTTGAAATGCTGAGTAATCTTGATTTTTCATACGGCGATGTAAGGGACGGTAAAAAGCTCCTTACTAAACACAATGCACTATATCTTTCGGGACTTTCGGAAAGCGGCTTGGTAGCCTCGGACGCGGGATTTGACGGGCTGATTGAAAAAATACGCAGCCTTCGTGCCGATATCCCCGATTATCTTGAAAATGTACTGCGTGATTATCAGAAAACGGGCGTTCACTGGATGAAGCAGCTTTCCGAGCTTGGCTTTGGCGGAATACTTGCGGACGATATGGGCTTGGGAAAAACGATTGAGGTTATTGCGTTTGTTATGAGCGAAAAGCCCGAAAAGCCGGCACTTGTTGTAACGCCCAGTGCGTTAACGTATAACTGGCTCTCCGAAATAAAAAAATTCGCACCCAAGGCACGTGCAAAAATTATTGACGGAACAAAAGAGGAACGCACAAGAGAGCTTGCCGATGTTTCGGGATATGATTTTATAATAACGTCTTATCCGCTTTTACGGCGTGACATTTACGAATATGGCGAGCATACATTTTCCTACTGCTTTATAGACGAGGCACAGCATATAAAAAATCCGAAAACCTTAAGTGCAAAGGCGGTTAAAAAAATCCATGCCGAAAAATGCTTTGCCCTAAGCGGTACGCCGATTGAAAATTCACTCGGAGAGCTGTGGTCGATTTTTGATTTTGTTATGCCGGGTTATCTTCTTTCGCGTCAGCAGTTTTCGGACAGGTATGAAAAGCCGATTTCGCATGATGACGAATCGGCAAGAGAATCGCTTCGGAGTAAAATAAGACCGTTCATTCTTCGGAGAATGAAATATGAGGTGCTGTCCGAGCTTCCCGATAAAATCGAAAATACCTTCTTCGCCGAGCTTGATTCCTCGCAGAAGAAGATATATTCAGCGTATCTTGCCGCAGCAAGACGTGAGGCACGTGAGCTGGTGGAGTACGGCGATAATATACGGATTTTGTCACTGCTTATGCGACTGCGACAAATCTGCTGTCACCCTAAGCTGATTGATGAGGAGTATGACAAGGACAGCGGAAAGCTGCAGCTTTTGGAGGATTTAGTGAGAAATGGTATTGATGCGGGACACAGAATACTTATTTTTTCACAGTTTACCTCCATGCTCTCAATAATTCGGGAGCGGCTCGCTGCGTTGGGAATTGACGCTTTTTACCTTGACGGCAGCACGCCTGCACCCCTTCGCACAGAGCTTGCGGACAGGTTTAACGGCGGCGAACGCAGTGTGTTTTTGATTTCCTTAAAGGCAGGCGGAACGGGACTTAATCTTATCGGAGCGGATATGGTTATCCATTATGACCCGTGGTGGAATCCTGCGGCGGTAAATCAGGCGTCCGACCGTGCGTACAGAATAGGTCAGACGAAGGCGGTGCATGTTATAAAGCTTGCCGCAAAGGGTACTATTGAGGAGCAAATTATAAAGCTTCAGGCAAAAAAACAAAATCTTGCAGATGATTTGATACAAAAAAATTCCTCTATGCTTTCAAGTCTTTCAAAAGAGGAAATAATGAATCTTTTTAAATAAAAAGGGACATATAAATGCCGCAGCTTTGGCAATAATCTATGCCACGCTGCGGTGTTGTTATTTTTATGTCCCTTTATACATATTTTCGCATGTGCTTTAACGCACTTTTCTCAAGCCGTGAAACCTGGGCTTGGGATATGCCTATTTCGTCTGCAACCTCCATTTGAGTTTTGCCCTGAAAAAAGCGGAGGTCGAGAATGTGCTTTTCGCGTTCGCCCAAATGCTTCATTGCCTCGGAAATGGCGATGTTCCGGAGCCAGTTTTCGTCGGTATTTTTGGAATCCTTCACCTGGTCCATAACATAAATTGCCTCTCCGCCATCGTGATAAACCGGCTCGAAAAGGCTTACCGGATCAGCAATTGCATCAAGTGCAAAAACAACGTCCTCCTTTGGAATATCAAGCTTTTTTGCAATTTCGGCAATGGTCGGCTCCTTTGAATTTTTGTTCATAAGGCTTTCCTTTGCGTAAAGTGCCTTATACGCAATATCCTTTAAGGAACGGCTTACACGTATTGAGTTGTTATCTCTTAAATATCGTCTTATTTCACCTATAATCATCGGTACGGCATATGTGGAAAACTGTACGTTTTGAGAAAGGTCAAAATTATCAATCGCTTTAATCAGTCCGACACAGCCGACCTGAAACAGGTCATCGGCATTTTCGCCTCGGTTGGAAAACCGCTGAATAACGCTTAAAACAAGCCTTAGATTTCCGTGGATAAATTCTTCTCTTGCCTTTTCGTCGCCCTGCTTTATTTTAATAAAAAGCTCTTCCTTACGCTGACGGGAAAGTACCGGCAGTTTAGATGTGTTTACTCCGCAGATTTCTACTTTATTCATTGCACAAGTCCCCTTTTATTTTGAAATATGTACTGTCTTAGGGACATATAATAGGGAAGAGCTTCGGCAGGAAAAGCCCTGCCGAAGTTCTTGATTTATTTGTTTATACAGCCTTCTGATTCTCACACTTTTTGACGGAGTTTTTTGCAGAAGTCTTTTATAATATATCCTCTATCTGTGATTTTATAACCGTAACCTTAGGACCATAGATAACCTGAACGCCGTTGCCTTTTTTGATAACGCCCGAAGCACCGCTTCGCTTTAAGGTGGCGTCGGTCACCTTTGATGAATCCTTTACGGTAACTCTCAGACGTGTTGCACAGCAGTCGAGGTCGGCAATGTTGTCCTTACCGCCAAGTCCGTCCAAAATCATCTTTGCACGCTCATAGTCGCCGCCTGCCTGTTTTTCCTTATAATCCTTTTTGGTATAAAGCTTTGTTTCCTCGCCTTCGTCCTCGCGTCCCGGTGTTTTCAGATTGAATTTTCTGATTACAAATTTGAACAGGAAGTAGTAGATGAAGAAATAGATTACACCTACGGGAATTGCATACAGCCAGTGCGTTTTTGCCTGTCCCTGCATGATACCAAACAGCAGAAAATCAATAAATCCGCCCGAGAAGGTCATTCCGATTGCCACGCCCAAAATATGCATGAGCATAAATGACAGACCGGCAAGAACGCAGTGTATACCGTAATAAAGCACCGGTGCAACGAACAGGAAGGTAAATTCAAGCGGTTCGGTAATACCTGTTAAAAAGCTTGTAAGTGCGGCAGAAAAGAGCAGCGAGCCTACCACCTTCCGTTTTTCGGGCTTGGCACATTGATACATGGCAAGTGCAGCTCCGGGCAGACCGAACATCATAAACGGGAATTTACCCGTCATAAATCTTGCTGCGTCTACGCTGAATCTTGTGGTTGACGGAGACGCAAGCTCGGCAAAAAAGATGTTTTGGGCACCTGTAATTGTTGCTCCGTCGATAATTTTTGTGCCTCCGAGTCCCGTCTGCCAGAAGGGCAGATAGAACACGTGATGAAGTCCGAAAGGAATCAATGCTCTTTCGATATAACCGTAAATCAGCGTACCGAAGTAGCCTGCACTGGTTACAAGGTTACCGAGGGCGTAGATTCCGCTTTGGATAATCGGCCATAAATAGTACATTATTATTCCGACTAAAGTATACACAAGAGTTGAAATAATCGGAATAAATCTCGTACCGCCGAAGAAGGACAGCATCTGCGGAAGCTCTATCTTGTAAAATCTGTTATGAAGAGCCGCAACACCCAGTCCGACTATAATACCGCCGAATACGCCCATCTGCAGCGTTTCGATGCCCAAAACACTTGCCACAGCACCGTCTGCCAGACTGTCCGCACTGCCGGTAATTGCCAGCAGCGAGGAAATGGTAATATTCATTACAAGGAATGCTATTGCAGCGGAAAGCGTTGCAATCTCCTTCTCCTTCTTTGCCATACCGAGGGCAACTCCCATTGCGAATATAAGCGGCAGATTGTCGAAAATAACACCGCCCACCTTGGAAAATATGGTAAGAAGTCCGAATAAAAATGTACCTTCGCCAAGCAGCCATTCAAGGCCGTATTTTGCAACTGTAGTCTGATTTGAAAAGGACGAGCCTATTCCCAAAAGCAATCCCGCCACCGGCAAAAGAGCTATCGGAAACATGAAGCTCCGTCCGACTCTTTGAAGGACGCCGAAAACGCCGCCTTCGTTATTTTTATTGCTCATAAACTTTCTCCTTTTTTGTTTATTTGCTGTTAGTATTTTCAACTTTTGCAACACTTATACTTTTCTTATCAGTTATTTTTTTAACATAATGCATAAAAATACGAAATATTACAAATTTATCACAAATAATTATTGATTTTAGAGCAGAAAAGTGCTATTATATATTATGTATGGATTTTATTAATTAATTCTTGCAAAAACAGGATTTTATAAATCCGAACCAATAAAAAGGAGGAAAATTTTCATGGGAAGAAAAATGAAAACCATGGATGGTAACACCGCTGCCGCATATGCTTCTTATGCGTTTACGGACGTGGCTGCTATCTATCCTATCACCCCGTCATCAAACATGGCAGAGGTTACTGACAAATGGGCTACTGCCGGACAGAAGAACATCTTCGGCAGAACCGTGCAGGTAACCGAAATGCAGTCAGAAGCAGGTGCTTCGGGTACAGTTCACGGCTCACTTGCAGCAGGTGCACTCACCACAACCTACACGGCATCACAGGGACTTCTTTTGATGATACCTAATATGTACAAAATTGCAGGTGAGCTTCTGCCTTGCGTATTTAACGTATCTGCAAGAGCTCTTGCATCACACGCACTTTCAATTTTCGGCGATCATCAGGACGTTATGGCTTGCCGTCAGACAGGCTTTGCTATGCTCGCATCAACAAACCCGCAGGAGGCTATGGACTTAGGTGCCGTTGCTCACCTTACAACAATTAAGGGTAAGGTTCCGTTCCTTCACTTCTTCGACGGCTTCAGAACAAGCCACGAGTATCAGAAGGTTGCTTGCTGGGATTATGCTGATCTTGCAGAAATGGTTGACTGGGACGCTATCAATGAGTTCAGACAGAATGCATTGAATCCTGCTCACCCTGTTCAGAGAGGTACTGCACAGAATCCTGATATATTCTTCCAGGCAAAGGAAGCTTCAAACAAGTATTATGAGGCTATTCCGGAGCTTACACAGCAGTATATGGACAAGGTTAACGCTAAAATCGGTACAGATTATAAGCTGTTCAACTACTATGGTGCAAGCGATGCTGAAACAGTTATCATCGCAATGGGCTCTGTAAACGACACAATTTCAGAGACTGTTGACTATATGAACGCAAACGGTGAAAAGGTTGGTATGATTAAGGTTCGTCTTTACAGACCTTTCTCTGTAAAGCACTTTGTTGAATCTATTCCTGCATCAGTTAAGAGAATTGTTGTTCTTGACAGAACAAAGGAATCAGGTTCAGTAGGCGAGCCGCTTTACCTTGACGTTGTTGCAGCCCTCGGCGGCACACAGTTTGCTAACGTTCCTGTTTTTGCGGGTCGTTACGGTCTGGGTTCAAAGGATACAACTCCTGCACAGATTATCGCAGCATTCAGAAACACCGAGAAGAAGCAATTCACAATCGGTATCTGCGATGATGTTACAAATCTGTCACTTGAAATTAAAGAAAATCCGAACACAACTCCTGAGGGCATCAAGAGCTGTAAGTTCTGGGGACTGGGTGCAGACGGTACTGTTGGTGCTAACAAGAACTCAGTTAAGATTATCGGTGACCACACCGACATGAACGTTCAGGCTTACTTTGATTATGACTCAAAGAAGTCAGGCGGTCTTACAGTTTCTCACCTTCGTTTCGGTAACGCTAAAATCACATCTACCTACCTTATCAACAAGGCTGATTTCGTAGCTTGTCACAAGGCTTCTTATATCAGACAGTATGATATGGTTCAGGATGTAAAGCCGGGCGGAGTATTCCTGTTAAACTGCTCATGGGATGCAGCAGAACTGGAAACACATCTTCCGGGTCAGGTTAAGAGATATATCGCTGAAAACAACATTCAGTTCTATACAATCGATGGTGTTAAGATTGGTAAGGAAATCGGTCTTGGCAACAGAATTAATACGGTTCTTCAGTCAGCATTCTTCAAGCTTGCAGACATTATCCCTGCAGAGGACGCTATCCGCTACATGAAGGAAGCGGCTACAGCTTCTTACTCAAAGAAGGGTGACGCTATCGTTAAGATGAACCATGACGCTATTGACGCAGGTGCAGAAGCTATCGTTAAGGTTGAGGTTCCTGCTTCATGGAAGGACGCAAAGGACGAGGATTTGTCAGTTAAGCATGAAGGCGAAGGCAAGTTGGTTGATTACGTAAATAACGTGCTTGTTCCGGTTAACGGCTTCCGCGGCATGCAACTGCCTGTATCAACATTTGTTCCTTATGCAAACGGCGAGGTTCCGCTCGGCTCATCAGCATATGAGAAGAGAGGTATCGCTATAGATGTTCCTACTTGGAACGGCGACGTATGTCTGCAGTGCGGACTTTGTTCATATGTATGTCCACACGCTTGTATCCGTCCTGTAGTTCTTACAGAGGAAGAAATGAACAATGCTCCTGAGGGCATCAAGTACGTTAAGATGAAGCAGCTTGACGGCTATTACTACGGTATGGCTATCTCTGTTCTTGACTGTACAGGCTGTGGCTCATGTGTAAACGTATGTCCTGAGGTTAAGGGTACAAAGGCTCTGTCTATGTCACCGCTTGACATGAATCTTAACGAGCAGAAGGGCTTCGACTACGGCATTAAGCTTGCTACAAAGCCATCAGTGCTTGAAAAGTTCCCGCTCACAACAGTTAAGGGCTCACAGTTCAGAACTCCTTACCTTGAGTTCTCCGGTGCTTGTGCAGGCTGTGGCGAAACACCTTACGCTAAGCTGATAACACAGCTGTTCGGTGACAGAATGTATATCGCAAACGCAACAGGCTGTTCATCAATCTGGGGCGGCTCAGCTCCTTCAACACCTTACACAACCGACGAATGCGGCAGAGGTCCTGCATGGGCTAACTCACTCTTTGAGGATAATGCTGAATACGGCTACGGTATGTTCTTAGGTCAGAAGGCTATCCGCGAAAAGAATATTGAAAAGCTTGAAAAGCTTGCAGAAGATGAGCCATCAGTTAAGTCTGCAGTTGACAAGTTCATCGAAACAAAGGATTGCGGCACAGCAAACCGTGTTGCTACAGATGAGCTGTTAAAGGCTATCGCTAACTTAAATTCACAGGAAGCTAAGGACGTTCTTGCTGATAAGGACTTCTTGAATAAGAAATCTGTATGGATCTTCGGTGGAGACGGTTGGGCATACGATATCGGCTTCGGTGGTCTTGACCACGTTCTTGCATCAGGCGAAGACGTAAACGTAATGGTATTCGATACCGAAGTTTACTCAAATACAGGCGGTCAGTCTTCAAAGGCTACACCTACAGGTGCAATCGCTCAGTTTGCAGCAGCAGGTAAGGCTGTTAAGAAGAAGGATTTGGCTGCAATCGCTATGAGCTATGGCTACGTTTACGTTGCACAGATTGCTCAGGGTGCTGATTACAACCAGTGCTTAAAGGCTATGCTTGAGGCTGAAAGTTACAACGGTCCGTCACTTATCATCGGTTATGCTCCATGTATCAACCACGGTATCAAGGGCGGCATGAGTATCGCTCAGACAGAGGAGAAGAAGGCTGTTGAAGCAGGCTACTGGCACCTCTTCAGATATGACCCAAGACTTGCTCTTGAGGGTAAGAATCCGTTCCAGCTCGATTCAAAAGAGCCTAAGGGTAATTATGAAGACTTCATCATGGGCGAAGTTCGTTACAATTCACTTGTTCGTGCTAACCCTGAAAGAGCAAAGGCTCTGTTTGAAAAGGCTCAGGCTGATGCAAAGGCTAAATATGATAAGCTGGTTGAGCTTGCAAAATAATCAAATAAAGCTATAATTGAAAAAGTCCGAATTTTCGGGCTTTTTCTTTTTGTATAAAGTCTACGGGAAGGAGATAAAACTGTTGACTTTAGCGGTAAAATGAAATATAATATATGAATAGGAAAGAAATGGGACGGAAAGGACATTGAAATGAGAGCTTTTACAATAACAGCAGATAAATTTACGGCAGAAAATATTCCGCACTGCGGAAATAAATTTCTGATAGGCAACGGATATTTTGGTATCCGCGGCACAATGGAGGAGTACACAAAGGAGCATATGCCTGCGGTGAATATGGCAGGAATTTACGATAAGGTCGGAGATGCATGGCGTGAATCGGTGAATGCACCAAATCCGCTTTCTACATATGTAAAAATCAACGGAAAAAAGCTTGCCCTGCCTGATGCAGAGCCGATTTCGCACAAGCAGGAGCTTGATATCGCAAAGGGTATTCACACACGCTGCACAACATGGCAGACCGAGGGCGGAGAAGTATGCGTAACCTGCGAACGCTTTGCAGACATGGCACGCCGAAACGCCGTTGGTATGCGGTATACGCTTAAAACGGATTTTGATTGCACTGCGGAAATCACAACAGGAATTGACGGCGACGTATGGGATATAAACGGACCTCACTTTGTAAAGATTGATACTGCGAGCCGCGGCGATATAGAAGCGGTTTCGGGAACAACAGGCGAAAAAGGAATCATTGTAACTGCACAGGAGTGCGTAAGCTACCGATTTGACGGAGAAATCAATGTCAGATGTGGCGAAAAGCAGGTGTTAAAAACAATCACCTTTACAGCAAAAGCAAATACCGAGTATTGCTTTGAAAAAACAGCACTTATTTACGCCTCCTGCGATGAAAAGCCATGTACCGATGCGGCAGACGAATTGAATTATGCTGATTTAAAAAGAGAGCATATCGCTGCTTGGGAGAGAATATGGGACGTTTCCGAGGTTGAAATCGACGGCGATGATGAGGCGATGCTTGCACTCAATTATTCGATTTATCATTTGAATTGTATTGCCCCCAGAGGCTTGTCGGGAATTTCCATTCCGGCACGCGGTCTGTCGGGACAGGTTTATAAGGGTGCGGTGTTCTGGGACACCGAAATGTTTATGATAGATTATTACATTCACACCGAGCCTGCAGTTGCCAAAACGCTTTTGCAGTACAGAATTGACACCCTTTGCGGTGCAAAAACAAAGGCGGCGGAATATGGACTTGACGGTGCATATTATGCATGGGAAAGCCAGGAGGGCGGTTTTGAGGCATGCTCGGATTATAACGTGGTAGACGTATTCACAAAGCGTCCTATGCGTACCTATTTCCGCGATAAACAGTATCACGTTTCGGCGGCTGTTGTGTATGGAATTATGAAATACATAAATGCGACGGGTGATACGGGCATTTTATCAGAGGGAGCATTAGAGGTAATTATAGAATGTGCAAGAATGTACCGCTCGCTGCTTATTAAAAAGGCGGACGGAAGTCAATATGAAATCCGCGACGTTGTCGGACCGGACGAGTACCATGAGCGTGTCAGCAATAATGCCTATACCAACAAAATGGCACAGTTTGTCTTTAAAACCGCATATGACATGATTAAGGCACTGGATAATGACAGCTACGATGAGCTGAATAAAAGATACGACCTCGAAAAGCTGCTTGATGTCTTTAAGGATTCCTATGAAAATATGTATATACCGCAGCCGAGCGAGGATACAGGTCTTATAGAGCAGTTTGACGGATATTTTAAGCTTGAGGACGTAAGCGTAGACGAGGTGCGTTCACGGCTTTTAGATCCAAAGGAATACTGGGGCGGTGCATACGGCGTTGCAGCGGATACGCAGGTTTTGAAGCAGGCGGACGTTGTGGCTATGCTCAGTATGTTTAAAAATGATTATAACGCAGAGATTATGCGTAAAAACTGGGAGTATTACGAGCCGAGAACTGAGCATGGCTCATCTCTTTCGGCATGTATGTACTCGCTGCTTTCCTGCCACATTGGAAATCCCGACGCGGCATATCCGCTGTTTATGAAGTCGGCGTCTGCCGACATGAATCCGGGCGGTAAGGAATGGGCAGGCGGAATCTATATCGGAGGAACGCACCCGGCATCAGAGGGCGGTGCGTGGATTGTTGCAGTCAAGGGCTTTGCAGGAATTGATATTGCAGACGGCGAGCTTGTGTGTAATCCGAATTTGCCGAAGAAGTGGAAAAAGCTGAGCTTTAAGCTGATGTTTAAGGGCGAGCTGTACTGTATCTCTATCGAAAATGGCAAAGGAACAATAAATAAAATATGAGCTAAGATAAAAACACTATCCCGATACGGGATGGTGTTTTTATTATGCAGGAAACCTGCGTTTAGCAATGACGGAATAACAAAATTGCTACCAAAATCCTACGCCCGCAGGCGGGGCTTCTATCAGAAGCTTTTTTATCTTAAACTTCTATAAAATTAACGGTTTTATACTTATTTTTTACCTCATCGGAAAATCCGAAATCACTTATCACTCCGGATACATCTGAAAGAGTGCCGCGATACTCGCCGCAGGGGCGGTCGACCTTTTCGTGGTCGATAAGAAAATAGCTCTCGGAGGAATTATCTATCATCATGTTTATAATGAGAGAATAAATTCCGCCGCCCGATATTTTCCCGTCGCTTGTAACCACGGCTGCAGAAAAGAACATCTTGTCCGCGTGATACCGCTGTGCATATTCGGCGGTTTCGGCACTGCAAATAACCGATGGAGGGTCGGATATTTTTCCACCGAGGCAGATGACCTCTATATTATATTCGCTCAGGAATGCCGCAAGCGAGAGATTGTTGGTTATAACTCTTAAATTTTTTCTGTCCGTAATATATTTGCCTATGTACTGGGAGGTGGTTGACGCATCAATAAAAACGATATCACCGTCGCAAATAAGCTCTGCTGCCTTTTTTGCTATTTTGTTTTTTGCCGGTCGCATTTTGTTGTAGCGGAAGATGAATGGAACTGCTTTGGATTTAACCGGCTCCGCACCGCCGTAGCTGCGTTTTATAAGCTTTTGCTTCTGCATAACGTTCAGGTCGCGGTTTATGGTTGCGGTGCTGTAATGCAGCTCCTCGGTCAGAAATTTCACCGTCACAAATCCGTTCTTTTTTAATATGTCCTCTATAAGCTTTATACGCTCTTTTTGATGCATTCTGTGACACCTCTTTTGATAAAAGTTGAGAAATCTTCAATATTTTTGACTGTATTGAAAAATGTTGAGAAAGATTATATAATAATTATACTTGATTGTCAAAAAAAGTCAAGGGCAAAATATAAACCCTGCGGAGGATAACACGATGAAAAAGCTGACTGAAGGAAATCTTTACAAAAACTTTATTTTATTTGCGATACCGATAGTGCTGTCGGGGCTTCTGTCGCAGGGGTATACGATAATAAACACTATTATCGCAGGAAAATTTCTCGGAAATGACGGACTTTCGGCGGTTGGCTCATGCTCCTCGCTTGTGACCTTTATATCCTCGATTTTTTGGGGCTACAGTGCGGGTTATTCCATATATGTGGCAAAGCTTTTCGGTGCAGGTGATAACAAGGAGCTTAAAAAGGTTGTTTGCAATAACATCGCGGCAATATTTTCGGTCACAATATTTGTTTCGGCGGTTGTGATATTGTTTCGCAATCAAATTCTTGATTTTTTGAAGGTTGATGAATCAATAAGAAGTCAGGCGGCTGTTTATATGACTACGATTTTCTGCGGCTTGTGCCTTGCAACGGTGAATACAAGCTGCGTGTTTGTGATGCAGGCGATAGGACTTAGTACCTTTCCTTTCGTAATGTCGGCAATTTCCGCAGTAACCACTATTATCGGGAATGTTTTTACCGTAACAGTCCTTGAGTGGGGAGTTTTCGGGATAGCCATTTCATCTATAGCAGCGTCGGTCATTGTGAGCATCTGCTACGGCATAAAGATTAAAAAGTGCTTTGCCGAGTTGGGAGTGGAGAAACACAGAGTCTCCTTTGACATAAAGGTATTTAAGGAATCCTTTCCCTACAGCGTTCCGACTATGCTCCAGCAGATGGTTATGTATTTTGCTACCCTGCTCATCGCTCCGATGGTGAATGCAATAGGAAGTGCTGCCACTGCAAGCTACGTTGTAGTGCAAAAGGTGTATGACTTAAATGCCGGAGTTTACCAAAACTCGGCAAAATCAGTGAGCAACTATACTGCACAGTCTGTCGGTGCAAGAAGATTTAAAAATCTCAAAAAGGGTGTGAAGGTAGGGTTTATTCAGGGCGTGGTGCTTTTGTCACCGATGCTTCTTGGGTGCGTATTTTTTGCTGAGCCGGTGTGTAAGCTTTTCTTCCCGAAAAACGGCGGTGCGGAGGCTCTTGAATACTCGCTGATTTTTTCAAGAATATACCTGCCATTTATTTACATAAATGTAATAAACAATCTGTTTCACGCATTTTTCCGCGGTACTGCGTCTATGAAGCTGCTGTTTACATCAACGGCTATAGGTGCTGTGTCAAGACTGATTTTTACCGCTTTGTTTGTGGAAAAATTCGCGATGTCGGGCGTATTTATAGGCTGGGTTATTTCGTGGGCAGTTGAGGCAGTTTTTGCTGTGGCGATGTACCTGTCCGGCAGATGGAAAAAGAATATTAAGGGCTACAGCCTGCAGCAGTAGATTGTTGTATTTACTATCCCCAAGGTCTTGAAAAAAGCTTGGGGACTTTTCATTTTTAGCCGATAAAGATATTGACATTGTCATAGGGGCGTGATATAATCTTGAAAAATTTAACTGTTTATGAGGTGTGGTAATGAGAGTTGTATATTCTGACAAAGCATGCGGAGCTATATCTGAAATAGAAGCAAACGGTATAAGAGTTCCATTTTATGAGAATTTAGGACCTTCCTTTTACTATAAAGAGAATAGAAAGCAAAAGCCGGTAATTCTTGAACAAACGGACGGAATATACACCGCAGAGATTGGCGGAGTGCGTTTTTCTTTAGAGCATATAATTTCGGACGACACGCTCACTTTAAAGGCTGTGATAAAGAATAATGCGGAAAGTGATTTTGCTCCCGAGGCGATAGGCTTAAAGCTCGGAATCAACTCCTATATGGTGGAATATCCGCAGTGGAACGATAAATTTTTTCCGAGCTTTTTAAGGTGCGAAAAAACTCATTTTACGGGATATTTTATGTCCCCGCTTGAAAATGCTGTTGCCGTAACCTGCGATTCGCCTGTTGCGGCATGGGAGCTTGACTATAACACCATTGGCTGTGATAACGACCTTGAATGTCATTTCGGTCACAGAATTTTTACGGGAAATCTTCTGCTGACGGTAAATGATAGGCTGCCGGAGCGTCACCCGGATAATTTGAGGGGGATAAAAGCGGGAGAGGAAAAAAGCTGGACTGTGAGTATAACGCCATTTGACGACGTAAAGGACTTTAAAAAAATGGTTTCGCAAAGGTTTGGACTGCCGATGCTTGAATTTGAGGCGTATACCTTGGCAAAGGGAGAGACGGCAAGACTGTCGGTATTCAGCAGGGAGAATTATACCGTTAAGGTAAAAAGTCCGAGCGGCAAAATAAGCAGCGGTGAGAGCTTTGTGCCTTGTGAATACGGCGTATATACGGCGGAGGTTACAACTGCAAGCGGCAAAATAAGCGAGGCAAAGCTTTACTGCCGCCATGACTACGGTTGGTATTTAAGAGCTGCACGAAAAAATGCGGTATACAAGCCGCAGAAGGCTACCACGCATACCGAAAGCTGGTACGGGCATTTTTCTGCCGCTCTTGCAAAAAAGCACTATCCGAATAAAAAGCTTGACAGCTTGGCAAAGGCAAATTTTGACGAGATAATGCCGTTTATGTATGATTTTGAAAAGGGCGAGGCTATTGTTATTCCGAACAGGATTCAGAATACGGCTTGCCTTATAGGTCTGCTTACGGATATCTATGAGGCTGACCCTGAGGGCTGCGAAATTTATCTTGACTATGCAAATAACATGGCGGAGGACCTTTTGGCACGGCAAACCGAGGACGGTGCGTACAGAAACCGTGACGAGCATTATACTTCGGTAATTTATATTGCAAAAAGTGTTCTTGAACTGGCTTTGTGCGAGAAGGAACTGGCAAATAGGGACATAAAATATAAGGAAAGATATGAGCGGCATTATAACTCCGTAAAAGCGGCAGCAGACGACCTTTTAAAGCTTGGCGAGAGAATAGGCACCGAGGGTGAGCATACGCTGGAGGACGGCATGATTACCTGCTCGGCACTGCAGCTTGGATATTTTGCACTTACGCTTCCTGAAAGTGAAAGAGCTCCGTATATTGAGGCAGCCGAGCATCTTATGTCGGTTCACAAGTGCCTTGAGGAGCTTGAAACTCCGGACTGCAGAACAAAAGGTGCAACCTTAAGGTTCTGGGAGGCACAGTACGATGTGATGATAAGAGGAAATATGATGAATACTCCTCATGGCTGGACTTCATGGAAAAATTATGCTACATATTACCTATATCTCCTTACCGGCAAGGAGGAATATCTTAAAGACACGATTGACACAATGGGAGCGTGCCTACAGATGGTGGACGAAGATGAAAATTTGCACTGGGCGTTTATAAAGGACCCGTATAATAAGGTTAAGGTCATGATTCCTGACCTTAATGAACCGCTTGAGGACGGATATGAGAGCGTTCCGAAGGACATTGAGCCTGCATACAGAGGCAGGTATGTGGAAAAGGTCTTAGGCGAGGAATATGTTGACCTTGTTTCAGGCTGGTACAGAGCAGGAGAACAGAAGATGATGGGCGGCTATCAGCTTTGTCCGCTTATTTACGAGGATTATTCGGTAGATGTTGATAATCAGGGCGGTGCCTGCGACAATGACGTTCATGAGCATTTTAAATGTCTTGAGGAAACCCTGCTCAAAAAAGCGTTTTTGATAGTGAGAGATGAGGTTAAGGGTTATAACTGTGCTGCTTTAAAAAGCGGCGATATTATCAAGGTATCGTTGTTTGAGGAGTGCGAGTATATCCACATAAACGCCGACAGACCTGTTATCGTAAACGTAAATGGGAAAGAGATAAAGGCTGATAAGGGACTTCATATGATAAAGCTGTGAGGGAATTAAAACGGATTTGGACTGATGCTCAAAAAAGGGGACTGAAATTTTCGACAGTCTGAACAAAGCGGTGTAGGAACTACACCGCTTTGTGTTTAAATATTCAGGTCATGTAGTGCGTGCAAGACGCAGATATTTTTCTTTTGTAGCCATGCCTCCTCTGATGTGGCGTTCTGCCTTGTTTTTGTCGAGTACACTGTGTACTTGTGCCGCCAATACAGGATTTACGTCCTGCAGCCTTTCGGTGATGTCTTTATGT
The DNA here is from genome assembly GCA_017621875.1 of Clostridia bacterium. Taxonomy (GTDB): domain Bacteria; phylum Bacillota; class Clostridia; order UBA1381; family UBA1381; genus UBA1738. The sequence continues at coordinate 60,747 of JAGASE010000003.1, forward strand.
ACAGTCGATTTAGATATATTAAACCTTTTAGCGGCTTTTCTGACAGTGGATTCATTTTCCAGAATGTAGTGTGCGAGTTCCAAAACCCGCTCTTCGATATAATCCTTCATTTTTCTCCCCCATAATCATCGTTGTTAAATTTATATGCCATGATACTGCGGATTATGATTAATGTGAGGGCGGAATTGGTTAAATAGATTTGATAAAAATAACGTCTTGAGAAGATAATTTAAAAGGCGGCATAAGGGGAATATAAGGTCAGAATATTTAATTTTTTATGAAACGGCAAAGTAAAAACACATCTGATGAAAGCAGATGTGTTTGAATTTTGACTTCTGTCTATATTATTGTTAAATTATCGTATAAAGTTAGTAGGTGTTGCAGGCTCTTTTTCCGGCACGCCGTATTCTTTCTTGCCGAGAGCAATGCTTTTCATTAAAAATACCATATTTCTTGCAAGTGTACGCATGGTCTGCATACCTTCGGCGTCCTGACAAGCCTCGCCCGCGTTTCTGCCGTGAACGCTGTTCCAGTATTGGCTGGACGCAACAGGCATACCGCTGATGGTAAAATATTTATTAAGCTCGTCAAAGGTTGCGGAGCAGCCGCCGCGTCTTGCTACGGCAACGCTTGCACCGACCTTCATGGTTTTATCGAAGCCTGTGCTGTAAAACAGGCGGTCTAAAAATGAAATCAAGGTGCCGTTTGCAGAAGCATAGTAAACCGGGCTTGCAATAACCATTCCGTCACATTCTTCAAGTTTGGGAGCAATCTCGTTTACGATATCATCAAATACGCATTTGCCTGAATTTTTGCAGGAATAACACCCAATGCAGCCTCTTATGTCCTTATGTCCGACCAGTACGATTTCGGTGTCTATTCCTTCGCTTGCAAAAATCTTTTCCATTTCAGCAAGAGCGATAGCGGTGTTGCCGTCTGAATGAGGACTTCCGTTAATCATTAATACTTTCATTTTAATTACCTCCGATGACAAATATTATTTATAGTTATTATATACCTTTTTTACGCAGTCGTCAACGGAGATTGAGGCTTTTGGGATAAAAATGAACATATGATATTGTTTGACTGTTAAATATTTGCATCACCTGTTGCGGGATTATCGATGAGCGTACCGTTTTCTTCAAAGCGTGAGCCGTGGCAGGGACAGTCCCAGGTATGCTCCGCCTTATTCCATTTAAGAGCACAGCCCAGGTGCGGACAGCGTTTTGGAGTGGGTGTAAGCAGATTTTTTGTTGCCTCAAAACCGTTTGCAAAAAGTTGCGGCTTTAGCATACTTCTTTGGGGCGAAAATACCTCGGCAAAGTCGTTTGTTTTATCCTGCACCATATCTGAAAGTATCATGGCAGCTGCCATTGATGAGGTTATGCCCCATTTATTAAAGCCCGACGCCACATACATATTCGGTGTGTTTTTTGAATACTGTCCGATATATGGGATTTCGTCAAGGCTCATGCAGTCCTGTGTTGCCCATTGGTACTTGAGCTGTGATGAGGGATAATATTTTTCGGCAAAGCTTACGATTTCACGCCATGCACTGCCTTGCTTTCCTGTCCGGTGTCCGCCTCCACCGATAAACAAAAGCTTATCGTGGTTTCTAAAGGACATTCCATTGCTTGCCTCATCGACGTACATTCCGTTTATATCAGCGGCGTTTTCAAATGCTGCAACATAGGAGCGGTGCTGATATAGCTTTAAAAAATAGCTGCCGTGCTTATTGATAAACGGAAAATGTGTCGCAACAATAATTTTATCCGCAAAAATTTTGCCGCAGTCGGTGATTGCGGCGTTAGGTGTTAGCTCGCGAATCGGAGTATTTTCATATATATTAAGCCCTTTTGCAATTTCGGATAAAAATTTGAGCGGATGAAACTGTGCCTGATTTTTGAACCGTATTGCTCCCTTTGTGCGAAACGGAAGCTCGGTTTCCTCCGCAAAATCGGCGTCAAAGCCGAGGCTGTTAACGGCAGCGACCTCCGCCTCAATCTTTGCCCTGTCAATTAGGGAATAGGTGTAGGCGTCCTTTTTTTCAAAATTGCAGTCGATGCTTTGGCACAGCTTTTCGTATTCCGCCAAGGCTTTTTGATTTGCGGCTAAATACATATGAGCCTTCTCTTTTCCGCAGTTGCGAATGAGCTTTTCATAGATAAGTCCGTGCTGCGAAGTGATTTTCGCGGTGGTGTTTTTTGTTATACCTCCGGCGATTGTGCTTGCCTCGCAGAGAATATAATCAATTCCCGACTGCTGAAGATAATAAGCACACAATATGCCGCAAATACCTCCGCCTATTATCAGGACGCCGGTTTTTTCATCGTTGCATAAAGCTTTAAATTCCGGCAGATTTGCATTGGCTGTCCATACCGATTCTTTCATAGCATATCCTCCCAAATATAATTTTTTAATAGTATGCACCGGTTTTATTTTCGTAATCAGAAAAAGCGACAGATAAAATTAAATTTTTACATAAAAAAACCGAGAGCATAGCTCTCGGTTATGAAAAGTCAATTATACGCAAAATCAAAAAGATATTCCTGATTTTTTTATTGCTGTGTAAAGAATTGTACCCAAAATCCCACAGGAAAGTATTTCTCCGATTCCGACTGTCAGCATAAAATACGGGATTCCGCCCTCAAAGCCGTAGGCATAGGAAAGCACGAACGGAATTATAAGGGTGTTGGACAAAATCGGCGGGAGTGTTGCCAAAATCGGGTATGTTTTTAATTTTGCGGTAAAAAATGCACCGATTAATGTGGCAAGACTGCCGAAAATCACGTCCCAGACAACGGCACCTGCGAGAATGTTGGACAACACGCAGCCTATAAACAGTCCGGGAACGGCGGCAGGCGTAAAGCAGGGAAGAATACAGAGTGCTTCGGAAAAGCGAACCTGTATCACGCCGCTGTCCAGTCCAAACAGTCTTGAAACCATGGTCAGAATTACGTACAGTGCTGCAATAATTGCAGCTTGGGTGAGTTGTTTTGTGTTTTTCATATTAAATTTCTCCTTTAGTTTTGATTTAAGTGAGGAAGGTTTCGAACTCACTGCATTAAATAATATCACAAAAAAGAGAAAAATGCAATCATTTTATGAATTTTTCTGCCTTTTTTGAACATAGTGTTGCCAAAAAAACTTTTATTATGTCGGGGATAATAAAAGGAAGTACGCACGAGGAAAGTACTGCACCCAGACTTTTCGGTGCGGAGAGGTAAACTGCCATGTACCATGCCGTACCAAAGGCATAGCACACCAAAAGACCTGCCGTCATGGAAATAAGCATAACCGGCAGTTTCCTTCCAAAGCGGCTGCAGAAAAAGCCGGGAATTGCCGCAAGTGGTATAAAGCCTAACGTATAACCGCCTGTTGCACCCAATAAAACCGCTGCACCCGATTTAAAGCCCGAAAAAACGGGAAGACCGATAATTCCCAAAAGTATGTATATGCAAACAGCTGCCGCACCGCGTTTTGCACCCAAAAGTACGCCACACAAGGAAACTGCAAAGGTTTGCATTGTAAAAGGCACTGCGGCAGGAATGCAAATCCATGCGGATACACAGATAAGTGCTGCAAAAAATGCCGGAAATACCGCGGCTTTTGATGATAATGCTTTTTTCTTCATATATAATAATCTCCGTTTGATTTATTTTGTGTAAAAACCGACAGTTTTATTTTAACATCAATATATTGTGTTGTCAACCTATTTTTTAAAAGGGTTGACAATGCTGCAAACGCATAGAATGCAGACCTTAGCGGACTTTGTGAAAAAAAACGTTAAATGAAACATAATTGTAACACACAATATATAGAAAAATTTTAAAATAATGCTTGCATTTATAACAAGATGTGGTATAATAAGAATTGCCCTTACATAAGACATCAAATTATTGACATATATTGGCAAATGAAAAATGATAAAAAGAAAGAGGAAAGGATTGCAAAGAAATAATTCGTAAGGCTATACACAATATATAGTGTGGGAATTATTTCGGGAATGGTAGAAAAAAATGAAGATTATTAAAAGAAACGGGACTGAGGTTATCTTTGATTTAAGCAAGATTAAAACCGCTATCAAAAAAGCGAATGACGGAGTTTTGGAAAGCGAGAGAATGACTGCCGAGCAGATTGAGCTGATTTCAGAAAACGTGGCGAATGCCTGTGCAAACGTTAAGAGATCGCTGAATGTGGAAGAAATTCAGGATATGGTGGAGGACCAAATCATGAATCAGAAGGCGTTTTCTGTAGCACGTAACTACATTACATATCGTTATGTGCGTTCCTTGGTTCGTAAGTCTAACACAACCGATGAACAGATTTTGTCGCTCATCGAGTGCAATAATGAAGAGGTAAAGCAGGAAAATTCAAATAAAAATCCTACAGTAAACAGCGTTCAGCGTGATTACATGGCAGGAGAGGTGAGTAAGGATATCACAAAAAGACTGCTGCTTCCGCAGGAGGTTGTTGAAGCACACGAGGACGGACGTATTCACTTCCACGATGCGGACTATTTTGCACAGCATATGCATAACTGCGACCTTGTAAACCTTGAGGATATGCTGCAGAACGGAACTGTTATTTCGGGAACGATGATTGAAACTCCGCACAGCTTCTCAACCGCGTGCAACATTTCAACGCAGATTATCGCACAGGTGGCGTCCAGCCAGTACGGCGGACAGAGTATTTCGCTTACCCATCTTGCACCGTTTGTTGATGTAAGCCGAAGGAAAATCCGCAAGGACGTTGAAAGCGAAATTGAGGCACTCGGAGCAACTGCGTCGGAGGAGTCGATTTCGGATATCGTTGAAAAGCGTCTTCGTGAGGAGATTAAAAAGGGCTGCCAGATGATACAATATCAGGTGGTTACTCTTATGACAACGAACGGACAGGCACCGTTTGTAACGGTATTTATGTATTTGAACGAGGCGAAGGACGAAAAGACAAAGCACGACCTTGCAATGATTATCGAGGAAATGCTGAATCAACGTATTGTCGGCGTAAAAAATGAATCCGGTGTGTGGATTACACCTGCATTCCCTAAGCTTATTTATGTTCTTGAAGAGGACAATATTCACGAGGATTCAAAGTATTACTATCTCACAAAGCTTGCAGCAAAGTGTACGGCAAAGCGTATGGTTCCTGACTATATCTCGGAGAAAATGATGCTGAAGCTCAAGATAGACAAAAACGGCGAGGGACACTGCTACACCTGTATGGGCTGCCGCTCATTCCTCACACCGTATGTGGACGAAGAAGGAAAGCCGAAATATTACGGACGCTTTAATCAGGGCGTTGTAACGATAAACCTTGTGGATATAGCACTTTCGTCGGGCGGAGACAGGGATAAGTTCTGGCAGATATTTGATGAAAGACTGGAAATCTGCTATACCGCGTTGATGTGCCGCCACAACCGCTTAAAGGGTACTCTTTCGGACGCTGCTCCGATTTTGTGGCAGTACGGAGCGTTGGCACGTCTGGAAAAGGGCGAGACCATTGACAAGCTGCTTTACGGCGGATATTCAACAATTTCTCTCGGCTATGCCGGACTTTATGAGTGCGTGAAGTATATGACGGGAAAATCTCATACCGAGCCTACCGCAACGCCGTTTGCACTGGAGGTTATGCAGTACCTGAATGCTGCCACCAAGAAGTGGAAGGAAAAGCACAATATTGATTTCAGCCTGTACGGAACTCCGCTTGAAAGCACAACATATAAGTTTGCGAAGTGCCTGCAGATGCGTTTCGGTATAGTTCCGGGCGTTACCGACAAGAATTATATCACAAATAGCTATCATGTTCATGTAACCGAGGAAATTGACGCATTTGAAAAGCTTGCGTTTGAGTCACAGTTCCAGCAGCTGTCGCCGGGCGGTGCTATCAGCTATGTTGAAGTGCCGAATATGCAGAATAACCTTGAGGCAGTTTTAGATGTTATGAAGTTTATTTATGACAATATTATGTATGCTGAGCTTAACACAAAGTCGGATTATTGTCAGGTTTGCGGCTTTGACGGCGAAATTCAAATTGGCGAGGACGAGGACGGAAAGCTTATCTGGACCTGTCCGAAATGCGGTAACACTGATGAAAGCAAGCTGAATGTTGCAAGAAGAACCTGCGGATATATAGGAACGCAGTTCTGGAATCAGGGAAGAACACAGGAAATAAAGGAAAGGGTTCTGCATCTGTAAGAAATTTCAAATTGCCGCTTTTAAAAAAGGCGGCAATTTAAACGTAAAAAGCAGAGGGCGAAGATAGAAAAATGAATTATTGCGGTATAAAAAAATGCGATATTGCCAACGGCATCGGCGTTCGGGTTACGCTGTTTGTGTCGGGCTGCACACACCACTGCAAGGGCTGTTTTCAGCCTGAAACGTGGGATTTTGACTATGGCGAGGAATTTACCGAGGAAACCGAAACTGAGCTTATTGAGGCACTCTCGCCGTCCTATATTCACGGTCTTACGCTTCTTGGCGGCGAGCCTTTTGAGCCGGACAATCAACGCAAGCTTATCGGCTTTTTAAAGAAGGTAAAAGAGACATATCCCCAAAAGACAATATGGTGCTATACGGGATATCTGCTTGATGAGGAGCTTTTAAAAAAGTCGCGTGCAAGATGCGAGGTAACGGACGAGATGCTGGGACTTATTGACGTTTTGGTGGACGGAGAATTTGTACTGGAAAAGAAAAATATCAGCCTGCAGTTTTGCGGTTCGGAAAATCAGCGATTGATTGATATGAACGAAACAAGAAAGGCAGGAAGGATAGTGCTGTGGCGAGAATAGTTTTCGCCAAGGGAAAGGGAATAGATTATGAAGATTGAAATAAAGAAATTGAGGGAAAATGCAACCATACCTACAAGAGGCTCGCAGCAGGCGGCAGGCTATGACCTTTATGCCGCAATTGACGATGCGGTTACGATAAAGCCGCATACCACCGAAAAAATAGGTACGGGACTGGCAATCGCTGTGCCGGACGGCTATTTCGGTGCGATTTTTGCACGCAGCGGTCTTGCGGCAAAGCAGGGACTTCGCCCGGCAAACTGCGTGGGTGTTGCGGACAGCGATTATCGCGGCGAATATATCGTGGCACTGCATAACGATACCGACGAAGACCGTACAATAGAGCCGAATGAGCGTATTGCACAGCTGGTTGTAATGCCGTATCTTTCGGTGGAATTTGAGGAAACCGATACCTTGAGCGAAACTGCACGCGGAGCAGGCGGCTTTGGCAGTACGGGAAAATAAAGACGGGATTTTAAGAGAAAAGAAATACTGCAAAAAATAAGGACAGCAGGGCTGAGTAAGCCCGGCTGTCCTTTTGGGTTTTACATTAATATCTGCTGTAAAGCCAGATAAAAAAATTAAGATAAGCCGCAAAGGTTGCCCATAACAAATATGGTATCTGAAGAAATGCGGCTATTTTGTTGATTTTGTAAAACTCAACAATCATGGCGATAATCAGCACCCACAAAAGCACAAGCCAGATAAGTGCAAAAAGATACGCCTGCATATTAAAGAAAATTATCGGCCACAGGAAGTTTACAAAAAGCTGCAGCCAGTAAATAAACGGTACACGGCTCTCGGTTTTGTGAACAATTCCGCTGCTTATACCCATGAGGATATACAAAATGCTCCATACTATGGGAAAAACAATAGGCGGCGGAGCAAGTGCAGGCTTTATGACTTCATCGTATACGCTGAAGTTTCCCATAACGGCAAGTGCAGAAAGACCACCCACAGCCAGTGCGATAAGTATTTGAATTATATATGATTTGTATTTTGAAAACATGAATGTCACCTCACACGTTAGTATATGATCTGATATAAAAAAATTATGCAGATATTGTAAAAATATTCCAATTTATCTTCAAAAATGCATATCTTGTGGATAAAAAAATAAAAAAAGCAAAAAAACTACAATATTTATTAAGAAAAGACTTGAAATTTGTATATAGGTATGCTATAATATAAATGTAGAAGGAAATTACTTTCTACCCTTTTATCCTATACATATCAAGCCTAAAAGCATCGAGCCTCGATGCTTTTTCGTTTTGTATGCCGAAAATAAAAAAACTGCCGCATAAGGCACCTGTTCTTAAGGACAGTTAAAAGGCAGAAACGGAATTAATCGTTTCTGCCTTTTTCGTAGGGTTCGGCGGTTTCCGACGAATCGCATCGCCCCCTACGATTATTTTGGATAACTATTCTTTTCGGTCTTTTGCACATATCGTTATAAAATATGCTCTGGTGTTGAATAATCATACCCTTTTAATCTTGTTGGGTTTCGTTTTGGTAGATTCATAATATAAACAACCTATTTTAAATATTTTTCGTTTGACAATCCTAATATATAATCTGTGGAAACGTTATAGTATTTAGCTATTTTTATCAGCATATCTATTGGGAGTTGTCTTTGCCCATTCTCATATTGTGAATATGTGTTTTGCTTAATATGCAAATATTCGGCAATTTCTTTCTGCTTTAAATCATTATCTTCTCGTAAATCTTTTAATCTCATAACACATTCTCCTTGCCAAAATATTATATGAAATCTCACAATGAGATATTGACTTTTATCTCAAATTGTGATATTATATTGCTATAATATTAGGTAGTGTAAAGTTAAAATGAAAGAATGGCATAACAATTTCACAAAATATCGCAGATTTTCGCCTGAAAGCTTGTAAATGCTCGACTGCAATTTGTCAAGGGTAAAATAAACGCGCGAAGCGTGCCCTATGACAAATCAC
>JAGASE010000005.1 GCA_017621875.1 Clostridia bacterium
ATTTCATGCTCTGAAACAAACGGGGCTGCTTTTTTGTAACTGAATCTGATTTTTTCCACTTCTCTTTTACCTCCGCGTCTTTTATGCTATCTATATTTTAATACAATTCTCCTCATAAATCAAGTTTTTTTCCATTTTTGTTTCCTTTTTGTGCATATTTGTTTTTTTATATGATTTTTTATGGGGAATACAAATAAACAGGATATATATTTACCATATTTTTGATATTTCTCTTCCCCTTAACTTAACAAAATAAATCATCGAAATACAAGGCAAAAAAGGGGCACTCCGAAAGGCCTTGGCATTTTTGAGAAAAGGAGGTGCAGCATGGCGTGCGAGCAATTGTTGCACAAAAATTCGGAGCAAGCTTAGCTTGCTCCGACGTGGTGCCCAAGGCCGGGGTCGAACCGGCACGGGAATCTCTTCCCACAGGATTTTAAGTCCTGGGCGTCTGCCAATTCCGCCACTTGGGCATTAATTATACAACATGAAAAATTATACTACAAAAATGTTTGTTTGTCAAGGGATTTTTTTCATTTCAGGTTTTTTATTTTTCATATGGCACAATTAGTGTAAAAAGCAGACCGATTGCAAATTCGATCTGCTGAGTTTTTACATATATATTGTATTGTTTGTTTGAGGTCTGTCTTTTATTTCGTTATAGAAGTTTGCGAGTGTTGCCTGATGGTACGGGAAAACATAGATTCCTGCAATTCCGCAGGTTACAGAGCATAGCAGAAACCAGCCAACGAAGGATAATTCAAGCACAAACAGTTCCATTTTGTGTCCCTCCATAATACGCATACTTTCTTTTATTGCATCTTGCGGGGACATATAATATTCATTTTCCGCAAGAATGTACGGTGCCATCGAATACGAAAGACCCTTTATTATTCCCGGAACAATTAAAAGCAGTGACCACAAGAAGGTGAATACACTTATCAGGATATTTACAATGACGGCATTTCCACATAGGCGTGAGTTTTTGAAAATATCAAATAAATCCTTAAATTCAGGAAATATTCCCCTTGAAAGTGCAAGAAAGATTATGATAATCTGGATTTGGAACAATGAGCCTGCTACAAAGCTTAAAAGCGTGCCGACTGCGGGGATGAGTCCCAATATGGAGGAAATCACAACCACAGCTATATAAATCAGCAGAAATACACCCAACTGTCCCGATATTTGCTGCTTTGCCAATTCCTTTAGTTTGATTCTATCCATTTTTATTTCTCCTTGTTAGTTTGTATATTTACACTATCATAAAACAAAAAATTTGTCAATATTAATATAATGAATCTTTTGGAATTTTATATGTATTACCCTTCTGTTCATCAGTCTTTAAAAAACTATTTCGATCTCCTCAGGAGCCATAACCTTTGTATCAACTTTACCGTTCACCTTTTTATGTTCAATAGTTATATTACCATACAGTGTAGGATATGTTCCCTTAACCCACTTCAAATCACCCAGATTTGGATTTATCCTGACCATTCTGCATCCCGGCTCTAATATTTCTATTCCAAGCACTCTTTGAGATAAAAATGCAGTAGGACCGCTCGCCCAACCATGACACAGGCTATGCCTGAATTGCTTATAGCAGTACCTTCCGAAATCTCCGTGAATATCCTTCATTCCCGCAGGCGTTACCACGTCAATTCCTGCAGAATTTTTTATCCATTCAACATCAAAATCCTCCCAGAAGGTCGTTGCACCCAGCTTAATCATGCCGCCCCAATATTCCCGGATTATGTCCAAAGCATCGTTAAAATCACCCAGCCGTGCCTTTGCAAGAAGAACATAGTACCCCAAAAAGCAAGACATATCTTTTGCTGAATTTCCCTCAAGCATTTCCCTTGCATCGTCAGAAGGTCTACCTGATAGCAGCGTAAGTGCAGCAATCCGTTTATTTAGTCTCTCTTCCACCTTCATTGCCCTCAGTCCTTGTGCATAAGCTTCGGCTTTTTGAGCATATGCCTCCTCACCAAGAATGTCAAACAATCTCGCCGCACAGTCAAGTCCCATGCAGAAAACTGCCTTTACTCCCTCTATTTCACATGATGTTTCCTTGCTGCTCCAGTCTACAAACCTTTCTGAAGCCCTGCCGTCAAATCCGTCATCAATCCACTTTATTGCATGTTCTGTCAGCTTTTTTAAATACGCCTTCTGCTCATACAGGTATTCAATATTACCCCAATGCATGTACCAGTCATGGTGAATAATTACCCACCACATGCTATATGTAGCAATGCCATTCATCCATTTTTCGGATGGAGTTTCATTCTTAATAAAATCAAGACTTTGGGGTACGCTTTCATCATTCCCGAAAACTGCATTGATTGTAGCCACTTCAGAATGCATATCTCCAATCCAAACAAGCCTGTCCCGCTTTACTCCGTCCCAGACAAACTCATGCATATTAAGATGCACAGTATACGCTCCCGTTTTCCATATTTCGTTTATCAGCTCATCATTACATTCAAAAGAACCCTTGTATTCAAGCTCTTTTATATCAGTCTCTGCCTTTAGCGACTTTACAAAAATATCTGAATCCACAGCCTCAAGCTTAACAAATCGGAATCCGGTGTTTCCGTATCTGAAGGTTGACATACTGCTCACTTCCACTATTGTATCACGCACCGAATGATTGTTTGTAGCATTTTTATACCCTAAAGTGCTTAACGACTCCATTACGCTTTCGCCAAATACAATACGGCATTTACCGCAGTCAGGAAAATTAGATGTCTTCTGAACAGCTGCAATTATTCCGCCGCATAATTCCTTGCCGAAATCAACCAAGACAAATCCGCCTTTTTTGATTACCGTACAATCGTCCGACGTAAAATTTGTCTGCAACGGCTTTTCTTCCAAAAGTCTTTCAACACTCTCCGTATTTTCAGCCAATACAATACGGCATGGCATGATGTATTTTTCCATCTCGATCAACCTTTCTTCATCTTAATAGTATCAATTAGTCTTCAATTTTTGCTTTTCTGCTATTGATTTTTTTAATAATCTCAGGATTGAATTTTGCTTTTCTTGAATATGTGTAAAGTCCGTTTACCTCCTGCTCAATATCATAAAGCTGAGTGTAACAGAAACCAAAGATTTTATAATTATCAAGAAGTGCATTTGTAAGTCCTTCATACCGCTTTATAAATTCTTCTTTTGTCTTAGGTGCATTACCGTACCCCCAGCCGTTTACGCCGTTATCCTCTACCCACCTGATACCGCCGTATTCGCTGGCAAACAGTGCCTCACCGCCATAATGCTGTTTACCACGCCACCTGTCCTCTCTTTCGGTCTGGTCTACAACAACTCCTTCGGTCATTATCCTGTCAAAACGCTCCTTGAAATTATCAACATCCTGCTCATAATCATGAAAATCATAAATATCGGTTATTACATGGAAATTTCCGCTCGTATCTATGCACGGACGTGTTGTATCGAGCAGCTTTGTTGTTTTATATGTAAGCTCTATTATCTCGTCACGCTGCTTTCTTCCGTCCACGTCCCAGGTTTCATTAAACGGACACCAACCGATAATTGCAGGATGATTAAAATCGCGTTCTATCGCTTCCTCCCATTCCCTTAAGAATATTGCCAATGCCGCATGGTCAGAGTGGTCGAGTCCCCAGTTTGCATATTCGCCCCACACCATGTATCCCATCTTGTCACAATGATATAGAAATCTTGGTTCAAAAACCTTCTGATGAAGTCTTGCACCGTTAAATCCCATATCAAGAGAAATCTGAATGTCGTTTATCATTGCAGCCTCACTCGGAGCTGTATAAAGTCCGTCGGGATAATATCCCTGATCAAGAACTGTACGCTGAAAAACGCTTTTACCGTTTAACATAAACTTCATACCGTCAAGCTGCACACTGCGTAAGCCAAAATAGCTCGTTACTTCATCCTCGCCATAAATAAGCTTCAGGTCATACAGTCTTCCTTCACCCGGCTCCCAAAGATGAGTTTCCTCCAGATACAGCGTAGCATCTGCGTTTTCACCGCAGTTTTTACAAGCTGCACGTCCCACCTCGCGACCTTCATAATACGCGACTACCGTAAGTTCTGCCGAGCCGCTTACTAAAGCTTTTATATTTACTTTACTGTTCACGGCATCAGGATAGTACTTCACCTTCTTTATATGTACTTCAGGTACATACTCTATCCATACCGTCTGCCATATTCCTGTAATCCTTGTGTAATCGCAATGATGCGAATAGTAAAGCGAGGACTGCTTTCCACGGGGCTGACGACCCGTTCGGGTATCATCCTCAGCATTGATAATCACTGTATTTTCTCCTATATTTACAAGGTCTGTGATATCAAACGAGAATGAAGTGTAGCCTCCCAAATGCTCTCCCGCTTTATGCCCGTTAATATATACTGTTGCAAAATAGTCACAGGCACCTATATGCAGAATAATACGCTTTTCCTTGTCCTTAATGTTTACAGTTCTTTTATACCATACCGAGTTAAGAAAATCAGTGTCACCAATGCCGGAAAGTACACTTTCCGGGCAAAATGGCACCGTAATTTTGCCGCTAAGACTTTCTGCCTCATAAAGCTTTCGGTCCTTTCCGCTTACACTTTTATCTATCTCAAATTCCCATACTCCGTTTAAATTCTCCCAGTTTTTTCTTTCAAACTGAGGATTTGGATGCTCTGCTCTTAACATAACCAATCTCCCTTTCATTTATTATACACAATAATCTGCGGTGATACAAGTATCCCGGTTTCTTTTAACAAGTATTCATAGCACCAACCCTTGCCGTCCTCTGCGTACCAGTGACCCGGTCCAAACCACCTGCTGCCGCTGTAATTATGCAGTGACGCAAAGGTATTCGCCCTGTTTCCGTACAATATAAGCTCTATTTCATGCTTTCCCTTTTCAATATCAGTAACCTTCAGATTATACGGCGGATAAACAATATTTCCTTTTTCCTGCCCGTCAATCAGTACCTTTATCATTGCACCTCTGTACTTACCGGTAAAAACCGAGATATCGCCTTTTTTATCCATTTCAAAGGCTGTGCGGTATCTTATATTTCCGCCAAAAAACGGAAATCCTTGGCGTGTTATATCGCCAAAGAACAGCTTATCAGGTTTCTTTATTATCCTCTTATCCGTACCGCAAACGCTTACGCCAAACTCCCCGAGCAGATAGCAGCTTTCCACGCTTATCCTCTTGCTTATCGGCATTTTTACTGTGAGCGTATTTGTCCCCTTTTCAATATTCGGCAAGAGGTACTTTTTTATTGACTTATCGACATAATATCCCGAAATGGTCGGAATAACATTTTTTCCGTTAAGCACAAGCTCCTCCGCAGCCTCTGCAGCAAGCATTATATTTCCCACCTCAACATCACTTTCAAAGGTAAATTTCAAGGTTACAAAATGGCTTGCATCTTCCTTCTCCCGAACCGCCCACGGCTGAACATCACAGCCGTCTGCCATCGGGAATCCCAAACGAAGCCGACACTTTTTATCTATCCGCAAAATCTCCTCCGTTGGCTCAAATTCTCCCTCGTCAAGCTTAAATTCCGCCATATCAAGCAGCAGTACATTCGGCTCGTCAACAGAATAATCCGCAGCTGCAAAAAGCGGTATCCTTTCTGATATTTCAGTCTCCTCCGTCTTCTTTTTGGCTTCCATCTTGCCTTTTTCAAGCTGCATCAGAAGACTGTCAAAGCAATATATGCTCCTTTCTATAACGGTATATCCGTTTTCATAGCTGCGGCACATTTCCGCTTTCTCTCCGGAAATAGTATCATAAAGTACAGGAATATACTCTCCCGATATTTTAATCCGCAAATCCTCCTTCTCCGTAACATCAATATTCTGCGGACGCTTTGCATGTGCAACGAACAGCCACAATACACCGTTATCCTCTCTTAAGGTATGTATCAGATTATCTGTCTGTGCACCGCGTATATTTCTTATCTCCACAAAACGCTCATCTGCAAGTGCATCAAGCAATGATTTTCTGCTAAGCTCTGCCTTTTTTGAGCTGTTATAAAGCTCCCTTACATCATCACATTTCACCGCATCAACATACTGCGGACACGCTCCGCAGAATATAAGCTTTCCGCCGCTTGCGTGAAATCGTTTCAGCTTTTCAAGCGTACTTCTTCGCAGCGTTTCACAGTTTGGTACAACCACTGAAGAATAGTCCATTTCACCCATACTCAAAACACCGTTTTTATATATATTCTCCTCCGCCAAAAGTGCTTCACTGATATAATCAAAATCAATCATACCGAACGCCAGCCAATCGGTTATATTTTTAAAGCTTTCCTCTAAATTCCTCACAGCATCCGATGTAACATCGGACGGTCCGAAATGAAGCCAACAGCTTTCAACAGGATGAATAACACCCACCTTCACAAGCGGCTTTCCTCTTGTAAGTGCAGTATTAAGACGTGCAAAATGATTTTCCACATACGGATATTCGGTAAACCACGGCGACTGATAGTTGATAGACGCAGGATAATCACGCTTTGCCGAGCCTTTCATAGACACCCACGAAAGATGCGGCACACGCACCGTCACTCCCATTGCAGCCTGCCAGTCACCCTGAAATTTATGTCCCCGAAAATCAAAATCCCAGTTTGTAACCCCATACAGCTCCGAGGTCATCGCCTCTCTGCCGTACTGGTGTACCACCGACTGAACCTGCTTTGCAGTTCTCAGCTCAACTGCATCACACAGCATATCCATTCCCGGAATACCCATACTGCGGTAGGTACGCATTGCTTCTCCTACACCCTTTGTCTGCGACACAAGAGTTTCTTCAAGCATAACATGACCTGTAAGAGCTATTCCGTTATTTTCGCACCATTTTGAGCATTTATCCATAAATGACCTTGTAAATCTTTCGCAAACATGGTCATGAAAAAAATATCTCGCCTGAGAGGGCTTCCCGTTCGGAAGCTCCCAGAAGATTTCCGGCAGCAGCAAGGTCAAATCTAAGCCATATTTTTCTGCATAAGTCGTGTCAATATGTGTTGTCCATGGCATTGTAGGCTCGCCTATGTCCGTTGCATACGGAAGAACATTTTTAAAATAAAATTCCGGCTCATCGGTAAAAATTGCAGGCACAACTTTACCAAATTCCTCGCCCACAGCCTCCTTATATCGCTCATGTGTTATTTCAAGAAATTTATCAATCGCTTCATCACAAAGTACATCAACATAGCTTTGATTGTTATACCAACCGCGTTCCTTTGCGGTGGTAACATAAGCATACCATTTTCGTCCCTTTGCCGTCTGATTTCGGTCTATCCTCTCATAAGATACCAGCTCGCCTTTTTCATTCAAGCATATATCGTAGCAGGCAAAAAGATACGGCTTTCCTGTTTCAATGCCCTCATTTTTACTCACTTCCTCCGCTGCACATTCTGTTGACATATAAATGTATTTCTGCCTTAACCGTCTGTCCTTTGTCACCATTCCTCCTGCAGAGCCGGACGGCCACCTGTCCTCATCATAAAGCCAGGCAAGCATATCCTTGTCCTTTGCTTTTTGAGTGCAGAATTTTATAAGTTCCATAAAGTCATCACTCAAATATTTCGTTGCCATACCCGAGCGTGTATGCATATGAAATCCGCCAAAGCCCATAGCTTTAAGGTAATCTATCTGTTCTGCGAGCGTATCCTTATCAAGCTCACAGTTCCATGCCCAAAAGGGCGTGCCGCGGTATTCAGCAGTAGGATTTTTAAATAGCTCATCATTTAATTTTTCCGATTTGTTTTTCTTATAAAGCATATCATTTTCGGTGATAAAGCTATCACCGCCTCCCTTTTAATTGCGTATAGCAAAAGTACCGCCAAGACATAGTCTGTAACGGTACTTTTAATTTTACGGCAGAATTACTTTATATACACCATAACAGGTGAATATGGCTTAAGCTCTACAGTATCACCTACCTCCTCAAGAGTGATGAGGTCTACCATATTTTCCGCTTTAACTCTGTCAATTTCGATAACAGCCGTTCTGCCGCTGTTCCAGTCATAGTTACAGATATTCAGCACATATCCTCCGTCGTATTCCGCCCACATGCATTCTGTATCATGCAAAACCTCTCCTGTTTGGCTGTCCTTAAGTACCACTTTAATTTTGTTTTCCGCAGTAAATATTCCTGAAAGGAAAGCCTCTGTATCAGCCTCCGCAGCACTCACATACAAACCCTTTTGGCTGTTTGCAGGCAGTATCTGTGCATTCTTTTTAATTTCACTGACCAGCTCCTTGGCAAACGGCTGATTGTTTTGATTATACGTCAGGCAATTTTCGCCAATCATTACAACCTTACCACCGTTTCTTGCAAAGTCAAGAACTGCATTAAAGACCTTGTCTGTTACATGAATTGCCTCAGGAACGATTAGCATATCATATTCCCCAAGCTTTTCAATCTGATTTTCTATCAGGAAAAACGGCTTAACTCCGTTATACATACATGCACGATACGCATTGTAAAGCGAGTTCATGTAAAATGTTTCATAGCTCCTTGATGGGTGTGAATAAAGCAGTGCAACATCAGCTTTTCTATCCTTTATAGCTGCAATTTCACGTCCGAGACGGTTTGCATCAAGTGCAACCTGAGCAGAAAGCTTCATGCAGTCTGCACGATATTGAACGGTTGTGTTGTTAAACGCACCGCTCTCAACCGAATCGCTTCTTCCCCACAGCCACGCTGTGTCAGCACCCAATCCGTGTATAATACCCTGCCACAGACTTGAATAGTACCACTGCGGCAGCTCCTCGGCAAAGTCCATATCACGACTGTCGAATATAATATGGTCTTCCATATTCATAACCGGAGTTTGTGCCACATCAGACTGATAATCATACCACATCATCTTTGCTTCCATAGTGCAGCTTGTGTTTCCAAGATATGCCCATGCGTCATTTCCGGCTATGTCGCTCGACTTATGCAAGTTATCAAAGTTCATACCTCTTGATATGCCCGGTGTTCCGTAGGAATTGTTTTCCGTTGAGCACAAGTCAATCATAAACTTATTTGTAACAAGAATTTCCGGATTTATCTCCTTAACAATCTTATACAGCTTTTCAAAATAGCCTTCCATGAGAGACTCATTAAATACTCTGTAATCATAATAAAGTAAATCGTCCGAAATAGCCGTCGGCATCTTCACTTCTTCAAAGGCAGCGTAGCTGCTGCCGTAATAGCTGTTAAGATTATCAATAGTACCATACTTTTCAAACAGATATTTCTGCCAGCTCGGAACATAAAATTCATATGAGCTTGCTGAAACCGCCGGTTCATTAGCCAGCATCAGTATAACTCTGCCGCTGTAGTCTTCAACTACCGGCAAAAGCTGCTCTAAAAATACACGTATTGAATCAATTATATAATCATTTTCAACGCCGTAATTCAAAAAACCGCTCGCCGCCTGATATGAAGGATGCTTTCTTATAATACTTGGTGTTGAATGTAGTGTAAGTGTCAGATAAAAAGCTGTATTATTATATTCATTCCTTTGAATATTTTTCTTTAATTCTTCAATTACACTTCTGTTTATTCCAAATTCCGTTCCTTCAAGCGGTTCATAGTACGATTCAAAACCACCGTTACTCAGCATATTTACTTTACTGTCACCCTCGTGCAGATATACGTCATCAACATATGCACCTTCAAGGCTTTCCGAAAATTTTAGCATGAATATCGGATAATTGGGATTGTCATTCGTTGTAAACTTATAGTCAAAAGATGTCCATTCGTCAAATGTTCCCTCAGCTTTTCTGAATGCCTCTATTGCCAGCTGCAAGCCGGAAATATTTTTTCCCTTTACCTTGTATCCGTAATGATAGGTTGTATTTGGCTTTATTTTGATATATTGCCATAAATACGAGGCATTACCGTCCGTTTGCGAAGATGACCTGTTTACGATTTTCAGTGCATTACTTCCGTCTATGCCTTCACCGGCTTCAACTGTAATATCAGCATCAGCATATCCGTTTCCCGCAGGATTAATACTCCAGTCGTCAGGCCAGCCCGGATCTCCTATAACATCGGAAAATGCCGGTCCTTCCGAGGTAAAGTTCATTCCGAAGTCCTTCCATTCAGAACGCTCATCTCTATTTTCCCAGCCCTTGTTAAATCCCATAAAGCTCACAGGACGTTCTTCTAAAACTCCGTCTGTTTCCGTCATTGCATAAAAGCTTTTTCCCTTATTGATAAACTTGTCAGTGATATATTTTGTGGTTATCTTTTCCTTTTTTGCACCGCTTAAATAGCCGTGCAGGTTATCCTTACATTCCTCCATGATGTCGCCTACAGCGTTAAGGTTATATGCAATTATCTCTAAATCTCCATCCCTAAACTTAGACTGCATCACCTCTATTGACCTTTGGGCATGAGCAAGATATGCCTTCTCATAATCGGTAGAAATACCCTTTTCAGTGCATTTTTCAATAAGAGTTCTTATTTGTGCAATATCCGCATTGAAGCCGTCAACATATTCATTAAAGGTGGCCTCATCAGGATTAACCATGGTTTCAAGGGTTATCTCTTTTTCGTCAACAATAGCATGTATACCAACAAATCCTACTTCCTCAGGCGTCTTTGCAAACTTGACCTGTCCGACGCCGTTTTTATTTACAGTTACGGTTTTCTTTACGCCCATATCAGGAATTTCAACGCTGAAGCTTCGTGAATCCCCCCAGTTGAGAATATCAATCTCGTAAATCTCTGTTTTTCCGGCTGTTGCAGAGGTGTTTCCGCTGATAATTTCATAACTGGTCTGTCCTTCCGGCATAAACTCTAAAACCGGTGATTCGCCTGCACCCTTATAAGCCGACATACCCGGAGCAATTTCAAGAGTGTATCTTCCCTCACCGTCATTGTCATTCACAATACAGTTAAAGGAAAACGGCGACGGCTGGTTTGGGATATAGCTTCCCCATGGCACTCCAATCTCATAAACTGTTGTATTTTCGACGCGTGCAGTTTTGATATCTATATCCATATGAGTTGAGAATAAGCCTCCGTCTGACTTATGCATTATACCCACTTCTGTTCCGAACACTGCCGGCTTGCTGCTCAGCATAACCTGTATACTGTCGCTCCGCCAGTAATAATCGGCACCGTCAAAATGAATATCATCCTCCACCTCTATCAGAAAATAGAACTTTTCACTGTCATATGCATAGCGAATTTGTGCATCAGCACTTACAGCATCCTTTGTTATATAGTTAAGTCCGGACATATGTATCGGCTCAATGCCTGCCCAGTCCGATGCATCTGCATCTACAGAAAGTCCGTCTTTAAACATAACAGGAATGTTCTTTGCACGTGACAAAAAACCGTTCATTGCTGTCAGGTCATCTTCGTAATAATAGTACCCCGATATATCTGCTTCAGCAGATTTTCCCTTCGCCTTATCCGCTTCAAAGGACGGATTTTTTATAAGATTTTCACCTGTCGGATTTCCGTTTTCGTCCAAAAGATACATAAATACATCGTCTATCCATATATCATCACACTTGTCGAAAATCATAAATCCCAGCCAGTCGCTCATAGGTGCTGTGCAGTCATATACAAACTCAAACCTCTGCCAATCCCTTGTTTTTGTGAAAGGAACAATAGAAGGCATGCTTGACTTGAAAAACATTGTTGCACGGCCTGCATTATTTGTTTTTGCATAACAGCCGAATTTATATTTCCCTGCAGTCGGCAGACTAACCTCAGAATGGATTCTGAAATAATTTGCATCGCCGTTTGCAGGAGTTCTGTTAGTTATGTGCAGACTGTTGGTTCCGCTGTTTGCAGCATCGTCAACCAGCATTACGGTAACATCGCTGTTTTTCTTATAGAAAAACCATCCCGTTACCTCGCTTCCTGCCGAATCCCTGTCGGCAAGCACAGCTGCAGGCTGCAGCAGCATTGCAATTATTATTAAAAATGTCAGTAATGAATTTCTTATCCTCATCAATAACTGCTCCTTTCATATACTTTACTGCCAAGCAGCGGTATTCCCGAGTCCTCGTCCCAAAGGAACGCCTTTGCATAACCGCCCTCATCAAGCAGTCCTGCGTCTATGGAAGCGGAAACCAATCTGTCAGTAGATTTCCCCTGCTCATACATAACGCCAATCAGCTTATTTTCGCTTGAATATACAGCGACATATGTTCTTGTATTCTTGGCAGGATATGCGTCATTTCTGTAAGCCGCCAAAGCTGTAAGCTCACCGTCCGCCTCACTGAACGTAAATTCCGCTTCAGGCAGGTCCACCTCAAGCATTACAGGCTTTAATGCCTCCAGTGTAACGGTGCTTCCGCTATACTGCGTATTTGAAATCAAATCTCTGCAAGTTCCAACATCAGTACCGTTATAGCTAAGCTTAACGGTTTTTGAACCTTCTGTTTCATAGTTGCACAAATTTATAATCAGTCTTCCGTCCACCACTGCCGATGATATTTCTACATTCTCTGCCTTAGCTGAATTTTCGGTAACATCAACCTCGCAAAGACCATAATCCTCGCACAAATCGTCAATCGTATCTGCAATATCCGCATCACCGCATACAACAGCACGATTTTTTAACGCGGAAAGTGTAGCCGAATCCTGTGCCTGATTATTTTCATCATATCCCAGGCAGCCGCTGCCGAGCATTACAACCGTTTTTCCGCTTTTTGCCGCAGAAAGAATTTTCTTAAGCGTCTCTGCAGGAACATTGGTTGCATAAGGTACAATCAGCATGTCACACTTATCAAGGTTTGATAAATCCTGCTCGGTAACAAACACCGGCTTTAGTCCTCTGCAAACAAGAGCTTTATAAGCCTCTGCCATCTTCACCTCGTGGTTGCGGTAATAAACAGGGCTTGTGTATGAGTACAAAACAGCAACATCCGGCTTTTTATTTGCAATCGCTGCAACTTCTGCAGCAAGCCTGTTTGCATCATAGCCTACTTTGGCATTTTCTATCATGCAGTCAAGACGATACTGCATAGTAGTGTTACGGAATGCTCCGTCTGCCTGCTGGTCGCTTATACCCCACAGCCAGGTGAGGTTTCCTCCCAATCCGTGCAGCATGCCCTGCCACAGATTAGTCCGCACCCATCCGGCATAATCCTTGCTGTAATCAATATCTGCCTTGTCCGATATAACATGGTTCTCCAGATTAAAGACCGGTCTCTCCAGAATTGATGTCTGCAAATCATACCACATATTTTTGCTTTCAATAGTATTCTTTCCTCCAAGGTATGCCGCGGCATCGTTTCCGTTTATGTCAAACGCTGCTGCCATATCCTCGTAATTTGTTCCCGTATTAAAGAAATCTGTTCTGGCAAAGCCGGCAGTATACATCATAATCTTTGTCATAACCCAAAGCTCAGGAGCATATTCTTCTACCATTTTTGACAGCTCTGCATTATATTCCGTCATAACCGATGCATTGAACTCTCTCCAGTCATTGTAATGCGGAGTATCAGCAATAGTATCGGTCATGGGAACATCGGCAAAATCAGTATATTCTATGCCATATATACTGCTTAATTCTGCCTCGGTTTGATATTTATTTTCAAGCCATTCAGCCCAGTCCGCTTTGTAATATTCCTTATCCGCCGTTGTAAAGGTTGGCTCATTGGTAAGCTGAATTGCTACCAGATTTTCACAATCCTTAATAATCGGCAAAACCGTTTTAAAATACAGTCTTGTAAGCTCCATAACTCTTGGGTGCGTTATGTTGTACGGCAGATGCGAGCTGTAGCTCTTTCCGTCCTCAATAGCCTCCGGGTAATTGCTCAGTTTTTTGTATAGCTCATACAAGCTTGGATTTAAAATAACCGCAATACCCTTTTCGTTATAGCTATCAAGCTTCTCCTTAAAAGCCTGAACAGTGCTCGTACAGATACCCACCTCTGAATTTTCACAAGCGGCAAATGTATCCTCAAAATCACCGTTTTTAAGCAGATTTACACTGCTTCCGTCTTCCCATACCTCTATGTCATCAAAATACGCCTCACCGGTTTCTCCAATCAGCTGAAGCATTATAACTACCTCGCCGGATTCACTCGCTGACGTGGTATATGTAGTATAAAATTCCTTCCAATGCGTGCTTGTACCACTTATATCCTGATACCATTTACCCCAGTCGAACTTTACTCTTACATTCATATCAGTGCCCATATATCTGCCGCTGAAATGATATTTTGTATTCGGCTTAACATTAATTATCTGCCACAGATAGCTCTTTTTATCTTCCGATGATGTGCTTCTGTTAACAAGCTTTAATGAGGAGGTACCGCCATATGCTGCGTCCTTACTTATCGTAATATCAGCATCAGCATATCCGTTTGTTCCCGGATTATACCCCCAGCCTAAAACCGAGCCTACTGTTCCTACGACATCATCAAACTCCAGGCTTTCTGTTACTACGTTCTGACCAAAGCTTATGAAATTATCCGATTCATCTCTTCTTTCCCAGCCCATGTTATATCCATTTAAGAATACAGGCTGAGTTTTTTCCCCTCCGCCTTCAATTACTGTTCCGAAAAAGCTCTTCCCCGAATAACTAATATCACCGGGCAGAACAGTGGGAACTGTCAGCGGAGCTTTTTCTTCTTTAAGGTATGCGTTAAGATTATCGGTTATAATATCACAATACTCGTACGCATATTTCAAATTATTTTCTATAATAGCGGAATCGGTAGCAAGACCAAGCTCGTTTCGCATAACCTCTGCCGACCGCATGATAAGATTGTAGTACATATTTTCATATGGTGTTTCAATTCCGGCCTGTGCACAGTCAGAAAGCAGCACTTTGCATTTTTTTAGTTCCTTTTCAAGCTCATCCAGCACACTGTCAGTTCCACTGTTTATGATGAGTTTTGCGGTTACAGTGCCTGTTTTTTCGCCTGCAATGCTTACATCAAGACTTGTATAGTCCTGATATGAAAACTCAAGCAAAAAGCCGTGCTTTGTGTTGGTAGAGACCTGATCCACACTGATTAAGCTGCCGGTTTCGCTGTCGGTCACCATCATACTCACGCCGCTTCCCCATGCCTCGGCAGTAGTACCGTTGATTGTTACAGATTCCTCTGTGCAGGTGACACTGCTTATTTCTATACTGTCATTTTCCGATACCGATGCTATCATAACCTCAGGAGCCTCCTCTGCCGCATATGCGGCAGGGAGAAAGCTCAAATGAGATATTATCAGAAAAATCGAAATTAAAAGCTTGTTCGTTTTGCTGAATAACATTTTAGAATTCACCGTAGTCCTTTAAAATACCCATATTTTCAAGGTCCTCCCAAAGGAACGCCTTAATCTTATAGTCATCACCGTCCGTAATTGTCGGAACAGTTACCGTACCCTCATATGTATGTTCTGCATCTACTGCAATGGTAACATCGTCTACAATATCAAAGTCAACCAATGTGTTTCCGTTATACAGTGCAACAATGTAGCAAGGAACAAATCCCGTGCTTACTCTGTTGTTCTTTACATACAGCTTTACTGTCATGTCGCCTGCTGCAACTGTACTTGTTTCGGTAACTCCGCTGTAAAGCTCGTAATCGCCTGTCTGGTATTCAGGTGACTTAGGTGTTGCAGTTAAGGTTACACCGTTTGAAAGTGTATACTCATTTCCTAAGGTTTTGATTACCAGCTCATTTTCAACATCATTTGTAAGTCCGTCAATCGTCAGGCTGTCGAGGTCCTGAGCAGTTGCGCGGATAACTAACTCATTGCCCAGCTTTTCATATACCAAAACTTCCTTTGTTCCGCTTGGAATAGAGTAACTGATAGAAGCTGTTCCGTCGCCAACTGCAGTAACTTTTGCTTCGGTTACATCTCTTGCAGCCGTAGTATTTTCAAAGTCGCCACCCTCAATTACGTTTTCGCCGTATGTGCCATCTTCATTCTGCTTACAGAAGGTGATATCATCAATCCACATATCCTTTGCAAGCATTCTCGGTATTCTTATAAAAATATAAGGCCAATCAACATCACCCTGTGTAACAGTAATTGTTTTTGATACCGTAATCCAGTCAAAGGTTTCAGCCTTATATCCAAGATCAGGGAAAGATGTTGAACCGTTCTTTATATATGCGTAATACGCTGTATTATATGGCTGCATTACGTTTGCAGCATCCTTCTGGTCATATTCAACAGCCTTAAGCTTTAAGCTGAGAGTCCATTTTTCGCCAACCTTAATTAACGGATTTGCTGCATCATCATAAAATTTCAGTAACGCATAGCCAACTCCCGATGTATGGTTATTTGATATATGCAGTGATGCATTGCTGCCACCGTAGCCTACTGTTGTATCAACGCTCATTCCGTCTGCCACGTTAAAGTTTGTTCCCGGAGAATCTATGAAAACAGTCCAGTCACTTCCGCTGATTTTATTTTTGTCACCTGATGAAAAAACCTCTGTATAGCCCGAAAGAATCATAGATGTTGAAGCGTGGTCAGCGAAGTCAAATACAACCTTGTAAACCTTTTCGGTATCAACAGCCAGTCCCTCTACAGATGTTTCTACAGCGGTATCTGCATCTGTCGGAAGATTATTTGCGATAAGTGTTACATTCTCTGCATCTGTAATATCGTAAAGTGATACCTTTGACGGAGCTGTTACAGGATTTCTCCAGGTAAGCTTTACAGCAGTTCCGTCTGCTGCACCAGTTGCGAAGGTCGGTGCTGATGCATAGTAATTTGATTCCTTGATTACTGTAACATCAGTCTTTTCAGACATTACATACTTTGTATCCTTAGACGCGATTTTAATGCTTTCCCCTATGTTTTCAAGCTCAACTTCAGTCTGAGAAGGGTCAAGTACAGCTCTTATAACGTCTGTTCCGTCTACAGTTTCGTATATGTATATATTCTGGCTGCTCTCCGGTGCTGTAATTTCTACGTTTGCAGTAGCTCCTGACAATACTGCTGTAGCTGCAGCTGTACTTGCAGCTGTATAAGTTTCAAAGTCTCCAATCCACTTCGCACCTTGTATATACTCTGTAGTTCCGCTAAGTATACTCAGATTATCAATCCACAAATCTTTTGCAGGATATTTACCAATCCACAGTTTTGTATAATGGTCCGTGCCACTGTTTTCTGTTATTGAATAAGAAAATGACTGCCATCCGTCCGTTGTGGTTTCATTGTATGCTCCTGTTATACTTCCGTTGCTGTAAACTTCAGGGAACTGACCAAGAACTGTACCCGGCTTATATTTATTAGCCTTATAATATCCCTTAAAGGTATCTGCTCCTCCCATTGAGCTACCTCTATAGAATATCAGCATTGATCCTGATTCCTCCCAGTTGTTTGAGATGTGAAGTGATGCTGTTCCTGCATACTTTTCATCTGTTACAATGCTTATATCTGATGCCTTATGCTGGTCAGGTACAAGAACGCTCCACTTTCTCGCCCATGACGAACCGCCAAGCTGCACACCTGTGCTTGTATTTGCAGTATATGCTGCAGCGTCTGTTGAGAGCATAAGTGATGTTTCGTCATGTCCGTCTGCAAAGGTAAATTCCACCTTATAGTGATGAATTGCCGATGCGTCAAGACCTTCAATAATCTTTGTAACGCCGGTGTCTGAAGTCGTTGACAGCTCGCTGTCAACAGCAGTTTTCGTTCCGTCTTCCGCTACCGAATAAAGCACAACATCCGAAATCTCTGCCACAGGGTTACGCCAGGTAAGTGCAACCGCACCGCCGGCAGCCAAATAACTGTTTGCGGTAGGTGCATACGGATAATAGTCACTCTCCGCAGCAGCCAAAGCTGCCTTTTGCGGCAACGCTGATACTGACATCATCATTGCCATTAAGCCTGCAAGAATTTTTCTTTTCATCTTCATTTTTTATTCCTCCTAAACATTTTTTATAATAACTACGTCATTCGCAGCTGATGCATGAACTTTCATGAACAGGTAATCACCCGGTTCGATATCGCTAAAGGTTCCGCTGTAGGATTCATTCGTATTTGCGTCAAAAACACTGTAGGAAGCACCCGATAATACCTTTATGCTTTGCAGACGTGTACCGAAATCAAAGGTATAATCAAGAAGAACAAGATTGTTTTCCTTATCCGTCTTCCTGCAGGTAGCAGCAGTGTATCTGCTTGCTACGTCATACGAATTAAGCTCGGTCCACTGTGAGAAGCTTGTCAGCTTCGTAATATTTTCATAGGTTGTATGCGGCGGCTTTCCTTGCGATATTGTATACAGCCTTTTAAGCTCTATAATCTTTCCGTCGCCGCGGAATGCCGCAAGCAATATATCTCCGCGTTCCAATGAGCTTATAGGATATGATGCTTCGCTGTCATAATAATCGGCAATACTCGTAAGAGTATCCGCAATAGGAACGCTGAAATTGCTATAGCTTCCGATTTTTCCGCAAATTTTAGTTTCCGCCTCGTCATCACTGTTCAGCTCCTGAACAAGCTTGTCAACAATAATAAGCGTGTTGGACTTCTTGGATAGATTCATAACAAACAGCTCGCTCATACTGAACTCGTCCAAATTATACGCCGAGAAGGTGTATTCCGCATCGGTTGAGAAATCAGACGTTGAGGCAAGGAAGTATTCCGCCGCCTGTGCATTATCCTCGTCCTCCGGAATTACAAATATCTTCGGTGTGCCCTTTAAGAACACCTGACTGTCAAAGCATTTTCCGTTAATTCTCCACTTGTACGTCATCTGCGGAGCTTTTGAAAAGCCGTCATATGCCGTTTGGGCGGTTTCCTTGGCAGTGTATATCTTTTTAAGCTCTCCGTCCGAATTCAGGCTGTAGCACAAAAGCTGTCTGGAGACTGTTCCTCCCGGGCAAAGCTCATCATAAACCTCGTTGCGTTTTTTGGATACGTTATTGTACCTCATTTTTTCCGCGAAATAGTATTTCTTAAAAACACCGTCCTCGGTAAAAATCTCGGCAAAAACTGTTTCCTCTTCTTCGTTATAGCGAAGCTTTGTAATCCAGCCATACTGATTGCTGCTTAAAATATCCCCGTACACAGCCGCAACTCTGCCGTCACTTGCAATGTAGTAAGTAAATTCGTCAAGAGTAGACGGCTTTCTTGCAAGCTTATCGGACTTTTCCAAAGCTGTGATAAAGGCTTTAGACAGAGTATACACTTTTCCGTTTAACGTAACCTCTCCGTCATCTGCCAAATACTCATCAGCAGAAGCCGTTATCTGCACATCCGAAACATCTGCCTTAATTACATGAGGGTCAGCCTCGCGGCTTTTTGCAACACGCAGTATATCCCATTCCTTTATGTCGGTAAAGTCAATCTGCTCTCCGTTTTTTGTTATCTCGATACATCTTTGCGGCTCGGAAAAATCAAAGCTTATACTCTCCAAGGCTCCACCATAGGTATACTTGTTAGTAATAGTTTTATCGGAGTTTCTTACAACATCAACAAGAATATATTCATACGATGTTATTTTCACAATATCATACGTTTTATCATTGTTATTATCCACAAGCTCAATATGTCCGTCCTTTGGAATGAGAATATCACTTGTGTAGCTTATCAATACAACTCCGTTATAAATAAACTTCGCCGCACGGCTGACATTAACGCTCTTTTTTCTGTCATTCTCGCCGTAAACCAATCTGCTGTTATTATTTTCCCACCTCATCAACTGCTCGGATTGAATTGTAAGGAATTTATTCTTATTCAGCTTAGGCTCTGCATAAATAATCGTTTCGTCATTGTTTATCGATACCCTCACAAATGCGGTTATATTTACGCCGAACAAATCGGTTAAATCAATCTCGGAGGAGTATACGGTATCCTCAATCCTCACGTCGTTTTTCAAAAGAGAGCCCTTATCATACATTGAGGTATTCCGAGTTTCATTTACCATGCCCTCAACTATGTGAATATCGCGGTATCGCGTAAGGAGTGTTGTATCCTCATCCTTGGTGTACCTTGCCTTGGTGTCGGCATATTCGGTTATCACATAAAGCGGTGCGGTATTCATATTGAGTATTAGCTTCATGGCATTTTCGCAGGAGATAAATTGTGAGCCTTTATTTGAAATCTTTTCGGTAAGCTCATCAAAATCGAGCATCTCCCTTGCAATGCCACTGTCACCGTATACCGCTGCCTCAAGAACTGACCTTGCCATCTCCACCGCAGCATCATATTTTATGAAACTTCCGAATTTTTCGGTACCGGAAGTTATTCCCTTTTCCGCTGCAATTCCGGTTGCCTCCTCATTGAACTGTGCAAAATTATAACCAAGCGAGTTTACAAGAAGTACAAGAAAATCCTCAACGTAAATTCCTTCTTCTATGTTAAAATCCTCATCAAAATTTACAATTCCCAACGTTTTCAGGATTTCATATTCACGTATGTCCTGCTTCTCGGCAGAAACCGAAAAAGCAGCTGTATTCATAATACATATAAGGGTAATAAGCAGTGCTAAAATTCGTTTTTTCATCAAATTATTACCTCCTACTTAACTAATGCATCATACAGAACCTTTGCCGCCTGTGCTCTGGCAGCCCTATCTAAAGGTGCAAAGCTTCCGTCTCCCATACCGTTAATCAGTCCGGCGGTATAAAGCTTCTTTACAGAAGATCGGGCATATTCGGAAATTATTTCACCGTCAGCAAATTCCTCATATTCCTTTACTTCAGCAGGTGTTTTTCCGATAAATTCCATACAGCGGCTCACTATTACAGCCATATCCTGACGTGTAACAGGCAGCCCTACGCCGAAGCTTCTCTCATCAACGCCGCTGATAATGCCATTCTCAACAGCTGATGCTACGTATATGTAATACCATTTATCTTCGGTCACATCGTCAAAATCACATTCAGCCCCATCATTTACTGCTCCTATGGCACACACCGCCATTTTTACAAATTCCTCGCGTGTTACAGTATTTGCCGGACGGAAGGTTTTATCCTCATAGCCTGAAACTATCTTATTTTCCACAAGATTTAAAATTGCCTCATTGGCCCAGCTGTAATCTGCAATGTCGGTAAACGGTGCACTATTTTGTGTCTGTACCGCAGGTGCATTAACAGAAGGAAGGACCACCGAAGCAGAACTACTGCTACCTCCGCCGCCTCCGTTGCCGCTGTCCTTATTCTTTAAGCCGGCAGTTACATCTTTAACTGCATCATTAAATATGCTGCAGATTTTTGCCTTCGTTTTTGCATTTCCGAGGCTGAGTACCATTTTATCGTATACTTTTACCTTATTTGTTTCAGACAAATCACTGAAATCATCGTACCTTTCCGCACTTGTTATTCCTATCGCATCGCCGTATTTAAAAATCAGTCCTCCGATTTCGGTACTGTTCGCAGTATTTACAAGATGCAGAATTTTTGCATTTTTATAAGCTGTATCAAAGCTTTCGTTATCGGTCACGGCAGTTTCAAATACCGAGACAATCCATGCTCTTGCTTCTTCATCTGCAATCTCGCTGTAGCTTTGTCCGTCAAACTCCGGATTATAAAGCTCTAACGCCTTTGCCGCATTTCCGCCGGCAGCAGAATAAATTCCCAGTGCCTTATTGAATGCATTCACGTTTTCTTCCTTGCCTGTTCCGCTTTTGATTGCAAGGAAATTGTTATGTACCGCCGTCAGGTCATCCTGATTTGTGATGCCTTCATAAACAGTCATATCTATTCCCATTACCGATGCTGCAAACCTGTTTCCGCTTTCCTCGGAAAGCACACTCTGAACACCAGCGGCATCAGCTGCCGCATCAAGCAGCACAACCAGACCGTCAAAATCCGCAAATTCAAAATTCTTGCTCTTTGCACTGTTTTCTTCAAGACAGTAGCCTACAGTATAGCTGCCGGATGCAAGCGAAGCAGGCACTGTAAAGATGAAGCTTGCCTTTCCGTCTGCATCTGTTTCCAGCTCATCAAAAAAGGCATACTCATTTGTTGTGCTGTTTTTAACCTTAATTGCCACCTCTTTTTTGGGAGCAGCCGCAATTTTAATCTCAACAACTCTGCTACCCTTTACCTCAATGCTCTCAACAGATATATCTTGAGCAAATGCAGCAGTTCCCAAAAGAGTCACCACTGCCAGATTAAATGCCATTATTTTCTTCTTCATCACACCAGTCCTTTCTCAACCCTTTATCCCGCCAAGATTCATTCCTCCCATGATATGCTTTTGCAGGAAGGCATAAACTATAACAGGCGGAACGATTGCCAGTGTCAGCATTACCATATACACATCAACAGAATAGTTGCCTGCCTTATTCTGGAACAGGAATATGGAAACTGTATAAAGCTTCTTATTGT
Organism: Clostridia bacterium; assembly: GCA_017621875.1. Classification (GTDB taxonomy): domain Bacteria; phylum Bacillota; class Clostridia; order UBA1381; family UBA1381; genus UBA1738. The sequence continues at coordinate 22,255 of JAGASE010000005.1, forward strand.
TAAGCACCAGGTAGGGCCACAGAAAATCTCCCCATGAGTTGTTAAATATAAATATTGCTACCGTCATAATTACCGGTATACTGAGCGGTACCACAATTTTGAAAAATATTCCAACATTGCTGCAGCCGTCAATTCTTGCCGCCTCGATATACGAAAGCGGAATAGAGTCAAAAAAGCTCTTAAACATCAATATGTGAAAGCAGCTTGCTGCAGCCATAAGCCACATAGGCCAGAAGGTTCCAAGCATATTAAAATGCATATACGGGAAGTCACATATTGTCAGATATAGCGGTACCATACCTATCGTATTCGGCATCATCATGATGAACAAAATCATCATAAATACTGCCTTGCTGCCCTTGGGCTTAAGTCTTGACAGTACATATCCGGCAAGACCGTTTAAAACCACACCTGATACAATACTTCCCAGTGCCACAAAAAGAGTATTACGGTAATACAGTATGTAGTCGAACTTTTTCCATACCTCCACCAGCTTTTCCGGGTGAAAGGATTGAGGTATAATTGTCGGAGGGACAAGGAAAAACTCATCCAGGTCCTTAAAGCCTGACACCAAAATCCACAGCGGCGGTGCAAATGTGCATATCGAAACAACAATAAGTACCGCAAACATTACCCAATAAATAATCTGTCCCCTTGTCTGTTTCAGCTCAACCTGAGTAATGAAGCCGGTTTCCTTCTTTTCAAATCTTTTCATCAAAACCCCTCCTTAATCAGTCTGAACCTTATTCTGCACAGCAAAGTAAAACACCGTGAAAATAACCAGCAGGAAAAAGGTTATTACTCCAATAGAAAGGGACGTTGCTGCATTAAAGTCAATAAACGCCGTTTTATATGCCCACAGTGCAATGCTCATAGAGGCTCCGTTCGGTCCTCCGTCTGTCATTGTCATAGGCTCTGCCATAATCTGGAATATTCCGATAATCTGTCTTACTGCATTAAGCAGAATAATACCTGAAAGATGCGGAATAGCAATAGTTCTTATTCGTCTTAAAAATCCCGCTCCATCAATAACAGTTGCTTCATAAAGTTCCTGGTTTACTCCCTGCAGAGAAGCAAGATAAATTATAACTGAGCCACCGCTGCCCTTCCATGTGCAGGTTATCATAATAAGCGGTATCGTAAACTTATCATTCTGCAGCCATTCAAATGGCTCAATTCCAAAATGAGCAAGCAGGGTGTTTAACAAACCGCTCTCATTCGGAAGATACATATAAAACCACAGCATTGTAGCAGCAACCATCGGCACTATACATGGAAAATATGTACTGAACTTGAACCAGCCCTTTAAATGAACCATTTCATTCATCATAATCGCCAGAATAATCGGCGGTACAAATCCTATAATGAAGGACCAAAGAACATACTGCACCGTGTTCCATAAAACTCTTGGAAACTGCGTATCTGCTAAAATTCTCGTATAATTTTCCAGTCCCACAAACTCCTTTATAGTGAAGCCCTGCATCTCATGGAGTGAATACCATGCTCCGACAATTATAGGTCTTAAAACAAAGAAGTAAAGTATCAGGAGAGTGGGTAAAATTAATACCCACGCTCCCATATCACGGATTATAGTCCCTATTGTTTTATTTCTTTTTGACAAAGCTGCCGTTTGATTATTATGTAATTTCATTGTCAAATACTTCCCTTCGAGTATTATTTTTCCTTATCGAGGTAGTTTACCTGATAGTTGTTTGCAGCCTCCTCCAAAAGTGCCTTCGGATCAGCACTTTCGTCCGCAAAGACGCTCTGAATACATCCGTCCAAAAGCGAGTATAGCTGCTGACAGCTTATCGGTGGCTCAGGAACAACCGTTACCTTACTAAAATCTGCATAGTCCTTCCACAGCTCCGGATTTACATTGGTGTATTTTTCAATACATTCCTCTTCATACTGTCTTACAGGCGGTACATTGTCTGCCTTCCACATGCTGTGCTTTCTGATTCCAACAACATATCCCTTTTCATTCTGTATTCTGTACTCTGTGTCAATATTTTTCTTTCTATCCTCAGATACCTCAGGCGTTACGCCGTTGAACTCAAGCCACTTAAAGCATGCGTCAATCTGCTCCTCAGTAAGTCCGTTTTTCATCACCTGAATTTCTCCGCCAATCTGGGCAAAGCGTCCGGCAGGTCCTGCAGGCATTTTTACTGCAGCAGCGTCGGTGTTTGTCATTCCATACTGGTCAAACAGTGCATTAAGCGGAGGTGATGCAATAATCATAGCAAGCTGATCTGTTGCAAACAGCTTATACATCTCATCAAAATCAAGCAATGCGTTATCCGGCGTTGCACCGTGTACCCAACGAAGGTCCTTAACAAACTGCAGTGCCTCTATACATTCCGGCGTTGCAAAATCAGCAACCCATTTGCCGTTTTCCTGCTTGACAAATTCTTTGTTCGTACCATATCCCCATGCCAAATTTAGGAAGTGCCATCCGCCAACATTGTTCATTGTGGACATTCCAAAGCCCGGCTTTCCGGTCTTTTCCTTTATAATCTTTGAAAATTCCGCAACATCCTCCCATGTATCGGGAATCATCGGAGTGCCGTCTTCATTTATAAGCCCCGCCTCAGTAAACAGGTTCATGTTTATCATAAGTCCCATTGCATATGAAGTCTTAGGTACAGCATAAATACTGCCGTTTTCATCCGAGATAAGGTCCATAATATCGTCCCTTAAATACTCTGTGTACTTATATTTTTCCATATACTCGGAAATGTCACAGGCATACCCGGATTGAATTATTCTTTTAATTTCTGTAAATGACGTTATGTAGATATCCGGCAGCTGTCCGCTCACTGCCTTCGGCAGGAAGGTGTCAAGGTCAAAGCCCCACTCATCCGGAACAATTTTGATGTTCGGATAAGTTGTTTCAAACTCCTCCTTAATTTCCATCCTGGCAGCATAAGCCTTTTCGTCAGTTTCAAGCGGCCAGCCTCCCACGCGGATTGTTATCTGACCGTCAACAGCTGTTTCCTGCTTTTGTTCGCATCCGCCAAGCATTCCCGCTGCAGTAATCATGCTCAAAATCACTGCTAAAATTTTCTTTTTACTCATTAAATCTCCTCCTTCTTTCCATAAAGAACTTTATGCCTAAATTATAACATTGCGTCAAAACAAACCACAATGGGCATAATCGGACAAAAAGTGTTTTATTCTGCCAACTTTTAAATTCCGACTTGATTATAGGCATTAAAAGTAGTAAACTAAGGCTATAAACAATCATAGGGGGATTTTACATGTTTCTTTTTCTCAAGAAAAAATTCAGGTTTTATATTACCGTTATTATTATGATAGCAGTTACTATTCCCTTTGCTTCCCTGTATCTGACCTTCCGGACAACACTGGAAAATGATTATGCCGAAAACTCCGCAAAATCACATAAGCAGATTTCGCGTATTTTTGATTTGCAAATCTCGCAGATAGAAAACTCAATAAATATGTACGTTTTCAAATACCGGCTGTCAGAAGCTCTTTCTACTACAAGCCATGTTGAAATTTCAAACAGTGACTTAAAAAATATAATGCTTTATTGTCCCGACATCTCATATGTATCTCTTCTTGACAAGAACAAAAGTATTCTTTATTACAGCTCAAGCGTGATTACCGATTTTTTGTCTGACCTTGTCAATAATCCCGAAAATGATAAATATTTTAATTCCGAGGGCGGAAAATGGTTTATAACCAAATATCATATTTTTAGTAAAAACTCGGAATATTCATGGGTTTATATTATGCCCATTTCGGATGCTTCTTCATCACACCTCGGATACATATGCGTACTTCTTTCAGAAGAGGTTTTTTCGGATTTCTTCAATCGGTTCAGTAACGATTACTGCCGTTATAACTCCTTTTATCTTTATTCACAGGACAGCCATGCCACATCATCAGAGGCTATACTCTCTCATTCTGGCAATTTGTCCGAAACCGACATTATATCTGCTGTAAATAATTCAGCTGAAAACAAAGGAAGAAAAATACAGCTTTCATCATATCCGCTTTCAGACAGCAATTTAAAAATAATTTCTGTTCTGAGGTATAATTACATCGCGTCAATTTTACGCAACCTGCTCATATTATTAATTGCAATATGGGGAATACTGTTATTACTGTGTATAGCTTTATCATCAAAAATTACGGATATATTTATTGCTGACTTGCAAAATCTTACAAAAAAGGTCGATAATTATATAATTTCAAAAAAAGAAGCGGAGGATAAAGAAAATGACTAAGATAATGATTGTAGATGACGAAGCAATCGTTCGAGAATGTCTTCGCAGTACCATCGACTGGTCTGAAATAGACTGCGAAATAGTTGCAGAAGCTGCAGACGGAATTGAAGCACTTGAGGTCTATAAAAGCTCCTTGCCTGATATAGTTATCACTGACATCGTTATGACCTTTTCCAACGGTCTTGACTTCATTGCAAATGTAAAAGCTGTAAATCCTAACGTGGAAATTATCATTTTAAGCGGCTACAATGATTTTGAATACGCAAAAAAAGCTTTGGAAAACAATGTTTCGGCATATTTGTTAAAACCAATAAACAATGATGCTATCATAAATGAAGTACTGAAAATAAAAAGCAGGCTGAAAGAAAAGCAAACATCTAACCATGTTCGTGCTACTGCTAACAGGGATAACTTTCTGCTAAATTTATTAAGCACAGAATACCTTACAGCAGAGCAAATGGAAAATCTATGCAAAACATTTGATATAGTTCTTCCGTCCGACAAATACTCTGTTGCCGTACTTCAGATTGACAAGATGCACTCGCCGAACTTGAGTCTTGCACTCATCCGCCTCAAAGAAACCCTCAGCTATTATATAAGCATCAGCAAGGATTACATCCTTACCTCAACACTAAATAATGAGATAGTTCTGCTTTATGTATATTCCTCATCATTATGCGGCACAGATGTGTGTGATTTTCTTGCATTGGTTCAGAATCATTACAAAAACACATTTTCCCACACAGTAACCATCGGTGTCAGCGGAATTTTTAAAAATCTGACCATTGTTCAACGTGCGTACAAACAGGCAACAGCAGCACTTGAGCAGAAAGCTGCGTTCGGAACCAACAGTATTATCAAATATACGGAGATTTCATCTAACCCTCAGCAATCATCGGTAGAGCTTACTACCGATGAAATGAACGAAATAATTGAATGTGTTAAAAGCGGAAATATTACTCAGGCTACTCAAATTATAAATAATTATTTCACCAATATTTCACACCTTAAAAGCATTGATATTACTTTGATCAAAAACCGTATTCTTGAGCTTATCGTGCTGCTCATTCATACCATGATAAAAAATTCTAACATGATGTATGCAGTCTTTAACAGAAACTTCTTTCCTGCTATCGAAATACAGGCATTAGAATTTATTCTTGAGATACAGGAATGGACCGTGGATATTATAACAAAGCTGGGAGAATGTCATGATTTGTGTATACCTCATAGCTACAGTCCTGCACTGAACAAGGCTCTTCTTTATATCCGTGCCAACTATTCTCAAAAAATCAAGCTGGAGGACGTAGCTAAAGAGCTGTTTATGAGCTCGCGTTCCTTAAGACGCATCTTTCTTGCCGAAACAGGAAAATCCTTTCAGGAACATCTTACGGAGTACAGAATAAAAATGTCCGTGAATCTTATAGAAAATACCTCCTACAAAATCTGCGATATTGCCAATCTTGTAGGCTATAACGATGTAAAGCATTTTTACCGGACCTTCAAAAAAATTACAGGTCACAACCCCAAGCATTATAAAAGAGCTTTAAAAGAGGAGGATATATGAAAAACTTCTTCTCACGACACATCAGAACTCATTCACTTAAATCGGTGATAATATGCTATATAGCAATTTTCTCGGTTATTTCCGTTACAATTCTATCGGTAATATCCTATTTTTTCATGTCTAACATCATCGTAAAGTCATATCTTTCATCGTACATGAAATCAGTTTATTCTAACTTTGAGCATACACTTACCAACACTCTCACCCAGATAAATCTTTCTGCTCTGAACATAACCACATGGCAGGAGCTTTACACCATTCTGCTAAATACTGATATGAATGCGGAGCTTAAACGTCAGACAATAGAAGCGGACATGAGAGAATTTCTGAATAATCATAATATGATTTTTGCTGTAGATATTATTACAAACAGCGGCGAGTATTACCGCTGCAGTAAAAATAACCTGCAGCTTCCCATCATATCGGATGATTTTAAAAATTCCATTGTATCCTCCGCAATGACTGTCGGAAACCGCCCTATCCTCTATAACGGAGAATATTACATAGCCATAGGAAATAAATTCTATAATTACTATAACAGCTACGACGTGGGGTATCTGGTGCTTTACATAAAGGAAAGTGAATTATACTCCATATATCAGGATTCTGTGCTTGAAGATTCGGTATTTTTCATTTTATCAGACAACCATATTATCTCACACAGTGATAAATCTGCAATCGGCTCTATGGTATATATCCCCACCGAACTGTATAATGATAAGAAGCTGTCTATTTCACGCTATTCCAGTAACATAATAGGAAAATATCAGCTTCAGCAGCCTATTTTGGCATCAGAGGTTTCCATTGTAACAATTTTATCCTCTGCAAGCCTGTTTAATATAGTCAGCAAGATGGAACGCTATACTATAATTATTTTTACAATAACTCTTGCTCTGGTGCTTATTATAGCCTTTATTTTCACGCAGAGTCTTCTTAACCAGTATACCCGTTTCAAGAAAAATATCGTTGAATTTACCTATGACCCTAAAAAGAAAATTCGATTTAAATCGTCTAACGAGCTGCATGAGCTTGAGGAAAGCTTTAATGTCATGGTAACAACAATCAACCGCCTGATGAAACAAAATTCAATAGCAAATGAAAAGCAGCGCGAGGCGGAAATAAAGGCACTGCAGGCACATATTAATCCGCATTTTATATATAACGCACTCGATTCTATAACCTGTATGGCAAAAATGGCAAATCAACCTAATATAGAAAAAACAGCATATGCACTTGCATCATTTTTCCGTATAGGATTATCAGGCGGAGAACGACTTATAAGCATTAGAGACGAGCTGGAGCATGTAAAGAGCTATATTCAGGTACAACAAACACGCTACCCCGATAAGTTTGATGTGGAATTTGATGTTCCTGAAGAGCTGCTAAACTGCAAAATAGTAAAAATTACGCTGCAGCCATTGGTTGAAAACTGTATAAAGCACGGATTTAAGGGGATTCCGTATCGCGGAAAAATCACTATTATGGGAACAAAGGATATTGAAAGCAAATATATTATTATAACTGTTTCAGATAATGGTGTCGGATTTAAAACAAGCCCTCTCTTCCCGTCGGATGATACATCTTCCGGAGGCTACGGTGTATACAACGTTCAGAGAAGGCTAAAGCTGGAGTACGGAGAAAATTACGGTCTTATGTATGAGAAAAATGAACATGGCGGCACAACAGCCATTATTAAAATTAAGTATGAAATAAATTAGTATACAAATAAGTAGTGTGGATATGTATGACGAATTACATGCCAAATGCATTTACAAGTGCAGTACTTGACACAGTTAATTCAAACGAATTCATAATATCACCTCTGATATTATATTATGCTTGCAGGTGACCTTATTGAGTTAATTTTTTCGTTTACGCAAAAAAGCTCCCGCCAAAATGACGGAAGCTCAAAAATTCAGAGTTATAATACAAGAGATGGAGCACTGTATACTCTCGCTGCCAACTCCTGATTCAGCATATAAAGACTCTTGGGGTCAGAACCAAACAATTCCATTTTTGAAATCAAATCGTTGGCATTAGTTTCTTCTTCGCCCTGTTCCTTTACAAACCAGTCAAGGAACTGCATTGTGCGGAAGTCTTTAACATCATAGGCAGCACTGTAAATATCGTTGATAAGTGATGTAACATATTCCTCATGCTCAAGACCCGCCTTTAAGACATCCATATGACAGGTGAAAACCTTGTCAGGTTTGGCAATAGCATCCAGAGTGACAGTTTGATTTTCATTCTGAAGATAGGTGTAAAACAGCATGGCGTGATCTCTTTCTTCCTGTGCCTGAATCATATACCAATTTGCAAAACCGTCAAGACCTTGTGCTTTAAAATAATTTGAAAAATCAAGATAGAGATATGCAGAATATAACTCTTTGTTAATCTGCTGATTTAACAGCTCATGTACTTTTAAATTCATCATAAAAACTCACCTCATTAAATATCTTTTTTCCACAATCCATGGAGATTACAGTACGCATAAACCGCAATGGGTTTTTCCTCTGCAATGGCAAAGGTTACCGCAGGAGCTGTGCCGATGTTAAGGCACTTACGCTGACCACCCTTGTCAGTCTGCAGATATACCCAAAGTATGCTGTGTTCTTCGGTCATCGGGTGTTCAACCGAGCCGATTACAACCTTTACGGTATTTCCATCAACCGTTACAACAGGAATATGCTTCTCGTGGCTTGCTTCTGTTGTTCCGGGTTCAATCTTGGTCATTTTCTGACCGCAGCACATCATAGGTACCCCGGCATCGTGAATCATGCCGATCAGATTTCCGCAATGCTCACAAATGTAAAATCTGCTTTCACACATAGCGTTCGCCTCCGTTTACTTTATTTAAATCTATTATACTACAAAACTTTGATTATTTCAATAATTATATAAAAATATATTTTATTTTAAGCGAGATATTCTTCATCATAGTATAGCTACGGCATTTCACAATACAGCAATAACCCGGAAACCACATGTTTTCGTTACGAGGTTCTATGCAGGATTATTTTGTTACTACTGTTACAACACGTACTATTCCGCCGTTTGCAAGCGACTTATCCGAGTACAGCGATACAGACGAAACATTCATTTTTGCAAGCTCATCTGTAGTAATGCTGCGCATTCCGGAAGTAGTCGTGATATCCACAATCTGCACATTCGCATCCATTTTATATATCTTATTATTTATCATAATACGGCTTCCCTCAACCGCATTTACACGCGTTCCGCTGTCAAGCTTTATTAGTGCAATAAGCTTTGAAAGTCCTCCGTTTGAAGTTTTAAAGCCTACGCCCGCACCTGTGGAGGTGGTAATTTTACCTATATTTTGCAGCGTATAGCTTGATACCGCACCACTTGAAAAAATCTTGTAGCCGGTCGTTTCATCATTGTTCTTTAAGAATCCCGAAACAACGCCGTAGTCATAGGTATTTTCAAGATTTTCAACATATAAAATTGCGATATCTCCAAACGAATTTGCAGAAACAACATTCAATATCTGAGCCGAGCTTATCTCGGTAGCTGTAAGATTTTCAAAATCAAGCAGCTCACATTCTGCAACAGTTGCATCATCATCGGATATTTTCTGAATTATCGCCGCATCCTTAAGGAAATACCTGCCGCCAATCATACGGTCGTCTATATTGATATTTCCTGTATAACTATTGATACTGCTGCTGTTCTGACGTACAAGTGACGCAGTGCCGTTTGTTGAATATGAAATTCTCATAAAGTCTCCGGCATTATCCTTATACAACTTATCGGTAACAATTTCATGTACCTCACCATCCGCCATAAACATTTCGGTCACAAATTCAGTATTGCCCTCATTTGCTCCTTCGGTTGCTGTGCGTGTGTATGTAGTAAGTACAACACCATATGCAAAGTAGTCAAAAGAGCCTGAGTTATCTGTTACAAACGCGATCTTATCATTCTTTCCCAGATGCAGTGTAATCTTTTCACCTATTGCAAATGCACCGCTCGATGCGTCCAGTCTGTTTGTTGCGGCAGAATAGCCTATTTCATAAGATTTTCCTCCGACAGTTACACTTTCTACATACGCCTTGGAAGGTGCTGCGGAATAGTAAACACCCGTTACCTTCTTTGAGTAAACGTCCATCGTATTTGTCTTTGTGTTGTAGTATATAACATCATTTGCCTCTATATCGCCTAGGGACGCAGCCTCACCGTCACGGTAAATAATCAGATTGCTTTTATTTATCTGTATTCCCTCAATACTTTCCGCATCATCACTGTAATCACGCGATGCCAGAACAGGGTCAACATCGTTGCTGTTACCAATCACCGCAATATTCCATGCCCCGTAGATATTGCCGTAAAATGTGATATCCGCACCGTTTGACATATGTCCCTTTGCCGATGCGAAGGTCATTTTGTTATTGTCATAGTATGTCACAAAGCTGTCGTCTGCCTTGTAGGTTCCCTTTCTGCCGTCTGTAGTGGTATACTCAATTGTATTTTCTGTAAGTCTGTTTACAATGGCAGTTTCAGAGGATATTCCCTCAGAGCCGTTATATGCCTTAACTGTTGCAAGATATCCGTTCTTATCAATCACTGCATATTCATACACATCACCGGTTTCCACATCTATCTGCGTTTTACCGATATAAGTTGATGCGTTGTTCAGCTTCAGATTTCCTGCAAGAATGCTCACATTATTACTTGAGCTGTCCCTGTCAAGTATCAGAGCATCGTCAAGCACTGTATAGCCGAGTGTTTCGAGGTAAGTGTCCATTGATTGCTGCTGTGCAGGCTTGGTAAACATTGCCCTATCGGTAAGAATTGCCGCTGTTGCTCTTGTAAGCGGAGCATCGGCAGAATAATACATTCCGGCGGTCACGCCTAAAGACGCCGCCGCGTCAACATAATTATTAGGCCAGAAGTAGCCCACTTCAGCCTCTGTATAGCCTAATGTACGCAGAAGAATTGTAAGTGCCTCGGAAAAGCTTATCGTTCTGTCAGGGCCAAAGGAGCCGTCGGAATATCCCGATAAAATTTCCTTTGCCACCGCATAATTTATGTACGGTGCCGACCAGCTTCCCTGAGGAACATCGTAAAAGCCCGATGCCGACGTAAGAGCTCTTGCCTCTGTTTCCTTATCCATCATGCATATAACTATTTTTGTAAATTCTGCTCTTGTAATTCTGTTATCCGGGCGGAAAGTGGCATCATCATAGCCGTTAACGATATCCAAATCCTGAAGACGCAGTGCCGACAAATAATAATCGCTTGATGCGTCAATATCCGTATAAGCGGCACTTACTGCAGGGATTGTAGCTATTGCCATAACAGCTGCAAGCACAAAACTCATAATTTTTCTCATACTAAAATCCGTAGCCTTTCTGCCCACAGTTAGTAACTTACACGCTTGTTCTTATCGTGGGCGGATAAGGCGTAAATAAATATTTTATTCTGAACGCAGTGCGTCGATAGGATGAAGCTTTGCAGCCTTTTTCGCCGGTGCAATACCGAAGAAAATTCCTATAAACAGTGAGAAGAAGAAGCTCAGCATTACCATGCTCGGCTTTGTTACAAACTGCATACTAATCAGAGTGCATACCAACTGCCCGACGCCTACGCCAAATACAATTCCGACGACACCTCCCATGGCACTGATTATCGTTGACTCAACCAAAAACTGCGTTAAAATGTCGGTTGTTCTTGCACCGATTGCTTTTCTGATACCGATTTCCCTCGTTCTTTCCGATACCGATACCGTCATGATATTCATAATTCCGATACCGCCAACCACAAGTGAAATTGCTGCAATGCCTGCAAGCATTGTAGTCATAGTGCCGGTAATTTCGTCTAAGGTATCCATTATTTCGGCGACACTGCTTACCGTAAAGCCTGTGTCTGTACCTAACTTATTTGTTATATACGACTCCAGAGAATTAACAGCAGCTTCAACACTCTCCTCAGTTGCTGCACTGAAATAATAGGTAGTAATGTTTTTATTCTTCAAAAACCTCATTGCAGTAGTATACGGAATTGTTACTGCGTTATCCTGAGAGGTTTCGGTAGAATTGCCCTTTTCCTCATAAACTCCGACAACCTTAAACTGCCGTCCGTTCAGCTTTATTGTTTCTCCTACAGGGTCCATTCCGCCGAAATATTCCTGAACGATATATGTACCTACAATACACACATAGGAGCGGTGAGTAATATCAAACTCCGAAATAAACCGTCCCGACTGGATTTTGGGGTCCTTTATATCAGCATAGGTGGAATCGTATGCAGTAAGAGAGGTATAGGTGTTTTCATTTCCTACCTTAAGAAGTACATTTCCACTCATCGATGGCGACATAGCTTCTACAAGGTCGGGATTTTCGTCAAGAAACTCTTGCATACTATCTATACTCACAGTACGTGTAGAGCCTCCCCAACCGCCTCTGGACATGGAAACCGTAATCAGCTTTGTTCCCATCTCAGCAAGTGAATCATTAATTGTTGAGGTTGCTCCTTCTCCGATACCGGTCAGTATTATAACCGACGCAACACCGATAATGATACCGAGCATCGTGAGTGCGGAACGTCCCTTATTTCCCATAATACTCTTTATTGACATCTTAAAGGATTGTGACAGCTTTGAAAAATTCATTCCGCATCACCTCCCGAAGATGTATTCTCTAATAAATCATGTATGTATTTTTCCTTTTCTTCGTTTTCCTTCAAATCAGCGTCAAGATCGGCGGTTTTTCCGTTCTCGTTATCACCTATATCCGAGCCTTTTACATTTGTTGCATCGGCACGGTCGTTTTTGTTATCAATATCGCTCGTGATTTTTCCGTCGCGGATTGTTATAATACGCTCCGCCTGTTTTGCGATATTTAAGTCATGAGTGATGATAACAACTGTATTTCCATCTGCGTGCAAATCATGAAGCATCTGCATAATCTCCACGCCGGATTTTGAGTCAAGAGCACCGGTAGGCTCGTCGGCAAGGATAAGCGATGGATTTGCCGAAAGTGCCCGTGCAACCGACACACGCTGCTGCTGACCGCCCGAAAGCTCGGTAGGCTTATGATGAATTTTATCTATAAGCCCTACCCTCTCAAGTGCCCTTTTTGCCATTGCTTCACGCTCTGCTGCGGGTATACCGCGGTAAATCAGCGGGAGCTCCACATTTTCCAAAGCAGACAGCTTGTTTAAAAGATTATACTGCTGAAAAATAAATCCTATTTTCCGGTTACGAAGGTCGGCAAGCTGATTATCAGTCATTTTGCTGCCCTCGACGCCGTCAATCCAATACCGTCCGCCGGTTGGAACGTCCAGGCATCCTATCATATTCATAAGCGTAGACTTTCCCGAACCCGAAGGACCGATTATCGACACAAACTCATGAGGCTTTATATGAATACTAACACCGTCAAGAGCTCGAACCTCGGTATCTCCCATCTGATAAATTTTTGTAATGTTTTCAAGTCTTATCATCGACGTTCACCTGCTATCTCATACCGCCGCCGGGGCCTCCGCCCATGCCGCCACGAGCACCTCCGCCCATGTTTCCGCCGGGCATTCCGCCCATACCTCCCGGCATGCCTCCCATGCCGCCCATCATCATATTATTTCCGCCTGATGATTCGGTAGTCTGGCTGTAAACCTCCTGTCCTTCAGAAAGTCCGCTTATAACCTCGGTATAGTCTTCGTTCGCTATTCCGGTCTGTATTTGAACTGTTGTATAACCCTCAGGAGCTTCCGGCATCATTTGGCGTTTATTTCCGCCCTCCGGTGTCTTACCTCCTGCGGTAGGCTCTCCCTGCTTAGAAATTCCACCCTCAGGTGCTTCACCGTTCTGCGGCATTTCTCCTTGAGGTGCAGGTCTTCCTTCACCCTGCCGAGGCATGTTTTCCCCGTTCTTTTCGCCCTTCTTTTCCGAAGCATTATCTACGCTTCCTTTTACGAAAACAAAGCTTCTTCCGCCTGCTGTTTTAATGTCTGCAGTAGGTATCATAAGTACATCATACGCCGATTCAACTATAATGCTTGCGTCAATATTCATGCTCGGACGAAGATTGCCCGGCTCCGGAATTTCCACCTCTGCGGAATATGTAGTAACACCGTTTGAAGCTGTTCCTTCAACCGATACATTTGTTATAATACCTGTAAAGGTTTCATCAGGCAATGCGTCACAGGTTATTGAAACCTCCTGCCCCTCATGCACCTTATCAACGTCAAGCTCGTCTATTGCAAGCTCAAATTTCAGTCTTGAAATATCTGCAATAACCATCATAGTTGTCGTCGAATTTGTTTTATCAATGGTATCGCCGGCTTTGGAATTTTTAGTAATTACAGTTCCGCTTATAGGCGAAGTTATTGTGTAGTCTTCCAAATCTTTTTCGGTCTGCTCCATTGAAAGCTTTGCACTCTTATATGAAAGTGTGCTGTCTGCAATCTTATCCGAAACAGTATCACTTGTCAGGGTAGCTACGACTGTTCCCTTTGTTACATAATCACCGTTTGAATAGTAAATCTTTGAAACAGTGCCGTCAGTTTCGGTCACGATTGTACCTGATGTTGCATTGGTAATCGTTCCGCTGCCGGGACTTACATTTCCGCCGACGCTGCCGCCTACGGTCATACCGTCATAAAACGCTCCCGGATTTGAAAACTCAATAGTTACATTATAAAGAGTTGTACCATCATTTCCGGCATAAGAGGAGTTTGACTTATGCGTAACCGTACCCGATATTGAGCTCATGTGCTTTGAGCTGGTAATTACAGCCGCATCTCCGACATTTATCGTGTTTATCTGTGCCTGAGTAAATGGCAGGTCAACCTCAAGCTGAGTTGTTTCATCAACTGAAGCTATCTTTGTTCCACTGTTTACTTCTTCTCCTACCTTTATGGTGAGTCCTGAAATAACTCCGTTATTTTTTGCCTTTAAAACCAGCTTTTCACTTTCCTCCAAAGCGTCGCGGTAATTATTTTCACTCTGCTGCATGGAAATACGCTGACGTTCCACCGTCAAATCGGAATTTGATGAATCAAACTGATACAAAATATCGTCCTTTGCAACCGAATCGCCCACCTCATATGGACAATAAATGATGTCTCCGCTAACCTTTGGGATAATTTCATATCGCTCGTAAGGCTCAACCGCTGCACTTCCGGTGATTGTAACCTCAACATCTCCGCGTGTTACTATATCCGTTCCCTGTGCTGCAACCGTCGGTACATTTTTCTTCTTTGCCGACATTATTCCGACACCTGCCAACACGATGACGGCACACGCTGCAATAATAACCTTTTTCTTGGTTGGTTTTGCAAGCGTTTTTAATTTTTCTTTGCTAAAAATTGATTTTCCTCTTTTCAAAAGAACTCCTCCTCGCTCAATTTTACCCACATTATAACAATTAAATATTATTTGCGTATGTATAAGTTGTAAATAATTTGTAAATAAAACCATTTTATAACTAAATAAAAATCTGCGTCTGCTTTGGGCGAAACGTCATAGCAAAATCCCCTTCATCATTCACGCATGGGGTCGAACGACAAGACGGTAGGGATCTATGTCCTTTTTAAAGGGACACAGCATCTGTCGTTACTGCATGAATGCCGACACAAATAATACTGACAGTATTCCGAGCTGAATGGGGAGCTTGGAATTATTATCTGTGATCAATTTTGCGTTTGGCGTCCCGCCCAAAACAGGCGCAGACATCAGGTCTTTCTTAAAACTGTAGGCAATCATAAAATTATGAATCGATATTCAACTTATCTCATATGTACAAGCTGTATAATATCAGTAACTTCATTATTATATCACTATTTTTTTAAATAATCAATACAAATTTTATTTTTTTTCAAATATTTTAATTACATTATTCTAAATGCTTCGACGCCGCCTCTAAAACCTCGACCATTTCCGACAGTGTTGTGATTTTAAACACCCTTGTTTTAAGCTCTGCCGAATGTGGTATTCCCTTTATATACCATGCGATGTGCTTTCTTACTTCAGGTATCCCTCTTACCTCTCCCTTTTCTTCACATATCATTTTCGTATGCTCTATTGCTTGTTCAATTTTATCGCGAAAGGTGGGCATATAGGTCACATGTCCGGTTTCAAAGTATTCCTTAATCTGCCTGAAAATAAAAGGATTTCCCTGTGCTCCTCTTCCCACCATAACTCCATCGCAGCCTGTATATCCAAGCATTCTTTCCGCATCCTTTGCAGTGAAAATATCACCGTTTCCGATAACAGGAATTTTTACGGCTGCTTTAACGCTTTTAATCGTATCCCAGTCCGCCGTTCCCTGATAAAACTGCTCGCGAGTTCTTCCGTGTACCGTAACAGCCGCCGCTCCGTTTGCCTCAAGCACCTTTGCAAATTCCGCCGCAGTATCGCAGTCCCAGCCCTTGCGTATTTTTACCGTTACTGGAATTTTCACGCTGTCTGCCGCTGCACGCACTATTTTACCTGCAAGCTCAGGATTCTTCATAAGAGCACTTCCGTCACCGTTATTTACAATTTTCGGCATCGGACAGCCCATATTAATATCTATCGCGGACGGTCCGAAGCTTTCGACAATCGGAGCAATCTGTGCAATTATCTCCGGCTCTGAGCCGAAAATCTGTATCGACGCGGGCTTTTCCCTTTCATCAAGCTTCATCAAGGATGCCGTTTTTTTATCCTTATAGTACAGTCCTTTTGCACTCACCATTTCAGTTGTTAATCCTTCCGCACCAAAGCTTTTGCAGATTAAGCGAAACGTTAAATCCGTCACTCCCGCCATAGGTGCAAGATTTATTCTGCTAATCAAAGTATCATCCTTCCAATTTGATAAAATAATGTAGATACGCACCACGCAAGTCCCAGCTGCATGACTATTGCCGACAGCGTATATATCCACGAGCCTGTTTCTTTCTTAATTGCGGCAATGCTCGCGATACAGGGTATGTATAAAAGACAGAACAGCATCATGGAATATGCATTAAGTGCAGAAAATCCGCTATTATTTAGCGTATGTGCCAAAAACGTTATTCCCTCCTGCGAGGAGATATTGCCTATGCCATACAGCACCGACATGCTTGATACCACTACTTCTTTTGCCGCAAGACCTGCTATTAACGCAACAATTATTTGCCAAAAGCCCAAGCCGGTCGGTGTCATTATCGGAACAAGCTGCCTTCCTGCCACTGCTCCAAAGCTCTCCGATATATCATTCACAAGACCGTTTTTACCGAAATTAAGTATAAACCACAACACCACAGACGCCGCAAAAATAGTAGTTCCGGCTTTGGCAAGATAATCCTTCACCTTTTCCTTTACATAAATACTCACCGTCCGCAAGCTTGGCAGCTTATACTCCGGCAGTTCGATAAGCAATCCGTTAAGACTTTTTTGACCTGTTATCCTTGAAACTGCAAGCAAAGCCAAAATTGCAGTAAAAAATCCTATTATATACATAGAATACGCCGCCAAAGCCGCATACTTTGAAAAAAACATTTGCGAAAGCATTACATAAACCGGCAGCTTGGCACTGCAGGACATAAACGGAATCATAAATATAGTTTTGAGTCTGTCCGCCTTGTCCTCAAGTGTACGCGACGCCATGATTGCAGGTACGCTGCAGCCAAAGCCTAAAAGCATCGGTATAAAGGCTCTGCCCGAAAGCCCAAGCCTTCCCATAACAGTGTCCATCACATACGCAGCACGCGACATATATCCGCTGTCCTCTAAAAATGCCAGCATAAGAAACAGTATAAAGATATTCGGCAAAAATGTCAATATTCCGCCGACTCCGGCAATTATGCCGTCAACTACCAAAGAGGTTATCATTTCTCCGGCGTCAAGAGAACGAAGCAAGCCTTCTGCCGCATGTGAAAAGCTTTCCAGCCAGCCTTCAAAAAACACCTTTATAAAATCTCCCACCGTAAATGTCAGAAAAAACACCACCGACATTATCAAGAGAAAAATAGGTATTCCCCATATGTTATGCGTAAATATTTTGTCCGCCTTATCGGTAAAGGTACTGCTTTTCCCGGTATTAATCAGCACAATATCAAGTATTTTCTCTATAAAATCATATTTCTCGTTTATAATTTCCGCCTCGCAGCTTTCCTCCGCAATTCCGCCAAGGAGGGGTGCATATTTTCGGCATATCTCGCCGTCATGCTCAAGCAGCTTGATTGCGTGCCAGCGATAATTTTCCATTTTGGGATATTTTTTTCGCAGCATAGAAGTTAATGCGGTAATTTTCTCTTCAATTTTTGCAGAGTATTTCATGCCGGTCGAATATGAAAAATGTGTTTTTTCATACACCGCTTTTTCCATAAGCTGGCGAAGTCCCGTCTGCATTTTTGCACTTACTGCCACAACAGGTATTCCCAAAATTCCCGATAATCGGTCAATATCAAGAACCACATTTCGCTTTTTTAAAATATCCATCATATTGAGTGCCAGCACCATCGGCTTTCCAAGCTCAATAAGCTGCAGTGTTAAATAAAGATTACGCTTCAGGTTTGATGCGTCCGTAACATTTATTATTACCTCTGCCTCACCCGAAAGTATGTATTCACGTGATACCCGCTCCTCCATAGTATATGATGACAGGGAATAAATTCCCGGCAAATCCACCAAACGGCACCGCACATCTCCAAGCCTTATTCTTCCCTCAACCTTTTCAACCGTTACTCCCGGCCAGTTCGCAACCTTTAAATCAGCTCCGGTATATGCATTAAAAAGTGTAGTCTTTCCGCAGTTGGGATTGCCCGTAAAAGCAATGCTTATATCACTCATTCACCGTTTCCCCTAACATAAATTCCCTCACAAAATTTTCTTCCTACGGCAAATCGAGTACCCCGTACCTTTATAATTGCAGGTCCTGATTTTTTTATATTAAGCACTGCAAGCTCTGTGTTTTGTGTCATTCCCAACGCATAAAAACGCCTTGTAACCGACGCATCAAGAAGGATTTTATCTATACGGTATTTGCTTCCTTTTGTCCCATCAGACAGCTTCACTCGCATCATTCCTTTTGTTATATTATATACTTTATCATCTCACATAATTATTGTCAATGTAAATTTCTCTAAAAAAAGTTACATTAAATGTTTAATTTTTGTCAAAAAGTGTAACTATAAAATTAACTGCAGGATTTGACAAATATATCGTTTTGTTGTATCATATATGTTATAGAAAGGTGGAATGAATATGAATCTTTTATATGCAACATCAGAAGCCGCTCCATTTGTTAAAACAGGCGGTTTGGGAGATGTGGCAGGCTCTCTTCCTGTTACACTTAAAGAAAAAGGCGTAGACTCAAGAGTAATTTTACCCCTATATAGATGTATAGACCAAAAATATAAGGATATGATGACTTATATTAATCATATCTACATTAACATCGGCTGGAGAAAGCAATATTGCGGTGTCTTCCAAATGCAGTGGCGTGGCACTACATATTACTTTGTAGATAACGAATATTATTTTAACGGTGACAAGCCATATGACTACATTCATTTAGACTGCGAAAAATTTATTTTCTTTTCAAAAGCGGTTCTGTCACTCCTGCCGACTCTTGATTTCCGACCCGACGTTATAAACTGCAACGACTGGCAGACTGCGGCTATTCCCGTATTTCTGGATACCTTTTATGATAATCCATTTTATCGTGGTATTAAAACGGTTATGACAATTCACAATCTCCGTTTCCAGGGCAGATGGGATTTTAACAAAATCAAGGATGCAATGGGGATTGACGATTACTACTTTACCGGCGATAAGCTGGAATATTACAAGGACGCAAACCTCTTAAAGGGCGGTCTTGTATATGCAAACAAAATCACAACAGTATCCGAAACCTATGCAAATGAGATTACAACGCAGGAGTACGGCGAGGGACTTGACGGACTTTTATCGGCAAGACGCGGCGACATTTTGGGTATAGTGAACGGAATTTCCGAAGACTGGAATCCGAAAACCGATACATTTATCTACAGCAATTATACGCAAAGAAGTCTTGCAAAGAAAAAAATCAACAAAACCGAGCTGCAAAAGGAGCTGAATCTGCCGGTTGACGAAAACAAGTTTATGATTGGAATTGTTTCACGTCTTACCGACCAGAAAGGCTTTGACCTTATCGCATATGCCATGGAGCAGCTTTGCGAGGGCGGATATCAAATTGTCGTTCTCGGAACGGGTGATGAAAACTACGAAAATATGTTCCGTCACTTTGCATGGAAGTATCCGGACAAGGTTTCGGCAAATATTTACTTCTCAAACGAGCTTTCACACAAGATTTACGCAGCCTGCGACGCATTTTTAATGCCGTCACGATTTGAGCCGTGCGGACTTTCTCAGCTCATTTCGATGCGGTACGGAACTCTGCCTATTGTTCGCGAAACCGGCGGTCTTGCAGACACTGTAAAGCCGTACAACGAGTTTACAGGCGAAGGTACAGGCTTCTCCTTTGCGTCATACAACGCTGACGACATGATGCACGTTATTAACTATGCAATGCGGACATATTATGACAATCCGACAGCTTGGGCAAAAATCGTGAAAAATGCAATGCAGCAGGACTTCTCATGGGAGGCGTCTGCCGACAAATATATTACTCTTTACGAGCAGTTAAGCGGTATTTCCGTTCAGAAAAAAGCAGAGCCTACACCTAAAAAGACACCTGCAAAAAAGAAAACGGCTGCAAAAAAGGAATTATCCTTTGATGAAAATATAAAAGCTGATGCCGAAGCCTCTGAAAAGACTTGGGCAGCCGAAGCAGCAAAAAAGGATAAGGACGCTCTTAAAGCCATGACTGACAGCGACAAGGAAAAGAATATTGAGGAAATTCGCTCGGATATTGAAAAAAATGCAGTCAAAGCAAAGAAAGAGGCATCCCCCAAAAAGCCTGCCGCTAAAAAAACGGCGTCTAAAACAAAAAAGAAGGCAGCTACAAAAAAAACAGATAAAAATGCATAATTTTAACAAAATTAAATATCGAAAGGAATTTTATTATAAATGGAAAAAATAAAACTCAGCACACAAGAAGCAGAACTGAAAAAAGAAATTGAGGGCAAGCTGTCAAGGCATTTCGGAAAAACCTTAGAGGATGCAACTCCGAAAATGGTCTATACTGCCTGTGCTCTCTCGGCACGTGACAAAATAATGGAGCGTTGGGCAGTTTCGCATAAGGAGGTAAAAAAGGAAAATTCCAAAAAACTCTACTACCTGTCCTTTGAATTTTTGATGGGAAGACTTTTGGCAACCAACATTTTAAACCTTATGCAGACCGATACTTATGTAAACACGCTGCGTGCCATGGGCTATGAGCTTTCGGACATTGTGGAGCTTGAAAACGACGCAGGTCTCGGAAACGGCGGTCTCGGACGTCTTGCAGCCTGCTTTATGGATTCGCTTACCACAATGGACCTTCCTGCTTACGGCTGTACTATCCGCTACGAATACGGACTTTTTCGCCAAAAAATTGTTGACGGCTATCAGACAGAGCTTCCCGACACATGGCTTGAAAATGGCAACGCGTGGGAAATTGCACGTCCTGAGGAGGCTGTTACCGTAAAATTCGGCGGTCAGGTGCATACTGACTGGTCGGACGGACATTTCTCCTTCCGCTACGAAAATGAACATACAATTATCGCTATGCCGTATGATGTTCCGCTTGTGGGCTACGATTCAAAAATCGTAAACAAGTTGCGTCTTTGGGCGGCAAAAGCTCCCGATGTTATGGATATGCAGGAGTTTAACAGCGGTAACTATATCCGCTCAACTGAGGAAAAACAGCTTGCTGAGCTTATTTCAAAGGTTCTTTACCCTGAGGATAACCACACAGAGGGCAAGGAGCTGCGTTTAAAACAGCAGTATTTCCTTGTTTCCGCAACACTGCAGTGGATTTTGAAGGAATACGAAGACAGATACGGCTACGATTGGCATAATCTGCCGGAAAAGGCTGTTATACACATCAACGACACCCACCCCACCCTTGCTATTCCCGAGCTTATGCGTCTTCTGATTGACGATAAGGGACTCGGCTGGGACGAGGCTTGGGATATTACCACAAGAACCTTTGCATACACAAATCACACTGTTATGAGCGAGGCTCTTGAAAAATGGCCTCTTGATATGTTCAAGAGAATTTTGCCAAGAATTTCAATGATAGTTGAAGAAATCAACCGCCGTCTTATGATAAATCTTCAAGAGGTTTATCCGGACGACTGGGGCAAGCAGAAATGGATGGCTATTATTTCTGATAATCAGGTATTTATGGCTAACCTTTGTCTGGCTACCTGCTTTGCGGTAAACGGAGTTTCGGGACTTCATACAAAAATTCTTACAAGCGATATTTTTGCCGACTATTACCGCTTGAACACAAAGCGTTTCCATGCTATCACAAACGGCATCACCTTCCGCCGCTGGATTGCAAACTGTAACCCTGAGCTTACCGAGCTTATTTCCTCAAAAATCGGAAAGGGCTGGATAAAGGATTACAAGCAGCTTGAAAAGCTGAAAAAATATGCCGATGACAAGGACTTCCAGGCAGCATTTGCCAAAATTAAGCATGATAACAAGGTTCGCCTTGCAGAATACATCAAGGTTCATAACGGAATAGAAATCGACCCTGACTCGATTTTCGATGTTCAGGCAAAGCGTTTGCATGAATACAAGCGTCAGCTTTTAAACATTCTGCATATACTTGCTGACTACAATATGCTGGTGGAAAACCCAAATATGGAATACACACCGAAAACCTACATTTTCGGTGCAAAGGCTGCTCCGGGCTATAAACGTGCGAAGCTTATAATCAAGCTGATTAACTCGGTTGGTGAAAAAATCAACAACGATCCGAGAATAAACGGCAAAATCAAGGTCGTTTTCCTTGAAAACTACGGCGTTTCCATTGCAGAAAAGCTTGTTGTTGCAGCAGATATCTCCGAGCAAATCTCAACTGCAGGAAAAGAGGCTTCCGGAACAGGAAACATGAAGTTTATGTTAAACGGTGCCGTTACAATCGGAACCTTAGACGGCGCAAACGTCGAAATGCTTGAACAGGTCGGCAGCGATAACATCTACATCTTCGGTCTTAAAGCCGATGAGGTTGCGGCACGCCTTAAATTCAACAATTCCGATGAGGTAAAAACAATCTACTCAACAAACGCACCGCTCAGAAAAGCTCTTGACCAGCTTATTTCAGGCGAGCTTGAGGCTGAAAATACACAAATTTTCCGCGACCTTTACCAGACACTTCTCTTTGGTGACTACGGCTATCCTGACACATATATGGTGCTGAGAGATTTTGAGGAATACTGCAAAACTCAGGACAGAATTTCAAGGGACTATAACGACAAGGCAGCTTGGTGGCACAAGGCTATTATGAACACAGCCTCCTGCGGTTTCTTCTCATCAGACCGCACCATCGCTGATTACAACAAAGACATATGGCACTTAAAGCCTATAAAATAAGCTTTACCGAGGGACTGCTATTACAGTCCCTCATAAATTGTCCGACATCGGCATAAGAAAAAACTTCCCGGAGGTTTCTAAATTATGAAAATCGAACACAATTCAAGAGCCTTGTTTTATCGCACTCCCTTTGGTGCAGCTCCAAAAAATACGTCGGTTACGCTCCGCATAGCACTTTCCGACTTTGGAATCCCTACTCATATCAGAGCCGTTTATGAATTTGACGGAAAAACGGATTTCGTAAACATGGCATATATTTTTGACGTTTCGGGAGCATATATATACGAAGCGGTAATAAATATACCCAACAAAACCGGACTTTTGCACTATTATTTCGATATTGCGTCACATCAAAGTCAGTTTTATTACGGAAATAACGAAGAAAATCTCGGCGGAATCGGTCAAATTTATACCCAACTGCCGCAGAATAAATTTCAGATTACCGTATATGATGAAAGCTTTGAAACTCCAAAGTGGTGGAAAAACAGCGTATGCTACCAGATTTTCCCTGACCGTTTTTCAAACGCAAACTCAGACGGCAGCTTTTTATCCGAGCGAGGTGACATAATAAAGCGTGCTTGGGGCGATGAGCCTTTTTATAAAGCAGAGCAGTTCGGCGGAAAATACCTTGCAAATGACTTTTTCGGCGGAAATCTTTTGGGAATTGAGCAAAAGCTTCCCTACTTGAAAGAGCTTGGTATTTCCTGCATATACTTAAACCCTATATTCAAAGCGTACTCAAATCACAGATATGATACGGGCGATTACAAAACAATCGACCCCATGCTCGGCACAGAGGCGGATTTCAAAAGACTTTGCAAAAAAGCCGAGGAGCTTGGAATCAGAATAATTTTGGACGGTGTTTTTAATCACACCGGCAGTGACAGCCTGTATTTTAACAAAAACGGCAGCTACGATTCCTTGGGGGCTTATCAATCCTTGGACTCGCCTTACCATGAGTGGTATCGCTTTGAAAGCTTTCCCGACAAATACGAGTCATGGTGGGGCATTGATACCCTGCCACAGACCGAGGAAAATTCCGAAAGCTATCAAAATTATATATTAAAGGACAAGGACGCGGTTATAAAAAAATGGCTCAAAGCCGGTGCGTCCGGCTGGCGACTTGACGTTGTGGACGAGCTTCCCGACTTTTTTGTAAAAATCCTTCGTTGCGAGGTAAAAAAGCAAAACCCCGACGCCGTAATTATCGGCGAGGTTTGGGAGGACGCGTCAAACAAGGTTGCATATGACGAGCAGCGTCAATATTTCATGGGCGAAGAGCTTGATTCGGTGATGAATTATCCCCTTCGCAACGCCTTGATTGACTTCCTTAACCTGAATATTTCTGCAGAAGACTTTGACAGGCGAATTATGAGCCTTAAGGAAAACTATCCAAGACCTGCATTTTATGCGACGCTTAATTTCCTGTCGAGCCACGATACCGAAAGAATTTTAACGGTTATGGGTGGAAAATCCGCCTCCACAAAGGACGAACAATCCCGCGAGAGGCTTTCATTTGAAGAAATGAACACTGCCGTCTCTAAGCTAAAATGCCTGATTTCGATGCAGATGCTCCTGCCCGGTGTGCCGACAATCTTTTACGGTGATGAAGCAGGGATTGAAGGCTATGCAGACCCGTTCTGCCGAAAGTGCTACCCTTGGGGCAATGAAAATACCGATATAATGGAATATTACAAAAAAAATATTCACCTTAGAAACGAAAGCAATGCTTTCCGCTTGGGCGAATTTGAAACGATATACAAGGTCGCAAACGGCTACGGATTTATCAGATATGATAGCTGCGACAGCTATATTGTTCTTATAAATCCCGGCACATCTGAAACCTTCAGAATAGACGTTTCACGCTTTGGCATAAATGAGCTTGAAGGTGTGTTCCATCGGGAATGCTATTCCTCCGAGGACGGAATTTACTTTATCCAAATGCCGGAAAAATCGGTTAAAATCTTTAAAAAGGCAGAATAAATCTGCCTTTTTTTCAATTATAAATTCATCAAATCCACAAAATTAGGAGCAAAAAAAACTCTTTGGGAATGCAGAAAAATAGTGCAGAACGGACGGAACGAGGTTTTATGCGATTCATCGCATAAAACCTTGCCCGATGACGTACGTTGGTACGTCAAGAGGTGAGTTCCGTTCGTAGTCGGGTGGCATAAAAAGCAAAAAGAAATCCGCACATTGCGGATTTCTACCTGAATTTGAGTATTATAAAACACACTTTTCCTTTAAAAGGATTTAAGCCACCAGACGGTCTGTGCATTTTTATACATTCCATATAAAAACTATTTAGCTGCAATAGCTTCCCTTGCTTTTTTAGCGATATTTTCAGGAGTCAAGCCATACAATTCAAACAATTCTGCCGGCTTTCCTGAGCGTCCGAAGCTTTCTGTACCGATAACCTTTACAGGGCATGGTGCAGCATCTGTAACAACCTCTGCAACACTGCTGCCAAGTCCGCCGTAGATTGAATGCTCCTCCGCAGTAACAATCGCACCTGTTTCCTTTGCCGCCTTTATGATAATATCCTTATCAATCGGCTTGATTGTGTGTATATTTACGACACGTGCCGAAATGCCTTCAGCCTCAAGCATCTTTCGTGCTTCAAGTGCCATTTGCACCATAAGACCGGTTGCAATAATTGTAACGTCCTTACCATCTGCAAGCTGAACGCCCTTGCCTATCTCAAATTTATAATCGGCAGGATTTACGTCCTCAACAGCCAAACGTCCGAATCTCATATAAACAGGTCCGTCATGCTCAATAGCAGCCTTAACTGCAAGCTGTGCCTCGATATCGTCCGCAGGGTTTATAACAACCATATTCGGAATAGTACGCATAAGTGCAATATCCTCAAGACACTGATGCGAAGCACCGTCCTCGCCAACCGAAATACCTGCATGAGTAGCACCTATTTTAACATTCAGCTTTGTGTAACCGATTGAGTTTCTCACCTGTTCAAAAGCTCTGCCGGCTGCGAACATAGCAAAGGTTGATGCAAAAGCAATTTTTCCGCTTGCAGCAAGTCCTGCCGCAACACACAGCATATTAGCCTCAGCGATACCCATATTGAAAAATCTGTCGGGATATGCCTTTTTAAACATATCGGTTTTTGTTGATTTTGAAAGGTCAGCATCAAGCACAACAACTCTCTCGTCCTTGCCGTATTCCACCAATGCCGCACCGTATGATTCTCTTGTAGCCTTCTTTGCCATTATAAACTCGCCTCCAATTCTGCAATTTTATCGTCCAGTTCCTTCATTGCCTGATTATACTGCTCCTCATTCGGTGCACTTCCGTGCCAGCCGGCGTTGTTTTCCATGAACGAAACGCCTTTACCCTTTACCGACTTCATAATAATTGCAGTAGGCTGTCCCTTAGTTGCCTTTGCTTCGCATACAGCAGCCTCTAAAGAATCAAAATCATGAGCATCAGCTGTCAAAACCTTCCAGCCAAAGCTTTCAAACTTCTTATCGATAGGCGTAGGGTTCATAACCTCACACACATCACCGTCTATCTGAAGACCGTTATTATCAACAAAAATTGTAAAATTATCCAGCTTATAATGAGAAGCGAACATTGCCTGCTCCCAAACCTGTCCTTCCTCAAGCTCACCGTCACCAAGAATTGCATAAACTCTGTAATCCTTGTTGTCGATTTTAGCAGCCAGTGCCATTCCGCCGGCAGCGGAAACTCCCTGTCCCAATGAGCCTGTTGACATATCAATACCGGGTACCTTATTCATGTCAGGGTGTCCCTGCAGATAGCTGTCAACCCTTCTGAAGGTTTTAAGGTCCTCCTCCGGGAAAAATCCTTTATACGCCAGCACTGAATAAAGTGCAGGGCAGGTATGTCCCTTTGACAGTACAAGTCTGTCACGGTCTGCCATTTTCGGATTTTTCGGATCAACCTTCATAACCTCGCAGTAAAGATAAGTAAGCACATCAGCTACCGAAAGCGAGCCTCCCGGGTGTCCTGACGCCGCACTGTAAACTGCCGTTACAGCATTTTTTCTGACCTTGTTTGCTATTATTGCAAGCTCAGTTTTTCTTCTCTTCTCCATTTTTGCTCCTCCTAAATTTGTTTTATGTCAATTTTTGCATTTTTAAAAGCCGTTTCCATAATCTCATTAAGCCTGTCCTCTTCACCTGCCAGATGCAGATATCCGATTAACGCCTCAAAGCCGGTAGCTCTGCGGTAATCGGCAAGATTTGCGTTTTTCGGAACTGTTGCCGATTTTGCATTTCTGCCGCGTTTATAAACCGCAAGCTCCTTCTCACAAAGCATCGGCTCTATCGCTGCCATACTGTTGCTCTGTGCATGAGCCTTTACAAATTTTATATTTTCAACATGAAGCTTGTGTGCCGGCATATCGGGATGCTCTAAAAGGAGTTTTTTTCTTGTAAACACCTCATAAACCGCATCGCCTATATATGCAAGCACCAAAGCCGGGTATATTGACGGATTATCCTCTTTCATCATTCTGCGTATGACCATTTTACGCCCATCGGCGTATCCTTTAAAATAATATTTCTTGCCTTTAATTCATCGCGGATTCTGTCAGCCTCTGCCCAATCCTTGTTCTTTCTCGCCTCGTTACGCTTTTCGATAAGAGCTTCGATTTCAGCGTCTACCGAAGTCTCCTCTTTTTCTTCAAAAAGTCCCAGAACGTCGCCGATTTCATGGATTTGGCTCAAAGTAGCCTCAATTATACTGCGAGCATTATCGCCCTCCTGAGACAAAGTCTTGTTTGCCGCCGAAACAATATCAAAAATCGCAGAAATTGCGTCTGCTGTATTTAAATCATCGTCCATCGCATCACAGAAACGCTGCTTTGCTCTTTTAAGTGCGTCTGTAAGCTCCATTTCGCTGTCATATAAATCCCTGTCCTTTGCGGCGGTAAGAAGGAATTTTAAGTTATCAATACAAGTGTAAACTCTCTCCATTGCCGACTGTGCCTGCTGCATCAGCTCATCGCTGAAATTAACAGGGCTTCTGTAATGAGCAGAAAGCATGAAAAATCTTACAACCTCCGGCTTATACTTCTCGGTAATATCACGGATTGTAAAGAAATTGCCGAGAGACTTACTCATTTTCTGATTGTTTATGTTTATATAGCCGTTGTGCATCCAGTAATTTGCAAAGCCACAGCCGTTTGCACACTCCGATTGTGCGATTTCATTTTCATGATGCGGAAAAATCAAGTCCTTGCCACCCGAATGAATGTCAATGCTTGCACCCAAAAATTTATTTACCATTGCCGAGCATTCTATATGCCAGCCCGGTCTTCCCATGCCCCATGGGCTTTCCCAAGCAGGCTCGCCCGGCTTTTGAGCCTTCCAGAGTGCAAAATCCATTGCGTCCTCTTTATCATCGGTAACGTCAATTCTCGCACCCGCCTCAAGCTCCTCGAGCGGCTGATGCGAAAGCTTGCCGTATTCGTCAAACTTTCTGGTGCGGAAATACACGTTTCCGTTTACGTTATACGCATATCCCTTTTCCTCCAGTGACTTTACCACATCAATAATTGCATCGATATTTTCGGTAGCCTTCGGGTGAATTGTAGCCTTTCTTATGCCCAGTGCCTCGGCGTCCTTAAAGTATTCCGCAATAAAACGCTCGCCAAGCTCCTTTACCGTTATTCCCTCTTTATTTGCACGATTAATCATCTTATCGTCAATATCGGTAAAGTTCTGAACAAATGTAACCTTATATCCCATATATTCAAGATAACGACGCATTGTATCAAAAATAATGAATGGTCTTGCGTTTCCGATGTGGAAATAGTCGTAAACCGTAGGTCCGCAGGAATACATTTTAACCTCGCCCGGCTTTATCGGGACAAATTCCTGCTTTTCTCTTGTCATAGTATTATAAATCTTCATCTTCATTTCCTTCCGATTCTAAATTTTCCATTTCCTTTATCTTCTTTTCAAGTGCAGCCATATGCACAGAGAGAGTGCATATCTGCGATGAAACAGGATCGGGAATCGTTACCTGGTCGAGGTCAGCCTCAACACGCACGCCCTCACGCTTAACAATTCTTGCAGGTACGCCGACGCATGTAGAGTTTGGCGGCACCTCCGAAAGCACAACCGCTCCTGCTGCAATCTTGGAATTATCTCCGACCGTAAACGGACCTAAAACCTTAGCACCGCTGCCGACCATAACGTTATTTCCCAATGTCGGATGCCGCTTGCCTTTTTCCTTTCCTGTTCCACCAAGCGTTACGCCCTGGTAAATAGTACAGTTGTCACCGACAATTGCCGTTTCTCCGATTACAACTCCCATGCCATGGTCAATAAAAAGTCCCCTTCCGATAGTTGCACCCGGATGAATTTCAATTCCTGTCCAAAATCTCGTACACTGCGAAATCCACCTTGCCAGAAACTTCATATTATGTTTATAAAAGAAATGTGCAGCTCTGTGCCAGAACACCGCCTGGATTCCGGGATAAAGCAGAAAAACCTCAATTCCCGAACGGGCAGCCGGGTCACGCTCCAGTACCGCCTGCACATCATAAGCGATATTTTTAAAGAGCATAATACACCATCCTAACTATAATACAACTATTATACTATAAATACCTGAAAATTACAAGAGATTTTTAACAAAAAAGAGTATGAGAAAGTCTCATACTCTATTCTATTATAATCTTCAGCTGTTTGTTACCGGAATTATGAGCTTTTCTCCCTGGATAACCGACGCTCCCTCATCTAAGCCGTTGCACGAAAGTATACTTTCGCATTTTACGTGATAGCGTTTTGCAATATCCCAGATGCTGTCGCCCTTTTTCGCAAAATAAATTACAATCGAGCTGTCCTTTTTTGCAAGCTCCCTTGTTTCGATATTCGTTATCACTCTGACCGATGACTTTTTAATAACCTTTCCGGTAATGCCGAGTCCGCAGCGAACCTCCACCGCATTCTGCGAGCTTATTGTATAGCTTATATGCTCGCATTCCACGTTTAAAAGCACCTCATCGCCGCGTGAAATGTTTTCGCAGTCAATCATATAGCTGAACGGCACCTCTTCATTTATACTGCATACGGGAATCTGGGGATTTTCCGTTGTGTAAAGAACATATACCACTGATTTTCCCGAAACTGCAATACGTCCGTTCTGCATCTGCGTTGCCGTTATATATGGCTTGGCAACGGCAGTATATACGCTCATAATGTCCGGTGCATTCTCCTCCTTCTGCATCAGCTCCTTCATAACAGCTGAAAACATCGGTCTTGCGGCAATCTCCTCCGCCTCAATTTCCTCCATGGAGATGTCGCAGTCTTGGTTTGTAAAATAGCAATCACTTACAATAGGAATTTCTTCAACACATTCACTTTTTACGCAAACCGAAATCTCCGCAGATAAAGCCATGCTTTTGCCTTCATCACCGTGATTTGCGGTTAAAGAAAAATCGGTTTCGCCTATCTGATACATGATATCACATTCTGCACCCTCTGAAAGCTCATCGGCGTCAAACACCTCGGTAAACGGCAGCTCAAAGTCAACATGGTCGCATCTGTCATTTTCATCGGAATATAAAACCGACGCGTTTGCCTTTCCTTTAATAACGAGCTTCCCCTGCAATGCCCTGTATTCCTTTTCAAATATCATTACATTGCTCTTTAAAATCTCCTTTATTCCGCATTTGCCGCTCGGAAGCTCCATAACCTCATCAATTCTGAAGGAGAAATCTCTGCATACGCCTATGCTTCTGATATTTACACAGCTTTTCTTAACCTCGGCACAATCCTCCTCAATCTCGGACACAAAGGAGCAGCTTTGATTTGCAAGAACCTGCACGTTAATCACAACCTGTGCGTCAATGCCGATTTTTCGCGAGTTGATTATTTTATAGCCCACCTTCTCCGCATCACAGCATGCAACAAGCTGCATTCCGGCTGAAAATTCAGTTTTCTTTAAGGTTTCGCAAAATTCAAAACAACCGTTTATACATTGCACACAGTCTTCTCCGCTTTCGGGGACATATAAAACATTTACCTTTACCTTGCCCTTGAGAATAAGCTTTCCGTCATCTATCTGCTTTTCGCACAAAAAAGTTTCTGCCTCAACCTGTAAAACCTTCAATATATCCGGCTTTACATCAGGCACAATGATGCTTCCCTCTGCTCCCGTTTTTATGTCCCCTTCAAAAACAGCTTTTCCAACATTTACGTCCCGTTTTTTTAATTGCATAACGCATATCCTCCTAAAA
This sequence comes from Clostridia bacterium, assembly GCA_017621875.1. GTDB lineage: Bacteria > Bacillota > Clostridia > UBA1381 > UBA1381 > UBA1738. Next base: position 53,757 of record JAGASE010000005.1, read on the forward strand.
AAATAATCCCATAGTAGATACTATGAGATTATTTCCATATATATGCTTATTTTTGTCCGCAAATTTTCTTCCAGCTCTCGTATGCTGCGTCCCATTTTTCTGAATCCTGCGGCTCATATACGTCTATCGGGAAGGAATTTTTAACAATTTTTCTGCCCTCGTTAAGGTCCTTGATAGCACCCATTGCCATACCCTGAACAATTACGTTACCAATGCTCGTTGCCTCAACAGGTCCTGCCGAAACCTTTCTCTTGGTAGCGTTTGCGGTAAACTGACAAATCATTTTGTCCTTAATTCCGCCGCCGACAATATTTATAACACCGTATTTCTTGCCGGTAACGTCCTCCATTCCCTCAACAACCTGGCGATACTTAAACGCTAAGCTTTCTGCGATGCAGCGTACAATTTCACCCTTTGTTTCAGGAACCTTCTGTCCTGTCATTTCACAGAATTCACGTATTCTTTTCGGCATATTTCCCGGCGTCTGGAATTTGTGGTAATCAGGGTCAATCAGACTTGCAAACGGTGTTGCCTCTCTTGCCTGCTTTTCCAGCTCATCAAAGGACAGCAGTGTTCCCTCTCTGTCCCACTGACGGCGTGATTCCTGAATAAGCCACAAGCCCATAATATTTTTTAAGAAACGGATAGTTTTATTAACGCCGCCCTCGTTTGTGAAGTTATGTGACATAGCCTCGCTGTTAACCATCGGCTCATCAAGCTCAACGCCCATCAGCGACCATGTTCCGCTTGAAATATATACAAAATCCTCACCGTCGCATACAGGAACAGATGCAACAGCAGAGCCGGTATCGTGCGATGCAACCGCAACAACAGGAATCTGCTCCACGCCAAGCTCCTCTGCAAGCTCAGGCTTTAATACGCCAACCTTATCTCCCGGATATATCATGTCTGCATAAATATCGGTAGGTATTCCCAGTTTTTTGAGCATATCCTCTGCCCAAACGTGCTTTTTGGAATCAAACATCTGCGAGGTTGACGCAATAGTGTATTCACATTTCATCTCACCTGTTAAGAAATAATTGAACAGGTCAGGGATAAACAAAAGCTTTTCGGCACACTTCAATGTAACGTCATCAGAAAGTCTTGCCGCAAGCAGCTGATAAACAGTGTTAAACCAGTTAAATGCAATGCCTGTTTTTTCAAAAATTTCTTCCTTCGGAACAAGCTTAAATGCCTCATCATACATTCCCTCGGTACGGGTATCTCTGTAGTGATGCGGATTTCCCAGAAGCTTTCCGTTTTTATCCAAAAGACCGTAGTCAACGCCCCAAGTATCAATTCCGATACAATCAATATCGCGGTCGCCGGAATTTGCACATTTCAAAATTCCCTGTTTGATTTCATGGAAAAGTCGCAGCACATCCCAATACATTCCGCCGTTTACCACAACAGGGTCATTTGAAAAGCGGTGCTTTTCCTCCAACGTTATTTTTTCGCCGTCAAAGGTGGCAAGCATTGCCCTTCCACTTGACGCACCAAAATCAAATGCCAAAAACTTATAAACCTTACTCATTTTTCCCTCTCCGTTTCCTTATAGTTCAAAATAAAACAAAATAAAACCAAATGTTCCAATACCTATATTATACAAAAGTGTTATATGATTGTCAATAATATTGCAACAAAATATTCAAATTTACTGGACTTTAATTCTAAGTTATGCTATAATAACATAAATGCTTTATATTTGAAAGGAGATACATAATGAATAAGATAAAAATTTCAGCCTTAGCAGTATCTGTGATGCTGCTTGGCGGCAATATTGCAAGTGCGGCAAGCTTTACCGATATGCCGCAGGACGCTGCAACAAGTACAGCTATAGAAAATGCTGTAGCCAACGGACTTTTGTCAGGCTACGAGGATAATACCGTTCGCCCTGATGCCAACATCAAGCGTTCAGAAATGGCGGCAATTATCACAAGAGCCTGCAAGGTTGACAAGGAGGGCGATATTTCTCGCTTTACCGACGTAACAAAGGACGACTGGTTCTATTCAGCTATGGCAAAGGCATATGAAATGGGTGCATTCTCCGGTGACGGAAACAACATGAACCCCGAAAACAACATAACCTTCCAGGAATGCTTTACTGTGCTTTCACAGGTTTTTGACCTTATACCACCGTACACAAGACCGGCAGAAATGCCCGAAACTGCTCCTGAAGGAACTCTAATTTCAGGAAACCGCCTTTATGACATAACAGCTCTTGACACTTTCAGCGACAAAGCAGAAATTGCTGACTGGGCAAAGGTGTTTATCGCAGGCGTTGTTTCAAACGGCGGTTGGAGCGGTGTTGACGGCAAAATCACACCTAAAGCGTACATAACAAGAGCACAGTTCTCTGTGGTTATGGACAATCTTATCAAAAACTATATCGACGAGCCGGGTACATACACCGAGCTTCCTGATGGAAACACCATGATAAGATGCGACGGAGTTATTCTTGAAAATATTACAACAGATGACGATATTTATATCGGTGACAGTGTTTCCGCAAACGGAATTACAGTAAACAATGTAACCGCAAACAAAAGATTCGTTATCCGCGGCTGTGCAACACCTGCGGTAAACGAAGAAGGTAAGCTTTCATACGGCGAGGAGGGCATCACGGTAACAGGACATTTTGAGGCTATGCGTGTTATAAGACCGTACATCAATCTTAATATGTCAGCTGCTACATACGGCACTGTATACTCGGTACGTGATACAAACCTTTCTGTAGGTATTTCAATTAAGTAACAAACATTTTGTGAAGGGATTGATATTATGGGTAAATTTTCATATACTCCCCAAGGCGTTTGCTCCGCACAGATTGATTTTGAAATAGACGGCAACATCGTAAAAAATGTTCAGTTCACACGCGGCTGCAACGGCAATACGCAGGGTATTGCAAAGCTCGTTGAAGGTATGGACGTAAATGACGTTATCGCCCGCCTGAAAGGCTTAAACTGCAACGGCAGAGGCACAAGCTGCCCCGACCAGCTTGCACGTGCTTTGGAGCTTGCACTTAAAGAAGAGTAATATTTTTTTAACACCGCTCATATAATGATATGAGCGGTGTTTTTTTATTATATAGGAAACCTGCGTTTAGCAATGACGGAATAACAAAATTGCTACCAAAATCCTACGCCCGCAGGCGGGGCTTCTATCAGAAGCTTTTTTATTATGTAGGAAACCTGCGTTTAGCAATGACGGAATAACAAAATTGCTACCA
>JAGASE010000006.1 GCA_017621875.1 Clostridia bacterium
AATAGCGGAGGTAAGGATTCTGCATTGGTTGGGATTCTTTGCAAAGCTGCTTGCGAAAACACTGTTGGAATTATTATGCCTTGTAGCACAAAACGAAATTATGATGAAGATGCGGTGGATGCAAAAGAGGTTGCACAGCAATACAGCATTGAGACAAGAACCGTGGATCTGACTCCTGTAAAAGAAGCAGAGATTAATGCACTTGCAGGCATAACGGAATTGAATAATGCAGCTCTAAGCAATATGGCACCTCGTATTCGCATGCTTACATTATACGCTATCGCTGCAAGTGAAAACCGACTTGTTGCAGGAACAGGAAACCGTAGTGAGGCTTATGTCGGTTATTTTACCAAGTGGGGTGACGGAGTACATGACTTTAATCCGATAGCTGATTTAACAGTAACGGAAATATATGAATTTCTCACATTCCTTAATGCTCCTGAACTTATAATAAAAAAAGCTCCGTCAGCAGCCTTGTTTGACGGTCAGACTGACGAAAGAGAAATGGGAGTAACCTATGCGGAATTGGATGCACATATTTCAGGGAAAAATATTGCTGAAGATAAATCTGCAATTATTGAAAGGTTACATAAAATAAGTGAACATAAAAGAAAAGGCGTATCAAAATATGATACACCTTAAACAAAGATAAGGGCTTTCAAAAACCTTCGTAGACTTTTCAAAACTCCTGTGGTATGTTTGTGTTGCCGAAAAGGTAAATACAAAAATCAGGAGATGAAAGATTATGAAGAAAAAAGTATTATGTACGGCATTGGCGGTAACTATGCTGCTAACAACAACGGCATCTGCAACGGCAAAACCTTGGTGGCTCAGTAAATACCGAGTAACCTTCGACAACGAACTTGGAATCGTAGGAAATGTAACCTTAACCTTCGCATCGGATGGCGGAAGCTTTATCAGGCCAATAACCAAAAGATACGGCGAAAGCATCAGCCTCGAAAGTTATGTACCAACAAAATACGGTTATACATTCAAAGGTTGGTTCACCGATCCCAGAACAAAGCAGAATCAGGTAACAATATTCAAATTCACAAAGCCTGATGTACTTTATGCGAAATGGGAGTCGAACCTACAGGAGCCTGTAAATCCGAATGACGAAATTATGGCAAAAGATACCTGCTACCTCACGGACGAGGAAACAAAAATACGAAATGAAATCATACAAGAGAAAAATAAGGCATACATCGAAGGTTTCGGCTATGTAGCACCCGCAAAAACCAAAACTATCATCGTAGACTCAGACGGTGATATAAATAAAATGGTCGGCACAATGGAATAAACCCCTATATAAACGAATTGAGGTTACGCATAAAATGTATGCGTAACCTCTCTTGAATTCAATGATTAACTTTAATGGAATTATACACTAAACACGGTAATATGTCAATAAAATTACTGTTATTTGTCTTTTGGAAAATTGATGCTTTTTATTCGCAAAAACGCTTGACTTGTGCCGAGCTTTACGGTATTGTTTGTGTTGCCAAAAAGGTAATACAAAACAAAGGATGTGAGATAATGCGTAAGAAACTACTTACAAACGGAAATGTGTTTAAAAGAACGGACGGTCGTTGGGGCGGTGTCGTGTGGTACATGGACGAGCAAGGCGAACGCAAAAGAAAATCCTTCTCAGGCACTACCAAGTAAGAAGCTAACAAGAAAATCACCGCTTACATAGCAGAATTCGAAAAAGCTATTGAGGATACAGATGAAAGCAAGAAACTACTAAAAGATAGTCTGCAGAATTGGCTCGAAACAGTAAAATTCCCATCAGTCGAACAAACAAGCTATGACAGACTCGAAGGAACAGCAAGATGCCAAATCTACCCACTGCTCGGCGATAAGGTAGTCGGAGATATAACTCCTGCCGATGTCAAGGCAATGCTCAATCACTGGATGTACCTCGGAAGGTCATACTCACTGGTAAAGAAAGCATATGTACTCCTAAACGAATACTACAGAAACCTATATGTAGAAGAACGGATACATAAGAATCCCATGGACAATGTGGAGATGATGAAAAAGGCAAACTTCCTATCAGCACAAGGAAAGGAAGACCTACCGGAATGCGAAACCATCGAAGTCTTCACAGATGAGGAACTTGAAAAATTCAAAGCTGAAGCCTTCCGAACACACTCCACAGGCAATAGGGTATATCAGCAGGCAGGAGCCTACATCCTGATGCTCAACACAGGACTGCGAATAGGCGAACTTCTGGGGTTACTAAACAGTGACATAGACCTTGAGAATAAAACAATGACAATAAGACAAGCGGTAAAATTAGTCGACCAAAGAGACGGAACCAAGCTCATAGGCGGTAAAGTTAAAAAAGTAGGTAAAACCAAAACCACCACAAGCAAACGAGTCGTACCGCTAAACAGTACGGCAATAGAAATGATACACGACCTACGAAAAGAATTCTACTTCGGCGAAGACTCTCCGCTGGTGTGCGATTCAGGCGGCGACTATGCAAATCCAACCAACCTACGAAAACGACTATATAGAATAGAAGATGCTGCAGGAATAGAAACAAAAGGGCTCCATGCATTCAGACACACCTTCGCCACCAAGCTAATCAACGGAACAAAGCGTGCTGACGGAAGCATAAAAACACTAAACATAAAAGCGGTAGCCGACATCCTCGGACATACCACTACCGAGATAACCGAAAGGTACTATGTAAAGAAGGATAACTCAAGGCTGACCGGAATCACAGACGGATTCGAGATATGATAGAATCGCAGAACAGAATACCCCTGAGAATGAAATTAAATCACTCTCAGGGGTATCAAAATTTGATACGCATAAACAAAGAAAAAGGGATTTTAATTTGGGCAAAAATATTCTGCGAGAATTAAAAAATATTCTTGCAGAATTATTCTCTACAGGCGAAATTGATAGAATTGACGAAATCAAGTGATGCTAAAATGATGATGTAGCAGACGGAATCGTTAGAAACGGATGCGACCGTATGCGAAATTGATGCTCATTTCAGGCATGATTATTTGAGTCTCAAGACCATGCGCCGTCATCAAAAATATAATTAAAAATTACTAAAATTCAAAATTGATGCTCTGAAATTTGATTTTGAAACACAAAAATTTTAAATGATTAAAAAATAAGAAGTGGCTCAAACGCAGTGTTTGAGCCACTTTGTATGGCAGGGGCAGAAGGACTTGAACCCTCGGCACGTGGTTTTGGAGACCACTGCTCTACCAACTGAGCTATACCCCTAAACAGCAAATATTAAGTTTTATTGAGTTACCATACGAACATAGGGACACGGCTTTGGAGACCGTTGCTCTACCAACTGAGCTACACCCCTAAATTTGACTGCTTTACTATTCTAACATAAAAGTAACTGTTTGTCAATATTTTTTTTACAGTTTATTAATAAAAATACAAAAATTTCTGAACATAAGCCTGCACTTAGCAGACGCAGAAATTAGGCAACAGTTTTGTTATTCCGTCATTGTTAAATGCAGGTTTTCTACATAATAAAAATTTCTGTTGGAAGTTTACACTGAGAGGTGTGAAAACTATGTAACCATTTTAGTATGGGAATTAAAACATATCCATGCAATTTCCTATACATTAAAAGGAATTTGCACATTTCGAGGAGCGTAAAACCGCAAAATGCTCAAATTCCTTATTTTTTGTATTAATATCATGGAGTTATCCGCAGATAAATTCATAAAGTACGTCCATAAGAACCAGGCAGAAGCCCTTTTTCTCTACGTCTTCGTCTGCTACAATATCGACCGTCTGCGTAATCTTGCCGTCTTGAGTAAAGTTGATTTCTCCTACCTTATCGCCTTTTTTTACAGGTGCAATTACAAAATCCTCAAGCTTTACCGATTTCTCAATTTCAATAGGCTGTGCACGGCTCATAAGCACAGAGTAATCGCTATTTGCAACAGTTTTGATTTCCTTTTGGATTCCCTTTGAAACGTTTATTACTCCTGTTGGCTCGCCCTTTTCAATTTGCTTTTTTACCGTATATCCCGAAAAACCGTAATTAAGAAGTGCACTTGCCGAAGAAAAACGTGTTTTTGTGTCCGCTGCACCTAAAACTACTGCGATAAGTCCCATTCCGTCCCTTTCCGCTGTGGCTGAAAGGCAGCAGCCCGCCTTTGAGGTAGACCCTGTTTTTAGACCTGTCGCCCCGTTATAAAAACGTATCAGCTTATTCGTGTTCGCAAGTGCAAACTTGCCGTCACGTAGAGAATCCGTCCATATTTTTGTATATTCAAAGACCTTTTCGTGCTTTATAAGCTCACGCGACATAATCGCTACGTCCCGTGCTGAGGAATACTGTCCGTCTGCATCAAGTCCGTTAGTATTGAGAAAAACTGTATTATTCATGCCAAGCTCCGCAGCACGCTTATTCATCAGCTCCACAAAGCCTGCCTCGCTGCCGGCTATATGCTCCGCCATCGCAACGCAGCCGTCATTTGCACTGGCTACCGCAATGCCCTTCATCATATCATGCACGCTGAGCTGCTCGCCTGTTTCCAGAAACATTGTGGAGCCGCCATAGCTGTTTGCGTTTTCACTTACCGTTACCATGTCATCAAATTTGAGTGCTCCGCTGTCGATACGCTCCATAATCAGCAGCATGGTCATTATTTTTGTGACGCTGGCTATAGGCAAATGCTCGTCGGGGTTATTCTCATACAAAACCTCTCCCGTTGACGCCTCCATTAATATTGAGGATTTTACGTTTGGTGTAAGTTCTTCAGCGTATGAGGCTTGGGTAATCGTACTCATTATCACAGTAAAAACTAATATCAGAATCGCTTTTTTCAAGTCAGTCCACCTTCCTTTATAACAATCTATGTCCGATAAATTTCAGTTATGCCTTGAAATGCTATGATGAAATAAAATAGGGAATGGAAAGGATAATGGAAAACCCGCGGAGGCATAGAGTCATTGGGAATTGATTGAAAAGAGAACTATATAGAAGTTTTTATGAGCAAAATATCGGTGTGAAATAAAATATCCTCCTGACGGAGGATAAAGTTTGTATGAATTAGTGTTATTTTAAGCTTTGGCTTTATGTACGGTTTAAAGCTACAAATACAGCTTTGCAAGACCGCCCTCGCTGGTTTCGCGGTAGCTTCGCGACATATCCCGTCCTGTTTCGTACATGGTTTTTACCACCAAATCAAATGATATTTTTCGGCTGCCGCTTAAAAAATTCGCAAGCGACACCGCATTTATTGCACGCATTGCCGCCACTGCGTTACGCTCAATACACGGAATTTGCACAAGTGAATGTATCGGGTCGCAGGTAAGACCTAAATGATGCTCCATTGCAACCTCCGCAGCGTATTCTATCTGCTCAAGATTCATTCCCAAAAGCTCAGCAAGTGCTGCAGCCGCCATTGAACATGCACTTCCTATCTCTGCCTGGCAGCCGCACTCAGCTCCGCTTATTGACGCATTGCTTTTTATAATATTTCCGACAACGCCTGCTGTGGCAAGGGCATGAACGATTTCCTCATCAGAAAAGCCTCGGCGTTCCTGTTGATAATACATTACTGCTGGCAAAACCCCCGACGCACCGCAGGTGGGTGCTGTAACCACTATTTCGCTTGACGCGTTCTGCTCGCTGACAGCAAACGCATATGCACAAACTAATCTGTTCTCGCGGGTTTCCGAGCTTTCATCTATATGGTGGCGTGTATAAAGGTAATTCGCCTTTTTCTGCACGTCAAGTCCGCCCGGAAGTGTTCCTGTGGAAGACAATCCCTCGGCTATGCTTTCCTTCATACAATTCCATATTTCATGGAGATACTCAAAAATTTCACTTCCCTCGCACATTTCAACATACTGCCATATACGCATTTTTTTTCTGCGGCAAAATGCCGCAATTTCAGTAAATTTACTAAGCTCATAAACTGCAGCACTTTCGCGGCGGTGTCTGCCATCTATAACAAATTTTCCACCGCCGACGCTCAAGACTCTCCAGAAATCCGTCTGCTTGCCGTCTGTATAAGCATAGCAGTCCATTGTGTTCGGGTGCGGAAGATTTTTGTTATCATGGTCGAACACTATTTCAAAGTTACGGTTTTTGAATACGCGGTTTATCACATATTCTGTCATATGCCCTTTTCCCATTTTAGCCAGCGAGCCGTATAAAATTATTTTGAAGCTGTCGGCATGAAGGTTTTCCTCACGAAACATTAAGCATGCCTTTTCCGGTGCCATGGAATGCGAGCTGGAGGGTCCTCTGCCGATTCGGTAAAGCTCACGCAGGGATTCCATTCCGCTGTGATTCTGCCAGTTTCGCTCCGAAACCGTTTCGCCGCTAAGCAGTGCATCAAATGAGATTTTGAACAGCTCCGCAAGCTTTAAGCAGGTCTCCGTCCCCGGATAAGAAAGCCCGTTCTCCCATTTTGAGACAGCACGGTTACTCACGCCCACACGCTCTCCAAGCTCCTTCTGCGAAAGCTTCATATTTATTCTGTTTTTATGTATTATTTCCGAAATTGCATTTGAAGACATGCCTGTCACCTCTTTTTTGCTTATATAACCTTACTCGTGAAGGCTACAGCCTTGCCGAGAACGCGGATATGTGCCAGCTCCTCGCCTGTGAAAACCATCGCACGATAGGTCGGATTCTCCGGCTGAAGCGTAACACGCTGCTCATCGCGGTCATAATAAAAACGCTTTAAGGTTATTTCTTCATCGTTGACGATTACAGCTGCTATTTCGCCGTTTTCAACCATCGGCTGCTCTCGGATAAATACTACGTCACCATCGAAAATCCGGGCATTTATCATGCTGTCTCCCTGTGCAGTCAGACAGAAATCGGCATCTATATCTTCAGTTACTTCAACATAGGTTTCATACTGCTTATCGCACAAAATAGGATTGCCGCAGGAAATTTTTCCAATCATGGGATAGCTTTTCATTGTAATGCGTCGTATTCCAAGTCGCAGGCGATCCTCCTCGGATATTGTGTCCTCCTGCGGAGTATAGCCCATAAGATAGTCTATTGTGACATTGAAATATGAGGCGATATCCTTTAAAACTGTATTTGGCTGAGGCATTCTTTTGCCTTGCTCATACATACCTATTGTACTCTTTGATACACCTATTTTACTCGCAAGCTGTTCCTGTGAAAGTCCTTCGCTTTCGCGAAGCTGCTTTAATATATCAGCAAACATTTTATTCACTCCCCTTTAATCTAAGTATATCTTACTACACAAAATGTGGTATGTCAATCAAAACACGAATTGTGTACAAAAAGTTTGTTAAAGTTGCACAAATTGTTAAAAAATGGAAGATTGCTCTTGACAAAACCACGATGTGTGGTTATAATATATAAAAACACGAAATGTGTTCAAAAGGTTTGGAGACGACTGCAGAACGTGGGCAAAATGATTTTAAGAAAGGAGAGAATGAATGGGGTTTTATGATGATGTTATGAGGGCAGAGAGGCGGCGTACCTTGGATTATGCCGCCGATATTCCTGACGGCGATGAGGTACAGTGTCCTGTATGTGGCGGCTATGACTGGGACTTTTTGCTGAAGGATTGTCATGGGGACGTAATCGGCTGTCAGGAATGTGTGACCAAGCTGTATTGGGAGGATTTATGCAGTGATGATGGGCAGGATATGGAGTAAGCGTGTTATGCCGACCAAGGTTGGCAGAAGGGAGATTTATGACGAAAGAAGATTTGATGCAGGTTTATTACATTGATAAGGAAATTACAGCATGGAAAAATGAGCTTGAACGAATTAAAAATTCGGTACAGGTTTCGGGAATAAGATACTCCGGTATGCCTAAGAGAAAAGGGCAGCTTGATGACAAGGTTGCGGAGCTTGCAGTGTCGATTGCCGAAACCGAGCGGAAAATAAGTCAAAAGCTGCTTGAGCTTGAAAAGGCTAAAAGCGAGGTCACAAGCTATATCCTGAATATTGATGACTGTCAGACAAGGCTTATTTTTAAGCTCAGATGCATTAATTTGATGAGCTGGAACGCCGTTGCAGATGAGATTGGCGGAATGAATTCGGAATATTCAGTGAAAAAGAGGTTTTACCGCTACCTCGAAAAATGCGGTTAATATGTTGACGGTTAAGAACCTTTGAAGGAAATGATGATTAATTCAAAGTGGGTAGGGGCCGGCATTACAGGCAGTCCGAAATACGGAGCGTCCGGGAGGTCGTCCCCTACAATTCCTATTTAATCAGTGATTATTCAAGCGGAAAAAGTTGTCCCACATGTCACGCCGGAATATGGTAGTATGGTATCGTGGAAAAAACAGACGCCGGCAGTGGGTTTTTTCAGATAATGATTTGGAGGTGACAGCATGGACGGAAAGCGTACCCTGTGCGGACGATGTGCAGGGGACTATAGAGAAGCAGGATTTTTGACAATACACGATGGATATCAGGTGGTTAAGAAATCCTGTGATTTATGCGGACGTCCCGGATTTGATTACATTATTGCAAAATCAAGGCAGCTGCGGAAAGGAACGGGATAATGAGTAAGGTTGATTTCTGGCTTACGCACGAAGGACTTACCGTCCTGAGGGCAAGAAGCCGCGACAGCTTGACACGCACCGAGCTGGCTCAAAGATTAAAAGTTACGCCTGTGACCTTGAAACGGTGGGAAAGTAAATATCCCGAAATCGCCGAGGCTGTGAGGCAGGGTAGGGAAATTACCGACGCAAGTGTGGAGGACGCTATTTTGAAAAAAGCACTCGGCTTTCAGGTGACCGAGGTGAAAAAAGTGGTTAAGGCTGACGGTGCGGAGGAGATTACAACGGTTTATAAAAATGTGCCGCCCGATGTGTCCGCTGCGTCACTTTGGCTCAAAAACCGCTGCCCTGACAAGTGGAGCGACAAGCATACCGGCAGCAGCAGTCTATCAAAGGTTGATGAAATTATAGGAGGCATTGATGATCAGGCTTACAGATAAGCAAAAGCATTTCTGGAAAAATGCGAACCATCGCTGGAATATCAAGGAGGGTGCAACCAGAAGTGGAAAAACCTATCTTGATTATTTCCTTATCCCTAAGCGGATTCGTGCCTGCACAGGCTCCGGGCTGATTGTACTTTTGGGAAATACCAAAGGGACCTTAAATAGAAATATTTTAGAGCCGATGCGTTCAATCTGGGGTGATGAGTATGTAGGGAATATCGGAAGTGACGGCACAGTAACCTTATTCGGAAGAAAATGCCACGCTCTGGGTGCGGATAAGGTTACGCAGGTTTCCAAGCTGCAGGGAGCGGGAATTGAGTATTGCTACGGCGATGAAGTAACGACCTGGAATGAAGAGGTTTTCGCGATGCTTAAATCGCGTTTAGACAAGCCTAATTCACTCTTTGACGGCACCTGCAACCCGGACAGTCCCAATCATTGGCTTTTAAAATTTTTAGAAAGCGACGCTGATATCTTCAGGCAGCATTATACCATTTACGACAATCCGAATTTATCGGCGGAATTTGTGAAAAACCTTGAAAATGAATACAGGGGTACGGTTTATTTTGACAGGTTTATTCTCGGAAAATGGGCTCTTGCCGAAGGACTTATCTATCCTATGTTTAATCGCAAGGAGCATGTCTTTGATGAGCCGCCAGAAAACGGAAAGTACTACATCTCGATTGACTACGGAACTCTTAACCCGTGCAGCATGGGGTTATGGTGCGTGTCAGGCGGCTGTGCATATCGAATAAGAGAATTTTATCACGACGGAAGAAGCAGCAACAAGCTATACACCGATGAGGAATACTACAAACAGCTTGAAAAGCTTGCAGGAGGCTTGCCTGTTCAATATATCGTGGTAGATCCATCCGCGGCAAGCTTCATCGAAACCGTCAGGCGGCACGGGCGGTTTTCGGTTAAAAAAGCTAAAAACGATGTTCTGGACGGTATCAGGTTTACTGCAGGAATGATTTTGGGAGGCAAAATCAAAATTCACAGCTCCTGCGAAAATACTATCCGCGAATTCGGTGCGTACTGCTGGGATACCGAGGTCAATGAGGATCGTCCGATTAAACAAAACGACCACGCAATGGACGATATTCGATATTTCTGCTATACCATTTTGAAAAAGCTGGTGTAGAAAATAATTTTAATATGCCTCTTATCGCCCACAATAAGAAGTGTATAAGTGGTCTTAAAATGTGGGCGGAAAGGCTGTGGAAGTTGAAATGAATTTTTTTAAGAGGGTGATGAACATTTTCAGTTTGAAAAATTCCTTGTCCGCTTTGGGCATTGAAGCAAAGCTTTCTGAGCAGATGTCTGCGGCTCTTAGCGAATGGGACAGGCTTTACCGCGAAAAGGACGGGCTTTCCTTAGCGTCTGCAATTGCGTCAGAAACGGCACGTCTTACAACTATAGAATTTAAGTCGGAAATTTCCGGCTCGGGACGTGCTGCGTTTCTCGAAAAGCAGTACAAGGACTTTATTGCAAATATACGCAATATCACAGAGCTTGCCTGTGCCAAGGGCGGTGTTGTTTTAAAGCCGTATATGGCGGACGGCAGCATTAAGGTGAGCTGCATTCAGGCGGAAAACTTTATTCCTACCGAGTTTAATTCCTCCGGGGACATTGTCGGTGCGGCGTTTTTGGATAGGCATTTTTCCGGCGGCAAGGTCTATACCCGTATCGAGCAGCATGGCTTTGATGGTGACGCATACATAATTCGTAATTTTGCGTTTGTAGGCGACAACGCGTCAAGCCTCGGAAGAGCGGTGAGTCTTCAGGACGTGCCGGCGTGGCGTGATATTGAGCCGTATGTGGCGATGGCGGGAATTAAAAAGCCGCTGTTTGTCTACTTTAAAATGCCGATGGCTAACTGCATCGACACCAATTCTCCTCTTGGGGTTTCGGTTTTTGCACGTGTTGCTTCGCTTATCGGTGACGCAGAAGCCCAGTACAAGCGGCTTTTATGGGAGTTTGAAAGCGGAGAAAGAGCACTTTATGTCGATGAGGCAGCGATGCATCGAGATTCAAGCGGTGAATGCGTCGTTCCCGACAGGCGGCTGTATCGTCTTTTAAACAGCGGAGATGACACGCTGTTTGAGGATTGGACTCCAACCTTAAGAGATGAGTCCATTATAAACGGGCTTAACGAGATTCTGCGTAGAATTGAGTTTAACTCCGGTCTTGCCTACGGAACTTTGTCCAATGTTTTGAACATTGACAGAACAGCAGAAGAAATAAGGGTGTCGAAGCAACGCAGCTATGCACATGTCTGTGATATTCAGGACGCCTTGAGGACAGCCCTTACTGCTCTTGTCGATGCGATGAACACCATTACCGACCTCTACTGTCTTGCAGAGGACGGACAGTATGGAATTTCCTTTGAGTTTGACGACAGCATTGTCGCTGACAGAAAAACGGAATTTGAGGAAAAGCTGCGTCTTTGCCAGGAGGGCATAATTGAGCCTTGGGAGGTCCGGGCATGGTATTTCGGTGAGGACGAGGAAACGGCAAAAAAACGGTCATGTATGTCTGCACATGCACCGCAAAAAGAAAATGCAGGCGGAAAGGTATGAGAATATGAAAAAGGAAGACATCATGGAGCTTATTCCCGAAATAAGCGAGGAGGCGGCAGAAGAAATTCTGAGACTTCATGAACAAGAGGTTTCACCCCTTAGTGCTGAAATTGAAAGGCTTACCGAGCTTTCCGAAAGTGAAGAAAGCATAAGGCAGGAGGCATATGAACAGGGTATGGCAGAGGCAGAGCAAAAGTTTGCACAGACCGAGCTTACTCGTATGCTGGAGGCAGAGCTTGAAGCGGCTAACCCCAAAAGCACTGCCGCACTTCGGGCACTTTTGGACCTTGAAAAAATCAGCATGGAGGACGGAAAGCTATGCGGATTCTCCGAGCAGCTTGAGGAAATTAAAAAGGAATGTCCGTTCCTGTTTGAAGATGACGAGAATAAGCCGAGATTTACCTCAGGCTATGCCGCAGGCGAAGGCGGTGTGGACATTACAAGGCTTTCCTACAAAGAAAGGCTTAAGCTATACAGGGAAATGCCGGAGTTGTATCATCAGCTTGTAAAATAGGTTGAAAAACGCAGTATGTACGGGCTTGCCCGCAACCGTTATACTGCAAAAATGAGCTGCGGGCGGAAAAGAGGTTTTTTATTATGTCAATGACAAAGATTTCAGATTTAGTTAATCCAAAGGTTATGGCGGATATGATCTCCGCAAAGATTGAAAATAAAATTGTAGTTGCTCCATTTGCAAAGGTTGATGATACCCTGGCAGGCGTTGCAGGCGACACAATCGTTGTTCCGCAGTACTCTTACATAGGCGACGCTGACGATGTTGCCGAGGGCGAGGCCGTTGATACAACTACCCTGGTTACTACTACAACCGAGGCTACAATCAAAAAGGCTATGAAGGCAGTAGAGCTTTCTGATGAGGCAGTGCTTTCGGGTTACGGCAATCCTATCGGTGAAACAAATAATCAGCTTGCAGCTGCTATCGCGGCAAAGGTGGATAATGACGCCATGGACGCTCTGCAGACTGCCAAAACTGTTTATGAGGCAGGCGATATTATCTCATATGACGGAATTATTGACGCCATAGACAAATTCGGCGAGGAAACAAACTGTCACAAGGTTATCTTTGTACACCCGTCACAGCTTACGCAGCTTCGTCACGATGAGGACTTTATCTCTTGTGAAAAGTATACCGGAAACGTTCTGGTCAGCGGCGAAATCGGCATGATTGCAAATACTCGTGTTGTGCCTTCTAAGAAGGTGCCTGTTGTGGACGGCTATTACATCTGTCCGATTGTTAAAATTGAAAGCGACGCCGAAACCGAGGACGAAACACCGGCTCTGACAATTTACTTGAAGCGTGACACAAACGTGGAGGTGGAAAGACAGACGCTAAGACGTGTTACCGATATTTCGGTTGACAAGTTCTATACAGTTGTACTTTCAAACGACGGAAAGGTTGTACTTGCTAAGTTTGCTGAAACTGCAATCGGAGGCTGATACGTATGACGGCGGATTTGTTTTTTTACATTGATGCATACGGCGGGAATGCTAAAATTCCCGCCGCAGAATTTCCGCTTTGGGAAAGACGTGCGGAAGCTGAGCTTTTGCATATAACAGGCGGAAAAACTTTGGATGACGAGCGTGTTAAGCTGTGCGTCTGCGAAATGGCGGAGCTTTTATATGAAGAAGGTCAAAGGACCGGGATTTCCTCGGAAAATAATGACGGATATTCTGTCAGTTATGAAAAAGGGGACATAAAAAGTAAGCTCTATCAAATTGCACAGGTGCAGCTTTTTGGGACAGATTTATTATATCGAGGTGTTGGCTGTGACAAGTAACTGCATTGTAACCCTATGGCATTTTGACGGCGAAAGCAATGGCTGGACACGCACTGTTTTTCCGAATGCTTTTGCGGATTTTAAGGAAAGGATTTCAAAAAGCGGTATCAAGCAGGTGGGATTTTATTCTGCTGATTTTTGCAAAATCCGTATTCCTACAAAGGAAAAAATCGAGGTTTCTTCCGGCGATTATGTTCGTCTTGGGAAGCACGTGGAGGCGGCTCCGATACGCGAAAATGCATTGAAGGTGGTTGAAGTGAGCGACAACCGATACGGAGGCTCGCCGCACTACCGAATTTCTTGCGGAGGTTAAACTATGATTATTGACAGTATAAGAAATTATATGCTCTCCTGTCCGCTGCTTGAGGGTGAAAAAATTAATGTAAACTGTTTGGGACAAAAGGCTGTAACATACACGATAGACAGCGTTGCCGAAAATCCGCTAATTAAAAGGTATTGCGATGGCGGCACGTTAAAACAGTATAAATTTATAATTGCATTGCGTGATGTTTACGATGAGATTATTTCTGAAAATATTCGCATTGCAAATTTTTTTGAGCAGCTTGCAGCTTGGATTGAAAATCAAAACGCGGCAGGTATTCTGCCCAAAATTGATGATGAGCGGTGCATTGCTGAGAAAATCGAGGTTACGAAAAATGCATATCTTCTTGAAAGCTCGATTGACAGCATGCGTTATCAAATGGAATTAAGATTGGTTTACAGGCAGGAGCGATAAGCTCCTTTTCCTTATCTGCCCGCGGATAAGGGACATAAAAATTGCGGGAAGAAAGGCTTTGGTAAATATGATTAAAAGAAGTGAAAAATTGGCTTTTATGCAGGTTAAGGAAGGCGAAGAACAGGTTTTTAAGCGTATGACCGGCTTTACGGAGCTTTCTGTTGCAAAAAATCCTAAAGAATATTCAAGAAAATATATCGATGAGGATATGGAGAGAAGTGCAGTTGTAGGGTACTCTCCTGCTATATCCTATAAGTTTGATGCAGACCCTGAAAACAGCGTACATCAGGTTTTCTGTAATGTAGCAGACCGCGAGCTGACGGGTGCAGACACAGAGTGCTGCATCGTTATTGCCGATATATCTACAGCTGATGAAAACGGCAGCTGTAAGGCGATTATGAGAAGCTTTTGCATAATTCCTTCAAAGGAGGGTGACGACAAGGACACTTACACCTGCAGCGGAAGCTTAAAGGTAGCAGGAGAAAAGATATTCGGAACTGCAGAAACCTCTGATAACTGGCAGACTATTACCTTTACAGAAGAATAGGGACATATAAACTTTATGCCGCATACGGCAGGAATGGGAGATAGATATGAATATTTTGACGGATATGATGCCTGATTGGGTAACGATTGAGGGAAAAAGCTATCCTGTACGCACTGACTTTCGGGTATGGCTGGAGTTTGACAAAGTGATTCATTCTGCGGAAATTAAAGCAGAGGATAAGGCAGTAATTTTGTTCAGGCTATGCTTTGACAGTAAAAACTGTCGTTTTCTGCCCTCCTCGCCCCATGCGGCGATGTCTGCACTGTCTAATTTTTATATGTGCGGACATACTGAAAAGTCTGCAGAAAATAAAAGCGGAAATAAATGCCGCGTATTTAGCTTTGAGGAGGATGCGGACTATATTTATGCTGCATTCCTGTCGCAGTACGGAATTGACCTTGTGTCAATTCCGTATATGCACTGGTATAGATTTTCGGCACTCTTTAAAGGGATTGACGACGGATCGAGATTGATGAAAATTATTTCGGTAAGAGCTGCAGATATTAATTCTCCTGCAAACAGCGGCAGACAAAAATATTTAAGGAAAATGAAAGAGCTTTATGCACTTTCAGATACCCGCACGGAGGAGGAACGTGAATATGATATGGCAGAAGCTCTTTCGGAATTGTTTTAATTAAAAACATCAAAGAGAAGGGGTGATTATAATGAATGTATCAGATATGCAACGGTATGCAAATGAAGCCGGAAAATATTTGTCCCTGGAAATTGCACAGGGACTTACGGAAAATTCAAAGCCTGTGGTGGAGGCTTTTGAGGGTATGCTTGAAAAACTAAAATACCAACGTGATTTCGATATTATCAGCGAGGATGAATACTATCGCAAATTAGAGATTTTGCGAGATAAATATTTTTCTAAAGGGACACAAAACTGGGTCAAGTATACTGAGCAGATTTATGAATATCAGAAGGAAACCCTTGAAACTGAAAAAGAAAACATTACCAAGCTCTATGATGATATTGCCGACTATGCTGCAGAACGGCTTGACGAGGTGATAAAAAAACAGCAGAAAATGGCGGAAAAGCTTAGCGAGGTAGGAACTTTGTTCAAAGTGAATACGGTGGAAATGGGCGGAAAAACCGACATTTATTATTCGCTCGGAGACTTGAGCAGCGATATTGAGGCAATAAGAGAGTACGGGATTGCATTAGATGAAATAAGTGCCAGAGCAAAGCAGCTCGGTGTGAGCGACGAGGCGGAAAAAGGACTTTTAAGCACCATTAAAGGTCTTGAGATTGTTGACGCTTTAGGCTTTATGTCAGCACTTTTAGTTGCAGGGGATAATGAATTTACGCAGTATGCCGAAAATCTGCAGTTAAAAGCCGAACTTTCCGAAAGTGTTGCGGCTAAGCAATACGAAACGGAATTTGTGAAAGGATGGGAAAATGCCTACGCAAATATGAAAAATCAGCTGCAGGCTGCAGGATATGAAATTCCGCAGGGGTTTTCAAACAGCGGCAGTATTTCGGCAGAAAGGTTCGGACAAGCTTTCATGGAAGGTCTGGATATACAGCTTGAGGCCGTGCGTGCGAGAATTGAGGAGTTTAATGAAAGCCTCAGCCTTGACCTTAATATGTCGTCCTCCGGTAATACCTACAACACCACCAATACGTCCTATAACATAAATTCATCGGACAGCAACGATACCGTAGAGAGAATAAAAAGATTTGAAGCGGTTAAAAGGCTGTCGGGTGTGTACTAAAGGAGACAAGCTGTGAAAGATTACGCATTAGCTTCAATAAGCATACCTTGGGGATTATATGACACAGCTTTAAATATACGCCTTATTTGCCCACGATAAGGTAAAATATACGGTTTTGTGTGGGCAGAAAGGCTATGGATTTTAAAATGTTTAATATAAGATTTTACAATGAAACCGGGAGTATTACCTTCGGCGGCGGCACGTCCTCCTCGCCGTGGAGGCTTACTGCTGCAGAAGGGCTGGTTTTTTGCGGAAAAACCTTCGTGAGTGCAAGCTATGCAAACTGTGAAGGTCAGCAGACAACCGACATTACTGCGAATGCACGTACGATCACGCTAAGCGGCGATATGAGAATCGAAGAGAATTTTGCCGAAGTATATTCTGCTGCTCTTGCGGCTCTTGAGCAGGAGGGTACTCTTGAAACCGATACCGTTCTCGGAAAGCGGAGAATAAAGGCAAGATGCTGCGACTTCAGGCAAACCGACAGAAAAGGCAATTATATGCTTTTTGCCGTTCAGTTTTTATGTGACAATCCTTATTTTGAGGACGCGGTGAAAACCGAAGTGGCTGTTTTTAAGGAAATTCCTATGCTGGACTCTGATTTTTCCTTCCCCGGAATGTTTTCCGAACGTATTTCACGAAAAAATGTTACATATGCCGGAACTGCTAAAACCGAACCGACATTTTACATTAATATAGATTCGGGGAGCAGCGGAGAGAATCTTCTCACTATTACAAATCATACAAGCGGTGAGACTTTGAAGTTTAATTATGGTGCGGTACTCGGTGAATCTATCACAGTGGATGTTGAAAACAGAAAAATCTACAACGCGAATGGTGAAAGTCTGATTAAATATCTTGCTGATGACTGCTTTTTTGACGGATTTCATTTGTATCCCGGAACGAATGATATCGAAATTATAAACTGCAATATGAATACCGGTATAAGCGTTATCTGCAGCTATTCAAATAAGTATTCGGAGGCGGTACATATATGACACTGCTTTTATATGATTTTGAATTTAATCTCCTTGCTGCCGAGCCTAAAATAATTAAGTCAAAATGGACAATTTATTACAACGCAATCGGAACCTTTGAAGCACATCTGCCGCTTGAATCGGAGCTGGTAAAGCTTATTATGGAAAACAAGTATATTGTTGCGGTGCAAAAGGGATATTCCGCAATTATTGTGGGGAAGGAGCTTCGCGATGAGCTTATAATTTACGGAAGAACCTGTAACTGGCTTTTGTCAAAGCGTATCACTCCTGCCATTGAGTTGGTTTCGGAGGACGCATGCGTGCTTGCGGAAAATATTGTTACAAGTGCATTTTACGATGTGGGAAATTTTTCGTTTGAGGGAAGCAGCGGAAGTGGAATTGAGTTTGAATGTGAGGAAAACATAACCTCGGAGGTTATTACCGATTGTCTTGGTATGGCAGGATTGGGGCATGAGCTGTGCTTTGACCGCGGAAACAAGCAATGGGTCTTCAGACTGCTTTACGGTGCAGAAAATGATTTTATTATATCCGAGGCACACAGAAATGCTTATGATACGGTCTTTTCCTCCGATATACTCGACCTTGCAACCTGCGGAAGATTTTCACTGAAGTCCGATTCAGGTTATGAAAGGACTATCTTTGACGGAGACACCGAAAAGACGGGAATTTACAGGTGGGAGGCTATGCTTAGCGGCAGCAGTGCCGCAGAAGCCGCTGTGAGCTATGAGAAAATGCGGGAGCAAAGCGAGCTTTCGGTAAAGGTGCATGACGCGGCTTTTGGCAGTGAGTATTCCTTAGGAGATATTGTACGCGTACAGATTATAAAGGGTGCATATCGCACAACGGTTAAAAAACGTATAAAGGGAATTGAAATCAGCTTTGCACAAGGCACGAGCTTTGAGCAGCCGATTCTTGAAGACCTGTAACAAGTTTAATTATGCTTTATTTTGCCCACACATAAAGCGGAAAATATATTTTGTGGGCAGAAAGGGTGACAAATAAATGGGATATAAATGTACTTTTATGGATAATGAAACATATACTGCACAGGACGTAAATGAAATGTTTTCGCATCTGACCTCGCAAGGAGTATGCTTTTCCGATACGGGCAGCACTTTATCTGACTTGAACGCCGCGACATCGGAGGCAGTAACCGAAGGGATTATGGACCAAAGCTCTTGTCTTGTGGTAAAGGAGGACGGTGTATATAAAATTTCAAAGGGCGTTTGCTTTATGTCAGACGGCTCCGCCATTACCTTTGATGAGGACGGAGAGGAAATTGTTCCGATTTCAGGCGTTGTGAGCTACGTATATATTGAAAGAAATATAACCGAAAACTGTATAGATATCGTAGTTTCGCAATCCGCCGGCGGTGATGAAAGTGTGCCTTTGGCAGAAATTGATGCGGACGGCGTGATTCATGATAAACGCAAGCTTGCCAAATCAAAGGTGGTGATTGGAGTTGCCGATACCTTGCGAAACTTTACCCAGGAGATAGTTTTTGAGGATTACAATACTCCCGAATATACAGTGGAGATAGGCGAAGGCTTTACATATTTCATATTATGGAACGTCGGCGGGGAATATTATCCGGGAGCAGAAAACCTTATAGCAATAGCAGATGGCGAAACTATAAAGATAACTATCAGGACACAGGCAGGAGGCTTGGGAAGTGTACAGGGTTATCTGAATGTAAAAAGGGACGGTAACAATTTGATTATGCAGGGAAAAAACATTTACTATAACAGTGCCGGCACAGTCAATTTCGCGGTTATCTGAGGAGGCAGTATGGAATATAAATTAATAATCAAAAACGACAGACTGATATTGACAGGTCGCTTTGACGGATATACAGGAAATGTTAATACATACTCCTGCTATTTCAATATTGATACTGATGTTGACGGACTTGAATGGTTTTGTGTTTTTAAACAGGGCGAAAGCTGTTATGTTCAGTTGATTAATAATAACCGCTGCATTATTCCTTATGAAGTGTTGTCAATCACAGAGCCGTTATATGTCGGTTGCTATGCGGTAGCTGCAGGAGAAACAGTGAAAAGAATAAGCACAAATTGGGTGGCGTTCGACCTGCAAAACGGTGCATATTGCGAGGGTGCAACTCCGAGTGTCCCGACACCTGACGTGTGGGAAACGCTTGTGATGAACGCTGTTCCTATTATCGGCGATAACGGAGACTGGTATGTGTATGACCTCGAAAAGAAAGAATATATTGATACCGGGAAAATTGCACAGGGGACAACCGGGGTTGACGGTTACACTCCGCAAAAAGGCACAGATTACTGGACTGACGATGACAAAGCCGAAATTGTGGACGATGTTAAGGATGAGCTTGACTTTGATGCAAAACTGGAGGGGAAGCAGGATATATTAACCTTTGACGAAACACCTGCCATTAATAGCACAAATCCTGTGACGAGTGATGGAGTTTTTCGTAGAATTGTTACTCTCGACAGCAGATTATCGGATGTGGAAATATCGCTAATTTATAAACAGGACATTGCAACTGTTATCATATACGCAGATGATGAATACGGAACAGTGATGCTTAGACACAACCAGGAGGCAAGACTTGCGACTGTGCCCGAAGTGGACGGTGTTCCTACGCTCAGTCTTGTGCTTCCTGATACGTTAGCCAATAATTACGAAAGCTATCTATGCTTTACAAGCGGAGATGTGGCGACAAATGTTATTTACAGCGGTATCAAATTTGTAGGTGTTGACTGCGACAGTGATGGTGTATTTTCACCTATGGCAAATGTCAATTATGAGATTGCGTTTAAAAACCTTGGAACAGGAGATTCACCCAATATCATAGCAAGGGTAGGAAGTTGGTGATATCATGAAAAGATTTAACTTTCTTCCGAGTTATCATTATGAAGA
>JAGASE010000017.1 GCA_017621875.1 Clostridia bacterium
TAAAGCTGAATAAATTTCCGCATCTTGCCGCTTTTTGCTCGGGCGGTACACACGTACAGCTCCTTCGCAGCAAAACGACAACCTGCAAAAATTTCTTTCAGCTTTAACCGAGAAATGTTGAATAAATTTCCGCATCTTGCCGCTTTTTGCTCGGGCGGTACACACGTACAGCTCCTTCGCAGCAAAACGACAACCTGTAAAAATTTCTTTCAGCTTTAACCGAGAAATGTTGAATAAATTTCCGCATCTTGCCGCTTTTTGCTTGTGGAGATACACACGTACAGCTTCTTCGCAGCAAAACGACAACCTGCAAAAATTTCTTTCAGTTTTAACCGAGAAACGTTAAATAAATTTCCGCATCTTGCCGTACGTTTTCGGCAGAGTGCATATTATAAATAAGAAAGGACTATAATTATGAAAGTTTTAGTAATAAACGCGGGTAGTTCATCATTGAAATACCAGCTTATCGACATGGACACACATGCAGTTGTAGCAAAGGGACTTTGCGAAAGAATCGGCATTGACGGTTCAAAATTGACTCATAAAAATATTTCCGCAGGAACAGAAACTGTTTTTGAAAAGGCTATGAAGGACCATTCCGATGCCATTTCGATGGTAATTGATGCATTGGTAAGCAAGGAATGCGGCGTTATTGCGTCAATGGACGAAATCGGTGCTGTAGGTCACAGAGTTGTGCATGGTGCTGAAACCTTTGCTGATTCCTGCATAATTGACGATAAGGTTATGGCGGCACTGAAAGAGTGTATACCGCTTGCACCGCTGCACAATCCTGCAAACATTATCGGAATTGAGGCTTGTGCAAAGCTGATGCCCGGAATTAAGCAGGTAGGTGTATTTGACACAGCCTTCCACCAGACAATGCCGAAGCAGGCATATATGTATGCTCTGCCTTACAAGCTTTATGAGGAGAAGAAAATCAGAAAATACGGTTTCCATGGAACAAGCCACAAGTTTGTATCCGGCGAGGCTGCAAAGCTACTCGGAAAGCCGATAGAGGAGCTTAAAATTATTACCTGTCACTTAGGTAACGGCTCATCTGTTTCTGCTGTAAAAAATGGCAAGTGCGTTGATACATCAATGGGCTTTACTCCTTTGGACGGCGTTGTTATGGGTACACGCTGCGGCTCGATTGACCCTGCGGTTGTTACATACCTTATTGAAAACTGCGGCATGACTGCAAAGGAAGCTGACGCTATGATGAACAAGGAATCAGGCGTTTTAGGTGTTTCGGGTGTTTCAAGTGATTTCAGAGACCTCACAAAGGCTGCTGATGAAGGAAACGAAAGAGCAAAGCTTGCAACCGAAATGTTCTCTTACAGCGTGAAGAAGCTGATAGGCTCATATGCAGCTGCAATGGGCGGTGTTGACGCTGTTGTATTCACCGGCGGAATCGGCGAAAACGACGGAAGATACAGAAAAGCGATTACTGAAGGTCTTGAATTTATGGGAATCAAGCTCGATGATGAGAAGAATAAAGTCAGAGGCGTTATGACTGATATTTCTGCAGACGATGCAGCTACAAGAACTCTGGTTATTCCGACAAACGAGGAGCTTATGATTGCCCTTGATACCGAGAGATTGTTAAGCAAATAAATATTATACAAAAAACGTCAGGCAAGTTTGTTGAACTTGTCGGGCGTTTTTTTGTTACAGAAAAGCCTGTATGGGGTAAATAAATAATAGTAAAACTTTTGGAGGGATGCTAAATGAACAGTTACAAAATGGAAAATATAAGAAATGTGGCGGTTATGGGCCACGGAAAATGCGGTAAAAGCTCAATTATTGAGGCTATGCTTTTTAACAGCGGAGCTATCAGCAGAATAGGCAAAAATTCAGAAGGTACACTTACCTCTGATTTTGATATAGAAGAAACAAAAAGGCAGATGTCAATTTCCACGTCTATAGCACCTGTTGAGTGGAAGGATACCAAGCTCAATATGCTGGACACACCGGGATATTTTGACTTTGTCGGCGAGGTTAAGGAGGGAATAAGGGCGGCAGATTCCGCACTTATTGTCTTAAGTGGAAGGAGCGGTGTTTCCGTTGGTACAGAACAAACTTTTAAGTTTGCAAAGCAAAAGGGAGTGCCTATTGTATTCTTTGTAAACAAAATCGATGACCCGCGAGGAAATTATCAGAGAACTCTTGAGGAAATGAAGGAAAAATTCGGAAAGGCGATTACGCCGTTTGTTTATCCAATCAAGGAGGGCGACGAGTTTAAGGGCTTCGTTGACATTGTGGATATGACGGCACGCCGTTATGAGGGAGCTGACAGAGTGGATATTCCTGTCCCTGAAGGCATGGCTGAAACCATAGCACCTCTTCGTGATATGATTATGGAGGCTATTGCCGAAACCGATGACGCACTTATGAATAAATATTTTAACGGTGAGGAATTTACCTTTGATGAAATCAAAAAGGCTATAAGAAAGGGCGTTAAGGACGGAAGCATTTATCCTGTTTACTGTGGTTCGGGTATGGACAATATCGGTATTCGCAGTTTGATGGACGGTATTGCAAAATATCTGCCGGCACCTAATGAGATTACAGAGGTTGCACACGACGCAAAAACCGGCGAACCGGTTGAGGTTGTTCAGGAGGTATCGGACACCACCTCGGCAATCGTATTTAAAACAGTTGCAGACCCGTATGTGGGTAAGATGTCCTTCTTCCGCGTTTATTCGGGAAGCATAAATGCAGACAGTGTTCTTTATAATGCAAACAAGGCTCAAAAGGAAAGAATAGGAAAAATATATTTCCTCTGCGGTAAAAAGCAAATTGAAACAAAGGTAATTGAAGCAGGTGACATAGGTGTTGTAACCAAGCTTGAAAATACAAGCACCGGAGATACACTATGTGAGGAAAATAAGAATATCATTTTAACCGGTATAGAGTTCCCGGCTCCTACTCTTTCAATGGCTGTTGAGGCTGTAAAGAAGGGTGATGAGGAAAAAATTGTTTCCGGTCTTACAAAGCTTATGGAGGAGGATTTGACCTTTAATATCGGAAGCAATACCGAAACCAAGGAAACCCTTATTAACGGTCAGGGAGATCAGCATATTGATGTCATTGTCAACAAGCTGAAAGCCAAATACGGCGTTGATGTTAAGCTGGAGGCTCCTACAGTGCCTTACCGCGAGACAATCCGCTCAAAGGTTAAGGTAGAAGGAAAGCATAAAAAGCAGTCCGGCGGTCATGGACAGTATGGTCATGTATGGATTGAGTTTGAACCGGGC
The DNA here is from genome assembly GCA_017621875.1 of Clostridia bacterium. Lineage (GTDB taxonomy): Bacteria > Bacillota > Clostridia > UBA1381 > UBA1381 > UBA1738. The sequence continues at coordinate 3,258 of JAGASE010000017.1, forward strand.
ATTACCGAGGATATGACTTTTGAAGAGCAGGTATTCGGCGGAAGTGTGCCGAAGAATTACTTCCCGGCTGTGGAAAAAGGCTTGAGAGACGCATGTAAGCATGGTGTACTGGCAGGATATCCTGTAGTGAACTTGAAGGCAACTCTGCTTGACGGCTCATATCACCCTGTCGATTCGTCTGAAATGGCGTTTAAAACAGCGGCTCAGATTGCATACCGTGAAGGCTTAAAGCAGGCAAACCCTGTTATCTTGGAGCCTATTGGATATTTAAAGGTTTATATTCCGGAGAGCATTATGGGCGATGTTATCGGAGATATAAATAAACGCCGCGGACACATTATGGGTATGGGCGAGAGCGAAAGAGAAAATCTTAATCTGGTTGAAGCGGAGGTCCCGGTATCGGAAATGTTCAAATATTCAACTGATTTGCGTTCGATGAGTCAGGGCAGAGGCAGCTTTGAATTTGAATTTGTAAGATACGATCCGGCACCGCAGCAGATTGCAGACAAGGTTATAGCCGATGCACAGAGCCGTATCCAATAGTGTTTGACAAGTTTTATACATAGTGACTAAAATATTTTTTGATTTTTGTTAAATTAGAGTCTTCAATTTATTGTCGTTATGTGTTAAAATTAGTTTGTAAATTTAAAAGATAACTATTGGAAGAGAGGATTACAGTTATGGCAGATTTGCAATTAAAACATATCTATAAAAGATATTCGGGCGGCGTTACTGCTGTTAGTGATTTTTGTCTTGACATCGAAGACAAGGAGTTTATAGTTCTTGTAGGACCTTCCGGATGCGGTAAGTCAACAACACTTCGTATGATCGCAGGTCTTGAGGAAATCAGCGAAGGTGAATTGTACATAGGCGGCAAGCTTATGAACGACGTTGCACCTAAGGACAGAGATATTGCGATGGTTTTCCAGAACTACGCACTTTATCCTCATATGTCAGTTTTTGATAACATGGCATTTGGTCTTAAGCTCAGAAAGACTCCTAAGGATGAAATCAATAAGAGAGTACATGAAGCTGCTAAGATTCTTGACATTGAGCATCTTCTTGACAGAAAGCCGAAGGCTTTGTCAGGCGGTCAGAGACAGCGTGTTGCACTTGGTCGTGCTATCGTTAGAAGTCCTAAGGTATTCTTAATGGACGAACCTCTGTCAAACCTTGACGCTAAGCTGAGAGTTGCGATGAGAACAGAGATTAATAAGCTTCACAAGAGACTGGAAACTACATTTATCTATGTAACACATGACCAGACAGAAGCTATGACAATGGGTACAAGAATTATTGTTATGAAGGACGGTATCGTTCAGCAGGTTGATACACCGGCTAACCTTTACAATAAGCCTTGCAATATGTTTACTGCAGGATTTATCGGAAGCCCGCAAATGAACTTTGTTGATGCAGTTCTTTCTAAGAATGCAGAGGGTGTATTCCTTGATTTCGGCGGCGAAACAGTAAAGCTTCCTGAAGGAAAGGCTTCAAATCCGGCTCTTGACGAATATATCGGCAAGACTGTTGTTCTTGGTATCAGACCTGAAGATTTACATGACGAGGAAAGCTTCCTTGCATCAAAGGCTGACGCTATCGTAACAGCTCACGTTGATGTAACAGAAATGATGGGTGCTGAATATTACCTGTATCTGACGATTGCAGATAAGCCATTCACTGCAAGAGTTAACCAGAGAACAACTGCAAGAATGGGCGATACAATCAAGCTTGCATTTGACACAAACAAGATTCACCTGTTTGATAAGGAAACAGAAATGACAATCATTAACTGATTGATTTAAAAGAGAACCTTTACGGTTCTCTTTTTTTCGTGTAAATATTTACAATCAAGCCGAAAAATGGTATAATACAGGTAACAATTTCCGCAAGAGGTGTTACAATGTCAAAAGATAACAAGAATTTGCATGAAAATCACAGAGAAAGATTAAAGGAAAAGTTTCTAAAGCTGCTTGAAGAGGGCATGGCGGAGGACGGTCTTGAAGACCATGAATTTATAGAGCTTTTGCTGTTTTATGCAATTCCCAGAAAGAACACGAATGAAATAGCACATCGGTTAATAAATGAATTTGGAAGCTTGGGCAATATCTTAGAGGCAGATACGGAAAATCTTATAGAAATTGAGGGAATAAGTCACCATACGGCAACTATGTTAAAACTTATGGCGTCTTGTGCTAAAAGATACATTAATGATGTGAATGATATCAAAAATGCAAGGCTTACTCCACTCAATATTAATACATATATAAAGAATTTATTTTATGGGCATACAAAGGAAATAGCATATGCGGTCTTGATGGACAGTGACTGCATTGTAAGAAAGATAAAACGGCTTTCAACAGGAACAGTGAATGCAGCACCGCTTTATCCAAGGGAAGTGGTAAAGCTTGCCGTAAATGAAAGATATCCGTACATGATTCTTGCACATAATCATCCGAATGGTAATGCCATGCCTTCAGGAAGCGATTTGAAGATTACAAAGACAATAGAGCTTGCTCTGAATTTTGTCGAGGTCAGATTAGTGGACCATGTTATTGTTTCGGGTGAGCAGGTTATAAGTCTTGCCAGAAATTTTAAGTTCTTCGACAGATAAGATGTACCGATATGGTACATCTTTATTCATTTTTTACCTTTATTATATATTCAATTCCCCAATCGAAGGAATTAGTTTCCATATCGGCATTAACTCCGCCGTCACGCATTATATCAAGAGCACGCTTGATTGTATTTGTAAAGACGCGAATATCTTGAAAGCTCTTAATTTTCAGCTTCTGCGTTGGCGTTGGAGTTGTCTTTAGCATATTCTTGACAAGTTCCTCGGCCTGTGAAACATTCAGTTTTTTTTCGCTTATTGTTCGCACTGCAAGCAGCTGAGCCTCCTCGTCTGTTAAATGAAGCAATGCACGTGCGTGTCTTTCGGTTAAGGAATATTCCAAAATCAGTCTGCGTGTTCTCGGATAAAGCCGCAAAAGGCGGAGCTTGTTCGCAATATTGGACTGTGATTTCCCGAGCTTTCGGGCGATTTCTTCCTGTGTCATGCCCTGCGTTCTTATCAGATTCTGATAGCTTTCGGCAATCTCAAAAAAAGACAAGTCGTCACGCTGAAGATTTTCCAAAAGTGCCAAAAGTGCAGACTTTTTTTCATCAATGTTCATAATTATTGCGGGGATTGTGTCAAGTCCTGCATTTTCCGCGGCACGAAAACGGCGTTCTCCTGCGATAATTTCATAGCCTCCGCGAACCTTTCGCACAGAAATCGGCTGCAGTACGCCAAATTCCTCGATTGAAGCGGTAAGCTCCTCAAGACTTATTGAATCAAAATATTTCCGTGGCTGTGCGGGATTGGGAAAAATGCTGTGAATAGGAAGGCTGACGACTTTCATAGTTTCTTTCTCTTTTGACTTAAATACCTGCATATTGATTATCCTTTCGTACAAAATTAATGGAAGGTGGTAAGGCAGCCCTGAAAATTTAATATTCAGGGGGAGTAGATGTACACATATTTGGGAGCTTATGCACATATACATATAATGTTATCGGAGGGCCGCCTTACTAATTGCATTATACCATAAATTTCCAAGAAGAAAAGAAAAATCGTTCGTCAAAAAAAGCCGACTTTTTTATTTAGTCGGTTTTTTCTTCAAATTATAACAAGAGCCGATTGGATTTTTTGTTGCAATTCCGGGTTTTCTGGGATATTGTTGGGGAGTTTGTTGTACTTTTTTTATAATAATTATCTTGTGATTAAGGTCTGTCCCCGGAATTTTCGCGGAAAATATGCCTTCAACCTTACCGCCTAATATATGAATTGCCCTTTTTGCGGCGTCAAGCTCTTCATCTGCTAAAGGACCCTTCAGTGCAAGAAAGTATCCGCCGATTTTCAAAAACGGCAGGCAAAGCTCAGAAAGTACGGTCATGTTCGCGACCGCACGTGATACGACGGTATCAAACTGTGCCCGATACATGCGGCCGCCGTCCTCGGCACGTGCATGCACAAATTCGGCATCTGTCCCTATTTCTTCCGAAACCGCTTTTAAAAAGTTTATACGCTTGTTTAAGGAATCAAGAAGCGTCAGCTGAATGTCGGGCTTTAGTATTTTTAAAACAAGCCCCGGAAAGCCTGCACCTGTTCCGACGTCTATTACTCTGCCTTTTACGCAGCCTGTTAAAAGAGCCGTTGCACTGTCTAAAAAATGCTTTGCGGCGATGCCTTCCTTGTCACATATTGCAGTCAGGTTAATTTTTGTATTCCACTCGCAAAGCAGCTCAGAGTAGGTGATAAGCTGCTGTATTTGGTTCTCGGATACATCTATTCCAAATTCTTCAAATCCGTTTTTTAAAATTTCTTTCATAATTGCAATCCTTATTAAAAATATTTCTTAAATAATTATATTACAAATAGCCTTGCAAGTCAAATAAAACAGAAAAAATCTTTAGAAATAAGATGATTTGTGTTAAACAGAAGTACAAGGGCTTATATTTTTACGTATTTTGTTATATTTATACTAAAATTGTTAAGAAATTGTAACTTTTTTTAAAAAATGCACAAAAAAACTATACAATTTCAAATTATTATGTTATAATATAGAGGAATGTAGACATATTTCAATAGAAATTTGATATAGAGATTACATCGCTGAAAATTTATGTCACGTGCGGTGGCATGGATTTGTAAACGCTTTATCGGCCCGGGATAAAGCAACGGGAATAATTATTTTTTCGGGCAGAAAGGCTATGGAATTTATTATGATAAGTAAAGCATTTCAGGATATTGTTTCTCAGATGGCGGACGTATTCCCTAAAAAGTTTGGTATAGCGGACGCAACAGGTCTTGTTTTGGCTGCAAACGGCCCTGAAATCCCTGAAGATTTGGTGGAGGAGCTGATAGGAGCTGCTGAGGAAAATGTAAAAATGTTTGTCAGAGAGGGCTATACCGTAAGGTTGATTGACGGCAGACCATATCCTGAATATATAGTGTATGTTGAGGGAACTGATGAGGTTTCGCGTTATTGCTGCAACGCAGTCACTGTTGCTGCCAATAATGTAAGACATTATTATGATGAAAAATATGATAAGACTATATTTATGCAGAATATAATCTTTGATAATATGCTTGCTTTTGACCTTCATCAGAAGGCTCTTGAGCTGCATGTTGATGTTGAATCTCCGCGTGCGGTCTTTTACATCAAGGTTATGAAAAAGGGAGAAATTGGTATTTACGAGGTTATCCGAAACATGTTCCCTGATAAGGAAAAGGATTTCGTGATTAACATAGACAGCAGCAACATCGTTCTTATAAAGGAAATGAAGGATAATTATGATTCTGATACGATTAACAACATCGCAAAGCAGATTCTTGATAATGTTCATTCCGAAACAATGATGAGCATTTCAGTTGGCGTAAGTACGGTTGCTGAGAATATAAACCAGCTTAACACTGCCTATAAGGAGGCACAGATTGCCCTTGAGGTAGGAAAGGTATTTGATGAAGAAAAGTCAATTTTGAATTATGACAGTCTTGGAATAGGCAGACTGATTTATCAGCTTCCTATAAAGCTTTGCGAACTGTTTTTGCAGGAGGTATTCAAAAAAGGCGATATTTCGCTGCTTGATTCCGAAACTATTTTGACGATAAATAAATTCTTTGAGAATGATCTTAATGTTTCTGAAACATCAAGACAGCTTTTCGTACACAGAAATACTCTTGTGTACAGGCTTGAAAAAATTTATAAGCTGACAGGACTTGACCTCAGAAAATTCGACCAGGCCATTGTATTTAAGGTTGCGATGATGGTTCATAAATATCTGACGTCGAATCCTATGAAAATGTAGGTTTAAATGAAATGTGCGGTGTTTTGCCGCACTTTTTGGTGGAATCCAGGAGTATAATATTATGATAGAATTTGTAAATGTTACCAAGCAGTTTGAAGATGCAGGCAACATTGCACTTGAAAATGCAAGCTTTAAAATTGAAAACGGTGAATTTGTTTTTCTGGTAGGCTCAAGCGGTGCAGGAAAAACCACAATTACTAAGCTCATTATGCGTGAAACAAATGTTTCAGAGGGGCAGGTGTTTTTGGACGGGATTGACGTAACTGCACTTCCCGATAAGGAAATTCCTTTCCTTCGCAGAAAAATGGGTGTTGTGTTTCAGGATTTCCGTCTTTTGGAGGACAGAACCGTTTATGAAAATGTTGAGTTTGCGATGCGAGTTGTCGGTGCAAGCAGAAGAGAAATAAGAAAACGCGTTCCTGAAGTTTTGAGTGAGGTTGGTCTTAATTATAAAGCAAAAATGTATCCGCGTCAGCTTTCGGGCGGCGAGCAGCAGAGAGTGGCACTTGCCAGGGCATTGGCTAATCATCCGCTTATCCTGATTGCGGACGAGCCTACGGGAAACTTAAATCCAAAAACGGCAATGGAAATCATGGATATATTTGAGGAAATAAACCGCATGGGAACGACGATTATCATGGCAACACATGCTAAGGATATTGTTGACGTTATGAAGAAGCGTGTTATTGAAATTCAGGACGGACATCTGGTTCGTGATGAGGTTGGAGGTGAATATCTTGAAGCTGTCCAAGTTTAAATATTCATTTTCCGAGGCAAAGAAAAACGTTACCCGTAACGGGCTTATGAGTATTGCGTCGCTGTTTACAATAGCGTGCTGTCTGATAATATTAGGTGTTTTTGCGATTTTGTCCGTTAACGTAAATTCCATTACGGAGCAGGTAAAGGATCAATGTGAAATTCAGCTTTACATTAACACAGATACTTCGGAGGAGAGAGTTACCCAGATAGGTCAGGAGATTGAAAAGACCGAGAATGTAAAGCAGGTTACGCTGTTTACCAAGGAGCAGACTCTTGAATATGCGATAAACGATATGTTTGAGGGCAATGAAACGATGCTGGAGGGCTTTGAGGAGGATAACCCCTTTTCCGATTCCTATAAAATTGTTCTCAATGATATAGAAAAAACAAAGGAAACGGTTGAAAGCCTTGAGAAAATTGCAGACGTTGAAAAGGTTGTAAACAAGCAGGACGTTGTAAATGTAGTTTTGTCAATTTCGGGTGCTGTGAAGAAATTCAGTATTGTGATAATGATAATTCTGCTGATTGTCGCGATTGTGATAATTTCCAATACGGTTAAGCTTACGGTATTTAACCGAAAGAAAGAAATCAACATTATGAAGTATATCGGTGCAACCGACAGGTTTATCCGTGTTCCGTTTGTACTGGAAGGCTTTATCATCGGATTTTTGGGAGCGGTGGCGGCATTTCTCGTAGTATTCTGGGGATATTTCGCTCTGCTTAAGTATATTGCAGGCTTAAATTTTGACTTGTTTGAGCTGGTGGGAATTTGGGATATTGCACCTTTTATTGCTATTTTGTTTGTCGTTTTCGGCAGTCTTATCGGCGTTGTGGGAAGTGCAATTTCAATGCGTAAGTATTTGCACGTATAAGGAGGATAAATGAAAAAAAGATTATTAAGTGCGTTGGTTGCGGCAGTAATGGCTTTTTCAAGTCCTGTGTATGCGGCAAAAAGCGTAAATGAATTAAAAAAAGACCTTTCTGCAAATCAGAAGAAGGTTGAAGATACAAAAAAGGAAATCAAAAATAAACAGGCGGAGCAAAGTGCCCAAAAGGCAAAAAAGAATGCACTTGATGTTGAGATTTCCGGCTTGCAGGACGATATTGACCAGGTGCAGGCAGTGATAAATGAAAAGAATGCTGAAATTGAGGCGAAAAATGCGGAGATTCAGGTTCTTGACGAGTCTATCAAAAAGACAGACAAGCAGCTTAAAAAGCGAATGAAAATAATGTATGAGAACGGAACGACCTCGTATTTAGAACTGATTTTGGAGGCAAAGGGCTTATCCGACCTGTTTACGCGGCTTTCTGTTGTCGAATCGATTGTAAAGCATGATAATGCGATGATAGATGAGTTCCAAGCACAGGTTGAGGAAATCTCAGCGGCAAAACAGCTTGTTGAAACCGAGAAGAATGAGCAGGTAGAGGCAAAGCAGATTCTGCAGCAAAAGCAGAATGAAATCAAGAGCAAGCAGGCGGAGCAGGAGCAGATTATAAAGGAACTGAACAACGATATAAACGAGCTGAAAAAGCAGGAAGCCGAAATGGAAAAGGCGGAAAAGCAGATTCAGGCACAGATAGAAGCAGCAATGAAATCGAGTGCTCAGAAATCCGTAACATATAAGGGCAACGGAAAGTTTTTATTCCCGCTTGCAAGCTATACAAGGATTTCTTCGCCTTACGGCTACAGAATCCACCCGATTACGGGAACTAAAACGCTTCACACGGGAATTGACTATGCAGCACCTTACGGTACAGCAATTTATGCCGCAGAAGACGGAGTTGTTCTTACATCAGGCTGGATTAATGGATACGGCTATACTGTAACTATTAATCATGGCGGCGGATATGTAACGTATTATGCTCATTGCAGCAAGCTTTTGGTAAGTGCGGGACAGTCAGTCAAAAAGGGACAGACTATCGCCAAGGTTGGCTCAACGGGCAATTCTACAGGAAACCATCTGCATTTTGAGGTAAGAGTGAACGGAAAAACAACCAATCCGGCAAGTTATTTATAAATATATTTGGAAGATAGGGGTGATACAAGTCACCTCTATTATAATATTATTCAAAAAAATGCATAAGATAAAGTATATGATATTTGGAGGTTTTTGGAATGAACGGCAAAAAAAGTTATGTTTTCACCATTGCAATTACTGCACTGATAACCTGTCTTATTACCAATGTAGCAAAGGATTTTATAAGCGTAACCGAGGAAGGAAAATCCATGCAAAAAATTTCTGTTGTGAAAAAGATGCTTTCGGAATACTCCCTTTTTGAGGTTGATGAAACAAAGGTGGCAGATTATGCGTCCATGGCTATGGCAGCGGCTGTTGATGACCCGTATACTGCATATTTTTCAAAGGAGGATTTCAGCTCGTATAGGGATAATCTTGTATCAAGCTATGTAGGTGTTGGTGCAACAATCGGTGCCGATATGCAAAATGACATGCTTGTGATTGTTTCGCCGATGGAGGATAGTCCGGCAGAAAAAGCAGGAATAAAATCCGGTGATATATTAAAAGCCATTGATGGCAAAACTTACTTTGCAAACCAGCTTTCCGAGGCCGCTACATACCTGAAAAACGGTGAGGAGGGCACAACGGTTACCATAACTCTTGAACGTGAGGGAAAGGGTGAATTTGAGGTAGCTGTAACCAGAGAAGAAATAATTAAAAGGAGCGTTAAGTCGGAAATGCTTGAGGACGGTATAGGATACCTTAGAATAACCGGCTTTGAGTCAAAGACCGATAATAATTCTCAGGACACCTATGACGCATTTATTGAGCATATCTCTGCCTTAAAAACTGCCGGAATGGAAAAGCTTGTTATAGACCTTCGTGACAATCCGGGCGGAGATTTGAATGTTGTATGCAAAATTGCAGATGAATTTTTGCCGAAGGGAATTATAACCTATACCGAGGATAAAAACGGAAAACGCAGCACAATATATTCTGATGACAAGGCTGTGGATATTCCAATTGTGATATTGGTAAACGGCGGAAGTGCATCTGCGTCCGAGGTGCTGACAGGTGCACTTAAAGACTATGAAAAAGCGACTGTCATCGGCACAAAGACCTATGGAAAGGGAATAGTCCAGACGGTTTATCCCTTCTCGGACGGTTCAGGTATGTCGATAACAACCGCAAAATATTATACTCCGGGAGGCACTTGTATTCATAAAATAGGCATAGAGCCTGATATAACTGTGGAGCTTGATACCGATAAGGCAATTTCGGAGCTTGAGGTAAATGAAGATACACAGCTTTTAAAGGCGATAGAGGTTCTTTCAAAGTAAATCACTTTTTGTTTAGCACACCAACGGCTGAAAGAACAAAGACAATGCCGATTATTCCGATAAGGGTTATGCTTTCGCCGAAAGCAATAATGCCGGATATTGCGGCAACAACAGCCTCAAAGGTTGCCATTATGGACGCTTTGCCGGCATCGACATATTTAAGTCCGTTTGTGTAGAAAATGTACGGGAAAACTGCACTTATAAAGGAAAAAATCACAGTAAGCATAATCGCCTGAGGATTTACCGTCATAACAGAATAAATCTGCGGAAAATCAACTACAAACATACTTCCGATTGCCGCAAAAATGAAGGTGTATGCGGTGACAGTGGCGGAAGAATATTTCTTAAGTGCTACGCGTCCAAAGATGCTGTATAGTGCATAGCAAAAGCCGGAGGCGATGCCGGTGAAGATAACAAACGGAGTGAGCGACACGTTGTGGTCGGTACCGCATATCATAAAACAGCCTGCGGCAGCCATTATCAATGCAATGATTTTGGCTGCCGTTATTTTTTCGCGGAAAAAGACCGACGCCATAAGCATAACAAAAAATGGAGAGGTGTATAAAAGTATTGCCGCAACCGACATTGACGCATGGCTTATGGTGTAGAAATAGCAAAAGCCGAACAGTGCGAAGCTTAGTATACCTGTACCGAAAAAGTACCACCAGTCTTTTGGATTTATCTTCATCTGACTTTTATCGGTTAAAAGAAGATAAACACTCATAGTGACTGCGGTTATAGAGCTTCTGAAAAACAGGAGCTGCATATTGTCAAGCCCTGAGGTGTTTAATTTTCTTACAAAAAGTCCTGTAAGTCCCCAAAGACCGGCTGCTATCAGTATTGAAATTGATGGGAATTTTTTTAAAAAGTTCATTTATTTGTCCTCCGTAAAAGTAAATTCGGCTATGCTTTTAAGCTTTGCACACAGCCCTGTAAATCTTTTCTTTTCGTCATTGTTGTTAACCATTTCGCTGCAGGCTGCCTCTGTGCCGACTAAAATTACCATGGTTTTGGCACGCGTAACCGCTGTGTATAAAAGATTTCGGCACATCAGCATAGGTGCAAAGCGGCACATGGGGATTATGACAACGGGAAATTCGCTGCCCTGACTTTTATGCACCGTAGTAGCATAGGCGAGGTCTAATTTGTCAAGGTCGGCAAAGGCATATTCCGTTTCCTTGTCGTCATCAAAAATAATTGTCATCTGCCTGTCCTTTACCGAAATGCTTTCTATTATTCCAAGGTCGCCGTTAAAAATGCCTGTGCCCGATTCGCCGCTTGATTTTGTCCATACAATGTCGTAGTCGTTCTTTATCTGCATTACCTTGTCGCCTGTGCGGAACATAGTTTTTCCGTAGGCGTATTCCTGCTTCAGCATATCCGGCGGATTGAGTGCCGCCTGCAGCTCACGGTTTAAGTTTATTGAGCCTGCAACTCCTTTTTTTGAGGGTGACAGCACCTGAATTGAGGCTATCGGATTTATCGAATAGCTTTTAGGTATTCGAGTTTTATACAGGTCTATAATGGTTGCCGCTGTAATTTCTGCACTGCTCCTTTTGAGGAAGAAGAAATCCTTGTTATGTGTAGATAAATCCGGCATTTCTCCGCTGTTTATTTTATGTGCGTTCATAACGATAAGGCTTTCCTGTGCCTGACGGAAAATACGGCTCAGCTTTATAACGGGAATAAGACCGCTGTCAATAATATCCTTCAGCACATTTCCCGGACCTACCGACGGGAGCTGGTCACTGTCGCCTGAAAAAATTACACGCACGCCGCGTTTTACAGCCTTTAAAAAGGCATACATGAGCTGGATATCCACCATGCTTACTTCGTCAACAATGATAACGTCGTACGGTAGCGGATTGCTTTCGTTATAGAAAAACCTTCTGACCTCAGGGTCGTCTCCCGGCTGCATACACAAAAGTCGGTGTATTGTTTTTGCCTCAAGCCCTGTAACCTGACTCATGCGTTTTGCCGCACGCCCTGTGGGAGCGGCAAGTGATATTGAAAGCTGCATGGTGCTTAAAGCCTTGATAATTGCGTTGATTGTTGTGGTTTTTCCCGTTCCGGGACCTCCCGTAACCACCATACAGCCGCAGCTTACTGCCTCTTTAACGGCACGCTTTTGCTCGTCGGCGAGCGTAACAGAGTTTTTTTGCTCAACCTCACTTATTACCGCCGCGATTTCCTCGTCCGACATAGAATACGGCGGTGTTGTGGCAGAAAGAGAAGCAATTCTGCGTGCAGTGTACTGCTCTGCCATATAAAATGCGGACAGATAGCAGACCTCCTCGCCTGATATGGTGTCGCAGTATACCTCGTTTGCAAGCTCAAGCGAGGTTATGCCGTTTTCAGCCTCCTCGCAGGTTACGGCGAGCAGTGCCATGATATTTCCGATAAGCATTTTTTTCGGCAGATATGTATGTCCCATGTTATACGCACAGGAATCAAGAACATATCTGATACCTGATTTGATACGCAGCGGTGAATTTTTCGGCATGCCCCTGAGGTGTGCGATGTTGTCGGCGGTTTTGAAGCTTATGCCGTCAACTCTGTCGGCTAAAATATACGGATTTTCCTTTATAAGATTTACCGCGTCCGAGCCTAATGCCTGATGCACCTTGATGGCAAGATTGTTGGATATGCCGTACTGCTGAAGGAACATCAATATGCTTTGCATTGATTGAAGCTCTAAATATGATTTTCCGATTTTCTCTGCCTTTGCCGCGGAGATTCCCTTGATTTCAGAAAGCCGCATCGGATCGGTCAGCAGAATGTTAAGCGAATCGCAGCCAAAGCGGTCAACAATTTTTTTTGCGGTTGCACTGCGTATTCCGTAGATAACGCCGGAGGATAGGTAATCGATTATAGATTGTTCATCAGTGGGCAGAATTGTTTCGTAATAGGATATGCGGAATTGCTCTCCGTATTCGGGGTGGTTCACCCATGTTCCTGTTATGGAAATGTTTTCGCCCTCGCCAAGATACGGCATATAGCCGGTTGCGGTAAAAAGCCCATCGGTTGATGAGTCAATTTCGCAAACGGTATAGCCGTTGTCAGCGTTCTGATATATAATTTCCAATACTTTGCCCATTATAGTTACGTTTTCGTCCATATAATTTACCTGCCAATAAACAGAATTTAAACCAATAATACTATTATAACACATTTTTTTGTTGACTACAATAACTTAAAGTGATATAATATCATGAGAAGCTGATATTATTTTAATTATATCGGTATAACGGAAAGGAAGGTAATTTTGCGTGAAAATTATTGACCTTCATAATCATACGAATTTCAGCTATGACGGGCATGATTCGGCATACGAGGTGGTGGAGAATGCTGCCCGAAACGGCGTGGATATAATAGGTATAACCGACCATCAGTTCAGTATCGGAGACCGCATTGGTGAATACATTGCCGAGATGGAGCGGCTGAAGGAAAAATATAAGGACCATATTACCGTTTTGTGCGGACTGGAGATAGGCACTCGTCCGAGACCGCAGGATTTTCCGGCGGTTTTGAGCGAAAAGTTGGATTACTGCCTGTTTGAAAGCCTTGATGATGACAGAGCGATGGACCTATATGAGTTTTTTGAATGGAAACGGCTTTTTAAGTGTGATATAGGTCTTGCACACACCGATATTTTCAAGCTTTGCGAAAAATACGGCGTGGATTTATTAAAGATATTAAAGCGTGATAATATTTTTTGGGAAATTAATTTTTCGGGGAATTATACGTATTATTATGATTTTATAACAAGCAGGGAAAAACAGAGAATGATTTCGGAAAGCGGAATAAAGCTGAGTGTCGGCTCAGACCTGCACTGGATTGGAGATTTCGATTTAAAGAGGCTTGTGCAGACGAATGAGCTGGCAGCACGGCTTAAAAATCCGCTGCCTCTTGGTATAACATATTAAGGAAGGTATAGCTTAATGAAAATAGTTGCAGCAACAACAAATCAGGGAAAAATAAGAGAATTTCAGGAAATTCTCGGAGAACTCGGATACGAGGTTGTTTCCATGCACGATGAAGGAATTGACGTTGAAGTGGAGGAAACAGGCTCAACCTTTGCAGAAAATGCACTTATAAAGGCACGTGCAGTGTCACTGCTTTGTGATTATCCGGTTATTGCCGATGATTCGGGGCTTTGCGTGGACGCATTGGACGGTGCACCCGGCATATATTCCGCAAGGTTTGCCGGAGAAGACGCGTCAGATGCGGACAGAAATGTAAAGCTTTTGGAAGAAATGAAGGATAAGGAGGACCGAAAGGCACAATATGTGGCAAGTATTGCGTTTATTATGCCGGACGGCCGTGAGATAACAACGGAGGGTACAATTAACGGCGAAATTCTGACCGAGGAGCATGGAACAGGCGGCTTTGGATACGACCCGCTGTTTATGTGCAATGAAATCGGCAAATGCTTTGGCTTAGCAACGCCGGAGGAAAAAAATGCGGTAAGTCATAGGGGAAGAGCATTAAAGAAACTATATGAAATTTTAAAGGAACAAGTGGAAGAGTAAGTCTGAATAAAATTGTCTATAGAACTACTTTTTGCTTGGGGCGGTATGGGCGTACAGCTTCGCTTTTTGCAAATCAGCACTGTGAGCAATTTTCTTTCAGCCTTATGTATTGTGCCTTGCGGCACGGAAAGGAATGGTTATAAAATGGATATTTTTTGCGAGTATATGGTAAAGCATAAAAAAACGGCTAAGGACAGCCTGATGGTTTTAGGCTATGTGCTGGCGGCTTTGTTTTTGTCGCTGATTGTTTTCCTGTTCTTATTTGGACGTGTGATGGGCTTGGAGGTTCTGCTGATTGCGGCAGTATGGTACGGTGCTGTGTTTTTAATAAGAAAAACCAATATTGAATATGAGTATATTCTGACCAATAGCATACTGGATATAGACAAAATCATGTCGCAGAAAACAAGAAAAAGGGTTATAAGCATTGATTTCAAGCAGATTGACGGTTGTGCACCGGCAAATGCGAATATGGCGGCGGGTAATGCAAATCCGTCGGTTAAGGTGCTTGACCTGTCAGGCGATATTAACGGAAAAGGCGTATATTATGTTGATTTTTCAAAGGACAGCACAAAGTATCGTGTATTCTTCCAACCGAATGCGAAAATTCTGAATAATATAAAGACAGTAAATCCGCGTCTTGTTACGGTTTCAGAGGAAGATGTACAATGATTTTCGGAATTGGCTGCGATTTGTGCGAAATCGACAGGATTGCAGCTGCAGGCGAACGGTTTGCGGCAAGATATTTTACAGAAAATGAACAAAAGCTCTTTGAACAGAAGAAGAAAAATAAGCCGCAGACTGTTGCGGCTAATTTTGCTGTAAAAGAGGCTTTTTCAAAGGCACTTGGGACAGGCGTCAGGGGTTTTGGGCTTTGTGATGTTGAGGTTTTAAGGGACGAGCTTGGAAAGCCGTACATAAATCTGTACGCTGATGCACAAAGGATATGCAAGGAGTTGGGGATATCCTCTGTTTTTGTATCAATTTCGCATACCGACAGTCTCGCATTGGCGTATGTTGTTCTTGAAAGGTAGATGGCTTATGAGGGTTTGTTATGCAGAGCAGATGAGACAGATTGATGCTATAGCAACGGAAAAATTCAATATTCCGGGTATTGTACTCATGGAAAATGCCGCAAATGCGTGCGTTAAAGAGATAAAGCACTTTGACAGCGTTACCGTTATCTGCGGAAAGGGAAATAACGGCGGCGACGGTCTGGCGATTGCACGAAAGCTGCTTGTTATGGGTAAAAAAGTAAATATTTACCTTGCTTTAGGTAATGATTTTTCAGGTGATGCCCTTGTAAATTACAATATATTAAAAAGCATGGGTGTGGTCATGAAGGCAGAGTGGGATATGTCGGAGCTTGCAGCGGATTTGATGCTTTCGGATTGCACGGTGGACGCGATTTTTGGAACGGGCTTTAAAGGAGAAATTAGAGAGCCGATAGCGGAAATTATTGAACTTATCAACGGCAGTGCAAAATATGTACTTTGCGTTGATGTACCGTCGGGAATAAATTCTGACAGCGGAGAGATTGAGACAATTTCGGTAAAGGCTGATAAAACCGTAACCTTTGCGGCATATAAGACAGGCATGCTTTTATATCCGGCAGCGGATTTTACAGGTGAAATCGTGCTTGCCGATATTTCAATTCCCGATGCGGCGTTTGAAATCGAAGGTATTGACATAAATGTAATGGACAGCTGCTATATCAAAGAAATACTACCCAAAAGATACGCAAATTCACATAAGGGCGATTACGGAAAGGTATTCATAATCGGCGGCAGTCGTACAATGGCGGGTGCGGTTTGCCTTGCATGCGAGGCGGCTTTTAAGGCAGGAGCGGGAATAGTTACTGCCTGCGTGCCGGAGGAAATTAACAATATTGTGCCGATAAATTCGGTGCAGACAATGACTTATCCTGTAAGCTTTGAGAATGATATGGATAAAATCGTTGAAAAAATGCAGGACTATGACGTTATTCTTTTCGGCAACGGTATCGGACGCGATGAATATGTGCAGGTGCTTTTGGAAAAGGTTTTAAAGGCGGCGAAAGTGCCGGTTGTGATTGATGCAGACGGACTTTTTGCACTTGCGAAAAATCCTGATATGATAAGAGCTTGCAATGCAGATGTGATACTGACGCCACATTCCGCAGAAATGGCAAGGCTTATCGGAAAAACGGCAGACGAGGTTGAAAAAAACAGATTTTCGGTATCACGTGAGCTTGCATTAAAATATGGATTGACACTTGTTTTGAAGGGAAATCATAGTATAATAACAGCACCTGACGGGACGCAGTATGTAAATATAACGGGGAACAGCGGAATGGCTACGGCGGGAAGCGGAGATGTGCTGGCAGGAATGACGGCGGCGTTTTCGCACACGGCAGAGGACTGCCAAAAGGCGGCATGCCTTGCGGTTTATCTGCACGCTATAGCAGGAGATTTTGCGGCAGGCAGACTTTGTGAGGCATCGCTTACCGCACCGGATATAATAAACGCCGTACCCCACATATTTCCTGTGGAAAATAAACCAAAAGTATGATAAAATAAAAAGGAATTAAATATAATGAATAGAACATGGGCAGAAATAAATATTGACGCATTAAAATATAATGTGAAAAATATAAGAAAAATCACGAATCCCAACGCGAGGCTTATGGCGGTTGTCAAGGCGGACGCATACGGTCACGGATACCGCGAATGCTGCAAGGCACTTTTGGACAGCGGAGTTGATTGTCTTGCAGTTGCTATTGTTGACGAGGCAAAGGAACTTAGGCGTGCGGGCTTTGATGTGCCGATTCTTGTTCTGGGTGCTGCTCTTGCTGATGAGGCAAATGATATCGTGGAATATGATATCATGCCGAATGTTTATAATTATGAATTTGCGAAATGTCTGTCAGACGTTGCAAAACGCCAAAGGAAAACGGTAAAAATTCATTTGAAGATTGATACGGGAATGTCGAGGCTCGGCTTTGCCTGCGGTGAGGCTAATACAGAGGTTATTGAGGAAATTATTAAAATTTCACAGCTTCCGAATGTCGAAATTGACGGAATTTTTTCGCATTTAGCGTGTGCCGACGAGGCAGATACCGAATATACGCATTTGCAGCTTGACAGATTTTTAAAGCTGGTTTGTGAGCTTGAGAAAATCGGAATAAAAATACCGTGTAAGCACATTGCCAACAGTGCGGCGATTATGATGTATCCCGAAGCACACCTTGATATGGTGCGTGCAGGTGTAATATTATACGGATATTATCCTTCTTGTGAGGTTGATAAATCAAGACTTTCCATAAAGCCCGTTATGACCTTAAAATCGCGTGTAACGCAGGTAAAAACGGTTGAGGCGGGAATGGGAGTCAGCTACGGAAAAACGTACATAACCGATAAAAAAACAAAAATAGCAACAATCCCTATCGGTTATGCAGACGGATACCCAAGATGCCTGTCACATAAGGCGGCGGTAGAAACAGGTGGAAGGCTTTGCAGCGTTATAGGCAGAATTTGTATGGACCAATGTATGATTGACGTCACAAATGTCAATAATATTAACATAGGTGATGAAGTAATCATATACGGCGATGATAAAATAACAGCAGATGACGTTGCGGGCTGGATGAACACAATTAATTATGAGGTTTTGTGTCTGGTATCGAAACGTATTCCGCGAATTTACAAAGAGAATGGGAGGGAAATTACTAAACTTAACTATTTAGATGAAATATGATAAAGAGAAATGAATAACAGGGGGCCTGATTGCTTTGTCACAACTAAAAAAGGTCATGTCCGGTCTTACTTTCAAAAAGGGAAGAAATAAATCCCTGCCCGAAATATACCGAGTATTTAAGAGGGAAAAAGCACTAAAGCAAGGCTATAAGGAAATGGCTTCTTTAAATCTTTCGTTAGCCCAGATGTGTTTTGAGTCGGATAATGAGGCATTATCCTGCTGTGAGGAAAAACTGACGGAGTGTGAATAGTGGTGATTGTAAAACGAGGAGATATATATTACGCCGATTTAAGCCCTGTCGTAGGCAGTGAGCAAGGCGGTATACGGCCTGTTTTGATAATCCAGAATGATGTTGGTAATAAATACAGCCCAACTGTTATTGCTGCGGCAATAACTTCTCAGATAAATAAGGCAAAAATGCCGACGCATATTGAATTATCAGCTTCCGAATACGGTCTTTATAAGGATTCGGTGATATTGTTGGAGCAAATCAGAACCATAGACAAAAAACGCCTTAGAGAAAAGGTGGCACATTTAGATAAAAAGCTTATGAAAAACGTGAACGACGCTTTAGCTGTAAGCTTTGGACTTGGTAATATTTAGCCTTTTAAAGTATAGAGAAGATTTAGGAGGTTATTATGTATAAAAATTGATGTAGCAGCTTTGCTACATACAGTTAAAGCCGATACAGAGATGTATCGGCTTTTTGTATAGTATCAGCAAAAGAAAATTTTATGGTAATTTTTAACGATAATTATGTTAAAAATGCACTTTTTGCTGTAAAAAATAAACAATTTGTCTTTTTTTGATTAAAACTATTGATTTTTGAATAAATATACAATAAAATTATATTGTTTACACTAAAATGAATTGGGGGTAGATAAATGCAAAATATTGTTAGCTTGAAGGATGTAAATGTGGCCTTCGATGGAGAAACGATACTGAATAACATCAGTCTGGACATAAGGGACAAGGAGTTTGTAACCTTCTTGGGACCGTCGGGCTGCGGAAAAACTACAACGCTCAGGATAATAGGCGGATTTTTGTCGCCGGACAGCGGAACTGTCAGCTTTGAGGGAAAGGTGATAAATAATGTTCCGCCGCATAAGCGTAATGTAAATACTGTTTTTCAGAGATATGCTCTCTTTCCGCATCTGAATGTCTATGACAACATAGCTTTTGGGCTTAGAGTAAAAAAGATGCCGGAAAAGGAAATACAAAAGCGTGTAGCCGAAATGCTGGAAATAGTGAACCTTCGCGGATACGAAAAAAGAAGTGTAAACCGTCTTTCGGGAGGTCAGCAGCAGCGAGTGGCAATAGCACGTGCGTTGGTGAACAGACCGCGTGTGCTTTTGTTGGACGAGCCTTTGGGAGCACTCGATTTAAAGCTCCGGAAGGAAATGCAGACAGAGCTTAAAGCTATTCAGCAACAGCTTGAAATAACGTTTATTTATGTCACTCATGACCAGGAGGAAGCTCTTACGATGAGTGATACGGTAGTTGTAATGAATAAGGGAGATATCCAGCAAATCGGAACTCCCGTTGATATATATAATGAGCCGATAAATGCCTTTGTGGCTGACTTTATCGGTGAAAGCAATATTTTAGACGGTATAATGCGAAAGGATTTTCTGGTGGAAATCTGCGGTCGTGAGTTTGAGTGCGTGGACAAGGGCTTTGGAGAAGATGTCCCTGTTGACGTTGTAATTCGTCCGGAGGACGTTAAGCTCACAGACGTTAATGATGCAAAAATTACCGGAGTGGTTGAATCAGTTACCTTCAAGGGCGTGCATTATGAAATGGTAATTGAGGCTTATGATTTTTCATGGCTGGTACATTCTACAAAGGCGGCAGAGCTTGGCAGTGCCGTCGGAATTTCCTTCGACCCGTTTGATATTCATATAATGAAAAAGATGAGGAAAGAGGCTTGATTAATCTGCACATTTTCTCGCTTTATTGTCTTAGATTAGGCAGGAGGCGAGAATGTGACAGTTTTTGTCAGGCTTAGTTTCAGTGTCTTTGGCACAGAAAGGAATGGTATTTATAATGAAAAAAACCTTAATTTCCTCACCTTATATTGTATGGATGATTGTGTTCATTGTAGTGCCGATGGCGATGGTGGCATACTTTGCTTTTACCGACGGAAACGGCAATTTTACACTTGAATATATCACAGAGGTGGGGCAGTATTCAAATATTTTTGTACGCTCAATCTGGCTTGCGGCAATCGCTACGGTAATATGCCTTGTGGTTGCTTATCCCGTTGCATTTATTCTTGCAACGATGAATAAGCGGCATCAAAGCACAATGCTTATGATTGTTATGCTGCCGATGTGGATGAATTTTCTTTTGAGAACCTATGCGTGGATGACGCTTTTGGGCAATAACGGCATAATAAACACGGTTTTGGGCTATTTCGGACTTGGTCCGTATAAAATGCTGAACACGCAGGGGGCGGTGGTTTTAGGCATGGTATATAATTATCTGCCGTATATGATTCTACCGCTTTACTCGGTTATGGTTAAGATTGATAAAAGCCTTTTAGAGGCAGCACAGGATTTGGGCTGTAACAGCAAAAAGGTACTTTTTAAAGTGGTTTTGCCGCTTAGTCTTCCGGGGGTTACTTCGGGAATTACAATGGTTTTTGTGCCTGCAATCAGTACCTTTATTATATCGCGAATGCTGGGCGGCGGAAGCAATCTCTTAATAGGCGACCTTATCGAAATGCAGTTTTTGGGAAATTCCTACAATCCTAATTTGGGTGCCGGAATTTCGCTTGTTTTGATGGTCATTGTTCTTCTGATTATGACGATTATGAATCAGTTTGACAGTGACGATGAAGACAGAGTTCTGATTTAAGGAGGGTGCGGCATGAAGAAAATTTCTAAAATATATATGGCACTCCTTCTGATGTTTTTGTATGTACCGATTTTTGTGCTTATAGTATTTTCCTTTAATACCACAAAATCAAGAACGGTTTTTGAGGGCTTCACCTTTGATTGGTATGTACGGCTTTTTCAGAACGAGCTTATTTTAACCTCGCTCAGAAATACGGTGATAATATCGGTTGCGGCGGCGACGCTGTCAACCATTTTGGGAACGGCGGCTGCGATCGGAATAAATAACATGAAGAAATTCCCGAAGGCGGTTGTAATGAATATAAATAATCTGCCGATTATAAATCCCGAAATTGTGACGGGTGTATCGCTTATGCTACTGTTCGTGTTTTTTGCGGCACGAATGAACTTTAATTTTGGCTTCGGCACGCTGATTATAGCACACATAACCTTCGACGTTCCGTATGTGATACTGAACGTTATGCCGAAATTCCGCCAGATGAATCCTAATCTTTACGAGGCGGCACAGGATTTGGGCTGTAATTCCTTTAAGGCGTTTATCAAGGTGGTGCTGCCCGAGATTATGCCGGGAATTGTTTCGGGATTTTTGATGAGCTTTACCTTTTCTCTTGACGATTTTGTTGTCAGCTATTTCACATCGGGTGCGACCTCGCAAACGCTGCCGATAACGATTTATTCGATGACCAGACGTAAGGTAAGCCCTGAAATAAATGCACTTTCAACCATCATATTCCTTGTTGTGGTTGTGGTTTTGATTGTGAAAAATATAATAGAAAACAGAAGCGTGAAGGAGGAGGTACGATGAAAAAATTACTTTCTCTTATATTTGCGGCGGCAGTTATGCTTTCGGCGTCCGCATGCCGTTATCAGCACTTAAATGATGGCGAGGAGGAAACCGAACCGCAGACGCTTACGGTGTCGGACAGTGCATACTATGAACGTTTCAAAAATGACGGAATTTCCATAAACGTATATAACTGGGGCGAATATATCTCGGACGGAAGTGACGGACTTCTGGACGTAAACAGCGAATTTACGGCTCTCACCGGCATACAGGTGAATTACTCAACCTATGCGACGAATGAGGAGCTTTATGCAAAATTAAAGGGTGGCGGCTCAAGCTATGACATCATAATTCCGTCCGATTACATGATTGCACGAATGATTAAGGAGGATATGCTTTTAAAGCTGGATTATTCCAATATCCCCAATTTTGCAAACATTATGGACAAGTTCAAGGGGCAGCTTTATGACCCTGCCGATGAATATTCGGTGCCGTACACATGGGGAACTGTGGGAATAATCTACGATAATACCGCGATAGATATTCCAAAAGAGGAAATTGACTGGGATATTCTTTGGGACGAAAAGTATCGGGACAGCATACTTATGTTTGACAATCCAAGGGATTCGTTCGCCATTGCCGAAACGCTTTTGGGATATTCGATGAACACAGAGGATTCCGTGGAATTAAAAACGGCGGCGGAAAAGCTTAAGGAGCAGAAAAGTCTTGTGCAATCCTATGTTATGGACGAAATCTTTGATAAAATGGGAGCGGGCGAGGCTGTTCTGGCTCCGTATTACGCGGGCGACGCAGTTACCCTGATGAGCGAATATGACCATTTAAGCTTTGCTGTTCCAAAGAGCGGAACAAATCTTTTCATTGACGCAATGTGCATACCCAAGAGTGCTTCGCAGAAAGAGGCTGCGGAAATGTATATCAATTTTATGTGCGAGCCGGATATTGCATATGCCACAACGTCGTATATAGGCTACTCAACGCCTAATGCGGCGGCTTTTGAAATGCTGGACGATGAGGTTAAAAATGACGGTATTTCGTATCTTAACGATGAATATATCAAGGAGCATACTACGGTTTTTGCAAACCTATCGGACAGTGCCAATCAGGAAATGCAGCGTCTTTGGACCGATATGAAATCTACTCAGGAGAATGAGAAAAATAAATGGCTTGTGCCTGCATTTTTGCTGTTTTGCATCGCCTTGTCGATTGGTATAATTATAAGGCGTTACATGAAAAATAAAAAAGATATTTTTTAAACTTTACACTATGGGAGTGCTTTTATGGGAGAAACCTATTTACGCATCTATGAGGCTGTAATGCAGATTCCCCGCGGCAAGGTTGCAACCTACGGTCAGATTGCGGCGGTTGCGGGCAATAAAAACATGAGCAGAGCTGTAGGAAATGCACTGCATAGAAATCCCGACCCGGACAGAATACCATGTCATCGTGTGGTGAACCGAAAGGGCGAGCTGGCACCGATGTTTGTATTCGGCGGCATTGATGTGCAAAAGCAGTTGCTTATGTCGGAGGGAGTTATGGTTGAAGGCAATGCGGTGGATTTGGAAAAATATCAATGGATTATAAATTAAAAAGCTTTCTGTGTAATAATTACAAAGATGGCTTCAGATTGTAGAAAAAGTCCGGAATAGCCCGGACTTTTTCACAGTATTGCCTTATGTAAATCGGAGTTTTTCGGTCGCTTGCAGCAGTGATCCCGCCTTTTCACTGTGTTTTTGTATAACGAACACCACTGCCAACCGACAGCGATTGTTAAAATTTAATTTTTTTTTATAAAAAGTATTGACAAACGTATTTGTTTTTGCTATAATAAAAAAGCTGTATGGCTCGTTGGTCAAGTGGTTAAGACTCCGCCCTCTCACGGCGGCAACAAGGGTTCGAATCCCTTACGAGTCACCAAAGAGAAACGACAATTTTCTTAAACGAAGATTGTCGTTTTTTTGTGCTCTGCTTTGTCTTCGGGTGAAAACTCAAATAACCAACTTCGAGGTGTTTTCCTCTTTTCCTACCATAATAACTTTTACGTCACTCTCCATATCAGGGTGCTTCTTAGATAATCGTCTTCCTCAATCAAGGGAATAGCTTTGTAATTATATCATAAACGAAAAAATGCATAGAAAACATAAAATTGTAAACACTTTTAAAAAAGGAGGTATAATTATGTTTAAACATGAAAAAATGCTTTTTAATCCTGTTGAAGTTGAAAAACCCAACCCGCAGTACGCAGCTCTTTTGCAGGAGCAGCTTGGTGGAGCTAATGGAGAGCTTAAGGCGGCTATGCAATATATGTCACAAAGCTTCAGAATAAAAGACCCTGAAATAAAGGACTTATTCCTTGATATAGCAGCAGAAGAGCTCGGTCATATGGAAATGATTGCACAAACCATAAACCTTTTGAACGGACACGATGTAGATGCTTCAACGGTACCTGCAGGAGAGATACAAACACATGTCCTTTTGGGTTTAAACCCCGGTCTTATAAACGCGTCCGGGTATTCATGGACAGGCGATTACGTAAGCGTGACAGGCGACCTGTGTGCCGATCTCCTCTCAAATATTGCATCAGAGCAGCGTGCAAAGGTTGTATATGAGTACCTTTACAGGCAGATAGACGACAAAAAGGTTAAGGAAACAATCGACTTTTTATTAAACCGAGAAGAAGCACACAACGCAATGTTCCGCGAGGCGTTTAACAAAGTTCAGAACACAGGCTCAAACAGAGATTTCGGAACAACAAAGGCAGCTAAAATGTACTTTAGCATGTCCGAACCGTCACCTGAGAACAGCCGATTTACCGAAATTGATTCATCAAAGCCCTCTTTCAATTAAAAATCAGCCGAATACGGCTGATTTTTAATTTATATAACAAATTTTTGAATTTCTATTTTAATAAGAGGTTTTTTATGTTATACTATAAGGGTAATATTTCTATTTTGAGGTAAATTATGAAAAAACTGCTTAAATATCTTCGTGATTACAAAAAAGAAACTGTATTGGGACCGCTTTTTAAGCTTTTAGAAGCGTCCTTTGAGCTATTTATCCCATTAGTTGTTGCTTCAATTATTGACAACGGTATCCCTGCAGGCGATAAGGCTCATGTACTTAAAATGTGTGCTGTACTTGCGGCTCTTGCATTAATAGGTCTTGCAAGCTCGCTTACTGCACAGTACTTTGCAGCTAAAGCATCGGTAGGCTTTTCCTGCAAGATACGTCATGCACTTTTTGCACACATTCAGTCCCTTTCACACACCGAGCTTGACGAAATAGGTACATCTACGCTGATTACGCGTATGACAGGCGACATAAACCAGGTGCAGACAGGTGTAAATCTGACCTTGAGACTCCTGCTGCGTTCGCCGTTTGTGGTGTTTGGTGCGATGATTATGGCATTCACCGTAGATTTTCAGTCGGCACTGATTTTTGCCGCGGCAATTCCGCTTTTGGCGGCAGTAGTTTTCTTTATAATGCTTGTATGTATTCCGCTTTACAAAAGAGTACAAAATCACCTTGACAAAGTTTTGGGCATAACACGCGAAAACCTTGCCGGCAGCCGCGTTATACGTGCCTTCTGCAAGGAGATTGAAGAAACGGAAAAATTTAATGAAGAAAACAACGTCCTGTGCGAAACGCAGAAATTTGTCGGACGAATTTCCGCACTGATGAATCCGCTTACCTTTGCGATAATCAATTTTGCGATAATCGCCCTTATATTCACAGGTGCTGTCCGCGTAAATGCCGGAAATTTAACGCAAGGCAGCGTTGTTGCGTTATACAACTATATGTCGCAGATACTTGTAGAGCTTATCAAGCTTGCCAATCTGATTATAAACATTACAAAATCTATAGCTTGCGGAAACAGGATTCAAGCTGTTTTGGAAATCGCTCCTTCCGTAAATGACGGCAAGGGTGAAGCTCCTCTGACAAGAGACATTGCGGTTGAATTTCGCGGCGTGAGCCTGAAATACAAAAATTCCGCAGAAAATTCGCTCACCGATATAAGCTTTACCGCAAAGCATGGCGAAACTATCGGAGTAATCGGCGGCACTGGTTCGGGAAAAACCTCGCTCATAAGCCTTATACCGCGTTTTTATGACGCGTCCTGCGGCGAGGTTTTGGTTGATGGAGTGAATGTAAAAAATTATTCACAGGACGTGCTCCGCAAAAAGATTGCAGTTGTTCCGCAAAAGGCCGTTCTTTTTAAAGGGACAATCCGCGACAATATGCGTTGGGGCAACGAAAATGCAAGTGATGACCGGATAACAGAAGCAATCACTCTTGCCCAAGGCTCGGACATAATTGCAAAAAAAGAGGCTGGACTTGACTCGCAAATTGAGCAGGGCGGCAAAAATCTCTCAGGCGGTCAGCGGCAAAGACTGACCATTGCACGTGCATTGGTGAAAAAAGCTGAAATTCTCATTCTGGACGACAGCTCCTCGGCACTCGACTTTGCGACCGATGCAGCACTTCGCAGATCCATAAAAAATCTTAATCCGCCGCCGTGCGTTTTTATTGTTTCACAGCGTGCCTCATCAATAATGCACGCTGATAAAATCATCGTGCTTGACGACGGTATCGTATGCGGCATAGGCACGCACGACAGCCTTTTAAAGGATTGTGAAATTTACCGCGAAATTTACAGCTCGCAGTTCAAATCGGAGGTGGAATAAATGGCTGATTCACAAAAACACACACTTCGCACAGTGCTTAAATACATCAGAAAATATATGCCGCAGATAGGCGTCTCGATACTTCTTGCAGGCATAACGGTCGCAATGACGCTGTATATTCCCGTACTTATCGGACGTGCCATCGACTTTATAATTGGTGAGGGCTTAGTAAACTTTTGGGGTGTTATTCCGATACTTTATATGGTAGGAATAATCACCGCCCTTACCGCACTTTTGCAATGGATAATGGGAATTATAAATAACCGCGTAGCTTACAATATTGTTCGGGACATAAGGAACGACGCCTTCCGCAAAATCGAGGCTCTGCCCCTTAAATTTATCGACTCCCACTCCTACGGCGAAATAATAAGTCGCGTAATTGCCGATGTTGACCAGTTCTCGGACGGACTTCTGATGGGCTTTACACAGCTTTTTACCGGCGTTGTTACCATTTTGGGAACACTGTTTTTCATGTTCAGCATAAATGCCGGAATTGCTGTTTCGGTGGTGGTCCTAACGCCGCTTTCATTACTTGCCGCAAGATTTATTGCCTCAAAAACCTACTCAATGTTCAAAAAGCAGTCCGAGGTTCGCGGCGAGCAGACAGCGTTTATAGATGAAATTGTGGGAAACCAAAAGGTTGTTAAGGCATTTTCCTATGAAAACAGGGCTATTGAGAAATTTGACGATATTAACAATAGGCTGGAAAAATACTCGCTTCGGGCGATTTTCTTTTCTTCCATAACGAATCCAAGCACACGTTTTATAAACAGCTTGGTTTACGCCTGCGTTGCACTTTTGGGAGCATTTTCGGTAATAAGCGGAAAAATAACGGTCGGAGGGCTTTCATGCTTTTTAAGCTATGCAAATCAGTACACTAAGCCATTTAACGAAATTTCCGGCGTAGTAACCGAGCTGCAGAACGCACTCGCATGTGCCGCACGTATATTTGAGTTGATAAACGAGCCGTCGGAAGCTCCCGATGCACCTGCTGCCTTAGCGGAGGCTCAGGGCAAAATTAATATACAAAACGTATATTTTTCATATACGCCCGAAAAAAAGCTTATTGAAAACTTTAATTTTGAGGCGTTCCCCGGTCAGAAAATTGCAATCGTGGGACCTACCGGCTGCGGAAAGACAACGCTTATCAATCTGCTTATGCGTTTTTACGATGTAAATAGCGGAGCTATCTGCATTGACGGCACCGATATCCGCGAGGTAACAAGAAAAAGCCTTCGGCAGAATTTCGGAATGGTTCTTCAGGAAACCTATCTTATCGACGGGACTGTGATGGAAAATATTGCAATCGGTAAGCCCGACGCTACACTTGAAGAAATTACCGCAGCGGCAAAGGCGGCTCATGCACACAGCTTTATCAAGCGTTTGCCGAACGGCTACGATACGCATATTTCGGAAAGCGACAGCGGGCTATCACAGGGCGAAAAGCAGCTTTTGTGCATATCACGAATCATGCTTTGTCTTCCGCCGATGCTGATTCTTGACGAGGCAACCTCCTCAATAGATACCCGAACCGAAATGAAAATCCAGGACGCCTTTAAAACGTTGATGAAGGGAAGAACAAGCTTTATAGTTGCTCACCGCCTTTCCACTATCCGCGATGCGGATGTAATTTTGGTTATGCGGGACGGAAATGTAATCGAACAGGGCAGTCACAGCGAGCTTTTAAGCAAAAAGGGCTTTTACTATGAGCTGTATAACAGTCAGTTTGCAGATTAAAAGGCAATTAAAATTTTAACAAATCAAAATACGTATAATTTGTAATGCTTTTTGTGTAATTTGTGATGCTTTCTATGTTTTCGACAGTTTCATCGTCCAAATGCATAATATCGCAAAATGCAGAAAAAGCCCGGAAATTTCCGGGCTTTTTCGATAATTTGAGAGGCGGTTCTGCCGCTTTTTTCATTGTGTAATATATTTCTTAAAAATCTCAGGGAGTTTATCTGCACTGTAGCATGCAGCGAACCATCTCAGAGGGAATTTTTCCTCCGCACCTTGCGAGGAGGCATAAATCAGATAATTCTTACCGTCCTTCATTTCGCTTGTGCCCTTCTGATAAAAGAGCATATCGGCAGCTATCATAGCGTCCTCATATGAAAGCCTTGTGCAGTCTGCGGAGCTTACAGAAAATTCACGTAAAAGTCCTGTATCGTTTTTGTAGGTATAGTTTTCACCGTCTGCATAAACCGGCAGGGTGCAAATATAAAGATTATCCGCAAGATTTTGTGCCATTTCCTCGTAATAGCCTCTCTCCGCTAAAAATTCAAATGTATTGGTAAAGTTTGAATTTATATTAATACTGAACGCCTGCACCGTATTCGGGTCGGGGTTTTCTCCAAAGAGTGACTCATCAAACACGTTCTTCAGCTGATTTTCCTTTGCCGTTAAATCAAAGGACAGCTCGATAGTTACGGGGAAGGAGTCCGCGATAAGCTCATCATATGAAAGGATGCTTATATCCTTTTCCACTGCCGCAAGAAGCTCGCTTGAGTCGCTGCCTACGGCGACACTGTGACCGTAGTTCGATGAATGTGCCGACATGAACATACCTGATACGTTTTCTATATTGATTTTGTTAAGCCCGTAAAACTTGTTTTTATATTCCGGGAACTTAAACATTTCTGAGAGTGCGGCCTTGTATTGTTCATCTGTAATCTGATAGCGGCGTTCTAAGGTTTTTCCGTTTTTGAGATTATACAAAACACGAAGGCTGCGAGGGTTATCAGGCTCTGTGACCGAGATATCGCTTATAAATTCCCTGTGGATACTGCGTACTGATTCTATAGCCTCTGTGTCTTGGGTGACGGGATATTCAAACTGCCAGTTGGAGAATACAGCCGCACTTTCAATATCCTCGCTGTACGGGATTTTTGTTTCGTAGCCGAAAACATTGGTGAAAGCGAAGAATGATATGAATAATGCACTGCATGCTGCAAAGGCAAGATAGCCCTTGTATTTTGAGAATACCTTAAAGGTTTTATTCATAAGCATTTCTGCAGCGAAGTAAACAATCAGTGTAACCGTAATCGCTACTGTGAATATTGCCGCTGCACCTATTTCGGAGGAGGAAAGCACGCCGAAGGCTGCGACCGCCGCAGCGGTTGTGACCGAGTACTTTAATATCGGCTTAAAAATTTTAAATGCCGCAACATCGCCGCAGGTTTCAAGCTTACGCTTTTTATATAGCAGGTATGCGAGAATATAAAATACAATTGCTCCGCCTAAGTAAAAACACATCTGCGGCTGTGCAAACATATTAAGCTCGTTATTGTAATGACTCAAGGCTCTGCCGAAAAGCCAGACAATAGGTGTATTGTTCATAATAGTCGTTCCTATAAAGCTTCCCGACTCGTAAAAGCCGAAAAGGAAAATATCGCTTATGAGATAAATAGTAAGTGCCGCAAGCATCGGAATGATGTGCAGGAATATATTTATCACGATATGTGCGGCGGTGTTGCCGGTCAAAACAGCCGAAAACGCCGAAACCGAAAACATGATGAAGATTATGCTGAAATTAATGCCCAGCCAGTAAAGCACCGACATTGAGGTAAATATCTGACTGTATGCGGTAAGACTCATGACGAAAAGAATCAGAGCAACTAACACTACAGGGACGGCCATTAATGTAAGTGATGCCGCAAGCGTGGATATGTAATTTTCCTTTCGCGTTACCGGCAGGCTATGCACAAATATACTTTGCTTTGAAGAATGTACATTATTAAAGCTGAGTGCCGATGTAATTGTAGGCACCGATATCGCAAGCAGAAGCGGTATTAAAATGTACTCGTCACGCAAAAGAAGAGGATATTCCGCAAGATTTCTCGAATAGCTTTGCAGAATGTCTGCAGGATTCTGCACGAGAAATACGAACGGAAGGGAGAAGAAGAGGATTACAAAATACAAAAAGCTTCCCCATTTAAATCTTCTCAGCGTGTTTTTATAAATTCCTAAGTTAAACAATGATGTGCTTGAAATCATATCCCAAACCTCCCAACTCATAAATGAATACTTCCTCCAGTGTAAGGCTTACGTTGTCGAATACAATCGGAGAAAATTTTGCGGTCATTTCTTTTATTTTCTCGCTTTCGCCCTTTACGATAGCCGTATAAACCGAGCCGGTTTTTGACAGATGAAGAATGTCGAGCTGCTCCTTCAGTTCGGAAGGAAAATCACCCTTAAATACCAGCTGCAGCTTTTGTATATTTCCCTTTAAATCGTCAAGCGGCTTTTCGATAACCATTTTGCCGTTATGTATTATACCGACGTGGTCGCATATATCCTCAAGCTCGCGAAGATTGTGCGAGGATACCAAAACTGTCATCTGCCGTTCTGCAACGTCTGAAATTATAACATTCATTATCTGCTTACGCATTACCGGGTCAAGACCGTCAAGCGGCTCGTCTAAAATCAGTACCTCCGGCATGCAGGAAAGTACCAGCCTGAAGGCAACCTGCTTTTTCATACCCTTTGAAAGTCTTCGGATTTGACGGTTTTCTTCAATGTTTAAAATCTGTCCGAGTTTTTCATATCTTTCGCGGTTAAAATTTTTATAGATGCTTTCGTAAAGCCTTGCGGTTTCTTTCACGGTGTAGCTGCCGAAAAAGTACCAATCGTCGTTGATGCATAGGATACGCTGTTTTAGCTCTGCGTTTTCCCAAACGTCCTCACCATCTATTTTAACTGTGCCGCTATCTTGCCGCAAAACGCCCATAAGATGATTTATTATAGTGGTTTTTCCGGCACCGTTCGGACCGATTAATCCGTATATACTGCCTTTTTGGACGGTCATGCAAAAGTCGTCCAAAGCAAAAAATCCGTCAAAGCTTTTTCTTATTCCTTGTGCTTTAATCATCTGCTTCATTCCTTTCTTGATAGATTTTTCTTACAATGTCTGTAATTTGCTTCTCGTCCACGCCGTAAAATGCAAGCTCACGGACGTTTTCCGAAAGAGAAGAATACAGCTTGTCAAGCATACGCTTTGTAGCCTCATGCGATCCTGCCACAAAGTTTCCCTTGCCGCGGATTGAGTAGATAATGCCGTCTGCCTCAAGAGTTCGGTAAGCTCTTTGCACAGTGTTTGGATTTACCGTAAGGCTTACCGACAACTCGCGTACCGACGGGAGCTGCTCGTCAGCTGTAAGTCCGCCGCACATTACAAGGTCTTTGATACCTTGAGTAATCTGTTCATGCAGCGGCTTGGGATTTTTGTAATCCAGTTTTATCACAATATCACCTCACTCAAACTGTATTATTTGTATTAATACAGTTACAGCATAACATGACAAATTTGTTTTGTCAATAGTTTTTTAGAAAAATTTTCAGAATTTACCGGAGAAGGGGATTGGGCTTTAAATATACTTAATATGTTAAGAAAAAATTATGCATTATGGCAGAAAGGTGTTTTGAGAGGTTCTCGGATTTGTTAAAATGTGAAAAAAATGTAAATAATAAAAAAAAGACTTCACAACTTGACAAAAGTGTGATATAATGGCTAAAATGGCAAAGAATATATGATAATTAGATTGTTACAATTTTGTCACTTATAATTATCATATTCAAGGTTAAAGGAGGAACAAACCATGACAAATAATAAGGCTGTAAAGACCTGGATGGACGAAATGGTTGCAATGTGCAGACCGTCTGAAATCGTATGGATTGACGGAAGCGAAGAACAGCTTGAGGCTCTTCGCGAGGAGGCTGTTGCAACAGGTGAAATGATTAAGCTGAACCAGGAAAAGCTTCCGGGCTGCTACTATCACAGAACTGCTGAAAATGACGTTGCTCGCGTAGAGGACAGAACATTTATCTGTACTCCTACCGAGGAAGAGGCAGGTCCTATCAATAACTGGATGGAGCCGGAAAAAATGTATGCTAAATTAAAGGCTCTTTACGAAGGCTCAATGGAAGGAAGAACAATGTATGTAATTCCTTATTCAATGGGTCCTGTTGGCTCACCGTTCTCAAAGATTGGTATTGAGCTTACCGATAGCATCTATGTTGTACTCAACATGGCTATTATGACAAGAATAGGAACAAAGGTTATGGAGCAGCTTGGCGACAGCGATGACTTTGTTAAGTGTCTGCATGCCAAGAAGGACGTAAACCCTGAAGAAAGATACATCGTACAGTTCCCGCAGGATTCTACAATCTGGTCAATCAACTCTGCTTACGGCGGTAACGTACTTTTGGGCAAGAAGTGCTTTGCACTCCGTATTGCATCATACCTCGGTATGAAAGAGGGCTGGATGGCTGAGCATATGCTTATCTTAGGTCTTGAAAATCCGCAGGGCGAGGTTCGCTACATCTGTGCTGCATTCCCGTCAGCATGCGGTAAGACTAACCTTGCAATGCTCATTCCGC
Source organism: Clostridia bacterium (assembly GCA_017621875.1). Lineage (GTDB taxonomy): Bacteria > Bacillota > Clostridia > UBA1381 > UBA1381 > UBA1738. Next base: position 36,155 of record JAGASE010000017.1, read on the forward strand.
CGGAATATCTGAAGGAAAAGGGCTACAAGGTTTGGACTGTAGGCGATGATATTTCATGGCTGAGAATCGGTCCGGACGGCAGACTTTATGCTATTAACCCTGAAGCAGGCTTCTTCGGTGTTGCACCGGGAACAAGCGAGAAGACAAATTTCAACGCTTTGGCTGCTACAAAGAAGAATACAATCTTTACAAACGTTGCTATTAACAATGAAGATAACACAGTTTGGTGGGAAGGTCTTGACAAGAATCCTCCTGTTGACGCAACCGAGTGGAAGGGTGCAAAGGTTAACGGTCCTGAATATATTGCAGAAGGCAACAAGCTTGCTCACCCGAACTCAAGATTTACCGCTCCTGCTGTAAACTGCCCATGCATTTCTTCTGAATTTGAAAATCCGCAGGGCGTGCCGATTGACGCAATCGTATTCGGCGGCAGACGTGCTAAGTGTGCTCCGCTTGTATATCAGGCAAGAGACTGGCAGCACGGCGTATTCGTAGGTGCTACAATGGCTTCTGAAACAACAGCTGCAGCTGCAGGTGCAGTAGGCGTTGTAAGACGTGACCCGATGGCTATGAAGCCGTTCGTTGGTTATAACATGGCTGACTACTTTGGTCACTGGCTCGAAATGGGCAAGAAGATGGACGCTGACAAGGCTCCTAAGATTTTCCACGTTAACTGGTTCAGACAGGACGACGAGGGCAACTTCATGTGGCCGGGCTTTGGCGACAACATGAGAGTTCTTCTCTGGATTTTGGACAGATGTGCAGGTAAGGCTGACGCTATCGACAGTGCTATCGGTTATATGCCGAAGCCAGAGGATATCGACATTACAGACCTTGATATCGACGCTGATACCTTAAAGGCACTGTTGACGGTTGATAAGAATGTTTGGCTTGAGGACGTTGCAAATCAGAAGGAATACTTTGCACAGTTTGGCGACAGACTGCCAAAGGAAATTTCCGAAGAGCTTGCAAAGCTTGAGGCAAATCTTAACAAATAATCAAAATCAATTAAAAATGAGATGCGAAAATGATATGAACCCCAAAAGTGTCTAACTTTTGGGGTTCACTTCAAAAAGCATCTCATTTTTAGTTTTCTGTATAAATAAACTCGGTATTGGGAAAGGCATTTATCAGCTTATCGCTGACCTTTTTGTCGGTGATGAAACAATCAATTACGCTCAGATTGCACTGCACCAGCTTTGAATATTTGCCGACCTTGTCGCTTCCGCATAAAAATACGTGCTTATCTGAATTTTCAAGCATTGCGTTATTGTGAAGAAAGTTTCCGTCTTCTTTTACGGTGACAACGCCGCTTTCGTCAACGCCGTCGGTTGAAAAGAACATGATATCGGCATGGAATGAGGCAAAGCCGTTTGCGGCGATTATCCCGGAAAGCGTGCCGGGCAGCTCGGTAAGTTCGCCGCCTGTGCAGTAAACCCGAATACCGTTTTCCTTGAGGTAGGAGGCAAGCATCATATTGTTGGTAATAATGCAGATGTCTTTTTTATCGGTCAGATAATGCCCCATATATTGAACTGTCGTTGAGCCGTCCAGAAAAACTATATCACCGTTTTTAATCAGCTTGGACGCGGCATATGCTATCTTGTTTTTTTCCGATTTCATCAGGTGCTGGCGGAATTTGAACGGGGTATAGCTTTCATCGTTGATTTCCACTCCGCCGTAGCTCCGCTTTACAATTCCCTGCTTTTCCAAAAGCGTCAGGTCGCGGCGTATGCTGGCAGGACTATAGTGTATCTGCTCCACAAGATAATCCACTGTTGCATAATGTGTGGATTTTAGTATTTTAATTATTTCATTAAGACGCTCCTGCTGATACATAAGCAGCCTCTCCTTTTGATTAAAGTTGATTATTCTTCAAAAAAATCGCCATTGTTGATTTTTTTTGCTTGTATGCTATAATTATAAAGGGTATTTACGATAAAGTCAATATATAAAGTAAATATAGGAGGAATAGAATAATGTATGATGTTGCGGTGATAGGTGCCGGAGTTACAGGTGCCATGATTGCAAGAGGGCTTGCTAAATATGATGCAAAGGTTTGCATTTTGGAAAAGGCGAATGACGTTGCAACAGGTGCAACGCGTGCCAATTCCGCTATTGTGCATGCAGGCTTTGACGCAAAAGAGGGAAGCTTAAAGGCAAAGCTGAATGTTGAAGGCTCAAAGATGATGAAAAAAGTGACCGATGAGTTGGGCGTTAAGTATAAAAATAACGGCTCGCTGGTTATCGGCTTTAACGATGAGGACAGAAAGACTATAGAAGAGCTTAAAAAACGCGGTGACGCAAACGGAGTTGAAGGCTTGCGTGTGATAGATGCCGCTGAGCTTCGTGAGCTTGAGCCGAATATATCCGAGAATGCAACCTGTGCGTTATATGCACCGACGGGTGCTATTGTCTGTCCGTATGACCTTACGATTGCGGCTGTGGGTAATGCAATGGATAACGGTGTTGAGCTTAAGCTGAACTTCAAGGTTACCGGAATTGAAAAGGACGGCAGCGATTATGTAATAAAGTCCGAAAATGAACAGATTAAAGCACACTATGTTATAAATGCGGCAGGTCTTTTTGCAGATGATATTGCAAAAATGGTCGGCGATGATTCCTTCTCGATAAATCCAAGACGCGGAGAATATATTCTGCTCGATAAGGAATGCGGCGGACTCGTGTCACATACTATTTTCAGAACACCGTCTAAGATGGGTAAGGGTATCCTTGTTTCGCCGACGGTTGACGGAAATCTTTTAACGGGTCCTACCTCGGTGGATATTGCGGATAAAGAGGATAACACAACTACAAGTGAGGGCTTTGCTCATATTATAAAAGAGGCGTCAGAAAACTTAAAAGCGGTGCCGTTCGGAAAAACAATTACCTCCTTCTGCGGACTTCGTGCAACAGGAAGTACGGGTGATTTTATAATCAACTCGCCAAAGGCAGGCTTTATAAATGCAGCAGGAATTGAATCACCGGGACTTTCGGCGTCACCTGCGATTGCGGAATATGTAATCGGTCTTTTGAAGGAGCAGGGCTTTAACGCTGCACAAAAGGACAGCTTTAACCCTGTAAGAAGGTCTGCACATTACTTTAAAGACGCAAGCGTTGAGGAAAAGAACGAGATTATAAAGAAAAATCCTGCCTTCGGAAGAATTGTATGCAGATGTGAAATCGTAACCGAGGGTGAAATTTTAGAGGCTATACATACAAACCCAAAGGCAACCGACCTTGACGGAGTTAAACGCAGAACGAGATCCGGAATGGGCAGATGCCAAAGCGGTTTCTGCTCACCATACATTGTGGAAATTCTTTCACGTGAGCTTGGCATTCCATATGAGTGCGTTACAAAATCCGGCGGAGAATCATATATAAATGTCGGAAAAACAAAGGAGGCAGAATAATGGATTTGGTTATAATCGGCGGCGGTCCTGCCGGCATGAGTGCTGCGATTGCGGCATATGAGAGCGGAATAAGAGACATGGTAATACTTGAGCGTGACGAAAGTCTTGGTGGAATTTTGCAGCAGTGCATACATAATGGCTTTGGACTTCATAAGTTCGGAGAGGAGCTTACAGGTCCTGAATACGCATGGAGATATGAAAAAAAGGTACGTGAGCTTAACATTCCAGTAAAGCTTGGCACAATGGTGCTTGATATTACCGAGGATAAGGTAATAACGGCAACGAATCCCGAGGACGGAATATTTACGATTGAGGCGAAGGCGATCATTCTTGCAATGGGCTGCCGCGAGCGTTCAAAGGGAGCCTTGAACATAGCAGGCTCAAGACCTGCCGGAATTTACAGTGCGGGAACTGCACAGAAATATGTAAATATGAAGGGCTATATGCCGGGTAAGAATGTTGTAATTTTAGGCTCGGGCGATATCGGACTGATTATGGCAAGACGTATGACCTTAGAGGGTGCAAAGGTTCACGCAGTTTGTGAGCTTATGCCGTATTCGGGCGGTCTTGCAAGAAATATCGAGCAGTGTCTTAACGACTTTGGTATTCCGTTGAAGCTGAGCCATACAGTAGTTGAAATTCACGGAAAGGAACGTGTAACCGGCGTTACTATCGCAAAGGTTGATGAAAACAGAAAGCCTATTTTGGAAACAAAGGAATATATTCCATGCGATACACTGCTTTTGTCGGTAGGACTGATTCCGGAAAACGAGCTTTCAAAGAGTGCAGGAATTTCGCTTAGCACAATAACAAGCGGAGCGGACGTTGACCAGGACAGACAGACCTCAATCCCCGGTATTTTTGCCTGCGGAAACGTTCTGCATGTGCATGATTTGGTGGACTTTGTTTCGGAGGAGGCTGAAATTGCAGGAAAGAGTGCAGCATTGTATATTCAAAACGGCAAGGAAAACACCTGCAGCATAGCTCTTGAAACCGATGGCAAAATCCGCTATACCGTACCGCAGAGAATAACCGAAAATAAAGATGTTAAGGTATATTTCAGAGTGGCTGATGTATTTAAGAATGTTAAAATAAATGTATATAGCGGCGAAAATGTAGTATTTTCAAAAAGAAAGCAGAAGGTAGCTCCGGGAGAAATGGAGAGTATTTTGCTTAAAAAGGAAATGCTTGAGGGAGCAGAGAAGCTTACATTTAAGCTTGAGGAGGCATAAGCCTGAATAATTTCTGTATTTTGCCGCTTTTGCTCAGGACAGTACATTCGTATGGCACAACTTAATGCAAAGCGGCAGCCTGCAAAAATTTATTTCAGAATTGGAGAAAGGAGTTATGATTATAATATGACAAGAGAATTAACCTGTATTGTTTGTCCTATGGGCTGCAGCCTTAAGGTCGAGCTTACTGACGGAAAGGTAACAGCTATCTCCGGCAATACCTGCAAACGCGGAGAGGAATATGCTGAAAATGAATGCACAAATCCGCAGAGAACCGTTACAACCACCATTATGTGCGAGGACGGAGCTCCTATTGCGGTTAAGACGGACAGACCTGTGCCGAAGGAAAAAATCTTTGAGGTAATGAAGCTTGTAAATAAAAAGGTCGCGTCCCTTCCCGTATCGGTAGGCGATGTTCTTCTCGATGACGTATTCGGAAGCAATATCGTTGCGACGGCGTCAAGAGGAGAATAGCTTGATGAACACCAAAAAAATAAAGGGAAAATCTGTGAAAATGATTGCACACAAAGGTCTTAGCGGAATTGAGTGCGAAAACACAAACGCAGCCTTTGTTGCCGCCGGAAACCGCAGCTATTTCGGCATTGAAACCGATGTGCATGTGACTGTAGACGGCAAATTTGCGATTATACATGACGATAATACCTTTAGGGTTTCATATGCAAACCTGATTGTTGAGGACTGCACCATGGAGCAGCTTGAGGGATTATCCTTAAAAAAGCCGGATTTTAGGGAAGATAGAGGCGACCTCAGAATACCGCAGCTGAAGGAATACATAGGAATCTGCAAAAAATATGAGAAGACGGCTGTTTTGGAACTGAAAAACAGAATGAAGAGCGAGGATATAGAAAATATTATCGGAGAAATAGAAAAAGCCGATTATCTTGATAAGGTTATTTTCATATCCTTCTCATGGGAAAACCTGCTTGACGTGAAGAAAATGCGTCCTCAGCAAAAGGTGCAGTTTTTAATCGGCAGCTGGGAGGATTCGCTTTTAGACAGGCTTTTGGAAAACAAAATGGACCTTGATATCGAATACAGGGCTGTAACGCCCGAACTGGTTGAAAAGCTTCACCAAAACGGAATTGAAATCAACTGTTGGACGTGCGATGATGCTGCGGCAGCTGAAAGGCTGATATCATACGGTGTTGACTATATAACAAGCAATATACTTGAATAGATAGGAAAGGGATATGGAACAAGAGAGAATAAAAATACTCAAAAACAAAAGGCTGTTCCTTTTGGATATGGACGGAACGATTTATCTTGATAATGACCTTTTTGACGGTACTCTTGATTTTTTGGAGTATGTTAAAAGCATCGGCGGAAGATATATTTTCCTTACCAATAATTCTTCAAAAAGCGTAGATAAATATATCGAAAAGCTTGAAAGCCTCGGAATAAAGGCAGATGAAAGGGATTTTTTGACATCTACCAACGCGACTATTCTGTATCTGGAGAATAAAAGCTACAAAAAAATATATGCTCTCGGCACAACCTCGTTTAAAGAGCAGCTGAGGGAGGCGGGACTTCCCGTAACAGATACGCTTGAGGATGATGTGGACTGTCTGTGCATGGGCTTTGATACCGAGCTTACCTTTAAAAAGCTTGAGGACGCGTGTATTCTTTTGGGACGCGGTGTGGATTATATTGCAACCAATCCCGACTGGGTATGTCCGACATGGTATGGCTTTGTGCCGGACTGCGGCTCGGTTGCCGAAATGCTTTATAATGCAACCCAAAGAAGACCTACCTTTATCGGCAAGCCGCAGCCGACTATGGCACTGCTTGCGATGGAGAAGACAGGCTATAAAAAAGAAGAGACCGTTCTTTTGGGAGACAGGCTCTATACCGATATTGCCTGCGGCGTAAATGCAGGAATAAGCAGTATTTTTGTATTAAGCGGCGAGGGTACAATGGAGGACGTTGAAAAAAGCGATGTAAAGCCTGAATTTATTTATGAAAATATTCGGGGAATATATTCCGACTTAATAAAATAGTGAGGTGGCTGTAATGAATATCAAGGAGTTACTAAAGGGCGTAAAATGCTCCTGCGGACAGGTGCACAGCTGCGAAATAAAAGCGGTTGTGATTGAAGCCGGAGCGGTAAAAAAAGTAGGAGAGCTTTCGGGAGGATATAACCATATTCTTCTTGCAGCGGATACCAATACATACGCTGTATGCGGCGATTTGGTGAAGTCGCAGCTTGAGGGAAGACTTGATGATGTGCTTGTATTTGAAAGCGAGGGCTTTTTGGTGCCGAACGAGCTTGCCATAGAAAAGCTGACAAATAAGGTGACGGATAAAACCGACCTCATTATAGGCATAGGCTCGGGAGTTATTCAGGATTTATGTAAATATGTAAGCTTTACCGAAAAGCTGCCATATCATATAATTGCAACAGCTCCGTCGATGGACGGATATGCTTCAAAGGGTGCGGCAATGATTATCGGCAATATGAAGGTTACATATAATGCACATGTTCCCGAAGTAATTATCGGCGATACCGATATTTTAAAGGACGCACCGATGGATATGATAAAATCGGGCTACGGTGATATATTGGGCAAATTTTCCTGCCTTAATGACTGGAAATTGAGTCATGTGGTGAATAACGAATATCTTTGTGATTATGTATATGACCTGACCTATGAAATGCTTTCTAAAACCAAGGATTTAGGTCCTGACCTTTTAAAACGTGAGGAGACCGCGGTTAAAACGCTTATGGAGGCACTTATAGGAGTGGGTATTGCCATGGCGTATGTGGGTAATTCAAGACCTGCATCGGGCAGCGAGCATCATTTGTCGCACTTTTTTGAGGTTATCGGAATTATGAAGAATGAGCCGTATTTTATGCATGGAACAGATGTCGTATTTTCCTGTGTATATACACAGCGTCTGCGTGAGGAGCTGCTTTTAATGAAAGAGCCATGCGTGGGCAAAAAATTCGATAAAAAAGAGTGGGAAAATAAAATCCGAAGCGTGTATCTTGATGCGGCAGAGGGTGTTATAGAGCTGCAGAATAAGCTCGGCTGGTATGAACAGGATAAAATGAGCGTATATAAAGCTAAATGGGAAGAAATCAAGGAGGTTTTGGCGGATACGCCAAGCTCTTGTGAGCTTATCGGATATCTTAAAAGCATTGACCTTGATATAGCCGATTTTGAAAAAATGTACGGCGAGGAAAAAATACAAAATGCACTTTGGTTTGCAAAGGATTTGAAGGACAGATATTCTGTTTTGTGGCTGTATTATGCATTGTGCTATAAATAATGAAAATCAAAAGAAGTTGGTTTTGAAAAGTCAAAGCTGACTTCTTTTTTTAAAGAAAAAGCCTTTTTAAGTAGCCGGGCATTCTGCCCGACATATTATTGTTTTACATGTTTTTTTCGTTTTGCATCGTAATTTTCTGCTCCTTTATGAACGGATAGGAAATAAGCACATTAGCGTCAAGATTTTCTTTGTGCATATCAACTGCCGTTATTGCTTGATTTTCATAGGTTGTGTAGTAGTAGATGCCCTTATCCGTGTTGCAGCAGGAGGAATATACGGTAATTTCGTATTTTTCGCCGACCTTGACACAGCCTTTGGTGTGTGCAACGGTGGAGAGAATATGGAAAAACTGACCTACACTTGCTTTTTCCGTGCTTTCTGCCGCAGCGTTCAGCTTAGTAAATGCCGCTCTTACGAAGCGTGATGAAGAAGACAAATCTCCGGGAAGACCAAGCCCGCCCATGCCGCGTGAATACAGAGTTAATGGGATTTTATCAGAAAAGGTGTTTTCGGGATTTTCAGAAGACAAGCTGATATAGTTATTCAGATTAAACAGCTGTATATCAAAGGTGGGGTTGTTTGTGAGAACTCCCACAGGATTATCATAAATCTTAACTCCGTCACCTACCGCCTCAACGGTTATGGCGGAGTTTTTGTCTGCAATAATCCAGTGCAGAGGCGTGAGTGGAAATTTTTTGTTAAAATTAATGTCAACAAGGTTGACGTTGTTAAGCAATGATTTTGCCTCTGAAACGGTGGAACACTGTCCCAAAATCCATGGTATAAATTCAAACGGCGTAATATTTTGCATAGCCCCATCGAACGGCATATAAGCCGCATTTCCGGGAAAGTTCAGCCCTGCGGCAGACAGCCCTTTTTCGTTGGAGGCGTCATAATAAAGCGGATAATTGTCTTCGATAATTGCAGTGCCTATTATTGCGTAATGGCTTGTCATTTCCGAAAAACACCGAAATTTAAGCGGAAAATTCCGCGGTGTTACGGTAACGGTCTCGTTATACGAATATTCAAGGTCAAGGTTACGTCCGAAATAGTGATTTGCTCCCTTGTAAGTTATTGCTGTACACATATAAAAAATCCTCCGTGATGAGTTTAAAATAGTATCTGCAAAGTGCGGAAAATAATACCTAATTTGATTGACACAGGTGCGGCTGTGTGGTAAAATATACAAAATACGTTTTTTGGGAGGAGATTAGATGTCTAAGGAAATTGTGATTGAAAACGAACGCATTAGAGCTGTCATTTCGTCAATGGGTGCGGAGCTTTTAAGTGTTCAAATAGACGGGCAGGAGAGTATGTGGGACGGAAATCCTGATGTATGGTCGGGACACGCTCCGGTTCTTTTTCCTATTTGCGGCGGACTTAAGGACGATAAATTTGTATTCGGCGGCAAGGAATATACTCTTGAAAAGCATGGCTTTGCACGCGGCAGTGAATTTGCGGTTGAGAGGGCTGAAAAAGACAGTGCAACATTTTTGCTTTGCTCAAATGAGCAAACGCTTAAATCCTATCCCTTCCGATTTGAGCTTAGGATTACATATACTCTTGAGGAAAATAAAATCAAGGTTGAGTATGCAGTAACAAATAAAAATGAAGGCGAAATGTATTATTCAATTGGAGCTCATGAGGCGTATGCCTGCCGCGGCGGAATAGAGAGCTACAGCATTGTGTTTGAAAAAACGGAAAACCTCAACGCCTCGGACGTAAACGGAAATCTTCTGGAATACACTGCATACAGTGTTGCGGAAAATACAAGCATACTTCCTTTAAAAAATGAATATTTTGCTATAGATGCTCTTGTTTTTCTTGATTTGAAGTCAAGAAAGGCTTCTTTGGTTAATAACGAAACAGGAAAAAGTATCGAGGTAAGCTTTGACGGTGCGGATTATCTGCTTTTGTGGACAAAGCCGGGTGCTGAATATATGTGTATTGAGCCATGGTGCGGCATACCTGATTTTGTTGACAGTGATTATGATATTACCAAAAAGCCGGGAATTATCAGGCTTGACGCAGGAAAAACAGATATAAAAACGCATGTTATAACCTTTGGTTAACTTTGAATTGGGAGGCTGTTATATGAACAATAAGAGAATTAATTTCATTGTTAAGGTAGGGGTATTTGCTGCGATAGCGTTTGTACTTCAGGTAATAGGAAGCATTATGTCTATAAAGGTTGCAGGATTTTTGGAGGTAGAAATCTCGGATTTGCCTGCTATGATTATTGCGTTTGCACTTGGCCCTGTGGCAGGTGTAGCGGTCGAGTTTATAAAAAATCTTTTGCACTGTACCATGACGTCAACGGGATTTGTAGGAGAGCTTGCTAATTTTGTTATGAACGGCTGCTTTGTATTTGTGTGCGGAGCTGTTTATAAAAGAAAAAAAACAAGAGCAAATGCAGTTCTTGCTCTTACTATGGCAACAATCGTGCTTGTTATTGTGGGAATGCTTGCAAATATGTATATTATGCTGCCGCTTTACATGCCGGACGCGGATTTTGCAACAAAGTTTAAATTGGTGATGTATACGATTGCTCCTTTTAATCTTGTAAGAGGTACAGTTTTGTCGGTAATTACAATGCTCATTTATAAGAAGATATCGGGTCTGGTAAAATAATGTTCTTTGAACGCAGGTGCTTTTGTGTACTTTGCGGTAAGTACAAAAGTACCGAAAAGCTACAGCTGTCTCATAAGGGAATAGCCGTATGCAAAAGCTGTTACGACAATATCGGTACTACAAAGGATAAAAGCTTTGACGGAAAGGGAAATATTAAAATCGTTCTATCGCCATATGTTTACGGCGGAGCAATCCGCGAAGCGGTGAAGGTATATAAATTTTCGGGTCAGTGGCTTTATGGTGAGCTTTTCGGAAGAATGATATGCGATGAGCTTAAGGAGCATACCTGGCTTTTGGAATATGACTGTATAATTCCCGTACCCTTGCATGAATCTCGGTTTAAGGAAAGAGGATATAATCAATCAGAAATTCTTGCACGGGTAATGTCAGAGCATACCGGGATTCCTATGCTGTCCGACGTGCTTTTTCGTATTCGTGAAACCAAGCGACAAAGCACGCTAAAGGGCTTGGAGCGTATTGAAAATGTGCGGAATGCGTTTTGGGCACACCCCGAAGCTGTGAGGAATAAAAGGATAATTCTGGTAGATGACATATACACAATGGGTGAAACCGCAGGTTCGTGTGCACAGGCACTGAAAGCAGCCGGAGCGGCAGATATTGCGGTAATAACGTTGTGCATTACTGTTGATAATAAATATTACAAATAAAAATGAGAGTCGGCTGACTCTCGTTTTTATTTACGTTTTATTTTCTTACATCAAGCCACACAAGCATATCGCTTTCACCGCGGTTTGCGAAGAGATAGTACGGAATAAGCTTGATGCGTACCTTCTCGTATGACGCCGCAAACGGTGCATAAAGGCTTTCGGGAGCGTTATATATGTAGCCGTCGGTTATTATTGCGGTGGTGTCAAGCTCGTCTGTATGCTCAAGGCTGGCATTCAGTATTTCGGCAAAGGAAAGCCTGTGCAGGTTCACATTGTTGTCAACACCTTCAACGCAGTAAACAATCGGACCGTACATGAGTGCTGCTTTTCCCGAAAGTCCGTTCACTTCTGCGTTTGCACCGTAAAGAACAGGCTCAAGCTTAAATTCAATTTCCACGTTTTCGGGATTTTCTATGTATGCATAGCCGTTTTCTGCCTTGTAAGGCACGCTTATGCTAAATTCGCGGCACCAGTACGGGATTCGCACAGCGGCGGTCTTGATTCCGTTAAATTTCAGTGATATTTTGCCGCAGTGCGGAAAATCGGTTGTCTGCACAATAGCGGCGTTTCCGTCCTTTAATGTGCTTTGCATAAATTGGTGAACATAATATACTCCGTCTTTTTTTGTGTAAATATACTGCTCCATTGAGGAGAATACGCGGTTAATGTTCGGCGGACAGCAGGAACAGTCAAAGACCTCCTTACGCTGCGTAATCGGAAGACGGTCCTTTTTTACGAGGGAGGTGTTGCGGTAATGGTTTCTCAGGTTAATCTCCAAAGGATTTTCATAGAAAAACGCCTTTCCGTCGTAGGACGTTCCCGAAAGCATTCCGTTATACATAACACGCTCCATTGTGTCGGCATAGACTGAATTTATCTCATTTTCAAGCATTTTCTGACAGAAGAAGATGAGAGCGATTGCCGCACAGGTTTCGGTGTATGCGTTCTCGGAGGGCAAATCGTAAGCCACGGTAAAGTTTTCGCCTATGTAGCTTGAGCCAACGCCGCCGGTTATGTACATTTTTCTGTTCACGATATCGTCGAAAAGACGCTTGCAGGCAGATAAAAGCTCTGTGTCATTTGCCTGATTGGCAAGGTCCGCCATTGCGGTGTAAAAATAAAGAGCACGCACTGAATGTCCCTCGGCTAAAGAAAGCTCGCGGGCAGGGAGGTTGTGCTGGTCATATGCCTCATTTGCGAAAGGATAAACCTCCTCCTTTTGCTGTCCGCGGCTGTTTACAAAGAATTTGCACAAATCAAGATATTTTTCCTTCTTTGTGCAGCGGTACAGCCGAAGAAGTGCAAGCTCAATTTCTTCATGTCCCGGAGTTACAAATTTCGCTGTTTTTTCTGTAACAAATGCTCTTTCGATATAGTCTGCGTATTTTTCCATAAGCTTCAAAAATCTGTCACGACCTGTTGCCTCGTAGTATGCAACTGCTGCCTCAATCAAGTGTCCCGCACAATACAGCTCATGATTGAGCCTTGATTTAAAACGGCTTTCCGGCTCTCCGACAGTGAAATAAATGTTATAGTAGCCGTCCTCCCATTGGTTTTCCTCAATGGCGTCGATAACGTCTTCGACTTTTGCCATAAGGTCAGGATTTTCGTGCTTGGCAAGAATGTATGCCGCACCCTCAACCCATTTCGCAACGTCGCTGTCCCAGAAAATACTTGGTGCGGGAATGCCGGAGTCCTGTTTCCATGTACAGTGCATTGCTTCAAAGCGTCCTGTATCACTGAAACGGTCGTATACCGCGTTGATTGTAATATTGCGGTTTCTTTCCTCCAGTTTTTTCCAAAATCCGCCGGTGATGTTTACATCAGTAAATTTAAAATTCATAATTTTTCCTCCAAAGCTATTGACTTGATTTTGAGAACATTATATAATGTCACGTATAAGAAATCAATAATCAAAACAAGATTTAAAGTGAGAAAATCAGACATGATACAGATTAATGAAACAAAAATTGAATTTAACTATATGGGGCTTTTTACCACTTCGGAGACCTGGATACATCCAAAGGCTTGTGAGAAAACCTGCGAAATTATTTATGTTACGAAAGGGACTGTATTCCTTGAAGAGGAGGGAGAAAAATACGAGCTTAGGGAGGGTGAGCTTATATTTCTTGCACCGGGAAAGGTGCATGAAGGCTTTTGTGAAAGTCATGGAAGAACTTCGTTTTACTGGGTGCATTTTAATATTGAAGGATATTCTCCAAATACCTTTACATTAAATAATTTTACATATGTGTCGCTGTTTAAGGAGCTTCTGCATTACAGCAGTACGCCTGTTTGTCCCAAGCACTCAAAGGATTGCGTGCTTGCTCATTTATTGAGCGAAATTTCATCTGCACGCGAAAAGGCGGATGCGTCCACGCTTGCTGCAAATGCTGTTGAATGGGCAAGAATAAATGCGTCCTGCGGACTCAGTGTGGCGAGAGTTGCGGAGCATTTCGGCTACAACAGCGAGCATATTTCGAGGCTCGTAAAAAAACAGTACGGGTTAAGCCTTAAATCCATTATCGATGACTTTCTGATAAAAAAGGCACAGAGCTATCTGTGCAATACAACCTATTCTATAAAGGAAATAAGTAATATGCTGGGGTTTTCATCACCAAATGCATTTATACATTTTTATAAATACCACGAAAAAAAGTCTCCTACAGATTATCGTAATTCTTTTACCAATATTCATATGAATAAATCTTAATAAAGGTCTGGCGTTGGTGCACAGACCTTTTTGTATACATGAAATTGTGCAGATTTTCTTTAAAATTGTAAAATACGGCATAGATAACGGTAATTTTGTGCACAATTCACTAAATCCGATTGACGATAAATATATAATATGATAAATTTTGTATATAATCAATAATCCTGTATAATGCCCGTATCGGACGGGTGAGAAGGATTTACGAAGAAAAAACGGAGGTAAATATGGTGAAAAGGATTTTGAGTACTGTTCTGGCTTTGGTTACGGCTTTATCCTGTATGCCGGCGTATGCGTATGAATACCGGGCACCGCTTGGTGAGGGAGAGAGTATAGAGGACAAGAATGCGAAGTATTTGCTTGACGAGCAATCTGCTACATCGGCTATTACATCAACGCATAATCTGATTGCACCGTCGGGCTGGGATATTGACAGACGAGGCGGGTCATTTGCAAATATAAGAACCGCACATTTTGTGGTAAAGGACACAAGCGACAAATATCCGGTAAGTGGTAGCTTCAATTTTGATAAGCAGACAACAGGCAAATTTACTTTTGAAGCATATTTTAACTTCAATAATCTTGAGGACGGATTTTTTGTTGAGTTTTCAGAGAAAAATGGCGATGCTCCCGTAAGACTCTTTACCCAAAACGGTTACTGGTGTGCTGATAAAAACGGTGACACTGCATACCTTGTAAAATGCGAGGAAACTGAAGAGCAAAGAATCCGCATGATAATTGACATGGATAAAAAATCCTTCATGTTTGCGTTAAACGGCAAGGTTATAAGCGAGGATTTGAAATTTACCTGTGAGGTTGCCTCACTGGATATTCTGAAAATATCGACATCACCGGAAAATGAATGTGATATGATTTGGGGCCCGCTTGCAATACATAAAAATTATCTTATTGCCGACCGATTTTTAACAAGTCCTGTAGGGACAGTTCCATACAGCTGGAAGGTGGAATCCTTAAATGAAGGCGGCGTAAGCGTTGAAGATGCAAAGAAAACAGGAGTAGCCGACGTTAATGCACTTCGCATTAACGATACAAGCTCGGCAGATAGAATTACCGTTACAAACAGCTTTGATAAGTGTAGCGAGAAAACGATTGTTGATTTTATCGTACTCATGCAGGAATATCCGCAGAACGTGACCTTTGCTCTAAAGAGCGGAGAGCAGGACGTTGTAAAGCTAAAAACCAAGGATAAGGCTCTTTATTCGGGCAATACTTTGCTTAAGGAATATACCAATAAAAACTGGAATAAAATCCGCATTGAAGCAGACCCGGCACTGCAGACAGCGGACATAAAGATTAACGGAAAGCTGAAGGCAACCGTTCCTTTTGAAAATAAGGCGGATTTCTTTGACAGCTTTGAGGTTTCAACATCTGTGCAGGGTAAGTCGGAGTTTTGGATTGACTCTGTGTATGTGTACCCCGAATACGAATACGACGATTATCCACAGCTTGATGAGGCTGACCTTGTCGGAAAGGACGACGGATATACTATAGGTATGCACCAGTGTAACCTCTGGTACAACGGTCACGGCAGAGGCTGGGACGTTTTAAGTACATATGACGAGCAGGTGCCGTATCTCGGTTTTTATGACGAGGGTAAGCCGGAGCTTGCTGACTGGGAGCTGAAATATATGCTGGAGCATGGCATTGATTTCATCATTCCATGTTACTATTCACCGGGCAACTATAAATCCGGTCCGATGCAGCCGGAAGGCGGTGTGGACAGAGCCTTAATAGACGGCTTTATGAATTCAAAGTACAGCAAATACATGAAGTTTGCTCTGAACTACTGTTCTACACGCGGTGAAACGATTGACGATTTTATCGAATACGGACTGGATTTCCTTTGCGAATATTTCTATTCCGATGAAAGATACATGACGGTAGATAATAAGCCGCTTATCTTCTACTGGGTACCGCAGGATTTAAAAACACAGTTCGGCGGAACAGAAGGTGCAAAGCGTGCAACCGATGCAATGCGTGAGGCATGCATAGAGCTTGGTTATGACGGTGCATATATAATCGCCGGCTGTAACTTTGCAGAGGACGTACAGCTTAAGAGCTATCAGGATTATGGTTTTGACTACGGATTTTTGTATTCCGTAAGCGGAACCGGAGGATACAACATATTGAATCAGCAGAGCTTCTTAAACGATTATATGGGCGATAAGGGTAAGCTTTTGGATACCATCGGAACGATGTCTGTCGGAACAAACTCAAGAGCATGGATAAGCGATGCGACAAATAATCCATGGGTATCAAAGGAAGACTACAAAACTCAGCTTGAATGGCTCAAAAATGAGTATATGCCGACCTTCTCCGAGGATAGCCTGGCATCTAACATGATAATGATTGATAACTGGAACGAAATTTCCGAGGGTCACGCAGTAACTCCGTCAAAGCTTTTCGGGTTCAGCTGTCTTGACTCAATACGAGAGGTGTTCTGCGGAAATTCTGAGGAGCATGCAGACGAAATTCCTAACGAAAAACAGGCGGAGCGTCTCCGCGGAACATATCCAAAGGACAGAAAAACCTTAAGATATATTCGTCCGATAGGAAATGCGGATATTCCTACCAAGGTAGGACACAGCTGGAACTTTGCTTCGCAAGAGGACGCGGCCGAGTGGCAGATAACCAAGCAGGTTGAAAACTTCCGTCAGGAGGACGGCGTTATAAAGGGAACTGCGGTTGATGCAGACGGCGGTATGCAGACTAAGGAGCCGCTTAACATCAATATAGACATGGTTACATATGTAAAGGTAAGAGTAAAGTCCTCAGGAACGGAAAACGGACACGAGATGAACGGTAACACTGCGGAAATCTTCTTTACTACCGCAGAAAATCCGAACTGGACTCAGAAGCAGTCTTCGCAGACGATGCTGGTTGATGCGGATTTTGTGGATTTGTACTTCCCGATATACAAAAATCTTTTGTGGAAGGGAACACTCACAGGACTTCGTTTTGACCCGTTTGTAGGCAAGGGTGAATTTGAGGTTGAGTCGATAGAATTTTTGGAAACAGAGATAAAAAAGGCAACTCTCAGTATAGACGGCGAGGATTTTGCCTTTGTAAAAACACCGGTTAATGTAAATGGCACGATGTTTGTGGGTGTAGATACGGTATACGATTTCTGGTCAAAGCTGGATTTATTTCTTCAGTATGACCACGGAACGAAGGAAATCAAGTTTATCGGAGACAATAAAACTCTCATTTTCCGCGAAGGAAGCAGCGTAGCGACGGTTAACGGAGAGGAAATACAGCTTGCAGATAAGGTATTTTATGAGGACGGCCTGATGATGGTTCCGATAAGAACAGTTGCGGAGGTATTTGACATTAAGGTTTCATGGAATCAGGAGAAGTACGCAATAACTCTCGAAAAGCCTAAGGCAGCTGTTGTAGTCCAAGAAACCGAGCCTGTTATAAGAATCCCGTTTGAATGGGAATTCAGCGTTGACAAGGACACCGAGGGCTGGACGACAAACGGCGGAGTTGCAAAGTCAAAGGTTAAGGACGGAGTATGGCAGATGCGTTCGTCGAGCAACGACCCGATTGTGTGGATGCAGAATATTGAAATGCCTGCAAAGCAGTATAAGACGATGATTATTTCAATAAAGAACGAAACCACGGCAAACATTGCACAGCTGTTCTTTACAACAAAATCCTCAACAGGCTACGATACGCAGAAATGCTATAATATAAATATGGAAACGCAGTCCGAGGAATTTGTTGAATACGAGCTGGATTTGACTACAAATTCATTGTGGGACGGAACAATAACAAACTTACGTTTTGACCCCGTATCTACAAAGGGCAGCTATGAAATTGACTACATACGTTTTACGGAATAAATAAGGGGGATTAGCAATGAAAAAGTTTTTAGTTTTCGGTATTGCTGCCGCACTTTCGGTGCCGGCGGCAGTATCGGCAGCAGAGCTTTCAAAGCCTGCCATAGATCCCGAAACGGGGATTGTGACGATTGCCGGAAATCTTGGAGAAAGCAGTGCATTTCGCAGAGTTACGCTGTTTGTGGAGGACGCAGACGGTGAAAATGCAGGAGCAATGAACTGGTTTGATACGGTTAAGTGCGATGCAAACGGCGACTACAGCTTTAGCTATAAAATGAGCGGTGATAACGGTGGAATGTATACCGCAAAGGTGTATGTAGAAAATTCATCTCAAAGCTACAGCTCACCGTTTCAGTTTTTTGATGCGGCAACCGAATCGCAGGCGTTGTGGAATAAAATTACTGACGGACGTGCTGCAAAGGATACCTCGGTAATAAGCGAAATTATCGAAATAAGAGGCGATTATTTGGGACTGGACCTTACGAAATATACCGAGCTTTCAGATGAATCCAAAACACAGGTTTGTACCAATATATATGACCTGCTTACATCTATTTCGGATTTCAAGCCGGCACTTTCTGATCTTTCCGATGTCTGGACGCTAAACGAGCTTACCGAGACGGATAAGGAGCAGTTTATCGAAGGTCTTTCAGAGCTTAAGGGAAGCAGTCTTTCGGAGGCAGATAATGTTTTTAAAGAATTGGGCGAGGAGGAGCAAAACGCCCTGTATGCTGAAATGATAGCGACTGATTATGCGAATAAAGAAGCTATGCTTACTGCATACCAAGACGGTGCAATTCTTGCAGGCGTAAATTCGGCAAGCGGTTGGGGAGAGCTGTATACCGTGCTGGAGACGGCACAGAATACGCTCGGAATAAGCTTTGATGATTACAATAAGCTTAAGGATAAAATCACTCCGATTTCAGAAATGCTCAAAACCTACACAAAGCTTACCGATATAACCACTGCATTTAATGAAGCTGTGGCAGAGCAGGCGAAGGCAGAAAAGAAGAGTACCTCAAATAGCAGCAGCGGAGGCGGCAGCAGTTCGGGGAACTCATTGGGTACGCCTACCATAATCCCCGCTCAAAACGCCGATAGTATTGCGGCAAATTCCGATACGTTTTCGGATATTGCCGATGTAGAATGGGCAGTTGGCAGTATAGAAATGCTTAAAAGCCGCGGAATTGCAGCAGGTGAGGACGGAAAATACTATCCGCACAGAAATGTTACAAGAGCGGAATTTGTAAAGATGCTGATGTGTACCTTCCCATTTCAAAAGACAGACGAAGAAAGAGTATTTGCGTTTGACGACGTGAATGAAGGAGAATGGTACTACGCATACGTGCGTGATGCCTTTGAAAAGGGTATCATAAACGGCGTTGATGAAACAAGCTTTTCTCCGAAAAGCGAGATGACGCGTCAGGATATGGCAGTAGTGCTTTATAATGCACTTAAAGCAAAAATGCAGGTTGAAGATGCCGAGGCGGATTTTTCAGATAATTCTGAAATATCAGACTACGCAAAGACAGCTGTCGGAGCATTGGGAAATTACGGAATTATAAATGGCTTTGAAGATGGCACTTTCCAACCGAAAGAAAATGCTACAAGAGCACAGGTTGCAATCATGCTTGCGAATATAATTAAAGTTGTAGAAAACGGTTAAGGGAGGATAATATGAAGAAATTTTTAAGTTTTATATTGGTATTATCCATGCTGTGCCAGGGCGTGATTTACGCAAGAGAGACCGATACCAAAATCGGTGTTAATACCGGGCTTTTGGAGGCTTTGGGAATTATATCGCAAAACGATGAGGTCGGTGAATATATAACACGCGGCGATGCTGCGGTTTATGTCGCAAAAATGCTCGGCTTAAAGCTTACCTCCACAAATGAGGAGGTTACAAGCGGATTTGCAGATATGACCGGTCAAAATATAATTTGCGATGCGGTTTGTAAGCTTTCAAGCTTGGGTGTAGTTCATGGCAACGGGACAGAAAATTTCCTGCCCGAGGACAATATAACAAAAGCCGATGCGATTTCATTGTTTTTGGGAAGTCTGGGCTATAAAAAGGAAATTCTGGCATCAAGCGGATATCTCGGAAAAGGCGTAACTCTTGCAAAGGATTTGGGATTTTATGTAACCGACGGACGAGGCGACAGCGAGGATATATCGGCAGCAACATTTTTTGAAATGATGATAAAAGCTCTGGAAACAGATATGATTGTTTTGGGCGGAAGTATTGACGGACAGCTTTCGTATAAGATTTCCGATGAGGACAATATTCTTTCGGAGTATCACGATATTGAAAAATATAAGGGTATAGTTACCGCAAACTCATATTTCAGCATTAATGGTGGAAGTACTACCTCGAAAAAGTCAATCGAGATAGAGTCTGTAGTTTATTTTGACGATTACGGTGCTTCTCCGGAAATGGCAGGACAGTATGTTGAATACTATATCAGGGACGACGATACGCTTGTCTACCTTGAGCCGCACAGAAAAAATGAAACACTTACGATTGATCGAACCGATATCCTGTCCTATAATGATGGAAAATATTATTATAATAAGGACGGCAGAAGTAAGTATGTAGACTTTGACTATACTTCAAAGCCTGTTATATATAACTACACTCTGCTTATGGAGTACGGCAGTGAATTTATGCTCCCGTCATGCGGAAGTCTGACCTTTGTTGATAACAATGGCGATGATGATTACGATGTTTTATACATAATGAGCTATAAAAACTTCTATGTTACGGGTACGCAGCAGGAGGAAGAAACACTTTATGTGTATGACGCAAATCTTTCGGTTAAAAAGCCGCTGATAATTAATACGGGTGATGACGGAACTCTGCTCTGTAATACAGATATGGAGGCGGTTGAAACAAAGACTGTAAAATCGGGCCATGTGGTTTCTGCTTTCGGACACGAAACGGATAGCGGCTATGAAGCGGTTGTTGCCATTGTTTCGGGCGAGAGCTTGCAGGGAATGGTTGATAATATAAACCCTGACGAGAATGTAACAAACTTAGAGGAGGCTGTTGTTGACGGTGAAACCTTTGAGCTTTACGGAAATCTGACAGTATCACAGCTGGAGGTTAAAAAGGCATACACCTTCGCACTGGATTATAAGGGAAGAATTGCTGCGTTTGCAATAGATTCGGAAAATTCGATTATGGCGTTGGGATATCTTCTGTACGTCAAATATATTGATGAAGAGGACGCAGTGCAGATGAAGGTACTCACCGAATTTGGAAAGGTGCATAAATACCTCTGCAGCGAAAAGGTGAAAATCCATGATACAGGAAGATTTAAAGCAGACGAGCTTCTTGCATGGTTCGGCGGTGAAGGCGAGCAGAGCAGAATGATGGGCTACCGCGTAAACGAGGACGGACAGATATATTCGGTTTCCTTCCCGAAGGCTTGGAGCATAGCCTCTCAGGACGCAGAGATTTTCACAGCGTTTTCAGGCTCAAGCGAATATTATGTGGGCGGAGCACGCTCCTTTAATAACCGATATGTTGTATCGGATAAGGCAAAAGTGTTCACTATTGCAGACGGCGGAGCAGATGATGACCATACTGTAGGCACTCCGGCGGAGTCTTTAAGTCACGCACAGACCTATAACGTGGACGGATATGTTTTATCGCAGGACGCAACCAGCTTAGATGTTGTGGTTGTACATATTGATGCGGGAGAAAGCAGTGGAATTGACGATGAGACCGCAGGAGCAACGGCATCTGTTGTTCACTCTGTAAAAAGTGGCTTGAATGAAGATGACGAGGTTATAACTAACATAACGATTATCGGACGAAACGGAAAGCAGACATATGTATTGAAGGACGGCTGCAAAATCAGAATGAAGGACGGAAATTCAATGAAAGGTGAGCTTTCCGAGGGCGATGTGATTTCATATTCAATAAACTATAAGGAAGAAATCGACCTGATAGAGGTGCTGTATGATGTAAGTGAGAATTTGTACGCAGGACTGAGAAGCTTCGGAACTGACTTTGGCGGAAAAACCAGACCGGTTATCGGAAAGGCATACAATGTTTCGCAAAATGTAATTCAGCTTGTAGACGTCGCTGCTTCCATTAGTAAAAGCCTGACAATGGCAGAGATGGAAACATATCCGATAGGAAGTACAACCATTGTTGTATATGATAGCGAAGAAACAAAGGGAAACAGGGTGCGTACAGGTAAGGTATCAGACTTTATGACCTATCGCATGTCCGGGGGTAACTGCTCTACCGTATTGGTAGATTCATATCAGTGTAATCCGAAGATTTTCATAATTTTTAAGTGAGGGACTTTGAATGAGAAATAAAAGTGTTGCAAAAAGCGACAGAGAATTGAAAAGAAAGGAAACTCTGCGGGCAATCAAGCGGTATAAATATTTATACATCATGCTGATACCTACTATAATTTCCATATTTGTGTTCCGATACATGCCGATATACGGAATACAGCTTGCATTTAAGGAATTTAATCCGGCTCTTGGTATAACCAAGAGCCCGTGGATTGGACTTGCGAATTTTGAAAGACTTGTTTCCGAGCCGGGATTTTTAAATGCATTTAAGAATACAATAATTATCTCCTTGATGAAGGTACTGGGTGGATTTACGCCGCCTATCATACTGGCTGTGCTGTTCAATGAAATCCGTTCACTGCGTTATAAAAAGATAATGCAGACGATTTACACCTTCCCGAACTTCATTTCGTGGGTTGTAATGGCAGGTATTATTACAAACCTGTTTTCGGGAAGTGGTCTTGTTAACCAGATTTTAACATCGATTGGATTGGAAAAGCAAAATCTTTTAACAGAGCCTTCAACCTTCAGAATGTTTATTCTGATAACCGCTATCTGGAAGGGAGCCGGCTGGGGTGCTATCTATTACATGGCGGCAATAGCCGGAATAGATACCTCACTTTATGAGGCGGCAGAAATTGACGGTGCAAACCGCTGGCAGAAAATCTGGCATGTTACTCTGCCGGGAATAAGAGAGATGATAGCAATTCAGTTTATTATGTCATTTTCAGGTCTTATGCAGGCGGGATTTGACCAGATATTCAACCTGTATAATTCCTCGTTGTTTGAGGTGGCGGATATTATTGATACCTATGTATACAGAATTTCCTTCCAGCAGACTCCGTCTTACGGCTTCAGCGTAGCTGTGGGAATGTTTACCGGAGTTATAAATCTTGTACTTCTTCTGGTATTTAATCAGCTATCTAAGCTCGGCGGCGGAAAGGGCTTGTTTGAAGGAGGTGTACGTAAATCATGAGAAAGAAAAAATTAAAACGCTTTACATTTACTGATTTTTGCATATATGCAATAGTTGCGATACTCGGATTTACGGTATTCTATCCTCTGTATAACTCGGTGCTGATATCTATTGTTCCGCAATATGAGGCAATAAAGCATCCATTTATGCTTTATCCGCCGAAGCTGGATTTTTCGGCATATAAATTTGCGTTTGAATCAACAAGCGTGGCGAGCGGTGTGTTTGTCAGCGGTATGAAGGTTATACTCGGAGGAGCACTTTCCATGGTGCTTACACTTTTAACCTCGTATGCACTTACAAGACCGCTGCCGGGACGCAGGCTTATATACGCATTTTTGCTGATACCTACATATTTCAGCGGCGGTATTATCCCAAATTACCTGCTTATTGACCAGCTTGGGCTTATGAACACAATCTGGGCGTTGATTCTTCCGTCAAGCGTAAGCTTTGGTACAGTTGTTATCTTTATGAGATACTTTAACTCTCTTCCGGAGGAGTTGGAGGAGTCGGCAAGACTGGACGGTGCAAATGATATTTTGATTTTGTTCAAAATTCTCATACCGCTTATGAAGCCAATTATAGCAACTTACTTTTTGTATGGTGCGGTTGCAAACTGGAACTCATGGTTTGACGGACTTTTGTATATCAGAACTGCGAGCAAAATGCCGATTCAGACAGTGCTGAGAAATATTATTCAGGAATCGACAATCAGTACGATGGAAAGCACCAGCGGAGAGGAAATTGCGGTTTACACAGAGGGCGTAAAAATGGCGTGTCTTGTAATAGGTATGGCACCTATAATGGCATTCTATCCGTTTTTGCAGAAATATTTTGTTACAGGCATAACCGCAGGAGCGGTAAAGGGTTAAAAATAAGGCACAAAAATGTTTTGTGCCTTAAAATACAGAAAGGAAGTTATTAAAATGAAAAAAATTTTATCAGTCGTTTTGGCAGCAAGCATGCTTTGCGGACTTTGCAGCTGCGGAAAAAAGCAAACAACAGCTGTAGATGTAGAGTCGGAGTTCGATAAAAAGCTGACCTTCAGTATCACCTCAATCGTAGCTGAGGACCAGTTCGGACCTGAGGTGGACTATATTAAGAAGAAATTCAATATAGATTTTGATATCTATAACATTACTGAAGCAGATTGGGGCGAAAAGGTAAGAATCTGGATGGCTACCGGAAATATGCCCGACATAATGCAGGCAAGCATTAATAACAAAAACTTTGCAGAGTATATGCAGTGGGCACAGCAGGGACTTTTAAGAGAAATTCCTGATTTGTCAAATTATCCTAAGCTTCAGGCGTTGGTAGACGGGCATGACTGTGATGATTACTTTATGGTAGACGGAAAGCGTTATGCTTGGGTTTCGCCGAACAATTATTATGATTTAAAGGGTGAGCTTCCGCAGACAGGCGGATATTCCTTTATTTATCGCCGCGACTGGGCTAAGAAGGTTGGTCTTTATAAAGAAGGCGACGTATATACATGGAAGGAATTTGAGGAAATGGCAAGAGCCTTCAAGGAGCAGAATCCGTCCGGAAACAGTGCCGGAACAATCCCGCTTTTGGGTGATATTTTCCCGCACTTTGCAGGCATAATGCAATATTCTCCGTACTGGGAGCAGTATAAGAAGATTGACGGCGAATATGTATGGTGCATGGATTTACCTGAAACAACCGAAGCACTTAAGTGGGCAAATAATATGTATAAGGAAGGAATACTGTGGCAGGATCAGAACGTAGCAAAATCAAAGGACGCTACCAACAAGTTTGTTTCAGGCGAAGCAGGAATCCTCTTTACACTTGTCGCAGACTATAACATCGACAGCATTTTCAAGAACATGAAGTCAATTCTTACCGACATCAATATCGGGGAGGACGTAGCGGAGATGTATGTAACTGCACCTGACGGAAAAATGTGGGGTCAGTTCTCAATCAATTACCTGTATGCTACAATGTTCAGCCCGAAAATGACCGAGGAAAAGATGGAAAGAATTTTGAGTATATTTGAATGGTACTTGTCGGATGAAGGTATCGAAATGGCTAAGTACGGCATGAAGGACTATAACTATACCGTAGACGAAGCAGGAAATAAGACAATTATAAAGGATTCTCTCCGCGGCTGCCCATTTGTTACAAAGGCAATGGTATCAGGTGTTAAGAAGGAAGATAACAAGAGTGAGCAGATTTACTCAAAAGAAACACTGGACCTGTGCGACAGATTTGAAGAAAAGATGCTGACAAGTGATACAAGCAGCTTCAGAAAATACGATTATGAGCTGTATTTCTTCACAGGAGAAAAGTATATGCAGTACGGCTCATATTACTATGACGGCTGTGAAACAATTAAGCGTCTTATCACAGCACCGGGCGACCCGACAGCTGAGTGGGAGGCTTGGAAGAACAGCGTAAGACCTAAGATAAACGAGGTACTTGCAGAGCTTAACAACTAACAGGCAATTTTCGGGAAAGGGATTGATATAAGTGTTGACAATTTCAGAATATATTGATAAGGTACGTGCTTGCTGGATAGGCAAGAATATCGGCGGAACCTTAGGCGGACCCTTAGAGGGAACAAGAGGCTTTTTCGATATAAATTACTATATGCACGATTTGGACGAGGGCGTTTTGCCAAATGATGACCTGGATTTGCAGCTTGTGTGGCTAAACGCTGCGGAGCGTTACGGTAAAAGCGTAGATGCAAAGCTTATGGGTGCGTATTGGCAGACCTTTATCACAGCACACTGGTCGGAATATGGTGCGGGCAAGGCAAACATGAAAATGGGACTTGTTCCGCCGCTTTCAGGCAGCTACCATAACGATTATAAGGACAGCTGCGGAGCATTTATACGAAGCGAATTGTGGGCATGCTTAATGCCCGCAAATCCACAGATGGCGGTAAAATACGCTTATGAGGACAGCATTATGGACCATAGCGGCGAGGGTGTTTACGGCGAGGTTTTCTGTGCGGCACTGGAAAGTGCGGCTTTTAGTGAAAATAATTTAAGAGAGCTGATAAATATTGCACTTAGCTATATTCCGTCAGACTGCGGCGTTGCAAAGGGAATTAAAACGGCGATTGACTGTTATGACAGCGGCAAGGATATACGAGAATGCAGAAGAGAAATTCTAAAGACCGTTCCCGGCTCATTCGGAATGTTTAAGGGCTATCAGGACAGAGAGCCTGAGCCGGATATTCCGGAGGGCAGACGCGGCTATGACGCACCGAGCAATGTTGCAATAATGACGGCGGCTTTGCTTTACGGCGAGGGTAATTTTGATAAAACAGTCTGCACTGCAGTAAGCTGCGGTGAGGATACCGACTGCACAGCGGCAACTGCTGCTTCAATTTTCGGAATTATGTACGGAAGCAAGGCTTTCGGGGAGAAATGGACAAAGCCGATTGGTGATGCCATAAAGACAGTATCGTTGGACGTAACCGACGCATACTGCGTAAAGGTGCCGAAAACTATCACCGAGCTGACCGAAAGAGTTGCAAAGCTGATGCCGACATTTATGAGCGGATATATTACCTATGAGGGTGATAAAATGCTGATAGGCGGCGAGGAAAATCTCTATAACGTAAGCGGTCACAGGCGTGCGGTTGAGGTAATGTATGAATTTTCACAGGTACTTGCAAAGCAGCCCGATACCGTTACATATTCTTTCCCAATGCTGGATTTTGACGTAAAATACGTAGGCGGACCGATGATAAAAAATAATGAGGAAAAAATTATTAAGGTTAGTGCAATCAAGCATATTAACCGTCAGCAATGGCTTGAAATGGAGTGGCTGCTGCCGGAGGAGCTGGAAATTGACTGCGTAACTAAGTCGGTTTACTGCGAATATGTACCAAACGAGAATAACTATGTCTGTGAGGCACAGTTTGCAATTAAGTCGGAAAACATGACGCGAACCTCATATACTCCTGTTTTAAAGATAAAGAGCAATCTTACGGGAGAGGTTATGTGTATTCCGGTCACATTAATACGTGAATAAGGAGAACTGTTATGATTTTTGGTGCAGAAAATATCAGGCTTACCGGCAGATGGCATACAGCTCAGGACGGAAGCGTTGTAACTACTGCTTGCGGCTCGGCTGCGGAATTTGCTTTTTGCGGAAAAAGTGCGGTTATACATTTTAATATTGATTATATGAAGCATCCGTATCCTCACATTTGGTTGTGTGTTGACGGAGGTGCGTATACAGAGTGTGTTATAGACCGTTTCCTACGTGTTGAAGCAAACACAGACGGTGAGCATATGGTGAAAATCGTTTTGAAAAGCTGTGTTGAGATGCAGCACAGATGGTTTGCACCTCTTGAGGCAAAATTGCACATACAGGGAGTGGAGGCAGAAAGTGTGCCTCCTCTTCCTTGTGATGAAAGACCTGTTATTGAATTTGTCGGCGACTCAATAACCGAGGGAATACTGGTTGATGAAAAGCAGCGAAAGATAGAGGCAACAGACTTTTTAAACGACCAGGATAACCGCGTTTATCAGGACGATGTAAGAGGAGCGTACGCATATCGTACAGCGGAGCTTTTAAACTGCCGTGCGGCAATTTTTGCTTATGGCGGTGTGGGCATCACCAAGGGCGGCTCAGGCGGAGTTCCAAAGGCAGCGGCAATTTATAACTACTGCTTTGACGGTGCTGAGTGCATTGGCTATACGCCGGATACCGTGGTTGTCAACTACGGTGCAAATGACTGGTCACAGCCTTCGGAAAAATATTTGGCAGGCTATGAGGAGCTTTTATGCGTGATTCGGGCAAAGCACAGGGACGCAAAAATTGTTATTCTTAATGCCTTTAGCGGTGTTTTTGCGGAAAAGCTGTCCCTCTTTGCAGGTGAGTTTAATAAAAAGTACAGCGATAACGTGTATTATATAAATATAGCCGAAAAAATCCCGGTAGGACCGGTTCACCCGTCAAGAGAAACACATGCAATTATTGCGGAGCATCTGGCAGAGGAGTTAAAAAAAATACTTGCATAGCCGAAGCTGCAGAAAATAACATTTTTTTAGAATATAGGGTTGACTTAGGAATTATTTTCATGTATAATTTGAATACATATTAAGGTAGGAAGTGGTAAAATGAACACATTTATGAGATTTCCGCAGGGAAAATCAAAGGCACTTACCTTTAGCTATGATGACGCAAACCGCGATGATATCAGACTGGTTGAGATATTTAATAAATATGGTCTTAAAGGAACCTTTAACATAAATACAGGGATTCTTGCAAATTCATCGGGAGAAGAGCATCTTACGGTTTCCGAGGCAAAAAGTCTTTATGCAAGCGGCGGACATGAGGTTGCCGTTCATGCGGTGCAGCACCCGTTTTTGGAGCAGCTTCCGCCCATTTTGGCACTTCATGAGGTGCTGGAGGACAGGGCGTACATAGAACGCGAGTTCGGTACAATTACCCGCGGCATGGCGTATCCGTTTGGTACATACAGCGATGCGGTGGTTGAGGTTTTAAGGGCAGCAGGGATTGCATATTCAAGAACAGTTTCCTGCACCGAGAATTTTGGAATTGGTGCGGATTGGCTTCGATTAAAGGCAACCTGTCATCATAATAATCCGAGACTTATGGAGCTTGCGGAAAAATTTGTGAACGGCTCGAATAATATCCCGTTCAATAAAGGACCGTGGCTGTTTTATGTTTGGGGACACAGCTATGAATTTACAAATAATGATAATTGGAATGTAATTGAGGATTTTGCGGCTTATACAAGCGGAAAAGAGGATATCTGGTACGCAACCAATATTGAAATATACGATTATATTGACGCATATAAGAGGCTGATTTTCGATTATGACGGAACAAGGGTGTATAACCCTTCGGCACAGGATATATGGTTTTTGTATGAGCCTGTTATGCATAACCCTTCATCAAAAATGATAAAGGTGCCGGCAGGTGAGTGCGTTTTGGTAGGATAATAAAATTTTGCCGTAATTTAGTACGGCAAAATTTTTGATTTTTTAATAAATATACGGAGGAAGTTTTATGCTAAAACCCAGTGTTACAAAATTTGTTGAAGAAAGCTACAGAATTGAAGAAGAGGCAGCCAATTCCGCCCTGTTTACTACGGGAAACGGATATATCGGTGTGCGTGGAAGCTTTGAGGAATACGGATCAATAAGAATCCAGGGAGCGTATATAAGAGGCGTTTTTGATGAAATCATTGAGGTAATGGAACCATTTGCCGACAATGAGTACATGAAAAAGTATTACATCGATGAGGAAAAGCTCAGAAATTTTGAGTATCAGGACAGCGTTATAAATAACGTGGACTTTCTGCTTCTGCGTTTTTCTATTGACGGCGAGACTTTTTATACATGGGAGGGTAAAATCCTGTCATGGGAGCGTTATATTGATATGACTAACGAAACGCTTGTGCGAAAGGTGCGTTGGGAAAATACCAAGGGCGACGTTACCGATTTTGAGTTTGAGCGTTTTTCTTCCTTTGCAAACGACCATGTTTACTGCTTAAAGGTTAAGGTTACTCCGGTAAATCACAGCAAAAAGATTG
Source organism: Clostridia bacterium (assembly GCA_017621875.1). Taxonomy (GTDB): domain Bacteria; phylum Bacillota; class Clostridia; order UBA1381; family UBA1381; genus UBA1738. The sequence goes on from JAGASE010000017.1 coordinate 65,794, forward strand.
AGGTTATGTCGGGAATAGATACGCGTGTTAAAACGGGCGGACAGAAGATTACAACGGTTATTTCGGGTAAGGTATGGGAAAACAAGGCTTTCGCTCACGTAAATATGGGCAAAAAATACGGATTTGAAACCGGCACTACAACTGTTACAAATCTGTATGGTGCAGAAGCTGCATGGAAGGACAACAGCGAAAACGGAGTTCTTTCTTCAGCAGCTGAATTTACTGCCGAGCAGGGCAAAACCTATGAGGTGGAAAAGTGCGTATATATTTCATCTTCGCGTGAGGAAGACGTTTCACAGCCGGTTATTTTAGAAAAGAGATATGCCGAGTATTTTGATGAGCATATGGCAGAATATAAAAAGGTGTTTGAGCTTGCGGATATTGCGATTGAGGGCGATGAGCTTGCAGATTCTGGCGTGAGATTTGCAAATTATCATTCAATAATTTCAGCCAGCAGAAACGACAGTGTTCACAGCATTGCGGCGAAGGGCTTAACCGGCGAGAGATACAACGACTTTGTATGGTGGGACTGTGAAATTTACCAGCTGCCTATATTTATTCATATAGCTCCCGAGGCTGCAAAGCATGCACTTATGTATCGATATAACTGTCTTAAAAAAGCTAAGGAAAATGCAAAGGCGGCAGGCTTTAGCGGTGCGAAGTATGCATTTTGTTCCTCAGTTGAGGGCGATGAAAGAGTGTGGGAGTATGCCCGTCACCCATTCATGCAGATACATATAAATGCGGATATTGCATGGGGAATAATTAATTATGTGACCGTTACCGGAGATAAGGAATTTTTGAAGGATTACGGAATGGAAATGCTTGTAGAGCTTTGCGAATACTGGAGGAGCAGGGTTGAGGAGGTAAACGGCAGATACGAAATCTTAAGAGTTACCGGAACAGATGAGCATCACCCGTATGTAAACAATGACGCATATACAAACTATCTGGTTAAATATGTTCTGGAAAAAACTACAGAATATGCAAAGACTTTCGGAATGGATAACGACTATTCCGATATAGCAGAAAAGCTTTATCAGCCGCTTGATAAGTGTGGACTTATTCCACAGTTTGACGGATATTTTGGCTTGAGCAGAACATTAGAGGAGGCAGGCGGCTCGGCTGCCACAGGCTTCCAGATGAAGAAATCGGGACTTTACCACAAGAGTCAGGTTATAAAGCAGCCTGACGTTATGCTGATATACAGCTATCTTAACATGAAACCCGAAAATGCGAATTACGCACTTAACTGGGATTATTATGAAAAGATGTGCGAGTCCTCGTCATCGCTTTCCTTTGCACCTCATTCAATCTGTGCGGCGGACAACGGAAGAATCTTGTCTGCATATAATTATCTTATCGAAACAGCATATATCGATGTTTATGATATCCACAAATGCAGCTGGCAGGGCGTACATTCGGGCTGTCTGGTTGGTGCATGGTATGCGGTGTTCCGCGGCTTTGCAGGAATTGTCTGCAGGGAGGATTGTATTGAGGTAAATCCACATCAGGTTCCGTGGTGGGATAAGGTGAGCTTTAGCTTTATGTATAAGGGAAGCAAAATTTCCGTTACAATGACGCCTTGCGAATATACCTTAAAAACCGACAGCGAGGAAGAAATTGACGTAATATTTAAAGGCGAAAGAAAGAGTCTTTGTGCAAAATCTGAAATTTGCGAAGCACTGTAAACTCGACTTGAAATATAGCGAGATAGCTTAAAAAAATAGGGCGGCAGACAGAACATCTGCTGCCTTATTTTTGTGTTTTTCGGCATAAAAATGACAAATTTAAAAAAATGGGTTGACAATATTTTCATCTGGTGTATAATAATGAAGACATCAGGCAAAGAAAGCCTTGATACGAGGTATTTACTATGAAAAATAAGGTTGATATGATAAACGGAAGACTTTTTCCGCAGATGATGAAATTTGCTGTTCCGCTGATTTTAAGCAGTATTCTGCAGACGCTTTACAATGCGGCGGATTCGCTTATAGTGGGTAGATACGGAAGCTCAAATGCACTGGGAGCGGTAGGCTCGGTGGGACCTATCGTGAACACCCTTGTAAACCTTTTTATGGGACTTGCTATTGGTACAAATGTTGCGGTTGCCAGATACCGCGGCGAGGGAAACGGCAAAATGGTAAAGAAAACCTCTGATACTGCCGTTATAATTGCATTGGTAAGCGGAATTGTCGTTGGAATTTTGGGGTTTTTTATCGCACGTCCTGTGGCGTATTTGGTAAAAATAGATGCTGAAATAATAGAAATGTCGATTTTGTATATGCAGATATACTTTCTCGGCATGCCGTTTATTGCACTGTATAATTTTATTTCCGCAACAATGCGAGGTATAGGAGATACAAAAAATCCCATGATTTCACTTGTGATATCAGGTGCGATAAATGTTGTTCTTAATATAATTTTTGTAAAATATTTCTTTATGGGAGTTGCCGGCGTTGCATTGGCAACGGTAATTTCGCAGATAGTTGGATTTCTTATTATTTTACATATGCTGAGAAAAAGTGATGTGGGCTTCTCGATAAAGGGAATTAGCTTTGATAAGAAAATTTTTAAATTTACCGCAAGAATAGGAATCCCGGCAGGTATTCAGGGAATAACCTTCAGTATCTCAAATACGATAATGATTTCCTCAATAAATTCCTTTGGTGCAGCGGCTGCCGCGGGACATTCTGTGGAAAGTCAGGTAGAGAATATCTTATATGTCGCAATAAACTCAATAGCTCAAACGGTTACGACCTTTACCAGTCAGAATATAGGAGCACGCAAGATTCGGAGAATAACGCCTATAATGCTGTGCGGCTTCGCTATTGCAATAACAGAGGGCGTGCTTTTGAGCAGCATTGCATATTTGTTTAAGGACGCAATTATAGCGATGTTTGCACCGGGTGACGCAGCTGTGGCAAGCTTTGCGGTTGTAAAGTTTAAATATGTTGTTCTGCCGTATTTTGTTATATCCATGATTGAGATTCCTTCGGGAACGTTAAGAGGAATGGGTGCAACCGTAGTGTCAATGCTTATGAGTCTTCTCGGTGTGTGCGGCTTTCGTCTGCTGTGGCTTTTGGTGCTGTTCCCGATGAACAGAACTCCTGAATTTCTGTTCACAGCGTATCCTGCATCATGGTTTGTTACGGGATGCATGTATATCATCGCTTACATAATTTTGAGAAAGCGTATGAATACGAATAACGGCTAAGGCTATTCATTCCCGGAGTAAAAATCCGGGATAAAGCTTTCGCTTGCGGAGCTGCCCTCTTGAATAAAAGCGTTTTCTATACCAATTCCGGCGGCATAATCAAGCATTTTGTCGTAGCACTGCATATTCAGTCTGCGTTGCAGTTCGGGAAAGCCATCAGGGATTGTATCAAGCGGCGTGTATTGGCTCATTATGCTGATATAAATATCGTTTCCGTATTCGGAATAAAGGAAATCAAGTATTTTTTTTGTGTCGAATAAAAGACCGGGAAGCATTAAGTGGCGTACAATTACGCCCTTTTTTATTATGCCACGCTCATCAAATTCGCATTTTCCGACCTGTGCAAACATCTGCCTTATAGCAGATGCGGCTGTTTTGAAATAATCCTTTGCATTTGAATATTTTATTGCATATTTATCGTCAAAATATTTTAAGTCAGGCAGAAAAATATCAACATATCCGTCAAGCCGCTTAATGGTTTCGGGGCTTTCGTATCCGCTTGTGTTATACAATATAGGGAGGTCAAGCCCCTTTTTTCGTGCAATTTCTATTGCGGATATTATCTGCGGTACGAAATGGGTGGGGGTTACGAGATTTATGTTGTTTGCACCCTGCATTTTCAGGTTAAGAAAAATTTGGGCAAGCTCGTCCTCAGTTATATATCTTCCATGATTTTGCGTGCTGATGCCGAAATTCTGACAGTAGACGCATTTTAAGGTGCAGTGTGAAAAGAAAACTGCTCCCGAGCCTTCTTCTCCCGAAATGCACGGCTCCTCCCAAAAATGCAGACAGCTTTTTGCAAGCTTGATTTTTTCCGAAGCTCCGCAAAAGCCGACCTCGCCTGCGGTGCGGTCCACGCCGCATTTTCTGGGACATAATGTGCAGCTTTTAAGTAAATCACTGTTCAATTTCTTCACCTCGCTATCTGTGTAATTTTATCACAATTTACAGGCATATACAATTCTTTTATGAAAAATATTGCAAAATAACGTGATTTGGTGTATAATTTATCTTTGTAGAAATGAGGTTAAAAGATGGGAAAAAATGAATTTTTAAAGGAACAATTTGGTGTTTCGCAGGAAATACTTGATATGATAGATGCTGCAGAGGAAAGTGTCTTGCGTGAATTTAAGCGTGTTGAGGACATTGCACAGCTTAATGAAATGAAGGTTATGAAGGCATTTGCCGATAACAGGGTGGGAGCTGAATATTTTAATCCCACAAGCGGCTATGGAACGGACGACATGGGACGGGATATGCTGGATAAAATTTACGCACAGATTTTTGAGGCAGAGGATGCTTTGGTGCGGCATAATTTTATTTCGGGAACACACACTCTGTCCACGATGCTTTTTGCGGTGTCAAGACCGGGAGATTTGGTTGTGGCGATAACAGGCAAGCCGTATGACACTCTTGAGGAGGTTGTGGGGATTACAGGAGAGGCTGGCAGAGGCTCTTTAAAGGATTTCGGAATAGATTATATGCAGGTGGATTTGCTTCCGGACAGCTCGCCTGATTATGATGCGATAAAAAAGGTTCTTACCGAAAAAAAGGTCAAAGCGGTATGGATTCAGCGTTCTAAAGGCTATGGAGAGCGGAAGACCTTTTCGGCTTCAGAGATAGGAGAAATGATACGCTTTGTGAAGGAAATTTCGCCCGAAACGCTTGCTCTTGTTGATAATTGCTACGGCGAGTTTGTGGACGAAAAGGAGCCAACGGCATACGGAGCGGATTTGTGCGGCGGCTCGCTGATAAAAAATGCGGGCGGCGGAATTGCACCTACAGGCGGATATATTGCAGGAAAAGCGAAATACATAGAGCTATGTGCATACCGTCTTTCAACAGTAGGAATCGGAAGGGAGAACGGTGCAACGCACGGACTTAACAAGCAGCTTTATCAGGGGCTGTTCTTTGCACCGCATGTGGTGTCGCAGGCTCTTAAAACGGCAATATTGTGTGCCGCTGTTTATGAAAAACTGGGATTTTTGGTTGAGCCTTCGTCAAAGGAGGTGCGGCACGACATAATTCAGTCGATAAAGCTGAAAAGCGGTGACGCACTCAAAGCTTTTTGCGAGGGAATCCAAAAGGGCTCGCCGGTTGATGCATATGTTACACCTATACCGAGCTATATGCCGGGCTATGCTGATGAGGTGATTATGGCGGCTGGTGCATTCAATCAGGGCTCGTCTATTGAGCTTAGTGCAGACGGACCTATGCGTCCGCCGTATATGGTGTATATGCAGGGAGGAGTTACCTATGAGTCCGCAAAGCTTGGAATAATTATGTCGGTAAAGGCAATGAAGGATAAAGGAGTAATATAAATGGAGCATATAATTCATACATTTAAAGACACTATAGTAATGCTGCCGTTTCTGTTTTTGGTGTATCTTCTGATAGAGTATTTAGAGCATAAAAACAACTGCTTTATGTATCATTTGTTTGAAAGAGCAAAGCGGCTCGGACCACTTTTGGGAGCGGCACTCGGAACAATTCCGCAGTGCGGATTTTCGGTAATTGCCTCAGAGCTTTTTGCAAAGCATCAAATAAGCGTCGGAACGCTTATCGCAATATTTATCGCAACCTCCGACGAGGCGATTCCGCTGATGCTTGCACATCCTGACAGGCTTTCTGAGCTTGCTGTGCTGGTTTTGGTAAAATTTATAATAGCAGTGCTTTTTGGATTTTTAATTGATTTTGCCGTAAAAAGCAAAATTGAGAAGCATGAAACTCACGACCATAATCATTTTCACGGTAACTGCGAAAGCTGTGAGGGCGGAATTTTGAAATCTGCCGTTGTGCATGCAGTAAAAATTTTTGTTTACATTTTTGCGGTAAATATTGTGCTTGGCTTTGCCGCTGAGAGTATTGCACCGTTTATGCAGTTTGTTTCGGATAACGCCGTTTTGCAGGCAATGCTGACTTCACTTTTCGGTATAATTCCAAATTGTGCGGCGTCGGTAGTTCTGACTGAGCTGTATCTGGCAGGAAAAATTACACTTGCCGCGTTAATCGGCGGACTTTGCACAGGTGCCGGCGTAGGACTTATAGTTTTGTTTAAGCAAAATAAAAATTTGAAACAAAATCTTACCATTTTAGCCGCGATTTATATAATAGGTACGGCTGTGGGTATATGTCTTCAATTCTTGAAATAAAAAAGCTTCCATATGGCAGTCCTTAATAAAACAGTATATATTGCGTTGCAAAAATCTAAAATCGACACTTTTTGTGTATAATATTCTTTTTACCTAATTACCCAAATAGCCTTATAAGACCAATTTGTCAACAGTATGTAAAGCATAGGCGGACGCCCTTGCTGTTTACTAATTCGACTATACTTATATATTTACAATCGAAGGAAGTCAATTTTACGAAACGGAGATTTTATAAAATATGAATGATAGAGCCATAGATTATTATGTCAAAGGTTTAGAATTTGATAGAAGACAAGAATTGTTTGCAGCAATAGAACGGATCAATGCGAGTAAGATAGAGAAATTGTTGGAAAAGAATATGGGATATCCTATATATAGGAGTATGGGACTTACAGATGAAGAAATTAAACATCAAGAAGAAATCGGTACTAAACGATTTATGAGAGTGAATGAATTGATGACGTTAAGCGGAAGAAAGTGGCTATTTCCGGAGCCGGATGATACTTATAAATCATCTGTAGCATATGTACACTTGATGAAAAAACAATCCAAAGAAGAACTATCTAAAGAATTTGGCTGTTCATGGGAAGACTACATGCCATAGGAAATTGAGAAAATAGGTGGTTGTATGGAAAACAAAACATTCTTATATAAAAAAGTTTTTGATATAAGCCCGCCTGGGGCGTAGGATTTTGGTAGCAATTTTGTTATTCCGTCATTGCTAAACGCAATTTCCTACATAATAAAACGGCAGCCGAATTTCGGCTGCCGTTTTAAACTGCACTTAAACATTTGGCATAAGCGTGCCGAAAACGTGCAAAGCAGCTCTTACAAAATTACAGGAGAGGTTGTGTAATCTCTGTTTTGAAAAACGGGTTTGTCTGCACAGAGTGCGGCGAGATTGGTTGCAAGGATGTCGGGAAGAATTGCATCGCTGTCAAAATCGGCAACCTTGTTTACAACGGGAAGAGGACAGGTGTTCTTCATTTCCGAAAGAAGCTTACGCCCTGTATCTGTCATGCCGAGAACTCGGATATACTCAGGGCTTGACAAGTTGCCGCGAAGTTCCAAAAGAACCGAAAGAACAATTCTGGAAAGCCGCGTATAGGTATACCGCTTTGTTTTTACAAAGTCAAGCATTTCGGTGATGCTGCTCTTATCAACTGCCTTTAAAAATCTGTTGTCAAGCCCCCTCTCCATATCGGGAATGTTGCAAAAGGCTGAAGTACCCTCGCTTATAAGCTTGTATTTGAATATATCGGTAAGCCGATTGATATCGTATCGCTCACAAGCTGAAAAATCAAATGGAGTAAATTCGGAAATATCCTCATTATTTTTTAGTTTCTCGCGTAAAAGTGTGGCGGAGGCAAATTTTCCCGAGGCGGTTAAGTCATGGTAGCCTACGCCCTTTCGTGCAAGCGTTACAGGAGTTATTCTGCTGCCGATTTTTTTTAAAGCCTTGATATACTCGATTGCAAGAATGTTGTTGGGCTTAGAAATTATGTCGGAATCCAAAATCCCGTCATAGGCAGCTGCATGTGCCTTTGCGTAGCTCATACCGCAGGCTGTAAATTCTTTTATTTTTGCCGAAACCTCATAAGGCTCGCAGAGCATAGTCTCCGCACAGTTTTCGAGAACTGCGATATCTCCGCATTCACTGCCGAAGCTTACTGCGTCAATCAATCCCAACGCGTCAAGAATTTGTATTCCACCTTCAGCGAAACCACAGGCAGAGGAAAGCGAATATTTTACGGGGAGCTCAATAACAAGATCCGCACCAAAGGAAAGTGCCGCTTTTGCCCTTGTCCACTTGTCAAAAACAGCTATGTCACCGCGTTGAACAAAGCTGCCGCTCATAACGCAGACTATAGCATCGTATTCACTGCGAAGCGTATCAAGTTGATGCTTGTGTCCGTAATGAAACGGGTTGTATTCACATATAATTCCTGCTGTCCGCAAATCAGACGCCTCCTTAAAAAAGCTCTTTTCTATATTATATATCAATATTTTGGATTTGTACAGTGTAAATTTATGTATTTTGATGTATAATAATTGAATAAATAAAGTTGACAAAATGGGTAGAATGAATTATAATATGAATAAGTGTTCAAATGTTAATTTTTTGAAACGGAGATGTTACGATGAAAGTTTATATGGACAACAATGCGACGACTTCTCTTAAAAAAGAGGTATTAGAGGAGATGCTGCCATACTATACGGAGATTTACGGAAACGCCTCATCAAAGTTTTATGAGGTTGGAAGAGCGGCAGAGGCTGCCGTTTTGGAAATACGTGAGCGTGTAGCAAAGCAGCTTGGTGCAAAAACCAACGAAATATATTTCACAGCGTCGGGCTGTGAGGCGGATAACTGGGCGATAAAGGGAGTTGCCTTTGCAAATAAAAATAAAGGCAATCATATTATCACCTCTAAAATAGAGCATCATGCGGTACTTTCGGCGTGCGAGTTTTTGGAGAAAAACGGATTTGAGGTAACTTATCTAGATGTTGACAAGACAGGACGCGTAAGCCCGGACGATGTTGAAAAGGCTATCCGCGATAATACAATACTGGTTTCGATAATGACCGCAAATAACGAAATCGGCACGATTGAGCCGATTTCTGAGATTGCTGAGGTCTGCAAAAGGCATAAGGTGATTTTCCATACCGACAGTGTTCAGGCAATCGGGCATATGCCGATTAATGTAGCCGAGCTGGGCGTTGATATGCTGTCTCTTTCGGCACATAAATTTCATGGTCCCAAGGGCGTTGGCGTTTTGTATATCAGAAACGGAGTCAGAATTGATAACCTGATTCATGGCGGAGGACAGGAAAGAGGCAAGCGTGCCGCAACCGAAAATGTTGCGGGTATGGCAGGGCTTGCAAAGGCTTTGGAGCTTGCAAATACCGACCTTGCAGAAAAGACGGAAAAAATGAAGCACCTTAGAGATATGCTGATTTCGGGAATACAGGAAAAAATTCCGTATTGCAGATTAAACGGTCCTGCAGATGATACAAGACTTTGTAATAATGTTAATTTTTCATTTCAGTATATTGAGGGTGAATCAATACTTATGCTGCTGGATATGAAGGGGATTGCCGCATCCAGCGGAAGTGCGTGTGCGTCAGGCTCGCTTGACCCATCGCACGTACTTTTGGCGATAGGCTTGCCGCATGAAATCGCACACGGCTCACTAAGATTGAGCGTGGGCGAGGATACTACTGAGGAAGAAGTGAACTATGTTCTTGAGGTCCTTCCGCCGATTATTGAGCGGCTGAGGGCAATGTCGCCTCTTTATGAAGAGATTATGAGAAAGGAGAATAAATAATATGTATTCAGAAAAGGTAATGGACCATTTTGCAAATCCGAGAAATGTAGGCGAAATTGAAGATGCAAACGCCGTTGGTCAGGTGGGAAATGCAAAATGCGGAGATATAATGAAAATTTATATGGATATTGATGAAAATGATGTAATAAGGGATGTAAAATTCAAAACCTTTGGCTGCGGTGCTGCTATTGCGACAAGCTCAATGGCTACCGAAATGGTAAAGGGAAAGACCGTTGAGGAGGCATTAAAGCTGACTAACAAGGCGGTTATGGAGGCACTTGACGGACTTCCGCCTGAGAAGGTACATTGCTCTGTGTTGGCAGAGGAGGCTATCAGAGCGGCTATAGAGAGCTACAGAGGAACAGGCAGTAAGCCTGAGCCTCACACCTGCGGCTCGGATTGTGCAAGCTGTCCTAATTGTAAATAAAAAAAGACAGGGGAACCTGTCTTTTTTTTGAGCCTTTTAATTCATTGTGCTTTTGTGTTCTTCATAGGTTTCGGTAAAGATATGGCTTCCGTCATTTTTTGCGGTATCGGTGTGATAGTATAAATAGTTGTGACGTGACGGGTTTGACGCCGCCTTGATAGACGCAATACCCGGACAGCAGATTGGTCCTACGGGAAGCCCTTTGTATTTATAGGTGTTGTATTTTGAGTCCGTTTCAAGGTTTTTGTAATAAACGCGGTCTACGTTATACATTCCGTCGGAAATTGCATAAACAACGGTTGCGTCAAGCTGGAGAAGCATATTTTGTTTCAGCCTGTTTTCTATTACTCCTGCTATTATAGGACGTTCGGAGGCGATTTTTGCTTCACGCTCTATCATGGACGCCTTTGTTACTACCTCGTACAGGCTTGACTCGGAAATTCCAAGAGAGGAAACCTGCTTTTCAAACTCGTCCAGCATTGCTGTAATAACCGTTTCGGCAGACGCATCGGAATAAAACTCGTAGGTTGAAGGGTATAAAAAGCCCTGCAGCCTGTAATTTATCGCCTTATCGTTCGGAACGGATTTTAAGAAGGAATAGTCATAGTCGTTGTTAAGTGCGTTTTCAAACTCGGTATCGGTGCAAAGTCCAAGTTCGGTTACTCTTGCTTTTATCCGTTCAACCGAATATCCCTCCGGTATTGTGAGTGTTACAGTGTTCTTTTTCGCACCCTTGGTGGCAAGAATTTCGATAATTTCGCCGATAGAATCATTCGTATCAATTTTAAATGTGCCGTACTGTAGTTTTCCGCTGTATTCGGAGAGCGAAAGACGCAGCAGAAACCATAGTCTTGAATTTATTATACCCTCGTCCTTCAAAATGCGGGCAATCTGCGTGGAGGAGGTCCCTTCCTTTATCGTAATTGCCACAGTTTTGTTATTGAACTGAGATATAACTGCATTTATAACAACTATGACGGCAATAACAGCTGCAACAATTATCAATATCCTGCTTCTTTGTTTTTTTCGCTTGGCATACCGCTGCTTCATTCGATTTAAGCCTTTTTCCATAGTAAATCACTCCATTACCATACAAAGTCAAATTCCAAATCGCCTATTCTTACGGTGTCGCCTTCGCCGATGCCTGCCTCAACCAGTGCGTCGATAACGCCGCGGTTTTTGAGTGCCTGCTGGAAGAACTGCAGGCTTTCATTATCTGAGAAGTTTACGCTGCCGCCGACTGCTTCAATCCAGGTTCCCGAAACAACGTAAACGCCGTCTTCAACCGTAACCTCAAAGCCCTTGTCGGTTTTGTCGATAAATTCTTCTTCGTTGATGTCAAGCTCGATGTCAAATTCCTGTATGGGCGGAAGCTTCTGAAGCTCGGTATAGGTATACTTCATAAGCTCCCAAACGCCCTCGCCGGTAGCTGCCGAGATAGGGAATACCTTGTAGCCGCGGCTTTCCATTTCGGAGCAGAAAGCTTTGTATACGTCCTCGTCCTGAAGAATGTCGGTTTTGTTGGCGGCAATAATCTGCGGACGGCTTTCAAGCTCAAGATTGTATTTTACAAGCTCGCTGTTTATAATGTCAAAATCCTCAAGGGGATTTCTGCCCTCAATTCCCGATACATCAACAACGTGTATTAAAAGCCTTGTACGCTCGATGTGGCGAAGAAATTCATGACCGAGTCCTACGCCCTCGCTTGCACCCTCGATGATTCCCGGAATATCGGCAAGAACAAAGCTCATGTGTTCTTCAAGAGAAACCACGCCGAGGTTAGGCTCTAATGTGGTGAAGTGATAGTTGGCGATTTTCGGGTCAGCCTTGGTGGTGCGGGAAAGAATGGTGGATTTTCCGACATTCGGGAAGCCCACAAGTCCTACGTCCGCTAAAAGCTTTAATTCAAGAAATACCTCGCGTTCATCGCCCTTTTGCCCGTTTTTTGCAAAGTTAGGCGTCTGACGTGTCGCTGTGGCAAAGTGTGCATTACCCCAGCCGCCGTTTCCGCCGCGTGCTAAAATCACGTCCTTTTCCGGGTCGTATAAATCGGCAATTATTTTGTTTGTTGCAGCGTCGCGTACAACGGTGCCCTGAGGGACTGAAATAATGATGTCCTCGCCGCGTTTGCCGTTCATTTTGTTTCTCATTCCTGCCTGACCGCTTTCGGCAACATATTTTCTTTTATAGCGGAAGTCCATCAGGGTTGTAAGACCTAAGTCTACGCGGAAAATAACATTTCCGCCGCGGCCGCCGTCTCCGCCGTCAGGTCCGCCGGCAGCAACATATTTTTCGCGGTGAAACGCTATCGCACCGTTTCCGCCGTTGCCTGCTTTTATGAAAATTTTAGCTTTATCAATAAACATTTGCTTTCTCCGTTTCTAATGCTTTTGTATGTAGTTTGCTTAAAAAAATTAAATATATCATAAGTATAACACAAAATGAAAAATTTGTAAATAGAGGAATAAATAGCTGTGAAAATAGACTTTTAGGGGAAGTGATATTGACTTTAGTCGAAATTTGTTATAAAATTAATATACGAAAATATGTTTACGGAGAGAGATATGGATTTTGTTGCAATAGATTTTGAAACAGCTACTTCCAAATGGACAAGCATCTGCAGCATGGGGATTTGTGTTGTTGAAAATAATGAAATTAAGGAAGTTAAGGAACTTTTGGTAAAGCCTGTTCCTTTTGAATTTAATGAATATAATATAGCTATTCACGGAATAACCCCGCAGGAGGTTATGTATAAGCCGACCTTTGACAAATATTGGGCGGAGATAGAGCCATACCTTCAAAATAAGGTTGTGATTGCACATAATGCCTCCTTTGATATCGGAGCACTTACAAAAACACTGGATATGTTTGGATTGGAGCTTCCCGAATTTAAGTATTTGTGTACGGTAAAGCTTTCACAGAAGGCGTATCCCGAATTGCCGAGTCATAAACTCAACTGCTTGGGAGACAGCCTGGGGATTGATTTTTCGCATCATACGGCTTGCGACGATGCATATGCGTGTGCGATGGTGCTGGTGCATATTTTGGAGGATTTCGGCATAAACTCTTTAGAGGAAATAGAGGAGAGGTTTGAAATAGGAGTAGGAAAGGTATTTCCGGGATACGTAGAGCCATGCCGGAAGAATAAAAAGAAAAATAAGGTAACTCAAAAATCTCATTGATTTTTTGATAAATATGTGGTAGAATATAATACACATGGGGATGCAACGGCTTCGACGGGGATGTTGAAGCTTCGGAAGCGAGTAGTGCCGGATAACACTGAAACTGTCCAATTTTTAAAAATAAACGCTAACAAAAATTTAGCTTACGCTGCCTAATTAGGCTGGCCGTCTTACCCTGATTACCACGGCAGGGAGCAAGGCGTCGTATTAGTGGTGCACATGAACCGTCTTTTGTTTTGGGGACGGTCAGGAACTAAAAACTACCGTAGCATATAACTTGATTGTGAGGGATATGTGAGGGGAATCTTATAACACAATCTACACTCGTAGATGCCGGGGTGAATATGTTTTCGGACACGGGTTCAACTCCCGTCATCTCCACCAATGATTTTCACGCATCCAAGGGTGCGTGATTTTTTATTCCAAAAACAAGGAGTGATAATTATTAGTTCAGTTAATATATCGGAACAGTATAAATGTATTGAAGATTTTTTGCTTGATATTGATTGTCTTAATGCACTTGACAATTGGATAGATAGATTTAATATTTTTGATATTTTAAGAATTGCAAAAACAGAGATAAGACACAGCAATATGATTGCCTGGCTGTTAAATCCTAATGAATCTCACGGATTGTCTGAATCCATACTTTTAAATTTATTACAAGTACTTGTGCAAAAATATAGAGAAACCTTGAATAGTAAAAATATTGATATAATTACTACTTCAATGTTGGATTATCATAGTTTTAATATTTACAGAGAATGGAATAATATAGACATATTAGCAGTATCTGATGCAGAAAAGTTTTTAGTATGTATAGAAAATAAAGTGGATTCAAATGAACACGGTGAACAATTAAGCAGGTATATGTCGGTTATTGATGAGAATTACCCATCCTATTCGAAAATATTTGTTTATTTAACACCTGATGGCAGAGAATCAAGTAATCCTGATGTGTGGATAGCATTTAGTTATACAGAGCTTGTTACAATAATAGAAAAGAATGTTCATAGAAAATCAATTTCGGAAAATTCCCAAATGCTAATTGAAAACTATATTAACGTTATAAGGAGATATGTTGTGAAAGACGAAAAATTGGAAAAGATTTGTATAGATATTTACAATAAGCATAAGAATGCTTTAGACTTGTTGTTTGAATATAGACCTGATTCTTCATATAAAGTGAATAATGATATTATTGAGTTTTTGAAAAAAGAGCAAGAAAAGGGCTACATAGTTTATGATGAAAACAATACAGGTAAAACATCAATCAAATTCTCTACACCGTTTATAGATGACTTATTACCGCCTGAACCGAGTAAAAAATTTGGGTTTGGAACAGGGATTAAGTATTGTTATGAAATTGTGACAAGAAATGATAAGATTGTGGTTATCTTTCATTTAAGTTCTATTGGACTGTCAGAGAAAGATAAGGAAATGTCAGAAATGATAGCAGGACTTTTCTCAGACGAAAAACTTAAAGAAGATTGGAAGTGGAGAAGAGTAAAAACATGGAAAATTCCTGCTTATGATGGTAAGAAAATTATTGATTTGTTAGATGAAGAGGCCGATGAGATGATAACCAAGACTATAACACAAATCAGTAATGTATTAAATAAATCTATTCCTAAGCTTGAAAAGGAAATAGCTGAAAAGTTACATATGAATATGAATTAATGATACCGTAAAAATTTATATCATATCCACCAACAAAAATCACGCGTCCAAGGGTGCGTGATTTTTGTTATTTTATTGGCTTAGAATTATTTGTTCTGCCTATAATATAATCAACAGAGGTGTTATAAAAGTCTGCAAGTTTAATCAGCATGGAGACAGGAATTTCACGAAGTCCGCGTTCGTATCGTGCATATACCTGACGGTTGCATGTGAGATAATCTGCAATTTGCTGTTGAGTTAAATCGTTATCTATTCTCAAATCATATAGTCTTTTAAAAAACATCAAAATCACCTCTTGACTTTAATGTTACCATATGGTAATATAATATCAGCAAAAGGGTACTAAATAGTACCATAAAAGAGGGGATGTTTAAAGTGAAAATAAAAACAGAATTATTAAAGAAATATATATCTGATTACATAAATAATAGTATTAGAGATTTTGAAATTGATGCAGATGAAATTACAGATACGATTGCAATAAGAATGCTGGTAGAAATTCAGCATATAATAAAAAATGATGCCTATTCTGACTTTGAAGCCAGTGAGAAAATAATGCGTGTGTTTGAAAAATATAATATTGATTTTGGATCAAGGCATGATTTTTAGTATTACAAAATTTTAACTATTCTGTTCTAAGATAGTATTTAATAAAATATTCACAAAACGGGAATACTGATTTCATAAAATGAAAGGAGACATATTATGATAGAACAGGATACCGTAAGATTGCTGCGTGAATGTGATGCCGGAATAAAAATGGGAATATCTTCAATAGATGATGTTCTTAGCTATGTCAGTGATGATGAATTTAAAAAATATCTGTCTGATTGCAAGGAGGAGCATGCAAAGCTGAACACAGAAATACAAAACATGCTTGAAAGGTATGAAGACGAGGGAAAAGACCCCAATCCGATAGCAAAAGGAATGTCGTGGATGAAGACTAATGTAAAGCTGAGCATGGACGAGTCAGACCGTACTATTGCAGATTTGATAACCGATGGCTGCAACATGGGTGTAAAGTCGCTCAACAAGTATTTGAATGAGTATGAGGCAGCTGATGAAAAATCTAAGGATATTACAAAACGGCTGATTAATCTTGAGGAGAAGCTGGCGATAGATATACGCAGGTTTTTGTAATACTGAGAGCAGTATACTATAAAGTGAGGCGGCAGGAGAATATCCTGCCGCCTCAGACCGTCGAAAAAGTCGCATAACCGCAGAAAATAGAAGCTATTGGTTCTGGTTGTATTTAAGTTAATGTTTTAAAGTTATACTGTTTTTCGTTACAAGATGCTGTTAATCTCTGCTTTTTCTGTTTTAAAGCTCTACCGTACCCACGTACGCCTACGAGCTTTAAAACAAAAAATTCTGCTTCCTTTTTCAGTATCTGCAAGCGTGCCGATAGGTTTATCGACACGCTCACGCGGCAGGAGAATATCCTGCCGCTTTTTATATAGCAAAAAATAAGGTGTTTAAATAGACTTATTAAAGCAATTTAAATCGGCTTTTTTTAGATTCGATAATACCTTCTTCGCGAAGCTTACTGATTTCTGATGACAAACCGCTTCTGTCAACCTGAAGATAATCGGCAAGCTCCTGTCGGTCATAGGGAATAGTGAAGCAGTTACTGTCGCTTTTTTTTGCTTGTGACAAAAGATAGGTCATTAATTTTTCTCTTGTGGTACGCTTAGCGGTTATTTCCGCTTTTTGATTCAGTATAATGTTTTTCGTTGCAACTATCTTTAGAAGATTAAAAATCATTTGACTGTGAAAGCTGCATGCATTGGTGCAGGGATTAATAATTTTTTCGCAGTCAATCAGCATTATTTCGGCGTTTTCTGCGGCAATTATATCAAATGGAATTTTCTCAGCACCGGCACAGGCAAAGGACTCGCCGAAAAGCTCGGACGCTTCAATGCTTGTAACAATACTTCTGTTGCCGTAATAATCGGTACGTTCAAGTTGAGCAGTACCCGAAAGTACGATGCCGATATACTTAGCAGGAGAGCCTTCAGCAGCTATTGTTTCTTTTTTTCTAAAGGGTATAACCTTTACATCAAGACAATCCAGCATGGAGATAAGGTTTTCATCTTTTATATCGTTGAACAATGGGCATTTTCGTAAAATTTCAAAATATTTTTTCATAAAATTCTCCCTTTGTTGAAAATTCAACATACTTTATATGATTATTATAGTATAATCAACTCATAAAATCAAGAAGGAGATTGATACTATGATAAGAAAAATTATTAAAATAGACGAAGAAAAGTGTAACGGCTGCGGAGCATGTGCTGCAGCATGCCATGAGGGTGCGATTGAAATGATAAACGGAAAAGCTAAGCTTACCAGGGAGGATTACTGCGATGGTCTCGGCGATTGTCTGCCGGCTTGTCCGACCGACGCGATATCCTTTGAGGAAAGGGAAGCACCCGCGTATGACGAGGCGGCTGTTATGAAGGCAAAGCAGCAAAAGCAGAGTGCAGTGCTGCCATGCGGCTGTCCGGGAACGAAGTCGAAAAGTATAAGCAGAGGCGAGGCTTACACGCAGGGCAGTACAGCTGAGGTATCAAGCATGCTGAATCAATGGCCGGTACAAATTAAGCTTGTGCCTGTAAACGCACCGTATTTTGACGGTTGCAATCTTTTAATTGCCGCTGACTGCACAGCCTATGCTTACGGTAATTTTCATAACGAGTTCATAAGAAACCGAATTACTCTGATAGGCTGTCCGAAGCTTGACGAGGGTGACTATACCGAAAAGCTGACGCAAATCATTGCAAATAATGATATTAAAAGTGTAACAATAGTCCGTATGGAGGTGCCGTGCTGCGGAGGAATTGAGAATGCCGCAAAAAATGCTTTGCAGGCGAGCGGAAAGTTTATACCCTGGAGCGTCTTTACGATATCAACGGACGGAAAAATATTAGAATAGCTATTGAATATTTTGTGATTTTATGTTACAATAAGATAAACTTTTTGGAGGACTGAAAGCTATGAATATAACAAACACCATTAAATATATCGGAGTAAACGATCACGACATAGATTTGTTTGAGGGACAATATACTGTGCCTAACGGTATGGCATATAATTCTTATGCTATTATTGATGATAAAATAGCAATCATGGATTCTGTTGATGCACGCTTTACGCAGGAGTGGCTTGACAACATTAAGGCGGTGCTTGGAAACAGAAAACCGGACTATCTAATTGTGCAGCATATGGAGCCGGACCACTCGGCAAATATTGAGAATTTTGTAAAAACATATCCTGAAGCAAAGATTGTTTCTTCGTCAAAATCATTCACCATGATGAAAAACTTTTTTGGCGATGATTTTGCGGATAGACAGGTCGTTGTAGGTGAGGGAGACACCCTTTCACTCGGAACTCATAATCTTACTTTTATTACTGCTCCGATGGTTCATTGGCCGGAGGTAATTGTGACTTATGACAGTCTTGACAAGGTTTTGTTCTCTGCTGACGGCTTCGGAAAATTCGGTGCACTTGATGTAGAAGAGGATTGGGCGTGCGAGGCAAGACGCTATTATATCGGTATTGTGGGAAAATACGGTGCTCAGGTACAAAGTCTGCTCAAAAAGGCAGCGGCTCTTGATATCAAAACTATCTGTCCGCTTCATGGTCCTGTGCTTACAGAAAATTTAGGATACTATATAGGTCTTTACGATACATGGTCAAGCTACAGAGCTGAATCGGAGGGCGTTGTTATCGCATATACTTCTGTTTACGGGAATACTAAAAAGGCAGTTTTAAAGCTTGCGGATAAGCTTAGGGAAAACGGCTGCGTGGTTATAGTGAATGACCTTGCAAGATGTGATATGGCAGAGGCGGTTGAAGACGCTTTCAGATATAGCAAAATTGTTCTTGCAACTACCACTTATAATGCAGAGATATTCCCGTTTATGCGTGAATTTTTATCTCATCTTGCCGAGAGGAATTTCCAAAACAAAACGGTTGCGTTTATAGAAAACGGAAGCTGGGCACCTATGGCTGCCAAAATTATGAAGGGTATGCTGGAAAAGTGCAAAAACCTTACCTATACTGATACGACTGTAAAGATTTTGTCTGCATTAAACGAGGAAAGTATGTCGGAGCTTGATGCTCTTGCAGACGAGCTTTGCGGTAGTAATTAAATTTGATATTATGGGAATAATATAAATGAACTTGGAGGTGAAATTATGAAAAAGTATGTATGCAATGCTTGCGGTTGGATTTATGACGAAGCAGCAGGGGATGCGGATCTTGGCATTGAGCCGGGAACAAAATTCGAGGATCTGCCGGAGGATTTTAAATGCCCTCTTTGCGGAGTTGGCAAGAAAATGTTTTCTGAAGAATAACAAGAGTTCCCGCCTTAGGTGCATTACTGAGTGCGGGAATTTTTGCGTAATAATAAATGTGATAATGCCCATTGCCTTTGTGAGGAGTGCGGCGAAGGAACTTTTTTATGTCAAAAAGGAGCTTTTTATGGAAATGGTATTACTTACGGCACTGGGAGTTGGCGGAGCAACCGTAATCGGTGCATTAATAGGATTCATATTTAAGAAAATGTCGCATGAATTTTCTGACATTATTCTTTCCTTTGCTGCAGGCGTTATGCTTGCGGCTGCTGTGCTTGGTCTTATTATGCCGTCCTTGGAATATGGCGGAAAATTGGGTCTTGTAACCACAGTTGCCGGAATATTTGCCGGAGCGGTATGCCTCAACCTCATAGATAAATTAGTGCCGCATCTGCATAAGCTGGTAGGTACTGATATTGAGCCGCATAACAATAAAAACTTAAGTAAGGTACTGCTGTTTGTTATGGCTATTGCTATACATAATTTGCCTGAAGGTATTGCAGCAGGAGTGGGATTTGGATCGGGAGATGTCTCACGTGCATTTATAATAGCCGGAGGTATCGCACTGCAGAATATCCCTGAGGGCATGGTGATTATCGCTCCTATGCTTGCCGCAGGTGTTACGCCTCGGAAAACCTTTGTGTGTGCTATGATTACGGGACTTGTTGAGGTGGTAGGAACACTGATAGGCTATTTTGCAGTAAGCGTTGCGTCTGCGATTCTTCCGTTTGCACTGAGCTTTGCAGGCGGCACTATGCTTTACGTCGTAAGCGATGAAATGATTCCCGAAACTCATGCACACGGAAACGAGAATGGTGCAACCTATGCACTTCTTGTCGGTTTTGTGGTTATGCTTATTTGCGATGTGCTGCTGGGGTGATACAGTAGTTGGCTTCTGAAAAATGTTAAGCTAAAGCATTAATTCATGAGGTGTGAAATGTTGTTTTGCCACCTGCTTTAATGTTACTTTACGTATTGACAATATTTTGTTAAATTGGTATAATAATCTGCAGGATTTATAGATTTTTGGAGGAATTTTTTATGAAATATAAATATTTCGGTACGGCAGCGGCAGAGGGAATACCTGCACTTTGGTGTAACTGCAGTGTGTGCGAGAAAGCAAGAAAAAAAGGCGGCAGAAATATTATGTCAAGAAGTCAGCAGCTTGTTGACGATAAACTGCTCATTGATTTTTCGGCAGATACCTTTATGCATACAATAAAAGGCTTACCGCTTACAGACATTCGTACCTGTATAATAACGCATAATCATGACGACCATCTATATCCGATGGATTTTCTGACAAGATATGCAGATTTTGCATATCCCAAGGACGAAGTTCCTTTTGATATCTATATGACGGAACCTGCATATGATAATTTGAAGACTTCAATGCCGGACTGGGCTGTAAATAGAACGCCTGACCGTATTCATATGCATAAAATAGAAATGTTTAAAAGCTTTGAGGCAGAGGAATATAAAATAACTCCGCTGAAGGCTAATCACGATCCTAATGCGGGAAGTGTGATTTATCTTATAGAAAAAGACGGAAAATGCATACTTCATGCACATGACACGGGATATTTCCTTGATGAAACGTGGGAATTTCTTGAAAA
>JAGASE010000018.1 GCA_017621875.1 Clostridia bacterium
CATCCCGAACACGGAAGTTAAGCTCTTTAACGTCGATGATACTTGGTGGGTGACTGCCCGGGAAAGTAGATAGTTGCCGGAACTAAGAATCCGAAGAAATTCGGATTCTTAGCATATATTCCTCGTTAGCTCAGTTGGCAGAGCACGCGGCTGTTAACCGCGTTGTCGCTGGTTCGAGCCCAGCACGGGGAGCCAAAACAAAGCGGACACCAAACGGTGTCTGCTTTGTTTTGCTTTTCTATGTTTTGTTCAAACCATCAACAACTTGTTTCAAATAGACGGACTGTTAACTGGAACGAGCCTGACCGCGTCCTGTGGACGATGAAGGGAAGGTGAGTTCGGAGAAAACAAGGAGTGCAGCAAACGAGAGTGAAGATGCACGACTATGTTTTGGAGAGAGTTGTCGGCGGGTATCGAGCTCAGCACGAGGAGCCATAGAAACAGAACGATTTAGATGACATTATAGCTCGTTCTGTTTTTTTCTTTGACTTTTAACACTAATTATGTTAAAATACCTTGTGTAAACTATAGATTTATCTTTAATTTCTAATGCAACCTTTCAAAATTGGAACACAAGTTATATAAAGTGAGGGGGATTAATGTGAGTTACTTTATAATGGAAAATGAAGAATTAGTTCAGGTAAAGACAGAAAGCCTACCTGTGGAATTAGAGGAACTTTATCAGCAAATTCGAAAGATGTATATAATTCAATATCAATGTTTCGATTGGGCAAATGATACAAGCGATAATGGAATGGGTTATGACTACGATAATTCTTATGAGGTTTTCCGTGAGCCTGAGAGAAGAGAAATGATTATTCAGAATGACAAATTGGTTGGGTTCTATATTGGATTTTCAGACGATATTCAATTGGAAAACAAAGCAACAGAAAAATATCTCCTTAAGCTTGAAAATGGTGCTAAAATCTATCAGGGTACAAGTTCAACGCGTTATGGTAATTCCAAAACATGGGTTCTGCACATAAAAGAAGAAGCAGAACAATTAGAAAATGTCTGTTTATTTTGGGTAGAAGCTGAAGATAGAGAACATACATTTACACCGGAAGAATTTGATTGTAAATATATCGATTCAGTATTAGGTAAGTGTAAATGGGAAAATAGTAATGGCTACTTTGATGGTGCGTTTCGTGTCACTCTCAAATTAACGAAGGAAGGCACAGAAAATCCGGATGCGGTTCTACAGGAATTGCAAAAGTACAGACCGATTTTAGTAAAAGCATAAGCAATGATATTTTGTATGTGGTTGCAAATCATATAGAAATGAATGGATGTTTCAACCTTATAAAGAATTATAGAATGGAACATGAAGGAGCTTTCAAAAAAATGAATGATAGAGCTATAGATTATTATGTCAAGGGTTTAGCGTTTGATGTTAGACAAGAAATATTTGCTGCGATAGAACGAATTAACATGAACCATGTTCGGAGAATGTTGGAAAAGTATGAAGGATATCCGAGATATAAGAGTATGGGGTATACAGCTGAACAAATTAAACACCAAGAAGAAATAGGTACCGAGCGATTTATGCGAGTGAATGAATTGATGGCTATAAACGGAAGAAAGAGGCTATTTCCGGAACCTGATAATACTTATAAATCATCAGTAATATATGTACACTTGATGAAAAAACAATCCAAAGAAGAACTAACTAAAGAATTTGGCTGTTCATGGGAAGACTATATGCCATAATTATGTGTCTTTATATCAGATTTCAAAACCTTTAGATTATTTTGATAAAATAAAAAGAGGAGAGTTATATGCAGCAGATTAACAGGCAACTGTTGAAATCCAATATAGAGAAAATTGCACAGTTTGACCTTGCAGAAAACAATGTTTTTGGGGCGTCTTACATTGTGCGGCAAGTGGGAGAGGTGGTTTATAAGAACCATTTCGGAATAACGGATATTGTTAGCAACATAGCTGTTACCGACGATACCATGTTTCGTCTGGCGTCAATGACTAAGCCTGTAACGGCAATGGCAGTATTAATGTTGATTGACAGAGGAATTCTCTCTCTTTTTGACCCTGTAAAAAAATATTTGCCGAAGTTTGAAAACATACATATAATATCTGCAGACGGGGCAGATTTGGGTGAAACAAAAACTGATGTTACTATCTTGCATTTACTTACTCACACGTCGGGATTTGGGAGCATAAAGGCGTGCAAAATGACCTCGGAGGACAAAAAAACTATTCATAATACCGTTGACTGCTTTATAGGAGCAGGTCTTGATTTTGAGCCATTTACGCAGCAAGCATACAGTGCATTTGCGGCTTTTGATGTGCTTGGGGCAATAATTGAAAAGCTTACAGGCGAGGATTATGAAGAATTTTTACAGCGTGAAATTTTTTTGCCATGCAATATGAAGGATACTACATTTATGCCGTCTGACAGTCAGTGGAAGCGTATGATTACCATGCATAATAAGTCAGAAGGAAAAAGCTGCGTAGGTAAAACTGAAGAAAACTGCGTATTTGAAGATTTTCCGTGCAGCCACAAGCTGGCAGGAGCAGGACTTGCTTCAACTCTTACCGATTATTCTCGATTTGCCGAGATGCTTCTGAATAAAGGAAAGACGAATAAAACACAAATTGTATCGGAAGAAACATTTAATTTGCTTTGCGTTCCTCATGTACCGTCGGATATAATGCCCGGAAATCAAAGATGGGGATTAAGCGTTCGCGTGATTACCGATGACACTTATGGCACTTTGCCTGTTGGAGCATATGGTTGGAGTGGAGCATACGGCTCGCATTTTTGGATTGATCCTAAAAACAAAATTACAGCGGTATTTATGAAAAATTCCGGATTTGACGGTGGTGCGGGAAATAAATCAGCCTGCCGTTTTGAAAAAGCGGTACACGATGCATTGATGGACTAAATAGTCGGCGGTATTTGGTAATGATATAAAAGGTGCAGGAAAAAAGCAATGGATAGTTATGAAAAAATGCATTTCGGTGATTTATATTTACCGGGAGATGAAGAATTGATGAAAGAGCAAACAAAGTGCTTGGAGCAGTTGTATATTTTTAATCAAACACGCCCGAGTGAAATGGACAGAAGATGTAGTTTGCTTAAGGAAATGTTTGCCGAGATAGGTGAAGGCTGTTACATTGAACCGCCTCTGCACGCAAACTGGGGCGGCAGACATGTGCATTTCGGGAAAAATATATACGCGAATTTCAATCTGACATTAGTTGATGATACGCATATTTATGTTGGTGACTATACTATGTTCGGACCGAATGTAACGATAGCGACAGCCGGTCACCCGATAAAGCCCGAATTACGCGAAAGGGCATATCAATACAACGCACCTGTTAAGATAGGTAAAAATTGCTGGATAGGAGCTGGGGCGATTGTTGTGCCGGGCGTTACGATTGGCGATAATACGGTGATTGGAGCCGGAAGTGTGGTTACAAAGGACATTCCATCTAATGTTGTCGCTGTTGGAAATCCCTGCAGAGTGCTCAGAGAGATAAATGAGCATGACAGGGAATATTATTTCAAGGACAGGAAAATAAATTTATAAGACTAAGGGCAGTTAGAACGTTGGTTTGTTTAAAAAGACGATTCGTATGGTATGTACTCTTAAGGATAGCAAAAGGTCGTAGTGAAATTCACTGCGACCTTTTAGCATTATAAAATTTCTTCTAATTTTACAATAAATGTACTCATTTTAATATCAAGTGCATTACATATTCTATATAATGTTTCAAGCGTGGGTTTACGCTCACCACGTTCTATAGCACTTAAATGTGTTCTGCCTATATCTGCTAATCCACTTAATACTTCTTGAGATATGCCCTTTTGTTTTCGAAAGAACATAACAGTTTTTCCTACCTTAACTGAATCTAACGTCGCAATATACATATTCTCACCTCTAAATATAGTATATGCTATTCTAAACACTTTATTGAATACATATGTTGACATTTGAACACATATGTGTTATAATTTAAGAAATATATAAATTGATTATTCCGATTTGTATATTGATCAAATCAATTAAAAAGGAGGTGAGTACAAATGAATACTATGAATATTACTGAAATGAAGGCTGTTAATGCAGGCGGAAAAATGATTGCTACAAGATCTTATAAGGTTAGATGTGTTGCATGTAAAAAGATTATTAAAGGTAATATAGCAACACAATATGCACATTGTTTCAAGCATGGTGCAAAAATGGGATGGCAATTATGGAGTGCCATTAGAATGTTTTTTTAGTGAAGAAACAAGTGTAATGCGAGAGGGGATCCATTTCCCCCTCGTATTACAAATTTAAGGGAGAAACTATGAGAATTGTAAAGCAACACGATATAAAAGATTGTGGAGCGGTTTGTCTGTCAATGATATGCAGACATTATAAATTAAAACTACCTATAGCAAGATTTAGAGAACTTATTAAAGTCGACAACAATGGAGCAAACATATATGGTCTTGTTAATGGTGCAGATAAATTAGGATTGAAAGCAACAGCATTACAAGGGAATGCTGATGAATTTATAGAAAGTGTAAAAAGGAAAGAATTTTCTTTTCCGATTATTGCAAGAGTTATAATTGATGAAATATTAGAACATTATATAGTTATATATAAAATAACAAACAGGTACATATATGTTGCTGACCCCGGCAGTGGAAAGAAGAAATACAAGTTTGAGGAATTTTTCAATATATGGACAGGGCACATTGTAACATTTGTAAAAACAGCGAATTTCAAAGAGGTAAATGAATGTAAAGGTACGCTCACACGATTTGTAAAATTAGTAACCAATCAAAAGAAATTACTTGTTGTGGTTTTCTTTATTTCATTACTGATTTCCCTAATCGGGGTGTTGGGGGCTTTTATTTTTCAAATAATAATTGACGGTATAGAAACTCAGCAGACAAATGGTTTTTTGGGAATGACTTTGGGGCAAATATGCGTTGGAATAATCATACTGTACTTATTTCAAATGGTTATAAACGTTCTTAGAGGATATTTTTTATCTGTATTATCAAAAAATGTGGATTTACCACTTATGCTAAACTATTACAATCATATTGTCGACTTGCCAATAAAGCATCTAAACGGAAGAAAAACAGGAGAACTTATGTCCAGATTTAATGATGCGTCAAGCATTAAAGAAGCCATTTCAAGTGCAACGCTATCTCTAATGCTGGATACGCTGATGGTTGTTTTATGTGTATTTATTTTATATGCACTTAACCATGTTTTGTTTTTCATAACGCTATTTACAGTTTTAGCGTATGCAATAGTTGTTATTTGTTTTCTCAATCCCATAAAAAACATCAACGAAAAAATTATGAAAGAAAACGCAGAAGTAACATCATACTTAAAAGAATCGGTTGACGGAATTGAAACTGTAAAGGCTTTTGGAGCTGAAAATATAATTAAGAAAAAGGCATCGGACAAAGTTACTAAATTTGTAAAAAACACAATGAAAGGATCTATTATTTACACGACGAAGGACAGTTTGTCGGGGGTGGTTTCCTCCATTGGTATTATAATTCTCTTATGGATTGGCACAAATCTTGTTATGAATAATGTTATTTCGCTCGGAACTTTAATAACCTTTTATTCATTACTCGGATATTTTTTAGACCCCATTCAAAGTTTAATAAATTTACAGCCAGAACTTCAGACTGCTGTTGTGGCGGCGGACAGATTAAATGATATTCTTGATTTAGAAACAGAATGTAAAACAACTGAGAAAGTAGAGTTTGAGAATAATATTGATATAAAGAATGTAAGTTTTCGATATGGCAACAGAGAGCTTGTACTTCAAAATGTATATATGAGCATTAAGCAAGGTGAAACCGTTGCGTTGATTGGAGAAAGCGGGTCTGGCAAAACAACTCTTGCAAAACTGATTATGGCATTTTACGAGCCAGAAGAAGGACAAATTTTAATCGGTGGAAAAAACATAGCAGAGGTAAATCCACGAAGTGTTAGAGAAAACATCGCATATATCTCTCAAGATGTATTTCTTTTTTCTGATTCTATAAAAAACAATCTAACTCTTGGTAACAAGAATATTCCTATGGAAGAAATCGAAAAGGCTTGTAAATTGAGTATGGCAGATGAATTTATAAAGAAAATGCCTATGGGATATAATACTCTGCTTGGTGAAAACGGACACGATTTATCTGGCGGTCAGAAACAGAGGCTTGCAATAGCAAGAGCCTTATTAAAAAATCCTAAAATACTTATTATGGACGAAGCCACAAGCAATCTTGACACAATAACAGAACAAAGTATTAAGGAAACAATTGATAATTTAAGCGGTAATATTACTTGTATAATTATAGCTCATAGATTAAGCACAATAAAAAACTGTGATAAAATTTATGTTATGGATAGAGGAATGGTTGTAGAATGTGGCAATCACGATGATCTAATAAAAAAGAACGGACTGTACAAAAAATTTTGTGCATCTAAATGTATATAAAAATTTTATTTTTAGTTTGTCCGCTGCTGTAACAAGTAGGGAAATGTATATCATTTCCCAAAATATTAGGATAATCCCAAAACCTTCTGAACGGAACAATGTAGGCGTCGTCACCTACGATAAAAGGCTGAACGATAGATTTTGTTCAGCCTTTTAATATTACTGTCCTTATGAGCACACCTCTTAGGAATCGTCTTTTTGTTATAATGTTTTAATTTTATCGAGAATTTTATGAGCGGCCTCGTCCTTGGTCATAAGGTCAAGCTCGGTGCAGTCGCCCTTCGTGATAAGCGTGATAATGTTTGTATCGACTCCAAAGCCTGCATTTGAGGCTTTTATGGAATTGGCACAGATGAGGTCGCAATTTTTAGACAAAAGCTTTTTCCTTGAGTTTTCTATCAGATTTTCGGTTTCCATTGAAAAGCCGCAGATTACCTGACCTGCTCTTTTGTGTTCGCCCAAATATTTAAGAATATCCTGTGTGCGTTTTAAAGCGATGGTCAAATCGCCGTCCTTTTTCTTTATTTTATTATCGGCAACGGTGGTGGGCGTATAGTCGGCAACAGCGGCAGCCTTGATAATAATATCCGCATCGGCGGCATGGGCAGAAACGGCGTTAAACATATCTTCGGCACTTGTAACATTAATGCAGTTTACAAACATGGGAGCAGGAACGTCGGTGTGTGCTTTTACAAGCGTTACCTCCGCACCCCTTCGCATTGCCGCCTTCGCTGCAGCGATTCCCATTTTTCCGCTGGAGTGATTGGTTATAAATCTCACCGGGTCTATGGCTTCGCGTGTAGCACCTGCGGTAACAAGCACCTTTTTGCCGAGTAAATCCTTTTGGAATGCGATTTCACGGAGGATATATTCAAGAAGAACTTCCTCGTCCGGCATCCTGCCATCGCCGATATCTCCGTTTGCGAGCATGCCGCGGTCGGGTGCGATTATTTCATATCCAAAGCGTCTGAGCTTTTCGATGTTATCCTGAACAATAGGGTTGTGGAACATATTATGATTCATGGCAGGAACGACAATTTTTTTGCATGGACAAGCCATAACCGTTGTAGTGAGCATATCGTCGGCAATGCCGCCGGCGATTTTGCCGATAACGTTCGCCGAAGCCGGAGCTACAAGTACCACATCAGCCTGCTTTGCTATTGCCACATGCTCAACGCTGTACTGAAAATTTCTGTCAAAGGTATCAACAAGACACTTGTTTGTTATAAGGCTTTCAAAGGTAATGGGATTTATAAAATTGGTCGCGTTTTGAGTCATAAGCACATGAACATTGCAATTCAGCTTTTTGAGCATTCTTGCAAGGTTTGCGATTTTATACGCCGCAATACTTCCTGTAACTGCCAAAACGGCGGTTTTGCCTGTTAACATATATAACCATCCTTTCGCAGGGCGTGGCGATTAAAATATAATATCAGCCCATACCGATATTATACCACTAATTTTCTTGAAAAGATAGACTTTTAGGTAAATTTATGGTATAATTATTAATCATAAAAATCTATACGAAGGCACTTTTCCTCCATTCGCAGGTATTCCGAAGGAAATCTGACGCTTGTGCCGGAGGTTGGTTTTTATGAAATGTATTGTATCTCCCAAGGGAGAATAATAACAGGAGGTTTTATTTTTATGAAAAAGAATGCTTTTGTGCAAAGCAACAAACAGCTGGCTGTCCTTGGATTGCTCATAGCGGTAATGCTTGTGATGGCGTACACACCTTTGGGCTACTTTAATATAGGGCCGCTTGCGATAACGCTTAATGTCATTCCAATGGCAATCGCGGCGGTTGCACTCGGACCTAAAGGCGGTGCAATAATCGGCGGTGTGTTTGGGCTTACGAGCTTTTTGCAGTGCATCGGAATAGGCGGCACGAGTGCAATGGGAGCGGTATGCTTTGAAATAAACCCGTTTTTTGCGTTTATTCAGCGATTTGTGCCCAGGGCTGTTGCCGGATTTTTGGTCGGGTGGCTTTTTGAAGTAATGTCAAAACGAATGAGAACGGAGCTTGCGTGTGCAATATCAGGATTTTTTGCAGCTTTTTTAAACACGATTTTCTTTATGTCGGCACTATTGCTGCTTTACGGCAATACCGATTATATGCGTGAGCTTATCGGAGGCAGAAATATACTTGCTTTTGTCTGTGCGTTTGTAGGAATTAATGCGATATTTGAAATGATAGCTTCGACCGTAATAACGGCGTGTGTGGGCAGTGCCCTGTCGCATGCAAAGCTGATACATATACCTAAAAAGGGTTAACAGGGGGAGATAAAATTGGTACTGGCTATAGATATCGGAAATACAAATATTGTTATCGGCTGCTTCTTGGAGGATAAGATATTATTTATTGAAAGAATATCCACCAATCATGCTGCGACCGACCTTGAGTACGCTTCGATGATAAAAACGGCTCTTCATATTAACGGTCACAGCTCGGAGGAGCTTAAAGGAGCGATAATATCGTCGGTTGTTCCGTCGGTCACGAACACTGTAAGGCGAGCGGTCGAGAAGTATGCAAAGGTAGATGTAATGGTGGTATCACCCGGAATTAAAACGGGCTTGAGCATAATGGTAGACAATCCGGCACAGCTTGGCAGCGATTTGGTGGTTGATGCGGTGGCGGGCATAAATAATTATCCTGTGCCGCAGATAATAATTGATATGGGAACGGCAACGACCTTATCGGTTATAGACAAAAAGAAAAATTATATCGGCGGCGTGATTACAACGGGCATGGCGATATCGGCAGACGCGTTAACAAGCCGTACCTCGCAGCTTCCCAAAATAGCGTTTGATTCTCCGCGGAATGTTATCGGAAAAAATACCGTTGATTGTATGAAGAACGGTATTATGTATTCGACAGCAGGTGCTATTGATGGTCTTGTTGAACGAATTGAGGAGGAGTTGGGCGAGATGTGCACAGTTATCGCTACGGGCGGACTTGCATCAATCGTGACACCTCTTTGCAAAAAGAAGATTATTCTCGATGATGAGCTTCTTCTAAAGGGTCTTATGATTATTTATAATAAGAATAAGGAATAAGCTTTTATCAAGAGAAAATATGTAAGTGAATTATCAAGACATCAATTCGCAAATAATAATTGGTGTCTTGATTTTTTTACATATACTTTAGGCACATCCTCTATCAGAAGTCTTTTTATATTCCGACGGCGTTTTTGAAAAATGCTTTTTAAAGCATCGGCAAAAGGTATTTAACGAATTATATCCACATTCATAAGCTATTTCGGTAAGGCTTTTATTGGTTGTGGAGATAAGATTTGCCGCATATTCCGAGCGTACTGCACCCAAGTACGTTCTAAACGGAATTTTGAGCTGGTCATAAAAAATATGTGCAATATAAGAGGTGCTGTACCCAAATTCTTTCCCGAGATATTTGATTGTAAGCGGCTTTTGAAAATTTGCATTGATGTAGGATATCAGATTGGGTGCAAGGCTAAAACCGTCCGATTCCTTGACGGGAATTAAATGCAAACTTTTTACAATACTGGACAGTGCAATCAAGGTCCAGCCGAGAAGCTCGGTTTCACCCTCTGCTGTTGTCATCTTTTCAAAGGCAAGGGCTGAATCCGCTGAGATAAGCTCCGCATTTATAAAAGGTGTTTTGGGGCGCTTTGTTATTAAATCGGGAATAATGCCCGTAAAAAAATCCGTTTCGCTGATTAGTGCTATACATTCTGTTTCCGCTTGCGGCTCTGCGTCATATTTTATATATTCATGAACAACATTTGGGAAGATGATAACGGCATCTCCTTTTTTTAATGTGTAAAGCGTATTGCCGATTTTGATATTCTGAAAGCCCGAAACACAATAGGCGATTTCCAGTTTATTATGAAAATGTGACTCAAAATAATACGATTCTTTTTTGTGAGATATATAAATTTTCGCTATATTATTTTCAAAATATGTACGCATGCTCAATCACCTCTGTTTAATTATAGCATAAAAAGTACAAACAGTAAATCGAAAATAGCATATTTTGGTGAATAAATTGTGCAAATAGGTATATTAATACATGGTTTTCTATGATAAAATACAAAAAAATATCATAGGAGGCCACAAAAATGACTTGTATGGAAAAATGGGCAAGAATTAAATATCAGCCGTGCCTGCCCCTCGGCGACAATAATTCAAAAATAACAGGCTGCCAAGAGCATATAGAGCTGTCACGGCAGGCGGCTTGCGAGGGCAGTGTTCTTTTAAAAAACAACGACAGCGTATTGCCGCTAAAAAAGGGTACAAGAATTGCAATATTCGGAATGGCTCAGATTGATTACGTAAAAGGCGGAGGCGGCTCCGGCGATGTTCATTGTGAGTATGTGCGAAATATCTATCAGGGGCTAAAGCTGAAAGGCGATAAGCTTGAGGTTTTTGACGAGCTTTCGCTTTACTATGAGGCTGCAGTGACAAAAGCATACAAGGAGGGCGGAGAAATCGGAAGGCTTACCGAAATCGAAATCCCGCAAAAGCTGCTTGATGAGGCAAAGGAATTTACCGATACTGCAATAATAACAATCAATCGTTTTTCAGGCGAGGGCTGGGACAGAAAAAATGACGGCGAGGATGCATATTTTGTTTTGAGCGAGCAGGAAAAAGCGATGACAGCAACTGTTTGCAAAAGTTTTTCAAAGGTAATAGTGCTGCTCAACACAGGTGCAATGATAGATACCTCATGGTTTGCGGAAAATGAAAAAATACAGGCTGCCTTGATGATTTGGCAGGGCGGCATGGAGGGCGGTCTTGCAGCTGCCGATATTTTAACGGGAGAAGTAAATCCGTCGGGCAAGCTGGTAGATACCTGTGCAAAAAGCTTTTTTGATTACCCGTCGTCCGAGGGCTTCCATGAATCGGAGGATTACGTGAAATATACCGAGGATATTTTTGTGGGCTACCGTTATTTTGAAACGATTCCGGGTAAAAAAGACTGTGTTATATATCCCTTCGGATACGGACTTTCCTATACTACGTTTGAGTTTTCGCAGCTGTCGGCAAGCCGCATAGGCGAAAAAATTCTTGTGAGCGTAAATGTCAAAAATACAGGAGAGCGTGCCGGAAAAGAGGTAGTACAGGTTTATTACTCCGCGCCCGTTGGCAAAATTACAAAGCCTGCACTCGAACTATGTGCATTTGCCAAGACAAAGCTGCTTGAGCCAAAAGAGGAGCAGACTGTTGTGCTGACCTTTGATATAAACGACATGGCGTCGTACGATGACATGGGAGCTGTTGAGAAGAGTGCATATGTGCTTGAGGCGGGTGTATATAAAATATTTGCCGGAAACAGCGTGAGAAACATTTTCGAGGCTGAATATAAGCTTGAGCTTTCCGATAGCGTGGTTACAGCCAAGCTGACCGAATATGGTGCTCCGGAAAACCTTGGCAAGCGTCTTACGGCAAGCGGTGAATATATTTCGGTTGCGGACAGAAAAATCGAAAGAAAGGAATTTGCGTGTAATTACAGCTGTGAAAGAAAAATCCCGCAGAGTGAGGAAGAAATAAAGAAGCTTATCTGTGTTGCAGACGGCGAAGTTTCTCTTGATGATTTTGTAGCACAGCTTACTGATGAAGATATGATGATGCTTCTGCACGGTCAAAAAAATACAGGTGTTGCAAATACCGATGGTATGGGAAATCTTGAAAAATTCGGAATACCTGCACCTATGACAGCGGACGGACCTGCCGGTGTACGAATTGCACCGCAGACGGGAATAAGAACAACTGCCTTTCCGGTCGCAACCATGCTTGCCTGCACATGGAATATTGAAATTTTGGAACAAGTAGGAGCGGCAGGTGCCTTGGAGGCAAAGGAAAACAATCTTTCCATGTGGCTGACGCCGGCACTTAATATTCACAGAAGTCCGCTTTGCGGCAGAAACTTTGAGTATTATTCGGAGGATCCGTTTGTTTCGGGCAAAATGGCGGCGGCTATGGTCAGGGGTATTCAGTCGCAGGGAATCGTGGCAACGCCGAAGCATTTTGCGTGCAACAACAAGGAAACCAACAGGCAGGAATCGGATTCCGTTGTTTCAGAGCGTGCGTTGCGTGAAATATATTTAAAAGGCTTTGAAATCTGCGTAAAAGAGGCTAAGCCGCGTCTTATTATGACGGCGTATAACATTATAAACGGCGTAAGAGCCTCAGAAAATGCGGAGCTGATAACCGGCATTTTAAGAAATGAATGGGGATATGATGGCTTGATAACTACCGATTGGTGGAATCATGCATCAATGTGTGCAGAGGTGATTGCGGGCAATGACATACGTATGCCGTCCACAGCCTCCTCGGATATAGAAGAAAAGTACGCAGACGGGCAAATAACAAGAAATCAGATGGCGGTCTGCGTGAAAAGATTGCTTGAAATGATTTTGTGGCTTGAATAAGCGGTTTATTTGCAAGAGACAACCTCATTAAAATGTGAAAATTACTACAGGGGACGGCGGTTGCGGCGTCCCCTTGTGCTATTTACTTCTGATTTTTTGTCTGTATTGCATCGGAGAAAAGCCGACTTTTTCTTTAAACGCATCGCAGAAATAAGATGAGGAGGTATAACCGACGCGAGTACCGACCTCATAAATCGGAATACTGATATCTTCGAGAAGCTCCTTGGCATGCTCAATGCGGATTTTGTTTCGGTACTCTATCGGCGATGAGCCGGTTATGTCCTTAAAGACACGAAGAAAATGGAATTTGCTCATCTGACACATTTTTGCATATTCAACAAGAGAATAGTTTTTGTCAAATTCTCTGTTCATTAGCTGTACAATAAAGGAAATTTTATCCATATACATTATATGCGGATTGTTCAAATCCGCAGCCAGCCTTCCCAAAAGTCCCATAATTGTAAACAGCTTAGCGGCACATATTTTTTCGTAGCGGGGCTGCTTGGTTTGCAGCTCGTCCAGTATTTCCTCAAACAGGTCGCGGACCTTGGGACTTGGCTTTGCGGAATATACTCTGGAGCTTTCAAAGCCGAACAAATCAAAATCGGGAGGTGCGATAAAATGCACATAATAAAATTCCGCGGTTTTATCGCCTTGATATATATGCTCCTGCTTTTCATGCGGTCGATAAAATATAAACGAGCCTTCCTCGGCGATTATCTCTTTGTCCAGATAAAAAGTCTCGCTTTCCTTTGCAACGTAAAACAGCAGCCAGTCCTCTCTCCCGCCGGGACGGCTTATAGTACGCCCGTTTTTGGCAAAAATGTGACCGGCACTTTTTACAAACAGCTCCATTATGCCTTCGGTTGTGTCCGAGTATGCATTAAAAATCATAGTCTGCCTCCCAAAATAAGCAATAAATCTGAAATATAAATCAATTAATCGTATTTACTTACATATATTGTATCATTTACAATTAGGGTATGTCAATGTAAAATTTTAAGTTAACGGAGGTAAGGAAAATGCCGATTCGTGAGGAATCCTTCAGAATAGGATGCGGAAGATATATTCAGGGAGCGGGATATATATCCCGATGTGCAGATGAGGTGCTGCGGCTTGGAACAGCACCGATGATTGTCGGGGATGATACCACTCTTGGGATAACGCGTGAAAAAATAGAAAAAAGCGTCAGCGGAGTGTGCAATAAATATGAAATTATTGTGCATAACGGGACCTGCAACGAGGAACGTGCAAAAGAGCTTGCGGAGCTTGCAATAAAGCAGGGTTATGATGTGGTTGTAGGCGTTGGCGGCGGAGTGCTGATGGATTTTGCCAAGCTGTGCGGATTTTTTGCCAAGCTGCCTGTTATAAATATTCCGACATCAAGTGCGACCTGTGCGGCATACGCCTCTTTGAGTGTAAGATATACGCCGGACGGACGCACCGTAGGCTCACTGCACTATGACCATGAGGTAAATGCGGTTATTGCGGACACAGAAATTATCGCGGCACAGCCCGTCAGATTGTTGCTGGCAGGCGTATTTGACGCACTGGCAAAATTTGTGGAAATAAAGCAACGCTATAGCGGCGATATTTCGGAGGAATGTCCCATGGGGCTTGACTATGCATACGCAATGGCAAAGCATTCATATGAGCTGCTGAATAAAAAAACGGCGGCGTGTATTGAAGCTATGGAAAGGGGCGAGGTTACTGACGATGTGGAAAGCGTTATTTTCACAACCATCGCCGCAACCGGCGTTATAAGCGGTATAGCACGCGGCTCTAATCAATGTGCACTGGCACATAAATTTTACGAAACAACAAGATTTTTATTCAATGAAAGTGCAAGACCTTATCTGCATGGCGAGATAGTGGGAGTGGGCTTGCTTTTGCAAAATCACTTTAACGGCGAGGCGGAAAACAATGGCACACTTTTGGAACTGATGAAAAAGCATAATATGCCGCATACAATAACAGATGTGGGAATTGATGCATCGGAGGAAACATTTAATGAATTTTACAGCCGCATATGTGCAAGCAGTGCGGTTGACGATGAAAACGAAGAGGAGTGCAGAAGATTTAAGGAAAGTCTGCGATATTTGTGGGAGATAAAGTAGCGTGAAAGAAAAGCGTTGCGGCTTGATGACGGCGATGTTATAACGCTGGGAAATACAAGCATAAAATGTGTTTCAACTCCGGGACATACCGACGGAACAATGTCGTTTTTCTTTGACGTGACCGACGGAGAAAATACATATCGTGCAGGTATGCACGGCGGTGTGGGTATTAATACTCTGACCGCTGAATTTATCGCTCAAAACGGTCTGTCATTTGAAAGCCGCAAAAAATATTTTGACAGTCTTGAAAAAGTAAAAAATGAAAAGGTCGATATATTTATAGGAAATCATGTAGGCAACAACGACACCGAGGGCAAGCTGAAAAGGGCAGAGACGGCATCGGAAAATCCGTTTATAAATCCCGATGAGTGGAAGGAATTTTTAGAGAGCTGCCGCAGGAGGTTAGATAAATTAATTGAATCTGAAGAAATGAATAGGGAGTGATTTTATGCAGAAGACTATTGAAAAAATCGAAAAGGAAAAAATCATTGTAATAGTACGCGGTGTTGCAAGGGAAAAGCTGCTTCCGCTTGCACAGGCGATGTATGACGGCGGCATAAGGCTTATTGAATGTACATATGATGCGAGCGGCAGGGTAAGCGATGAGGAAACTGCCGCAAATATCGAGATGCTGGCAAAGCGTTTTGATTCCAAAATGCTTGTTGGAGCAGGAACGGTGTTGACCGAAAAGCAGGTTGAGCTTACAAAAAATGCCGGAGGAAAATTCATTATTTCGCCCGACACAAATACCGACATCATTGCAAAAACAAAAGAGCTTGGTCTTGTGTCGATTCCGGGAGCGTTAACGCCGAGCGAAATCACCGCGGCAAGCAGAGCCGGAGCGGATTTTGTAAAGGTGTTCCCTGTGAACTTCTTTGGAGTGGAGTATATTAAAGCGGTTACCGCACCGATTTCAAATGTCAGATTGCTGGCAGTCGGAGGAATTAACGAAAAAAATATGGGGCAGTATTTTGCTGCAGGAGTCTGCGGAATCGGCGTAGCTACAGGAATTTTGAACAGAAAAATGATAGAGGAAAATGATTTTGAGGGCATTACAAAATTAGCAAAAGCATATACAGATAATTGCAACTAAATTTTATGATTAGAGCAATTATAATTCAGGTAGTTTATTGATTTTTTGCTAAAAAATGCTATAATAAAAGAGAAGTTTTATTGGTTTAAAAAATACGAGGTGATTTGTAATGGTATGCAGTGAATTGTTTGGTAAAATAGATGAATTAAACGAAGAATATATTTCGGTTTGGGAGACGGTTTGTAACATAGAAAGTCCGACCAAATATAAAGAGGGCGTAGACTCTGTAGGAAATTATTTTGCCGAAAGAGCAAAGGAATGTGGCTGGCAGGTGGAAATTTTCAATCAGCCGATAGCAGGCAATGTTGTGTGCATCACCATGAATCCGCAGTCGGCGGCACAGCCGATAACGCTTTCGGGGCATATCGATACCGTTCACCCGGTCGGCTCTTTTGGCAGCCCTGCGGTAAGGCGTGACGAAAAAAATATTTACGGACCCGGAGTCATGGACTGTAAGGGCGGAGTGGTTGCGGCATTTTTTGCAATGGACGCACTTCAAAAATGCGGCTTTAAATCGCGTCCTGTACGGCTTTTGCTGCAAACCGACGAGGAATGCAACAGCAGCCTGAGCAATAAAGAAACAATTCAGTATATCTGCCGCACGGCAAAGGATTCCGTTGCTTTTTTGAATTGTGAAAGCATACGCGGCGATTCTGCGGTTTTGGAGCGTAAAGGAATTATACGTTACCGCTTCACCGTTAAAGGAAAGGAAATTCACGCCTCACGCTGCCCGGAGGGAGCAAGTGCCATTGCAGAGGCGGCACATAAAATCCTGCAGCTTGAGGAAATGAAGGACGAGAACGGACTGACCTGCAGCTGCGGCATAATTAACGGCGGAACGGCAGAAAACGCTGTGCCCGATAAGTGTGTATTTTTTGCGGACATACGCTTTTCAACCCTCAAGGAGATGGAAGAAGTACAAAGAAAGGTACAGCAAATTGCTCAAGGCTCGGTAATTCCGGGCTGTTCCTGCGAGGCGGAGCAGACAG
Source organism: Clostridia bacterium (assembly GCA_017621875.1). GTDB lineage: Bacteria > Bacillota > Clostridia > UBA1381 > UBA1381 > UBA1738. The sequence continues at coordinate 17,084 of JAGASE010000018.1, forward strand.
GCTATCGTCCGTCAATGGAGCTTTGCGACAAAAATATACAGCTGCTTGAGAAAATGAACAAAATTTATGCCGAAAACGGTCTTCCAGCCTTGAAGGCAAGAAAAAGCCTCGGCGGCTCAGACGCAGCAGACGTTACCGAGAGTGGTATCCCTTGTGTGGATTCTATCGGTGTGGCGGGAGATTACATTCATACAATAAAGGAATATGGTGTGCTTGAATCCTTAGCACAGGCAGCAAAGAGAATTGCGGCTGTAGTGTATTGCATCTAAGGTGACACAAATTGACAAAAGAGAGTGAGGATACATATGAGAAAATCGACATCATTTTTGCTGACAGTTTTGGGAACGATGCTGACAGGCTTTGGAATAGGCGTGTTTTTGACACCGAATAAAATAGTCGGCGGCGGAGTTTCGGGACTGTCCACTATATTTTATCATACGCTTTCCATACCTTCGGGCGTCAGCTATTTTGCGGTGAATTTGGTTTTTCTGCTGATAGGTGTCAAGGTTTTGGGTAAAAGATTTACGGTAAAAACACTGTGCGGTGCGTCTTTGGTTTCGGTTTTTGTTCAGATGTTTTCGTATATGCCGCTTTATATGGAGAATACAATGCTTGCAGCCGTCTTTGGCGGAGCGTTGTACGGAGTCGGTATTGGAATAAGCTTTGCAGCAGGTGCGTCAACCGGCGGAACAGATATCATCGGCAGACTTATTCAGCATAAATGCACGACTGTTCCGATAGGGAAGCTGCTTTTGCTTGTTGACGGGGTTATTATTTTATTCTCACTAATAGTTTTTAAAAATATAGAGCTGAGCCTGATTGGTATAATTTCGCTGTTTATTTCAACCTATGCCATTGACTTTGTGATAGGTCAGCTGAATGTTTCGAGAATTGCGTTTGTGATAACCGAAAAGGGTGATGAAATTTCGGAAAAGCTGGTTTCAACCTCGCCGAGAGGCATTACGATTATTGACGCTATAGGAGCATACACAAAGGATAACAAGAAAATGCTGTTCTGTGCCTTAAAGGAGGGCGAATCGGATATTTTTCAAAGAAAAATTCTGTCGATTGACGAAAATGCATTTATTGTTTTTGCCGAATCGCAGAAAATTAAGGGAAACGGATTTTATCTTTATAAATAATGTATCAAGAGAATAGTCAGGAGTACGGTAAAGAAGTGCTTTGCGTGCTTCGGATGACTTGATGCCGATGATTGGTGTTCCTGTGGTGTATTTACTGCTGCCGCATGATGTCAAAAAGACACATTGCGGCGGCAGCTTTACCCTGATGAAATAAAGGCGTTGAAACAAATTTTAAATCTTTTCTATAAAAATATACTTAGTTCATGTGGGTACTTTAAAAAATCATGTGACGACGATACGAAAATGAACGTCACTGCTTATTTTTTGTTCGATAGATGCTTGGCGAGCTGCCGAAACGCAGCTTAAATCTGCGTATAAAGTTTTCATAGTTTCCGAATCCGCTTTCGGCACAAATCTGCTGAACCGTCATATCCGAAAGTAATATTAATTTCCGAGCATATTCAAATCTTAACCGGTCGATATATTCCTTAAAGGTTGTGCCGGTCTCCTTTTTAAACAACATGGAAAAATAAGAGGGAGTAAGCCCGACATACGACGCGGCATCGGCAAGCGATATATTTTTCCTGAAGTTATTAATAATGTAAAGAACGGCTTTTTTTGAAATGGAAAAATTATTGCGAAGAGTAGCCTGCGGCGTAAAAATTTTATGCAGCTTTGTAACAATGGTATTAAGGAGAAGGCTTGCGTAAAGATTATCGTCAAGGCTGTGTGAAAGCTCAAGTGCAGTTGTTTTTATGTAATCCCTGTCTGCTCCTTCAAGACGGAAAGCAGTGACAGAATCGACAAAATCAAGCTGCGACAGCAAAAAAGAGTCGCATAAATTTTCCGAAAAGGAAATATTTATAAGCTGTACATCATGTGCAATAACCATGTGAGCATTTATCGGAGACATAAAAAAAGTCATTCCGGGTGCAATGGTGTATTTCTTTCCGTCTATTATGTAATCTCCGCTTCCTGATATTATATACTCTATTTCAAAAAAATCATGCCAGTGCGTCGGCACATATGCCTCGTCTATTGTACGTGCGTCACAGTGAATAAATCCGTTTTTGATATAATCATACCTTGTAAGCTTGTTTATCAAGTGTTTCACTCCTTTATAGGCAGTGTTATATACTCATTATAAATAAAATCGTAAAAAAAGTCAATAACACATATAGAAAAGCAAGTCATAGAGATTGATATGCCTGTCCGGGGTGTGATATAATAGCCTTATCAAAATTAAGTTATGAGGAGGTGCCCGCGATGAGTAAGATACATTTAATAGGAAATGCACATTTAGACCCGGTATGGCTGTGGCGATGGCAGGAGGGCTTTTCCGAGGTTTTGGCAACCTTCAGAAGTGCTCTTGACAGAATGAAGGACTTTCCTGATTTTAAATTCACAAGTGCGTGTGCGGTATACTACCAATGGGTAGAAAAAATCGACCCCGATATGTTCCGCGAAATACAGCAGAGGGTAGAGGAGGGCAGATGGAATATCGTAGGTGGCTGGTTTTTGCAGCCCGACTGCAATATTCCGGACGGCGAAAGCTTTGCTCGCCATGCTCTTGTTTCCCAAAGGTATTTTAAAGAGAAATTCGGCGTAACCGCAAAAACGGGATATAATGTTGATTCCTTCGGGCATAATGCAGGACTACCCAAAATATTAAAAGCAAGCGGCATGGATAATTACGTGTTTATGCGTCCTTCGCCGGAGGAGCAGGGGCGGGACGAAAGCCTTTTTATGTGGGAGAGCGATGACGGAAGCAGTGTTTGTACATATCGGATTCCATGGTTTTACAATTATGATTTGTCGAGAATGGAAAGGTTTTCGCAGCTTAAGGAAAAAGCGGAAGCGGAAAATATGGATTTCATGGCGTTTTACGGCGTGGGAAATCATGGCGGTGGCCCTACAATCAGGCTTATTCATGAAATAAATAAGCTCGGAATTGAGGATATGGTTTATTCAACGCCCGACGAATATTTTGAAAATGTCAATAAAGAAGGTATAGCCACAATCAGGGACGAGCTGCAGCATCATGCCAGAGGCTGCTACAGCGTACAGAGCTTTGTGAAGGCGGCGAACAGGAAATGTGAACAAAACCTGCTTGCTGCGGAAAAGCTATGTAGTATGGCAAAGGCTTTGACCGGTGCGGAATATCCTGCGAAAAAGCTACGCAAGGCTTGGAAAAATCTTATGTTCAATCAATTCCATGATATTCTTTGCGGCTGCTCAATTAAAAAGGCGTATGAGGACGCAGCATATCTTTTCGGAGAAATCATGAGCATAACCGAGCAGGAAATGAATTTGGCGATGCAGAAGATTGCGTGGAGTATCGATACTCTTGGGGACGAGGAGCTGCCGGCATATAAAACGCCCGAAAGATGGAAAATATGGGAGCATGAGGTGCTTGGCACGCCTGTTATAGTGTTTAATCCTCATGCGTGGAATGTGAAAATGTGCGTGTCGGTGAATGCATACGCAAAGAAAATGACCGATGCTGACGGAAACGAGATTCCGTTCCGGATTGTAAGAGGCGGCCAGACAAATGTGGACGATAAATACCACACAGCATTTATCGCTGAGGTACCTGCGATGGGCTATGCGGTCTACAGGCTTTTTGAGGAAAAGGAAAGCGAAAGGGCGTTTGAGAGCGAGCTTTCGGCAGAGGAAAGAACACTTGAAAATGATAAAATCAGACTTGAGCTTGACCTCTTGACAGGAGATATCTGCAGGCTATATAATAAGGAAAAGGGCGAATATGTTATTGATAAGCCTTGCAGAGCGGTGCTGCTTGATGAAAGCGACTGCGATACCTGGGCACATGACAGGAAAAAGCTCGGAGAAACCGTAGCGGCGTTTGATATGCCTAAATTTGCGGTAATCGAGCAGGGAAATGTAAGAGCGACGATCCGCGTGACAACCCGATGCGGCAGCTCAACACTTCAGAGAGATTATACAATAATTCCGGGCAGCAGCGAGGTGAGCGTAAAAGCGAGGGTGGATTTCCATGAAAAGCACAAGGCGTTAAAGATTACCTTCCCGATGAGCGATGGTAAGGTTATTGCAAAAATCCCGTACGGAACAATTACGAGAAATGAAGGTACAGGCGAGGAGCCATGCGGCACGTGGACGGCATGCGGCGGACTGTGCGTTGCAAACGATTCAAAGTACGGCTACGACACCGAAAACGGCGAACTGCGGCTGACAATTCTGCGAAGTGCAATCTATGCCGACCATTTCGGAAACCGAGATGAATTTTGTGAATATATGGAGCAGGGCATACACGAATTTTCATACACTGTTTTCCCGTATGAAGATAGTGCCGATGCTGAAAGAAAAGCAGGCGAGCTGAATTTCGGCTTAAAGCATATTATGGGCAGCTTCCACGGCGGAAGCCTGCCGCAGAAGATGTGTTGCTTTGAATGTGACAGCGACGACATTATTGTCTCGGCGGTAAAACAGAGCGAGGACGGCGATGAAAGCGTCATAAGATTTTATGAAATGAACGGCAGGGATGCTCGTTTGCAAATGAAGGTCTTCGGTAAGGAAATAAGTACAGAAATTTCGCATAATGCGATAAAAACCTTAAACGAGGACGGAAAAGAAATTAATATAATAGAATGGTAAAAGAAAGGAAGGGTAAGTCTGACTAAAATTGCCCACAGCACCACTTTTTGCTCGGGGCGGTACCGACGTACAGCACCACTCGCTGCAAAGCAGCACTGTGAGCGATTTTCTTTCAGCCTTATTGTGTGTTTGTGCCTTGCGGCACGGAAAGGAAGGGTAAGTATGAAAATATTCATTGATACGGCAAATGTTGAGGAGATTAAGGCGGCGGCAAAGCTGGGAATTTTGAGCGGTGTAACAACCAATCCGTCCCTGATTGCAAAAGAGGGCAGAGTTTTTGAAGAGGTTATTGCAGAGATTGTTGAGATTGTAGACGGACCAATCAGTGCCGAGGTTGTATCTCCCGACGCGGAAAACATGGTCAAGGAAGCAAAGGAGCTTGCAAAAATTCATCCGAATATCGTAATCAAAATCCCGATTTGCGAGGAGGGACTGCAGGCTGTAGCGGAGCTTAAAAAGCTCGGAATTAAGACAAATGTTACATTGATTTTCAGCTCAACTCAGGCACTTATGGCGGCTCGTGCAGGAGCGGCGTTTGTAAGCCCGTTTATCGGCAGACTTGATGATATTTCGGACGACGGCTCAGGCTTGGTGAGCGAAATTGCAGAGATTTTTGATATCCATGGAATAGACACCGAAATTATCGCTGCAAGTATCCGCGGACCGCAGGACGTTACTCGTGCGGCTTTGGCAGGCTCGGATATCGCGACAATCCCGTATAAGGTAATTAAGCAAATGATGCAGCATCCGCTTACCGATAAGGGTATCGAAAAATTCAATGCGGACTGGGCGGCACATAGCAATAAATAAGGCGGTGCGGAGAAATGATAGGCTTTGATATAGGCGGCACAAAATGTGCGGTCAGTATAGGCTGTGAGCATGACGGCGGACTTATGATAAAGGACAAGCGGATAATTCCGACCGAGCATGATGTTTCGCCTTATGAGGTGATAGACAAAATGTGTGCTTTGGCAGAGGAAATGACGGAGGATTTTTCAGGAATTGGAATTTCCTGCGGCGGACCTCTTGATTCAAAACAGGGCGTTATTTTGTCTCCGCCGAATCTTCCCGGCTGGGACGAGGTGCGGATTGTAGAATATTTAAAGAAAAAATATAACGGGAGCGTTGCACTTCAGAATGACGCCAATGCGTGTGCTGTGGCGGAATGGAAGTACGGTGCGGGACAGGGTGCGGAAAATATGATTTTTCTTACTTTCGGCAGCGGACTTGGTGCGGGGCTTATACTAAACGGCAGACTTTATACAGGTGCGAATGATATGGCAGGAGAGGCAGGACATATTCGTATAAGCGATTACGGTCCTGTCGGCTATGGCAAGGCAGGCTCGTTTGAGGGCTTTTGCTCGGGCAACGGAATTGCGGCGTTGGGGCGTATGCTGGCAACCGAAAAGCTGCAGCTGGGAAAGCCGGTTTCCTACTGCAAAAGTATGACGGAGCGTAGCTACATAACCGCAAAGAGTATTGCCGAATGTGCCTATGCAGGAAATGAAGATGCACGCGAGGTATATAGAATTTGCGGTGAAAAGCTGGGACGCGGCTTGTCGATTTTGATTGACATTTTAAATCCGGAGCTGATTGTGATAGGCAGCGTGTTTCAAAGGAGCGAAGACCTTCTGCGTGATGCGATGCAAAAGCAGATAGAAAAGGAAAGCCTGCTGTATTCAAGAAATGCGTGCAGGATTGTTCCTGCGGCACTTACCGAAAATATCGGAGATTATGCAGCATTGTCCGTTGCGGCAATGGCAGTGGAGTAAGAAAAAACACCCCGAAGGGTGTTTTTTTCTTATTATGTAGGAAATTGCGTTTAGCAATGACGGAATAACAAAACTGCTACCCTATTCCTACGCCCGCAGGAGGGGCTTCTATCAGAAGCTTTTTTTATTCTGCATATGTGAACCTCGTATGGGAGGAAACTACAAAAAAAGACCGCGAAAAAGACCGCAAAATCCCATTGACAAAAGCATATATGAGGGCTATAATCATAGTATTGAACACAATAAAAGAGGTGTATTGTTATGAAAATAGGAATTATGTTCGGAGCGGACGAAAGTGCACATAAGCGGTGGGGCGATGGCTGCTACAAAAAGCTCAAGGAGTTCGGCTATTCGTGCATCGATTACAATTTGGCGGATACCGACGCTGCGTTCTACACAGCATCACAGCAGGATTCGGACGCAATGCTGTTGCACGAGAGGGAGCTGATAGAAGCTGCGGGAATGGAGATTTCGCAGGTTCACGGTCCGTGGCGTTGGCCGGCGAGGGATTTTACTGATGAGGACAGAAGTGAACGCATGGAGAAAATGAAAAAATCCATCCGTATGACCTCGGTGCTGGGCTGTAAAAACTGGGTAATCCACCCGATTATGCCGTATGGCACACAGGAAATCGACACCGAAGATGCACAAAAAACATGGGACATGAATCTGGTGTTCATGCGTGAGCTTTTGGAAACGGCGAAGGAATATGACGTCACAATTTGCTTTGAGAACATGCCGATGCTTAAGTTTTCGCTTGCAAAGCCGGCGGATATATTACGGTTTGTGAAAACGATTAATGACGAGCATTTCAAAATCTGCCTTGATACGGGACATGTATCGGTGTATCAGCAGGAGCTGTCACTGGGCGACGCTGTACGTGAAATGGGCAGCGAAATTCGGGTACTGCACGTGCATGATAACAAGGTCGGTTGGGATTTACATTTGATGCCGCAGTACGGAATTATCGACTGGGACGAATTTGCAAAGGCACTGGGCGATATAAATTTCGGCGGTGTATTTTCGTTGGAAACTCTGCCGCCTGCGAAGCTGCCGTCACCGCTTTTTGAGGAAATGTTTGCACTTCAGGCAAAAATCGCAGAGGACATTATAAAGAAAATCAGGGCATAAAAAGGGGAATGTAAATGGAAATCATTGCACAGGTGATAGGTATACTTGGAATGGCGATAAATGTTTTGTCCTTCCAACAGAAAAAACAGAGGCACCTAATTGTGATGCAGCTTTTCGGAGCACTGCTTTTTGCGATACATTATCTGCTTTTAGGACTTGCCGAGGGGCGTATATTAATAGGAAGCATTGTGAACGGAATCGGTGTTGCAAGGGCGTATGTGTTCTCGAACAAGGAGAAATTCGGGGCATATAATACCTTTTGGGTATGGCTGTTTTCGGGGCTGTTTGTTGTGAGCTACATACTCGCCTTTACGGTGTTCGGAATGGAAAAAACCGCGGCGAATTTCATTATCGAATTTTTGCCGATTATCGGTATGGTTGCGGCGACAATCGGCTTTGGCATGAAGTCGGCAAAGAATGTCAGAGCAACTGCACTCATAAATTCGCCATCGTGGCTTATATATAATATAATAAGAAGGTCGATAGGCGGAACGCTTTGCGAGGTGTTCACTCTTGCATCTGTTGTTATCGGAATTGTGCGGCTTGACGCCTGTAAAAAGGAGTCGTAGAGGATTTCTTCCTATTATATATATCTATGCAAGGGACGGTGTCCTGACAAATCAAAAACTCGAAAGGAGCGGCGCAGTATCGCTCCTTTTGTGAATTTCAATAAAAAATGCACTAAAAACCCTCTGCAATAAAAACAAAATGCCTAATTTGCACAAAAAACTTGACATTTGGCAAATAAAATAGTAAAATTAATGATGTATGGTTGTAAGATAACCGTAAGGCGTGAATATTTTGCTAATGTTACAAAATTAATGTAAAATTACATAAATATTCTTGTTTAACACCAATTTTACAGTTATATTACAACTGCAAAAATTGCATTGACATGCCGCAAAATCAGTGGTACAATCAATGCATAGTTAAGACTTGCGTTTCTCGCGGGGCTTAACGCCGGAAAATTCCGAAGTGGAAAAGAAAGGGTGCACTCGGAATACAGAAGACACCCTTTCAAAATAGAAAAAAGGGAGGATTTGAAATTATGAAGAATTTCAAAAAAGTAATTTCCGCTGTTATTGCTTTAGCTATGTCAATCAGCACATTTGCAAGTGCATCAAGCTTTACAGATGTAGCAGATACACACGCTAATGCAGAAGCAATCGATGTTCTTGCTTCTTTGGGAATCATTACTGGTTACGAAGAGAACGGAACATTCGTATTCAAGCCGGAAGGAACAATCACAAGAGCAGAAGCTGCAACAATGATCGTTGGTGCATTGAACATGACAGAAGATGCAAAGGCTTCAGCTGGTACATCACAGTTTGCTGATGTAAACACACAGGCTTCATGGGCTGCAGGCTACATCAACGTAGGTGTTGCTCAGGGCTTCATTTCAGGTATGGACGCAACAACATTTGCTCCACAGGACAACGTTACATATGCTCAGATGTGTGTAATGCTCACATCTATCGCAGGTTACGGCGAGTACGCTAAGACAAATGGCGGATACCCAACAGGCTACACAAACATGGCAGCTTCAACAGGTATCAACAAGGGCGTAGCAGTTGGTAACGACGTAGCTTTGACAAGAGGTCAGGTTGCTCAGATGATCTGGAACGCACTTCAGACTCCGATGCTCGGCGTTTATGAGTACTCAATCACAGGTAACTCATATACTCAGCTCGACGGTTCTACAAAGGTTGGCGAGTTCAAGACACTTCTTTCTGACAAGTTTGACGGTTATGTTGTAACAGGTACTATCTCTGCTACAGCAACAAGTGACGGTCTCGACGCAGATACAGCTAAGGTTACAATCACTAAGGCTGATTGGTGGGGCGATGCAGGCAAGAAGATTACTGCAGCAAGCGACTACGACTACAACCCTGTAGAAGTAAAGCTTGATGGTCTTAATGTAAATGATGCACTTCATCAGTCAGGTAAGGCTATCATCACAGAAGATGACTTCGGTGACTTCCACCTTGTATACTTTGCTACAACAGGCAAGACAGATACAAAGACTTTTGACGCAGCAGACTATGTTCTCCAGGAGGACTTAGGTGCTACTAATAAGTTCACTGCATCTAACAAGAAGGTAAGATTTGGTTCAAGATACTACACATTAGCAGACAACGTTGCTATATATGTAAACGGTGTTGAGCAGACTGCAATCGCCCTTGCGAGTGATGATACAGTAGCTGAAGTAGGTGACGAGCTTACAATCGCTCAGACAACTCTTGATAACACTCTCGGAAACGCTGTTGGAACAATCACTCTTATTGATGGTGATGAAACTACAGGCTACGAAAAGATTTTGGTTGACATCTACAATGTAGGTAAGGTTGCAGCTGTTGAATATGAAAACAGCGAAACTGTTGTTACAATCATCACTAAGGAAGCTGTAGCTACTGAATATGATGAAATCGTAATCACAGATGAAGCTATCGAAGATGGCGACACAATCATGTCTGTTACAAAGAACGGCAGCGAAGTTGAACTTACAGCTCTTGCTAAGGACGATATCATCGCTTACAAGGCTGACTTTAAGAATAACACAGATACTACTTTGAAGGATCCTAAGGAAATCACAATCCTTGCTACAAACGACACAGTTTCAGGTAAGGTAACAGCTAAGGATACTGACGAAGAAACATATTCAATCGATGGAACAGCATATGAGTATGTAACAGGTCTTGGCTCACTTACAGTTGGTGAGACATATACTGCTACACTTGATCCGTTCGGCAGAATTTACTCAACAGAGAAAGACGGTTCATCAACAAAGATGGCTATCGCTCTTACAATCAACTCAAACGACCAGCTCAAGCTCTTGCTTGCTGATGGTACAACAAAGACTTATGAAATCGCTTCAAGCGTAAAGATTTCTGGCTTTGGAACAAACACAGTTTCAGGTGTTGAAGATTATCTGGCTGATTCAGACAATAAGGCTGTTGCTCGTGTAGTTGAGTACACAGTAAGAACATCTTCACAGGAAATCACAAAGATTGCTCTTCAGGATGCAAGCGATGCTGAAACTCTTACAACAGCTGAAGAGTACAACGGCAGAACAAACAGACTTGGCGGATATGAAATTCTGTCAACAACTCCTGTAATTGATGCTACAGAAGCTACTGCAGCTCCGAAGCAGTCTTCAAGCTACTCAAGCTTCAATGCTGAAAGCTTCAAGGACGGCTCAACATATAAGTTCGCAGCTTGGAAGTCAGGCACA
>JAGASE010000019.1 GCA_017621875.1 Clostridia bacterium
GAGCATTTGTTTCGTATTTGAAAGAACAAACTCACCAAATAAAAAAAACGATATTCGGGTGGGTTATTTTGTTATACCCTAAATTACCCTCTGAATTTGTTTTTAAATTTGGAGGGATTTTTTTATGTCCTTTTTTCGGGCGGTTATTCATCTGCTCATACGAAGTAAAATTTATCAATACATAGCATATCAGAGAACGGCAGGAAACCAGTTAAAAAAATTTCTGCCAGTGCAGCGGTACTTCTCACCTTGAAAGTAGAAGTACAATCTCCATACAACAGAATTTGTATTTCCCATAACCGTGAAGGTCACAGAGCCTTTGCGGTTTTTCTTTTGTCGTTTTTTGTTGGAAAGTGCCGCAGGGCTGTTTCTGGTGTGCGTTGCCGCTCCCCGCCTCTCCATCTGGATTTTTACATTTCAAAAATTCAGATTGGAGGTATTAGCGGTGAAATACGCACCAAGAAAAGTATATATCAAAGAAAGCGGCGGCTATGTGGAACTGTCCTATACGGATTTCTGCCGCCGCAGGCAAGCCGACAAGGGATATATGGACAAGCTGTTTATCCCCGTCCAAGGTTGTCTGCTTGAAGTCGTAAGGGAGCAATATGCGGACTTCTACCGTGACAGGGAGCGGTGGCGTTACCTGCAAAAATTAGATGCGAGGAACAGCCTGCTATCTCTGGACGGATTTACGGACAGCGAGGGGAATCCTCTGGACTTTATCGCTGATGAAGCGGCGGACATTGCGGAAACCGTTGTCAATGCTGTTATGGTGGACAGGCTGAAAGCCGCCCTGCCTTTGTTGTCGGATAGTGAGCAGGAGTTGATACAGGCAATCTTTTTTGACGGACTTTCCGAGCGTGAAGTCGGGGCGAGGTTAGGCATAACCCAGAGCGTTGTGAACAAACGCAAAGCCAGAATCCTAAGAAAACTAAGAAAGATAATAGAAAATTAAAATTTAAGGCGTTCAGCCCCCTTGTTTTTTCCTTTGGGAAAATGAGGGGGCTTTTCTCTGCCCTCTCAATCAATTCTGATTGGAGGAAGAAAGAATGGCATACAACCACGGACGGGAGGACAGGAAATGGCGTATCTGGAAAGAAGCGGAGGAAAAGCTGCTGCGTGAGTGCGGCGTTGATGAAGTGACCATTGAGCAGATACGCATAGCGGACAGGGCAGACTTCAATTCCAACAGGCGGTTTTACCGATGGACGAATGACGTTGCGGAATACCTTGAGGACATGGCAGACAGGGAGCGGCAAGCGGAGGTGAATACAGTTGCGGAGTTACTGGACGAGATTGAGAGCGAAAATCTCTATCAAGTATTAGTCACGGTGGACGGGCGTACCTTGAAAATCGTCCTGCTGAAAATGCAGGGGTATTCCACAAAGGAGATTGCCCCACTTGTGCATTTGACGACTGGTGCCATCTATGCGAGGTTAGACCATCTGCGGAAGAAGCTTCGGAAAATTTTGTAAGCGTCTAATACATCCCATTATTCTGCGGGCTACTGGGTGGGGAGTGGAATCTCCCCGCTTATTTTTGGCAGGAGGAAAACGGGATGGCATATAAAGCTAAGGCGTACACGCTTCGGGAGGAATCCACGGAAAGCGGTATAAGGTATTTTATCAGTTTTAAGGACGGGCAGGGGGAACACCACGAACTGGAAGTATCCGAGCAGTTATTCTTTGAATTTCGGCAGATGGAACGCAGGAACAGGAATCTTCTCCAATGGGACGAGCGGCACAGGGAGTTTTCGGAAGTATGGGACGAAACGCTGAACAGGCGGGCGTTAAAGCTGCCTAAGAGCATTGAGGAACAAATGATTGAAGCAGAACGGGCGGAACTGCTCTGTAAGGCGGTTGACAGACTGCCAGAGATACAAAGGCGACGTTTCCTGCTCTACTACGAGTATGAGTTCAATTTTTACCAAATCGCCGCTATGGAGCATTGCACCGCTTCTGCAATACAGAAATCCGTTGCTGTTGCAAAGAAGAAAGTAAAAGCGGAAATGAGGAAATATCTCCAACCATGACCGACACCGCCCGAAAAAGAAATCTGTTTTTTATTTGTGTGGGATTGGCGGTATTACATACTCTCACTTTTTTCGTGGGAGTAAATCTATTTTTAAGGAGGTCAACGCCTATGTGCAACAAAAACAAGATAACTGCCCGAAAGGAGGAAACCCATGCAGAAGTTACAGACAGTCAACGCCGAAACGCTCCTTTATGAGCCGCTTGAGAAGCCGTCCTTTGTGGTGGACAGCCTTATCCCCACAGGCTTGTCGCTGTTCTGCGGCTCACAGAAGATAGGCAAGAGCTGGCTCATGCTGAAGCTGTGCTTATGCGTGTCGCAGGGAATCCCCTTATGGGACATGACGACAATGGAGGGCGATGTGCTTTACCTCTGCCTTGAGGACACGTTCTGCCGCATACAGGACAGGCTGTTCCGTTTGACGGACGAAGCGAGCGGGCGGCTTCATTTTGCCGTGGCAAGCTGCAAGCTGTCAGACGGTCTTATCGTGCAGCTTGAGGATTATCTGAAAGACTATCCAGACAGCAGGCTCATTGTCATTGATACCTTGCAGAAAGTCCGTACAGCTTCAAAAGACAACGCCTATGCAAGCGACTATGGGGACATCTCCCTAATCAAAGATTTTGCCGACAGGCACTCTCTGGCGGTCATTGTCGTACACCACATCCGAAAGCAGAATGACAGCGATGTGTTCAACAAGGTGTCTGGGACGACAGGCTTAACGGGGAGTGCGGACGCTACCTTTGTTCTGGAAAAGGAGAAACGGGCATCTGACACCGCCAAGCTGTATGTAACGGGCAGGGACACGCCCTATCAGGAATACACGCTCCGTTTCCGTGATTGCAGTTGGGAACTTGTGGAGAGGAAAACGCAGGAGCAGCTTGCGAAAGAAACGATACCAGATGTCCTTTTTCGGTTGGTGGATTTTATGAGGGATAAGGAAGAATGGGCAGGCACGGCAACGGAGCTGTTAGCCGCTATGGGGGAAACGGAAACCATACCCACGGTGATTACGAAATGGCTGAATGAATATCACACCACATTTTTAAGCGAGAACCGTATCTGCTACCAGTACAGCCGCAGGAAAGACGGCAGGCAGATTGCCCTTGCAAGGAGGGCGGGTGACAGCGGTGACGGCGGTGACAGCGATATTGGGATACCCCCTGTTACTGTCATTGACGCTTAAAGCCATGTAAAGTTGGCGGCTCTGCCCTGCGGGTGACAGCGGTGACGGCAGTGACAGTGATTTTAGGATACCCTGCCACTGTCATCCCTACGGGAGAACACCCCGCAAACGCAAAATGCAGGCGTGGGATTCACCCGCCCTTTTCGGGCGTGTAAAATCACCCCTGCGGTCAGAAAAATCTCTCCGATTTTTCCGACTGCGTTTACAGGGTGTAACACACTACACTTTGCCCTGCAAAGAGCCGTGTGCCAGACGTTCCCTCTGGATTCCCTTATGGCAGGTCTTACGCCCTGCTATCCTACGCCTTGCGGCTTCGGATAAAAGAACGGCGGCATGACGGTTACAGCTCTTGCGAGGGAGTATCCCAAAAACACCGTCACCATCGTCATGACCGTCATGCAGGGGATAAGGGTGACAGTTACGGCAATCGGCAGGGGGCATCCCAAAACTGCCGTCACCACCGTCACCGCTGTCACCCAAAGGGCAGTTACCCGCCGAAGAAAGGAAGATGATGGATTATGCCCTATGCAATCCTGCGTTTCCAGAAACGCAAAGCGGGCGGCGTTGCGGCTTGCGAACGCCACAACGAGCGGAAGAAAGAAGCCTACAAAAGCAACCCAGATATCGACATGGAACGCTCTAAAAATAACTATCATCTTGTCGCACCGCCAAAGTACACCTATAAGAAAGAGATTAACCGAAAGGTAGCCGAAGCAGGGTGCAGGACAAGGAAAGACAGCGTGATGATGGTGGAAACGCTCATCACGGCTTCACCAGAATTTATGAACCAGTTACCGCCCGAAGAACAGAAAGCGTATTTTACGATGGCTCTGGATTTCATTTCGGAGCGTGTCGGGGAGCAGAATATCCTCTCCGCAGTCGTCCACATGGACGAGAGAACGCCCCATATGCACCTCTGCTTTGTGCCGATTACACCAGACAATAAGCTGTCCGCCAAAACAATTTTAGGCAATCAAAAGAGCCTGTCGGAGTGGCAGACCGCCTACCATGAGCGGATGTCCTCACGTTGGAATCAGCTTGAGAGAGGTCAATCTTCGATGGAAACCAAGCGGAAACACGTCCCCACATGGCTCTATAAGTTGGGCGGCAGGCTTGATAAGCAGTATGGGGAAATCGTGTCTGCCCTGTCCGACATCAACGCCTTTAACGCAGGGAAAAAGCGTGACAAGGCTCTGGAACTGGTTGCCGCATGGCTGCCCGAAGTGGAGAAATTCTCTAAGGAAATCGGCAGACAGCAGGCGTATATCGACAGCTTAAAGGAGCAAATCGGGCAGGAAGCCGACTATGCAGGGCGTATGCGTGATGAAAAGTACGAGCAGGAATTAAAGGTGCAGAAAGCCAACCAGAGGATATTTGAATTGCAGAGAACCAACGAGCAGATGGGGCGGCTGCTCTCAAAGATACCGCCAGAAGTGTTGGAAGAATTACAGAGAACAGGCAGAAACAAATCAAGAGAAAGGTAAAAAGTGAATGAAGAAACAGGATTTTAAGGTGTTAAAGACCAAAGATTTATACCCGTTTCCCGACAATCCGTTTCATGTTGTGGAGGATGAAACGCTGTCAGAGTTAGCGGAAAGCATTAAGGAATTTGGCATTGTCACGCCGATAATCACACGCCCGAAAGAGGACGGGAACGGTTATGAAGTGATTGCGGGACAGCGGCGTGTCCGTGCGTCCGAACTTGCAGGGATAAATACCGTGCCTGCGTTTGTCCTGCCCTTAGACCGTGACCGAGCCATCATCACCCTTGTAGACAGCAATTTGCAGCGTGAGAATATCCTGCCATCGGAGCGGGCGTTTGCTTACAAGATGAAATCCGAAGCCATGAAGCGGCAGGGTTTCCGCACAGACTTAACCTCGTCACAAGTTGTGACGAAGTTGCGGACGGACGACAAGGTGGCACAGGGCTTCGGCGTGGGCAGGATGACCGTGCAGCGTTTTATCCGCCTGACGGAACTGATACCGCCGATTTTGCAGATGGTGGACGAGGGGAAAATCGCCCTCACGCCTGCGGTGGAACTGTCCTTCTTGAAGAAAGACGAGCAGGAAAACCTCTTTGCCACGATGGAGAGCGAAGAAGCAACGCCCTCACTCTCACAGGCACAGCGGATGAAACAGTTAAGCCAGAGCGGGCGGCTTGACATGGATACGATATTTGCGATTATGACGGAGGAAAAGGGCAACCAGAAAGAAACCTTGAAAATCAACACAAGCAAGCTGAAAAAATACTTTCCGAAGAACACAACGCCGAAGCAGATGGAGGAAACCATCATCAAACTTTTGGAGCGTGAGTTGCAGAGGAAACGCAACCGTGACAGCCGCTAATCTTCTTTTTTCGGGAAGTAAATACAGAGAGTTGAGGTATGGAGAATGAGAGAAATCCAGTATGAAATCGTAAAGGAAATCGCAGTATTGTCTACGGGCGACAGTGGCTACACAAAGGAAATCAATCTCATTTCATGGAATGGGAAAGAGCCGAAGTATGACATCCGCAGCTTTTCCCCGAACCGTGAAAAGTGCGGCAAGGGAATCACGCTGAACGCTGATGAAGCGGCGGCACTCCTTAAAGCATTACAGAAAGAATTAAACAGCGAGGATTAATGGTATCTGATTGGCAGGGCGGGGACATTTCCAAACTCTTCCCTGCCCTGTCTGGAAAGGAAGATTTAAGTATGGGCGAGGATAAGAAAGCAGATAAAAAGAGAAAGCGTATCGTGCCAAAAGCACCAGTGCAGATGATAATCAGCCGTGAATATGTCGGCACACAGACCGTTACAGAAGCGTTTGTCCCGATTATCTCCGAGGATATTCGGAAGAAGATTGCCGAGGGCGACACCTTCGACAATGAGGGGCTGTCCGCTTAGAATGTACGCAATGGGACATGAAAACAGATAGGACAGATACGGAGGTTTTACAGTATGGCAGGAATCAAAGAAGAAAAGAAAATCTATTTAGTCGGCATTTATTGCCGCTTATCTAAAGACGATGGTACGGATAACGAGAGTGCGAGCATTGCGACACAGAAATCCATCCTCACGGATTATGTGAAAAAGCAGGGATGGCACATAGCAAAAACGTATGTGGACGATGGTTATTCTGGTACAAATTTCCAAAGACCAAGTTTCCAGAATATGATAAAAGACATTGAAAGCGGTCTGATAAACTGCGTGATTACGAAAGATTTATCCCGTCTGGGGAGAAACTATCTTGATTGTGGGTTATATCTGGAAGTTTTCTTCCCAGAGCATAACGTGAGGTATATAGCGGTCAATGACGGCGTAGATACCTTGAATAAATCTGCTATGGACATCACGCCTTTCCGCAACATTTTAAACGAAATGTATGCCGCTGACATATCTGTTAAGATAAAATCGGCATATCGGGCGAGGTTTCAACAGGGGAAATTCATGGGAACTACCGCCCCTTATGGCTATATCAAAGACCCTGCCGACCACAACCATCTGCTGATAGATGATAAAGTGGCACATGTTGTAAAAGAGATATTCGACCTTGCATTAAAAGGGAATGGAGTTGCCAAAATTTGCAGACATCTTAATAAACAGCATATCCTACGCCCTGCCGCTTATGCGGCGGAGCGTGGCGAAACAGGCTTTGAACGTCATTTTGAGGGGAACGAGGACAAACGCTATATTTGGAGTGGGAACAGCGTGAGGAGCATTTTAAGAAGCCCGATATATGCGGGAAATCTTGTAGGCTACAAACGGATTGCCGCCAATATGAAAAGCAAGAAACGCCCCTCTAAGCTGCCCGAAGAATGGGAAGTGATACCCAATACCCATGAGGGAATAGTCACGCAGGAGGAATTTGATATTGTCCAACAGCTTATTACAAGTCGTAGGCTTCCACAGAACAAGGGAGGATTTGTAAATATTTTTGCAGGCGTTATCAAGTGTGTGGACTGCGGATGTGCTCTGCGGGCAATGAACGTACACAGGAGGAAACGCCCAGAGATTATCGACTGTGTACAGTATTCATGTAATAATTATGCAAGAAACGGAAGAAGCGAGTGTAGTGCCCACAATATAGAAGCAAGGGATTTATTCAATGCCGTTCTTGCCGACATCAACTGTTTTGCGGATATGGCAGTGAATGATGAAAAGGCGGTCAGGGCCATAGAAAAGCGGCTCACGGAAACAGACCAGAGCAGGGCGAAAGCATTAGAGAAAGAACGTAAGAAGCTGAACAAACGCCTTGCGGAACTGGACAGGCTGTTTTCCTCTCTCTACGAGGATAAGGTCATGGAGCGTATTACCGAGCGGAATTTTGAGATGATGTCGGGGAAATACCAGAAAGAGCAGCTTGAAATTGAAGCAAGGCTGAAAGAGGTGACGGAAACTCTTAATGAAAGCTACGAGAAATCACGGGGAATCCGTGACTTCCTCGCCCTTATCCGAAATTATCAAGGCTTAAAAGAACTGGATGCAACAGTTATAAACGCACTCATAGACAAGATACTTGTTTCGGAGCGTGAGAAGATGGCAGACGGAACAGTGAAGCAGGAAATCAAGATTTACTATAAATTCATCGGCTTTGTCGATGAATTACATATCATACCTACAAAACGGTGGGCAGCAATGCCCGCTAAAAATTGTACGGTGTGCGGCGTTGAATATGTCCCGGGCTCTGGTGCATCAAGGTATTGTCCTGCTTGTGCCAAGAAGATACGGAGGGAGAAATCAAACGAGAGCAAACGCAGGAGCAGAGAACAGAAAAGGATAGCATGTATGAACTGTCCGCAAAAAATGACCGACTGA
>JAGASE010000020.1 GCA_017621875.1 Clostridia bacterium
TACGCCACTCTTATGAGTGACCGTTTCCCTGATCAGTCATTCTATGCACCACAGGCAGCTTATGAAGTTGATGCATTATGCACGCTTCTTCGTAATCCGCATATTGCTCGAAACGAGGAAATTATCCTTAAGCTTATGAAAGAAATTAAGAGAATGCGCGAACATTATTTAGGGCATCTCAGCGATGTTGTTATGGTAGATTCTGAAATGTTTGCCGCCGAAAGACTTGGCGGTGCGGATTATGATGGCGATATGATAAAAACTATTGCTGATCCTATTGTTAATATATGTGTACAAAGAAACTATGAATTTGAAGGCTCCTTTGAAGATAGAAACAACATGCCATTTTTGAAAATTCCGTCAGCCGAGCCTTTGCTAAGCGATGCAAATGATTGGGAAGCAAGATTTGAAACGGTAAAAAATACATTTTCATCACGGGTAGGTCAGATTTCCAATGCAGCATTTGACCGCAGCGTTATTGCATATAACGAAAACTCTACCAGCGAGGAACGACAGAAATGCCGTGAAGAGGCTGAGACTCTTGCAATTTTAACGGGACTTGAAATTGATTCTGCCAAAACAGGAATTAAACCTGATTTATCAGAATACTTAGGAAAATCCAAAAGGCAAAGAAGTATCTTTTTAACCTATAAGAGACTGCTTGAAAATGTTAGCAAAGGAGTAACCGATGCAAAAAGCAAGTTAAATAAATTCTTTGAAAATACAAATTGGGATGAAATTGATTCCAATGTAGAAAAGCTTCCATACTATGCAAAAATGCTTAAAGATGGCATACCGAAGATTAAAGCCGAGACAATTCCAGACAATAAACTTTTTAATTTTGCCGCAGGAGATGATTGGAAAGAAAAACTTGATACAGGTATTTTGGATGATGTCAACACTTTGATTTCGGAATACGATGAGGTGTTAAGGAGAATCAGGGTAAGCCGTGCTGATATACAGACAAAAAAGAGGTATAAGGACATTGACAGAATTTTATTTTCACAAGGCAAGGATGAAGATTTTGATGCAGATGTCTTGTATGCAGAATTTTCTAAAATAAGTGATGAGCATTTACAAAAAATTCATGAGGCTATGATTGAGCAGAATTGGCATCTTATGATAAAAGAAGACCGGGAAGCATTTCTTTCTGAGTGGTTGCCGGAACTTACAGAATATTTTGATATTCTGTCTGATTTCTCTTTCAGCGGTTACAGAATTTTAAACGATTTAATTCTGGACATAAGAGAAGCCAATTCCATAGAATCGTCAAGGCAGTTATACCGTGACGGCGACACCGAGAATATGGTTGTTATGACAGATGCTTATGTAAATAAACTTGCCTCTGACAGTTACCGTGAAGCAGTTGCAAAAAAATGCCGTGAGATTTTGGAGAAAATTATTAAGCCTGCGGATGCTGTCAAATATGCTGTTGCACTTGGTAAACGAGGCTTTATGTGGGATGTGCTTATTGATTGTGTATCCAAAAACGCATTAAAGGTCAGGAGGGATGATTTATGATTAACGAAAGAGAAGAATTTTTAAGTTATATAAATTTCCCCGAATACAATTCACATAGCAAGACGGATTATGGTTATCTTGGTAGATTTACCTTGGAAATGTTTGAGGATTTAACCGGATTTAACAGAGTCCTTACTATTCTTGCAAGAGGATATATGTTTGATGAAAAAGGAAATACAGATATAAAGCGTGCAGAAAGGGCAATCCGTGCATGGTGCAGTGTGCCGGATAAGAAAATTGCCAAACCTTTAGAGGATTGGCAATATATAACCGATTTTCGTGCGTTGCATGATGAATTCCCCGAGCTTGTTGATAAAAACGGCAAAGGGTGGCTTTGCAGGCATATAGCGAACATTGTATCTTATGTAAAAAAGAATCCTGACAAGGTAAGCCAAGCTGCAATCAAGAAAACAAATGATTATTTAAAGGATTTTGAAAAGGCTTGGCGAAGAAAGGTTGAGCAATTTCATACATCCATTTATGATACTGATACTATAAACGGTTGGATAATACGGTTTGACGGAATTATATCCGATGCCATTGAGCTTGGACCTCTTCGTGAAGAAGAAGTCAAAATCCCTGATTCAATTCTGCATAAGCTACATGAGATGCTTCCCGAGAATTGTATTGAGGGAGTAACCGTTTTAATCAAGTATTATATTGCCAATAGACAGCCTGACACAGATTGGGTTGTTATATCGCATATAAATCTTGACGGTTATCTTGGCTACGGCACATTCACAAAGAAACTTCTTGCAACAATCTCCGAAGACATTTTAATTCGTTCAACAAATCATGGCGTTAACCGATATAAAATCATGCCGGGATTTTTGCCGTAAATGAAACAAGCGGAACCGAGATTTCTTCCGATTTCTCGATTCCGCTTTTCTTTGATTAAGGCGTATCATCTTTTGATATGGTAAAATGGATATTGTTGAGTAACTCACTCTTTACCTCTTTCATATCATATATTAAAGATTACTATTTGAATAAAATATATGCTAAGGTACTTTTTATAGAATTATCAGGAGGTAGTATAATGAATTCTTGTCGATTAACCGCATCTATAACTGCAGTGGCTAATGCGATTTCCAGCAAGTTAAACATTGAAGAAACAACGTTGCTTGCTACCGTTCTTGTCCAATTAGGAGACACATTGGCAACTATTGCGACGCAAAGAGCGATATGCGAGGCAAAGGATGATAAAGGTAAGAATTAGTTTGACGGAAATAAAGTGAGGTTATTATTTTTATCGCATATTCCTAAATATATCTCTTTTGCATTATCATATTTCTGCTTCTTTAATTGTTTATCAAGCCATGTCAAATCAAGTCCAAGCCTTTTCAAATTTTCATGCAAAATACGACCGTCCATAATAATCTCTGTGCATATTTCCGCTTTCTCGGGGGTAATATTCATATCCTCCGGAGTAAGCGGTCTTTTTTCACTTTTGGGCAAAATTGTAATTCTGCCGTTATACTCAAAAACTGCAGTTTCAATATCGTTTATATTGAAATATCCTTCCTGTCTACACAAAACCATAAATTCAGAAAGCTCAAGCTTTGCCTTTTTCATATTTTCACGATATAGCTTTCCATTGTCCATAACAATGGTTGGTGTTCCGTTGACATATTTACGGGTTTTAGGAAATTTATGTGCAAGTATCGTTAGCCCAAGTGCAACAAGACCATAGATTATCATTGCAATAAGAGGCTTCCACGGTGCTTCCAATTCTGTTGCAAGCTCTGCTGCTATTGAGCCGATGGTGATACCTGTAATATAATCAAAAAAATCAAGCTGTGCCATTTGTTTGTGTCCCATTATTTTTGCAATCACAAACAGCGATACCACTGACAGTGTAGAAGTTAGAATAACCTTAATAAATTCCAATTATAAAGCACTTCCTTTTTTTATTATGTGATTTCTGTTAATATTTATTATATCAATACATTTGACAGAATAGGTTTCTTTGGTTAGTGCAAAGTTCTTCTCATTATTTGTTGTATTCAAATTCAAAACTTGCTCCATTGCTGGTAAATTCGCACAATAGTTTGTCCTTGCAAGAAAAGTTGTAATATGCGATGCAGGATGCACTTTCGTGAATAATTCTGCTCATTCTGCCATTTTCAGGAGCATACAGCGGCTGGCAGTTTTTATGGATTAGTTTGGCTGTGAGTTCATAAGCACCCTGCTTGACCATTACAGTGTTTTCTCCAATATGTTTTAATTTTGCTCCAAGATATGTGGCAATTCTGTATTCTTTCCCGTCAAGCAAAACTACACCGATAATTCCTGTGAAATGGAAACCAAGCATTGGAATATCTGCAACGGACAACATAATCGAACCATTTTCAAAACAGCTTTGCGTCCATATATATCTATCCGGAAAAGAACTACCGCTATCGCCTTCGATATAGCCCTGTCCGTTTTTAAAATTAAGCTGCTGACCATTAACAGTGATTTGTCCATCAACCATATGCCGCATACTGTAAACACCGTGTCTGCATTGCATAAATGGGACAAAACGAAATGGTCCCATAATATCATATCTAATTGGAGAAATACATCTAAATCGAAGCAGTCCGCTAATCGACAGCTTTTCATTTTTAATATTTAGTTTTATGCCATTTTCAGAGAAAACACATTTGTCTATGTTCACACACAACGGTTTTTCGGAGTATTGTAGTGAGTCAAATTCTATATTAAATGCTTCTTTATCCGTTATAATTTGCAATGAGGCAGTTTCTATTCCTTTACTACGATGGTATGCCGGAATAAAAGCAATCGTTTTATCATTTGCTGAGCATTTGAAGTACCACCCTTTAAAATAGTTGTTTTTTGACATTTATTATCTCCGTAGTTTTTGTATAGTATTTCTTATTTTAGATTAGGATATACTAGCAAAAATGAAGTTTAATACGGAGAGACTTTCCTTCCGCCTTTTCTTTGATTAATGTGTATCATATTTTGATATGATGGACAGGGAAAGTTTTGGTGTAATTGGCTCAAAAATATCTTCTAAGGCTTTTAAGAATAATTCCCTAGTAATTTTTTCTCAATTCATTCTATTGTCTTACACGGGCAATTCTGCCTTGTACTATTGCAATTTCGCACAGTATGTGTTATAATTCTATTTAGTTAGTCATACTGTTGATAATTATTTTGACCACATGTTATCCCACAGTTAGGAATGTAACAGACGGAAACAGTGGAGATAAAATGTCCAAAGAGTATATTGAATGTAGCGAAAAGGGCTAAAAAGAGCAAAAACTGCTATATATAAGGCTTTAGAGCGTTTTCGGGACGTAGGGGCCGCAGGTTCAAATCCTGTCATCCCGACCAACAAAAACCCAGAAACCATGCGGTTTCTGGGTTTTTGCCTTATTGGTGCCTTTAGGCGTGGAAATAAACCCCCAGTTCTACTGGGGGAAGAGAAAAAGCTTTAGCATGAGAAAAACCTCTATGATATAATAGTAAATGGTTTGGCGACCGGATTACTAAAAAATATCATGGAGGTTTTTAACAATGTTAAAGAAAACAAATAATGAAATTAAACACACAGCACATTCAAGTTACAGATGTCAATATCATATAGTATTTGCACCCAAATATCGAAGAAAAGAAATATATGGTCAGTTGAAAAAAGACATAGGAGAAATATTGCGTAAGTTCTGCGAACAAAAAGGAGTAGAGATAATAGAAGCAGAAGCCTGTAAAGACCATATACATATGCTTGTGAGTATTCCACCGCATATAAGTATAGCACAATTTATGGGATTTCTCAAGGGAAAAAGTTCACTAATGATATTTGACAGACATGCAAATTTAAAATATAAGTATGGGAGTAGAAATTTCTGGTGTAGAGGGTACTATGTTGATACGGTTGGAAGAAACAAAAAGGTTATAGAAAGCTATATAAGGAATCAATTAGAAGAAGATTATGCATCAGACCAAATCGCTTAAAAGAATATTAGACCCGTTTACGGGTAGCAAGAATAAGTAGGCAAAAAAGACAGCCGCACGTGAGCGGCTGCCTGTAATTGTAATGCGGTGTCAAACTTTCAGTGCCTCTTACAGAGGCTAAGCCTGTAATAGCCCCTTCTAGGGGCAGTGCAAGACACCAGTTTACTGGTGGTTTTGACTTTTTTAAGTCTAATTTTTAATGTGTGATTTTATTATCTGCTCAAACTTTTCTATGAGTGAGGGAATAAACTCACTGTTTTTAGGATATTCCGAAAAGGTTAAATTCATTCCTGCTGCACTGTCAATCATGTTAATAACTTCATCGCGTCCGATATACCCCTCCAGCATACGGCAGACTTCAATATCGTTTAATGCCTCTTTAAAAACGACGGCACGCAGAGAGGGAACAACACCGTTTGTTATCGGATATACCGAGAATGGGTCGCCTGACGGAAAGGCTTTGTCGCTTGAAGAAGTGATATACGGATTTATTCTTTTGCGTGAAAGCTGGTTATTGTAGAAATTATAACCCCAGTGAAGAAAGCCGTTTATGTTATATTTATACATTTGTAAGCCAAGTATTCTGTTTCGGTATGACGGCATAGCTAAAAATCTGTTTCCTACCTTTTTGCACTGACCGCAGCAGTAATATGCCCATTGGTTTTTTACATTGTTTTCAATAAAAACATCTATATGGTCAGTCGCTGTAACGGGATTGGGTATAAGACCTTTTTCATAGAAATCATAATTTGATATTGCGTCAAGAGTAGGGCAGCCGTCTATCAAAGGTTTTATAATGTCGCAGGCATATTTGTATGCCGGAAGATGCTCTGCTGAAGGCTCATCTGATACATGAAACCAACATCTTTCCTTTATACCTTCCGCCTTACAAAATTCAATGAGTGCAGGTAAAAACTGATTCAGAAAATTCCTGTATTCATCGGACTGTGCGTCTACATGCCAGCCAAACATATAACTTTCTTCGCCGTTTTCTGTTATCTTTATATTTGGTGCGTACTTAAGTCCCCACTGTGAAAACAGGTGCGACATCTCAAAATATTTGATGTTATTTTTGTCAGCAAGCGTAGTCCAGCGTTTTAAAAGCGAGAAATCAAAGCTGTAGCTTTCGTCTTTCTTTTCTATTTTTACAAGCTGTGTGCAGGGACGGGTAAGCCCGATACCTGTATCAAGCGGCGGTGTAATAATCGGAGTAAGAATCATATTAATTCCAAGCTCGGAGGCAAGGGACATATATTTATCTATTAAACTCCAATGCTCCTCGCTGTATATGGGAACGTTATGAACATTAGCAATGCAGTCAACGTGAAACCACTGCGTAAATATTGTATGTTGCTTTGGAACAGTTGCGGCAATAACATCAAGGATCATTGTCTGTTTTATTTCTGCTGCCTCACACTCGCCGGACGAAGAAATTGAAACAGTTATCGGATATTCACCTGATGTGGTGTTTTCGGGGACAGATACGCTAACCCAAATTGCTTCCGACTCGTTTACAAGTCGCAGCGAATCGCTCTCAAGCTCAAGCGGCATAAGTATATCCGGCATAAGCCCCGGCTCTTTTGTAATATAATCATCATCTGCGTCCTCATATACCGCAAAATCCATTACTGTATTTTTTACTGTGTAAAGCTTTATATAGTCTTTGAGCGGCGAAATAACCTGCATATGCAGTTCTGTATTATCCGATGATTGAATTGCGAGCTGGTAAGAAAAGCTTTCTCCGCCCATTATTGTTCGTCGGCAGACAGTTTTAACTTTGCCAATTCCATATGCTCGGATTTTTTCGAGGCTCGACACTTGTTTTACCGTTAAATTCATAAAATAAGTCCTCCTTTTAGTGAAAAGTATTGATTTTCTATTATCTTTATTTTATAATAAATATAATACCGTTTCAATGAACAAAACAATTTAGAAAATGTACTATTCGATGATTTGGAGGTCGTGCGATGAAAACGCAGACGTATTATAATGTGCCGTATGAGAGAATGGCGAATGTGTGTGACATGACGAAGAAGCTGTGCATAAACTGTGTCGGAGCAGTAGATGACAGTGTAGGCTTTACTACACGTTCTGTGCGGAAGGATTTTTATTTGATGTATATCTTAAAAGGAAGTATGAATATTGAATTTGACAGTACTAAAAGCACTATATCGGCGGGAAACTTCCTTATTATGAAACCGGGAACAAAGTACGTGTATTATGCCGAAAAGGGCGACGGAATTAATTATTTATGGATGCACTTTACAGGAAAAGATGCAGAAAATTTATTGCAGAGCTTTTCTATACCTACAAATTGCATATGCAGCTGCGGACAAATCGCAAGCCTGGTGGAATACTGGAATAGAATGTATCGCGAATTTGTTATAAATGATGAGCATTTTCTGAAGATGACAGAGACGGTGCTTACTGAAATATTAATTACTTTTTCACGACATATCAGTGGCTTGGGTGAAAAAAAACGTCTGCTGAAATCAATCCTGTATATACATGAAAACTATCATAAAAAAATAAACATTGCATATCTTGCAGCAATGGAAAATTTGAGTGAATCGCATTATAGAGCAGTTTTTGCACAGATGTTCGATGAATCTCCCATTGAATATATAACCTCAAGACGAATAGAAGTGGCTATACATATGCTGGAAAATACCGATAAAAAACTGTCTGAAATATCTGCACTTGTCGGGTATAACGATGTATATTATTTTGGCAGGAGATTTAAAAGAAAAACCGGAATGTCTCCGGGCGTCTACCGAAGAAACAGAAAAAGCAGCTAATATCATCAGCAAGAAAAAATGATAGAGCCGAAATTTCGATTCTATCATTTTTTTGCTTTAATAATGCAGTAATTTTATATTCTGTAAATGTCCTTTGCTTCTGCGGTGCTTATTCCGGCATCTGCGAGAGCCTTTGCAGCTGCCTCCGGCTCGGACACTTTAACAACCATTAATGCTTTATTGTTAACAGAGCCTACAAAGGCATACATATAATCAACGTTTATGTTTTTATGAACAAAGATTTCCAATATTTTTGAAAGACCGCCGGGAGTATCGTCCATCGCAACAGCAAGAACATCAGTGACCTTTACGACAACGCCGATTTCCTTAAGAACGGTTACGGCAAGCTCCGAATTGTTAACTATGAGACGCAGTATTCCGTATTCGGAGGTGTCTGCGAGAGAAAGGGCACTTATGTCGATATTGCTTTTTCCGAGAGTCTCAATTATTGGTGCTAAGCCTCCGGGCTTATTTTCGGTAAAAACTGAAAGCTGTTTAATTAGCATAAAATCACTCCTTTTTATAATTTTCTGTTATCAATAACTCGTTTAGCTTTGCCTTCGCTGCGTTGTATGGATTTCGGGTTAACGAGGTGAACGTTAGCACCTATGCCGAGAACATCACGCAGCTTTTGTGTAATTGATTTTTCAAGTTTTTCGATTGATTTAACGTCATCTGCGAATAAGCTTTCGCTCATTTCAACATTTACATCAAAGGTATCGGTGTTGTTTACTCTGTCCACAACAATCTGATAGTTAGGCGTAATATCGCCGCCGATGCTCATTAACACCTCTTCAATTTGTGATGGGAATACGTTAACACCGCGGATAATCAGCATATCGTCACTTCGACCGCAAGGCTTTTTCATACGGATATGAGTTCTGCCGCACTTGCATGGTTCAGCGATAAGCTGACAGATATCACGTGTTCTGTAGCGGATAAGAGGGAAGCCTTCCTTTGTGATTGTTGTAAAAACAAGCTCACCCTGCTCTCCGTAAGGGAGAACCTCTCCGGTGTCAGGGTCGATGATTTCGGGAATGAACATATCCTCCCAAACGTGCATACCTGCCTGATATTCACATTCGCAGGCAACGCCCGGTCCCATAATTTCGGACAGACCGTAAATGTCATATGCCTTAAGACCGAGCTTATCCTCAATCGCATGACGCATATCCTCAGTCCAAGGCTCGGCACCAAAGATACCTGCTTTCAGTTGCAGCTTGTCTGTAACGCCAAGCTCCTCGGCGGATTCTCCGAGATAGAGTGCATAGGAGGGAGTACAGCAGAGAGCTGTTGAACCGAAATCAACCATAGTTTGAATCTGGTTATGGGTATTTCCTGATGACATCGGAATAACAGTTGCACCGATGGCAGTCGCACCGCCGTGAGCACCCAAGCCGCCGGTGAAGAGTCCATAGCCGTAGGAAACCTGAACGAAATCGTCCTTTCCAAGTCCAAGTGCGGTCATCATTCTTGCTACGCAGTCATCCCAGTCCTTAATGTCCTTTTCAGTATAGCCTACAACTATTTTTTTGCCGGTTGTACCGCTGGACGCATGCACGCGTACAATATCATGTGTGGGTACGGCAAACAAGCCGTAGGGATACCAGTCTCTAAGGTCCTGCTTGTATGAGAACGGAAGCTTAGGCAAATCGTCAACCGAGGTAATGTCGGAGGGCTTTAAGCCTTTTTCATCCATACGCCGACGGAAAAGCTCAACGTTTTCATACATTCTTTTTACCTGCCACACGAGTCTTTCGCTTTGGAGCTTTTTAATCTCCTCACGCGGCATTGTTTCAATTTCTTTTTGCCACATAGCCATATTTTTAAACCTCCTTAAAGCTTATAGCCTAAATCAAACGCTTTTAAGTTCACGTCAAGGAATTTTGGCGGAACGGTATTTTTGATTGTTTCAACCCATTTTTCATAAGGAATATCGGTGCTTTTTGCCATAACGCCTATAAGAACTACGTTAACAGCTTTAAAATTTCCTGCCTCCTCGGCAAGGGAGAGTGCATCAACCAACGTAACGTCCAGCTTATCCTGCAGCTTTTTATCGATATTTTCAGGATATTTCATTGCACCGGTGATAACAGGCATAGGGTCGATTTCCTGAGTGTTAACAATGATTTTTCCGCCTTTTTTGAGGTATGGCATTGCACGATACGCCTCAAGCATTTCAAATGCAAGTATAATATCCGCTTCTCCGCGGTCGATAATAGGGGAGTATACAGCGTCGCCGTACTTTACATATGTAACAACGCTTCCGCCACGCTGGCTCATTCCATGAACCTCGGAAACCTTAACGTCATAGCCCTCATTAATAACTGTGTTGCCCAAAATTCGGCTGGCAAGCAGCGTTCCCTGACCGCCTACGCCGACTATCATAATTTTCTTGGTCATCGCTTAGCCCTCCTTTACTATTGCATCAAACGGACATACATTAATACATAAGCCGCAGCCGTTGCATTGTGTCAAATCAATCTTTACTCCGCCGGCTCCGTCCTCGGAAATTGCAGGACAACCAAGCTTCATGCACATTTTACATTTTTTGCAGTTTTCGGTAATTTTGCAGTGACTTGTGTAGCTTACCGATTTAAGCAGTGCACACGGACGCTGTGCAATGATAACCGAAGGCTCTTCACGCTGCGTTTCTTCCTTAACGACCTTTTCAAAGTTCTTAATATCAAACGGGTCGGCAACGCATACATGCTCTATTCCTATTGCCTTGCAAAGAGTAAGGAGATTAACCTGTTTAGTTTCCTCGCCGCGGATTGTGTAGCCGGTTGTAGGATTATCCTGATGACCTGTCATTCCTGTTATGGAGTTGTCAAGAATAATAACGGTGTTATTTCCTTTATTGTAAACAATATCAATAAGACCTGTTATGCCTGAGTGCATAAAGGTGGAATCACCGATAACCGAAACCAGCTTTTTGTTAAATTCCGAACCTCTTGCTTTTGCCATACCGAGTGCTGCTGAAACTGATGCACCCATACAGATTGTTGTGTCAACGCTGGCAAGAGGAGGAATTGCACCGAGGGTGTAGCAGCCGATATCGCCCGAAACAACAAGTCCCAGCTTTTTCAGAACGTAGAATACGCCTCTGTGCGGACAGCCCGGGCAGAGAACGGGAGGACGTGCAGGAATTGCTTCTTCGATTTCAGCCTGCTCTGCCGGAGCTGTTCCCAAAACTGCACTCTTTATCATGGTAGGAGTGTATTCTCCCAAAAGTGTGAAGACGTCCTTGCCCGAAACCTCAAGACCGAGTGATTTGCAATGATCTTCAATTATTGGATCAAGCTCCTCAATGACATAAAGCTTATCAACCTTTGACGCAAAATCAAGGATAAGCTTTTCCGGCATAGGGTAAACCATGCCGAGCTTAAGATAGCTTGCATTATCGCCGAGAGCCTCTTTTGCGTACATATATGCAATACCCGATGCAATAACACCGATTTTGGTGTCATTCATTTCAACGGTGTTAAAGCTGCAGTCTTCAGCAAAATCCTTGAGCTTTGCAATCCTTTCCTCAACAACAACGTGACGCTTTACGGCGTTTGCGGGCATCATAACATACTTGCCGACATTTTTTTCGTATGGTTTAAGCTCAATATCCTTACGCTCGCCAATCTCTACAAGGCTTTGTGAGTGTGAAACACGCGTAGATAAGCGAATGAATACAGGAGTGTCAAATTCCTCCGAAAGCTCAAACGCAAGACGTGTAAATTCCTTACATTCCTGAGAGTCTGAAGGCTCAAGCATTGTGATTTTTGAAGCCTTTGCGTAGTGACGTGAGTCCTGCTCGTTCTGAGAAGAATGCATGCCCGGGTCGTCCGCTACGCAGAATACTAAGCCGCCGTTTACGCCGGTGTAGCTTACAGTAAATACAGGGTCAGCCATTACATTAAGTCCTACGTGCTTCATGCAGGACATACTGCGTGCACCGCCTATTGATGCACCGATTGCGACCTCTGCCGCAACCTTTTCGTTAGGTGACCATTCTGCATATATTTCATCGTATTTTACGATGTTTTCTGTGATTTCTGTGCTTGGTGTGCCTGGATAGGACGCAACTACTCTTACGCCTGCCTCATAGGCACCCTGTGCAACTGCTGCGTTGCCTAATAATAACTTTTTCATAGTGTGTTCCTTTCTGTGTTTTTAGTGGGCTCTGCCCATACCCGCAAGCTTTTTGAAAAAGCCTGACCCAAAACTTTTGGGCAAAAGCATTGCTTTTGCAGTAAGATATATCGGGTTTGCTGCACTCTTGCATCTGCAATGCCGTTGCAGTAAAGTTTTCGCAGAAGCCTTTTTCAAAAGGCTTGTAAGGGGTTAAAGGGGCTTAGCCCCTTTTGTTGACTATTGATTTATTTCATTTTCGTGAGCGACAACGGATTTTGCGCCGTAAATTTCACGAAGCTTCGGTTTTTCGATTTTGCCGGTAGGATTTCTCGGCACGTCTGCGAAAATAATCTTTCTCGGACGCTTATATCTTGGCAGGTCGAAACAGAAGTCTTCAAGCTCTTCCTCAGTAAGCTGCATATCGGGCTTAACCTCGATAACGGCAGCTGCAATTTCTCCGAGTCTTGCGTCGGGGATGCCGATAACCGCAACGTCCTTGATTTTGTCATTTTTACGCAGAAAATCCTCAATCTGAACAGGGTAGAGGTTTTCGCCGCCGGAGATAATAACGTCCTTTTTGCGGTCAACAAGGAAAATAAATCCGTCCTCGTCCTCCTGTGCCATATCGCCTGTAAAGAGCCAGCCGTCCGCTAAAACCTCAGCAGTTGCTTTTTCGTCCTTATAGTAGCAGTTCATAACGCCGGGACCCTTTACCGCAAGCTCACCGACCTCGCCTTGTTTTACTTCGTTTTTATGCTCGTCAACGATTTTAACCTTCCAGCCGTAGCCTGCCTTTCCGATAGCACCTACCTTGTGGATATTTTCAACTCCCAAATGTACGCAGCCGGGTCCGATTGATTCGGAAAGTCCGTAGTTGGTATCATACTGATGATTAGGGAATACATTTTTCCAACGATTGATAAGGCTCGGCGGAACAGGCTGTGCACCTATGTGCATCAGACGCCACTGTGACAGATTGTAGTCGTCTAAATTGATTTTACCGCTGTCGATAGCATCCAGAATATCCTGTGCCCATGGAACGAGCAGCCAAACGATGGTGCAATGCTCATCCGAAACAGCTTTTAAAATCCATTCCGGCTCAATTCCTTTTAAAAGAACTGCTCTGCCGCCGACTAAGAAGCTGCCAAACCAGTGCATTTTTGCACCTGTATGATAAAGCGGCGGAATACAAAGGAAAACGTCCTCCTTTGTTTGACCGTGATGATTTTGCTCGGTCATTGCGGCGTGCATAAGACTTTCATGATTATGTATAATAGCTTTCGGGAAGCCGGTTGTGCCTGATGAGAAATAAATTGCAGCCTCGTCCGAATCGCAAAGCTTTATGTCGGGTGCTTTTGAAGAACAGTAGGTAACAAGCCTGTCATAGCTTTCTGCAAAGGTGGGGCAGTCCTCGCCTGCATAAAACCACATTTTTACACGTGGTATGCGATGGTATATTTCTTCAATACGACCGGTAAATTCAGGTCCGAATATAATCACATCGGAATCGGAAAGATTCAGGCAGTATTTAATTTCTTCTGCGGTGTAGCGATAGTTAAGAGGTACGGCAAGTGCACCTGTTTTGAGGATACCGAAATAAATCGGCAGCCATTCAAGACAGTTCATTAAAAGGATTGCAACCTTGTCGCCTTTTTTTATGCCGCGTGATAAAAGCAGGTTGGCAAAGCGATTTGCTTTTTTGTTAAACTCGCTCCAGGTAATCTCCTTTCTGTAATCCGCATTGGGCTTTGCCTCAATCAAAGAGTATTCACGCCATGTGGTGCGGATTTGGTTTTCCAGCTTTGGATTGATTTCTACCAGGGCAATGTCGTTTGGGTAAAAATCTGAATTTTTTTTGAGGATTTCAGTAATAGGCATTTTTTATTCTCCTTTGTAAATTTTAGTTATCTGAAAATTAAGAGGTGGTCATAAATTAAAAAATTCCTCTGTAACAAAATACAGAGGACAAAAATTTAGCGATACCGCCACAGTTTATCTTTGCTTTGCGGCAGACAGACCTCATCGGGAATATGTAACTGACGAATTTCCGATTATCGTATTTTTTATTACCTAATTATATTAATATATTTAAGTATAACATAAAACAAATAAAAGTCAACACCTTTTTGCATAGACTGACAAGCAAAAAATAATTTTTACATTATCATTGCAAATTTTGGTTAAATGTGCTACAATGTAGCGGGACAGAGTTTGATAAAAAATTCTGTTGCTGTATAATTAATTATAGGGGGAGGTGACGAATATGAATAAGGCAATTAATATGTTTGTTCTTTCAAATGATAGTATGCAGACAATTTCAGCGAAGCTGGAATCTTTTGATAAGAAAGGTGTGAAGGCATCTTCTGAGCATTCAGGTGAAATGAATTTTAATGGATGTGCAAAAGGTTATTGTCAGGCTTGGGACTAATTTATTATTAATTTTGTCCTGATGAAAACACATGATAGTCGGATGAAGGATATTATTAACAAATATCTGACTATCATGTGTGAATTTTATGTAAGGAGAAAAAATATGAGAAAAAATTTAGATAAATTTATGAATAAACCGGATACTAAAATAGTGAACTTGACTTTAACCAACAAGTGCAATTTGTCATGCACGTATTGCTATGAGCATAACAAGGAAGCTCAATCAATGACATTTGAAACAGCAAAGAAGATTATAGATAGAGAAATGAGTGCAAATGACGGTTCAAATTTTATGTGCTTGTATTATTTCGGAGGAGAGCCATATCTGGAATTTGAATTGATTAAAAAAATACATGCATATATGCAGAGCAGACAGTGGGAAAAAGGTTGGTTTGGATTTTCTACAACCAACGGAACCTTGGTGCATGGTGAGATACAGGAATGGCTTAAGGAAAACTCTTCAAGCATGGAAGTATATCTGAGTCTGGACGGTGACAGAGAAATGCAAAATATCAATCGCTCCAACTCGTATGATATGATTGATTTGGAATTTTTCAAAAAAGAATTTCCGTTTGCAAAGATGACTGTATCAAAAGAAACCTTACCCAAATTAGCTAAAGGTGCAATAGAGCTTCATGAAAAAGGTTTTCAGGTTTCGGCAAATTTGGGCTATGGTGTAAAATGGTCCGATGAATCTCTGGAGGTGTTAGCACAGCAGCTTAAAATTCTTATGGATTATTATTTAGCTCATCCTGAAATCAAGGTTGCAAATATACTTGATTTAGCTATTATGGATATGCAACCCGGGGCGGCAGTTCCGAAAAGATTTTGTGGTGTCGGACCTATGATGAAATCATATGACATAGACGGAGAGGTTTACCCGTGTCACGCATTTGCTCCGCTTTGTATCGGAAAGGAATTGGCGGAAAAAGCAAAAAAAATTGATTTTTCATGCCCTGTTGATCCGCGTAATTTAGATGAAAAATGCAGAAACTGTCCTGTTGTCGGAGTTTGCCCGACTTGTTACGGAATTAATATGGGAATGTCAGGGAATATTTATCATATTTGTGATGATCACTGCAAAATGATGAAAATACAATTCCTTGCAAATGCTATGTTTAAGTACAGACAGTATGAAATGGGCTTGCTGGAGTTGAACGAGCAGGAGGAATGCAGGCTGCTGCAAAATATCAAGGCTGTTCAGAACTTGGCTCTTTGACGGAGAATATAAAATGAGCTTTAATATTAATGATAAAGAGCCTTTGTGGGGGAAGTGGCGGATAGGAAAAGAGCTTGGCGAGGGTGCATTTGGTAAAGTATGGGAGGTGTATTCCGACCATGCTATAGCTGCGGTTAAGCAGATAGATATTTTATATTCTCAAATTGATGAAAAAAAGGCGTATATTGAAGGTGTTACACAAGAAGGTATTGAACACTATTATCGTTCTCTTTTAGAGAGTTCGTTAGCTGAAATAAAGATAATGAAATGCTTACGGGAATGTGAAAATATAGTCGCTTTTCATGAGCATGAGATTGTTGAGGACAGTAATGGCTGGCATATATTAATACTGATGGAATTACTTAATCCATTCTGTAAGTATCAGTATGAAAATGAGGTAGATATAAAAACAGTTTTAAATTTGGGAATACATATTTGCAATGCATTGGATATGTGTCGAAAGCATCACATACTTCATCGTGATATAAAACCGGACAATATATTTTACAGTAATAAAGATTGTTTATTTAAGCTTGGCGATTTTGGAATTGCAGTTGATTTGAATACTCCTACGGCGATTAACGGACGTCCGGGAACATTAACTCATATGTCACCCGAAGTATATTGCGGTAAGGATTATACATATGAAGACGATGTTTACGCATTGGGAGTTATTATTTACAGGCTGTTAAATTTCAACCGATTGCCTTTGATGCCCGATTATCCCGAGCTTATTACACCGAGGCAGAGAAATGAAGCAATATATAATCGCCTTAAAGGAGCGAAAATACCGTTGCCTGCATTATGCAACGTTAAAAATAAAGATGTAATGCAAGTAAATAGCTACGGAGTTGATATTGCTTATAAATTATGTAATACTGCACGCAAAGCTATTTCGGAAAATAAGCTTGAAAGATATAAAACTGCCGAAGAATTAAGAAACGAGCTTGAAGCAATATCGGCATTGATTTAAATTGCCGTAAAAAGTATATACAAATTAATTTACGTGCTTATACTTAATCTTATTATCAAACTAAAGAGTATGAATGGAGATATATAATATGAAAACAGAAAAATTTCAATTATGGGAAAATACACCCGGAATGTGTGAGGAAATACCGATGCTCACAGCGTACATACCTGATAATAAAACGTCAGCTGCGGCGGTTGTGATATTTCCGGGCGGCGGCTACGCCGGCAGAGCAGAACATGAAGGAAGCGGCTATGCCGAATTTTTGGCGGAAAACGGAATTACAGCATTTGTGGTTGATTACCGCGTATTTCCACATAGATTTCCGCTGCCGCTTTCGGATGCAAGACGTGCTGTAAGAACTGTTCGTTTTAATGCAGAAAATTACGGAATTGACAAGAATAAAATTGCGGTTATGGGCTCATCTGCGGGCGGACATCTTGCCGCAATGGTTTCTACGTACTATGAGCCGATTGAGTTTGAGAACACAGACGAAATTGATAAAGAGGATTTTATTCCGAATGCACAGATTTTATGCTATCCTGTAATAGAGCTTTTGGGAAAGGGCATAGGACACATAGGCTCGGGAAAAAATCTTTTGGGTGACATGCTTGCGGAAATGGGCGAGGAGCTTTCTCCTAATCTCATCGTATCGGAAAAAACACCTCCTGCATTTATCTGGCATACATTTGATGATAATGTGGTAAATGTTATCAATTCGCTTGATTATGCCAAGGCACTCAAAGAAAAGGGAATTTTGTCAGAATGCCATATTTTCCCGAACGGACCGCATGGATTGGGACTTTGCAAAAACGACGATGAGGTTTCAAAGCACGTCCGCGGGTGGACTGAAAGCCTTATTAAATGGTTTAAATATATAAAATTCTAAAAAAGTATTGACAAGTGAAAAATATTGTGTTAGAATTGATAGCGGTTGAAAAGACAAGACATGTTAGGAGAAAATAAAATGTTAAAGATAAAGTTTTTCAGCTTAACAAGCCTCCTAAACGCTATTCTACTACTATCTGTGGTTTTTTAGAATAGTGCTATTTGTCGTGTTTGAGTGAAAGTAATACTTATAATATGTATATTTTTCAGGAATTTGCGGCCATAGCGGTTTGTAAATTCCTGTTTTTTTATAAAACTTTAAAAGGAGATATAATATGCAAAAAGTAATGATTTCAGATGTGACGCTGAGAGAAAGCGAAAAGACTATCAGTCTTAGTTTCAAGGAGAAAATCGACATTGCAAAAAAGCTTGACAGATTGAATGTTGACGTAATTGAAACCCCGGTAATTAAGAATACCAAGACGGATATTCTGTTTCTGCATACTATTTCGCCGCTTATCAAGAACAGTATAATTTCCTGTCCGGTTGATTATTCTGTGGAAGCGATTGAAAAAACCGCAGACGCATTTTCTGCAGCAGAGAAGAAGCGTCTTCACCTTATGGTCCCGACATCAACGGTTCAGATGGAATATGTATGCAAGAAAAAGCCTGAGGCTGTTTTGGAGATGATTGAGACACTTATAAAAAAGTGTGTTTCGCTTTGTGAGGATGTGGAATTTTCAGCACTTGATGCCTCCCGCAGTGAAAAGGAATTTTTGTATGAAGCAATCCGCAGAGCAATCGCGGGCGGTGCAAAAACCATAACTGTCTGTGACAGTGCCGGAGAAATGCTCCCTGATGAATACAGTTCATTTATAAGGGAGTTATATGAAAATGTTCCTGAGCTTTCCGGGGTTACACTTTCGGCAGAATGCAGCGATGAAATGGATATGGCAACTGCATGTATGATTTCATCAATGAATGCCGGAGTAAGGCAGATAAAGGCATCGGTTTCGGGAGGAAATTATCCGTCACTTACCTCTGCCGCAAGAATCATGCAGGTAAGAGGCGACTCTATCGGAGTTACTTCATCAATTAATTATACCGCTCTTGAGCATACCGTAGACAGAATGAGCTTTATGCGTTCCGCAAATGCTCCGGTAGGTGCTGCAGGCTCAGACGATGAAAAAATAGTGCTTAGCGATAAGGACGATATCAAAACAGTGTCCGCTGTAATCGTAAAAATGGGCTATGATTTATCCGAAGAGGATATTGCAAACGTATATGAAGAATTTATCAAGGTTGCAAAGAAAAAGCAGGTAGGCACAAAAGAGCTTGACGCAATTATTGCAAGCAGTGCACTGCAGGTTAAGCCTACATATAAGCTGAAAAGCTACGTTATAAACAGCGGAAATATTATAACCGCATCTGCCGTTATGGTGCTTGAAAAGGACGGCGAGGAACTTCAGGGAATGACTGTGGGAGATGGTCCTATTGACGCAGCCTTCCAGTGTATCGAGCAAATTGCCGGCAGACATTTTGAGCTTGATGATTTTCAGATTCAGTCGGTAACAGAGGGCCGTGAGGCTGTGGGAGCGGCGGTTGTAAAGCTTCGCTCTGACGGAAGGCTCTATTCCGGCAAGGGTATTTCAACCGATATAGTTGAATCGAGTATAAACGCATATATAAACGCACTTAATAAGATTTGCTTCGAGGAGGTGTAAGAGATGAATTTATCTTTTTCAACAAACCGATGGAGCGGCGTGGAGCTGAACGGATTCATCGAAATTGCAAAAGAATATAAGTTTCGCGGAATTGAAATCCACAATGTGAATGAAATCAAGGATAATCCGAGAGACATTTATCATAAGCTGCTGGAAAACGGTATCAAGATTTCATGTATCGACATGACCTGCGATATTTCGGAGGAAAACAGTGATACTGCAATGGCAGAGCTTAAGGAGTGCATAGATGTCTGCAAGGCACTGCACACCGGATATATCAGAATAAAGGCTTCGGATAATGAAGAGAATGCAGTTTCGTTTATTGAAAAAGCACTTAAAGAAGCGGAGAAAAACGGAATAATTCTCTTGGTGGAAACAGTAGGAATTTATGCCGACACGGCACGTCTTGCAGAGCTTTTAAACAGCTTTGCGTCAGACAACCTGGCGGCACTTTGGGATTTGCACTATCCGTACCGCGAGCATGGCGAAGCACCTGAGGTTACGGTTAAAAATTTAGGTGCGTATATCCGTCATATTCACATGAAGGATTCGGACGGCGAAAATTCATACAGCCTTGTTGGAGAAGGCTCGCTGCCGATTGCCGATATTATAAACGCTTTAAGGTCGGTAAACTACAGTGAATTTATTTCAATTGAGTGGGACCCTGACTGGGACAGCGATATTTCGGACATGGATATCATTTTCCCGCATTTTGTAAGCTATATGTCACGCTTTGAGAATTTGTCAAGAGCGAAGCATACGC
The DNA here is from genome assembly GCA_017621875.1 of Clostridia bacterium. GTDB lineage: Bacteria > Bacillota > Clostridia > UBA1381 > UBA1381 > UBA1738. The sequence goes on from JAGASE010000020.1 coordinate 20,342, forward strand.
TGTATGAAAACAACAGGGGAACAGGTAAGATGGTCTGGAAAAAGGACGCACTTATCGAAAAGACCTTTTCGCAGGTTTTGGACGCAATGGTTGAGGAATTTCCTGACCAGCTGGCGTTTAAATACACAACTCTTAACTACACCAGAACATATTCGCAGTTCCGTGATGATGTCGATAACTTCTGCCGTGCTTTGATTTCGCTCGGCGTAAAGGCGGGCAGCCATGTTGCCGTTTGGGCAACAAATGTGCCGGAATGGTACATAGCATTTTGGGCATCAGTAAAAATCGGAGCGGTTTTGGTAACGGTTAATACTGCATACAAGATTCACGAGGCGGAATATCTGCTAAAGCAGTCAGATACTCATACCCTGATTTTGGTTGACGGATATCGTGACTCAAATTATAAGGAAATAATTGCGGAGTTGTGTCCCGAGCTTGAAAATACAAAAAAGGGTGAGCAGCTTCATTCAAAAAGATTACCATTCTTGCGTAATGTCATTACTGTCGGTTACGAGCAGAAGGGCTGCATGACGTGGGAGGACGCTGTGGCAAGAGCATCGCGTGTGCCAATTGAGGAGGTACATCGCATGGCTGCTGCGGTAAATGTGCATGATGTCTGCAATATGCAGTATACATCGGGTACAACAGGCTTTCCTAAGGGTGTTATGCTTACTCACTATAATGTAGTAAATAACGGTAAGTGTATCGGTGACCGCATGGACTTGTCAACTGCCGACCGTATGATGATACAGGTACCGATGTTCCATTGTTTCGGAATGGTACTGGCTATGACGGCTACAATGACACATGGCGGAACACTTCTGCCGCTGCCGTATTTTACACCAAAGCCTGCACTTGCGTGTATCAACCAGGAGCGTATCACAGCGTTCCATGGCGTACCTACGATGTTTATTGCGATGCTGTCACATCCTGATTTTGAAAAAACCGACTTCTCGTATATGCGTACGGGAATTATGGCAGGCTCACCTTGCCCGATTTCAGCGATGAACGACGTTGTAAACAAAATGAATATGAAGGAAATCACTATTGTTTACGGTCAGACAGAGGCTTCTCCCGGCTGTACGATGAGCAGCACCGACGACCCGATTGACGTTCGTGTGGCAACCGTCGGCAGAGCGTTGCCTGAAATTGAATGTAAAATTGTTGACCCCGAAACAGGCGAGGAGTTACCTGACAATGTAACCGGTGAGTTTGTTGCCAGAGGCTATAACATAATGAAGGGTTACTACAAAATGCCTGTTGAAACAGCGAATACCATTGATGCGGACGGCTGGCTGCATACAGGAGACCTGGCACTCAGAACGCCTGAGGGTAACTACTGCATTACAGGAAGACTTAAAGACATGATTATCCGCGGCGGTGAAAATATTTATCCTAAGGAAATTGAGGAATTTATTTATACTCACGAAAAGGTGCAGGACGTACAGGTTATCGGCGTTCCCGATGAGCAGTACGGCGAGGAAATCATGGCATGCATCATCTTAAAGGAAGGTGAAAGCATGACCGTTGAGGAAATGAAGCAGTATATCCGCGACCATATGGCAAAGCATAAGGTGCCAAGATACATTGACTTTGTTGACAGCTTCCCGATGAATGCAGCCGGAAAGATACTGAAGTTCAAGATGCGTGAGGACGCTGTTAAGAAACTCGGTATCAAGAAGATTGACGGTATCGTGACAAAAGACTGATTATATATAACTTCAAAAACGCCATATATTGTAAGGGTATGGCGTTTACGGCGTGTTTGTATATTTTCATTGTAACATAATTAAGTTAATAAATAATTTGCATATATAAAGGAGAGATTAAAATGGAAATCAAAATTACAAGAACTGAAACACCAAAGGCAAAGCCGCAGGGCAAGCTCGGCTTCGGAAAGGTTTTCACCGACCACATGTTCATAATGAACTACGAAGAGGGCAAAGGCTGGCATGACGCAAGAATTGTACCATACCAGAGCATAACACTTGACCCGTCCGCAATGGTTTTCCATTATGGTCAGGAGATGTTCGAGGGTCTTAAGGCGTATAAGGGTGCAGACGGCAAGGTAAGGCTTTTCCGTCCGGATATGAACGCAAAGAGAACCAATGCAACAAATCAGAGACTGTGTATCCCGCAGCTTCCCGAGGAGGACTTTGTTGAGGCGGTTAAAGCAGTTGTAGAGGTTGATCAGGACTGGATTCCTACAGAAGATGGAACTTCACTTTATATCAGACCGTTCATTATTGCAACAGATGAATTTTTGGGTGTTGCACCGAGTAAAACCTATCTTTTCATAATTATTCTTTCGCCAAGCGGTGCTTACTATGAAAGCGGTCTTGCACCTGTGGGCATCTGGATTGAGGACGACTATGTAAGAGCGGTACGCGGCGGTATGGGCTTTGCAAAAACCGGCGGTAACTATGCAGCGAGCTTGGCTGCTCAGGTAAAGGCACACGATGACGGATATTCGCAGGTGCTTTGGCTTGACGGCGTTGAAAGAAAGTATATTGAAGAAGTTGGTGCAATGAATATTTTCTTTAAAATTGACGGAAAAATCGTTACACCTATGCTCAACGGCAGTATTCTCCCGGGTATCACAAGAAACTCTGTAATAGAGGTTTGCAAATCATGGGGATATGAGGTTGAGGAAAGAAGAATAAGCGTTGACGAGCTGATTTCTGCACAAAAAGAGGGAAGACTTGAGGAATGCTTCGGTACAGGAACTGCTGCTGTTATTTCACCTGTCGGCAAGCTCAGATACAAGGACGACGTTATGCTTATCAATAATAACGAAATCGGAGAAGTAAGCCAGAAGCTTTATGATACAATTACAGGAATCCAGTGGGGTAAAATCGAGGACAAGTTCGGCTGGACTGTAAATGTCGGAAAGTAAAGGACTTGATTGAATGTATAAAATATTAGATGCACATTGTCATATTTATCCCGACAAAATTGCACAAAAAGCGTCTGATGCAACGGGAAAGTTTTACGATATGGTGCCGCTCATGGACGGCACCGTATCAACCCTGATTTCCGAGGGAGAAAAGGCGGGATTTTCACATTTTGTGGTGCAGTCGGTCGCAACAACTCCGCATCAGGTTTCAAGCATCAATCGTTTTGTTTCGGAAATAGTGAAAAACAGCGGCGGAAAAATGACCGGCCTTGGTACAGTGCATCCTGACAGTGAAAATCAGGAGGCAGATATTTTAGAGCTTATTTCTCTTGGTTTGAAGGGCGTTAAGCTGCACCCCGATATTCAGAATTTTAAGATGGACGACTATCGTATGCTTAAAATTTATGAGCTTTGCGAAAAACATAAGCTTCCTGTTTTGATGCACTGCGGCGATTCGCGGTTTGACCGCTCAAATCCAAACAGACTTGTTCCTATTTTGGATATCTATACCGATTTAATAGTCATCGGGGCACATTTCGGAGGCTATTCGGTGTGGGAGGACGCTATCCAAAAGCTTTCTGAATATAAAAATTTTTATGTAGATACATCGTCCTCGCTTTTTGCGGTAAGCAGAGATGATGCAAAACGCTTTATCAATGCATATGGAGTTGATAAGGTTATGTTCGGTACCGATTATCCGTTGTGGAGCCCAAAAGAGGAGATAGAACGTTTCATGCGTCTTGACCTTTCTGAGGAGGAGCGAAGGAAGATACTTTTTGACAATGCAGCAAGGCTTTTGGGTATTGAATAAGATTATGATAAAACGGCTGCCTTTGCAGTCGTTTTGCCGCTTTTCAGTTATAAGAAAAAATATATTAAAATGTCAGAAAAAAGCAGAAAATATATTGACAATTGAGAATTGTTGTGATATAATTTACCAGTTGAGTGTGTGCAAAAAAGCAGCCATGCTCGGCTTGACATTAAGCATACATGCGGTAATACTCATGTTTGTTAAGTTTTTATGAGTTTTAAGCCGTGTGTAGAAGTATCAAAAAACAAGGAGGATTTTAAAATGTCAAATGTAATTGCTATGAAGCAGCTTTTGGAAGCAGGTGTTCACTTCGGACACCAGACAAGAAGATGGAACCCTAAAATGGCTGAATACATCTTCACAGAGAGAAACGGTATCTATATCATCGATCTTCAGAAGACTGTAAAGAAGATTGAGGAAGCTTACTACTTCATCAGAGATATCGCTGCAAGCGGAGAGGACATCCTTTTCGTTGGTACAAAGAAGCAGGCTCAGGACTCTATCAAGGAAGAGGCTGAAAGAGTTGGTATGTACTACGTTAACGCAAGATGGCTCGGCGGAATGATGACAAACTTCAAGACAATCCAGAAGAGAATTGACCGTCTTGCTCAGATTAACAAGATGGAAGAAGAAGGCACATTTGACCTTCTGCCGAAAAAGGAAGTTATCAAGCTGAAGGCTCAGAGAGATAAGCTTGAAAAATACCTCGGCGGTATCAAGGAAATGAAGAAGCTCCCCGGAGCACTTTTCGTTGTTGACCCAAGAAAGGAACACATCGCTATAACTGAGGCTAAAAAGCTCGGTATTCCGGTTGTTGCTATCGTTGATACAAACTGTGACCCTGATGATGTAGATTATGTAATTCCGGGTAATGATGATGCAATCCGTGCAGTTAAGCTTATAGCTTCAACAATAACAAACGCTATTATCGAGGGCAGACAGGGTGAAGACGCTGCCGTTGTTACAGAACCGGCAGAAGAAGCAGAAGAAACTGCTGAAGTAGAAGAATAATCACTTTTGGGAGGAAATTACTATGAATTTTACAGCTCAAGATGTTAAAACTTTAAGAGAAATCACAAGCTGCGGTATGATGGACTGCAAAAAGGCACTCTCTGAAACCGATGGTGATATGGACAAGGCTGTTGAGTACCTAAGAGAAAAAGGTCTTGCTACTGCTGCTAAAAAGGCTGGCAGAATTGCATCAGAGGGTATCGTTAAGGTATATATGACAGATGACAAGAGCATTGCTGTTGTTCTTGAGGTAAACTCAGAAACAGACTTCGTTGCTAAAAATGACGAGTTTCAGGCATTTGTAACAGATGTTGCAAAGGTTGTTGCTGAAAAGAATCCTGCTGATGTTGAGGCTTTAAAGGCTGAAAAAATCGGTGATGCAACAGTTGAGGACACTCTTACAGCTTTAATCGCAAAGATTGGCGAAAACATGAAGATCAGAAGATTCGCACGCTTTGAGGGAAATGTTTGCTCATATACACACGGCGAGGGCAGAATCGGTGTTATCGTTAAGGCTGAAGGTGCTTTGGATGACGCTGCATATGAGGCTGCAAGAGATGTTGCAATGCAGATTGCAGCTATCAATCCGCTGTATCTTTCAAAGGACGTAGTTCCGGAGGCAGATATTGAGCATGAAAAGCACATTATCACAGCTCAGATTAAGGAAGATCCTAAGAATGCAAGCAAGCCGGACGCAATCATCGAGAAGATGGTTATGGGTAAGATTAATAAGTTCTTCGAGCAGAACTGTCTGCTTCAGCAGGAATTTGTTAAGGACAGCGACCAGAAGGTTGAAAAGTACCTTGCATCAAAGGGCGTTAAGCTTGTTGATTATGTTCGCTTTGAAAAGGGCGAAGGCTTAGAAAAGAAGGAAGAAAACTTCGCAGACGAAGTTGCTTCAATGATTAAATAAGCAAAAAAATGAATTTAATCCCTGAAATTAGCAGTATTTAGCCGGTTTCAGGGATTTTTAATAAAAGAAAATTTTAATTCTTCTTTAAAAATCCCTGCATATATTTAGTGCGATAGAGCTAACTTATATTCTTGGAGGTAACAGATATGGATAAGTTCATGAGAACAAAAGAAAATAACGTAATTGATAATGACTTTCAGAATGTGGCGAACAAGGTATCAATCATTACTATTATAGGAAATGTAGTCCTTTCTGTATTCAAGCTTTTTGCGGGAATTATAGCACATTCCACAGCAATGATTGGTGATGCGGTTCATTCGGCGTCGGATATATTCAGTACCGTTGTTGTTATGATTGGAATCAAGCTTGCACTTAAGGAGCCTGATAAGGAACATCCTTACGGACATGAACGTCTGGAATGTGTGGCGGCGGTTATTTTAGCAATAGTTCTTCTTATTACAGGTCTTGCCATTGGCGTGGAGGCATTAAAAAATATATTTAACGGCGATTACGAAAATCTGCAGGTTCCCGGAGTGTTTGCGTTGATTGCAGCAATCGTATCAATAGTCACCAAGGAAATTATGTTTTGGTATACAAAAATCCATGCGATGAAAATTGATTCCGATGCATTAATGGCAGACGCGTGGCATCATCGTTCTGACGCGTTTTCTTCAATAGGTGCTTTAATAGGTATCGGCGGAGCACGGCTTGGATATCCTGTTTTGGATTCGGTTGCAGGGTTAGTGATTTTTGGGTTTATTGCAAAGGCTGCCTATGATATTTTTAAGTCAGCTATAGATAAAATGGTGGATCGTTCCTGTGATGAGAAGACAGAAAAAGAAATTTATGATTGTGTTATGAAAAATGAAGATGTACTTGGAATAGATTTGCTCCAAACCCGTATTTTTGGCAATAAAATATATGTGGATATAGAAATTTTGGCAGACGGCTCTTATACTTTGAATAAGGCACATGAGATTGCAGAAAGCGTGCATAACGATATTGAGCAAAGCTTTCCCAAGATTAAGCATATAATGGTGCATGTAAATCCAATGTCAAATCAATAAAGGTAAAAAATCAGCGGCAGTTGCTGCTGATTTTTTTGTGCAATTTTTAATATAGTTTTTTGCAGTTAATTTATGTCTCTTTGACAATAGCTTTATTGCCGCTTTTACACCCATGTTAAAATCCTGCAAAGCAAGTAAATACCTTAGTTTCACCGTAAAAATCACCACCAAAGAAGATAAAAATCACCCTTTAAAATAATGTCCAAAAATATTAAAATATAAATAGCAGAATTATGCAATTTTTATAATATTTGCACAAAAAAAGGAGGATTTTTATGAAAATGAAGAAATTGTTATCGATGGTGCTTGCAGTATCAATGAGTGCCGGCCTTTTGGCAGCTTGCGGAGGTGGAGATAGCCAGACAACTGCAGACGGAAAGGTAGTCATCAGTGTAGGAAACTGGCCTGATGAGGAAGGTAATCCAAAGCTTTACGCAACGCGAATGGAATTAAAAGCGGAATTTGAAGCAAAATATCCGGACATTGTAATTGAGCCTGATTCATGGGCATATGACCTAAGAACCTTTGCTGCGAAGGCAGAGGGCGGAACACTTCCAACGATTTACAATACGCATGCAACCGAACTGAAAAAGATTATTGACTTGGAATATTCGGCTGATATTACTGAGCAGATGGAGAAATACGGATATTATGATACGCTTTCCGAGGAAATTGCCGGAGAGATTTCAAAGGACGGAAAGGTTTATATGATCCCAAGCTCTGCTTATAGCTTAGGTATTGTAATGAATCTCAATCTTTTTAAGGAAGCAGGTCTTATGAAAGCAGACGGAACGCCTGAGATTCCGGAAACCTTTGACGATGTACGTAAAATGGCTAAGATAATTAAAGACAAAACAGGCAAGGCGGGATTTTTGTTCCCAACGACCGAGAACGGCGGCGGCTGGAACTTTACAAACCTTGCATGGAGCTTCGGCGGCTCTTTCATGGAGGAAACCGAGAACGGCTGGAAGGCTGACTTCACAGAAGGGGTTACAGATGCACTAAAATTTCTTCGTGACATGAAGTGGGAGGACGGTTCACTTCCTGTAGAGACTCTTATTAACAACAGCGATGCAATGAAGCTTGTAGCTACAGATCAAGCAGCAATGGCATTTGCACATCCTGACCAGATTAATATACTTACAAGCCAGTATGATATGGATACCGATGCTATCGGATACACAAAGATGGCAGAAGGACCGGCAGGAAGAATCGCACTTATGGGCGGTAGTTACATAGCATTCTCACCTGAAGCAACGTCCGAGCAAATAGATGCTGCATTCAAGTGGCTTATATTTAAGGGCGACCTCCCGGCAACAGAGCTTACCGACGAGATTAGGGAGTCTGTTCGCAGGAGTCAGCAGGAAAAAATTGATGCGAACCGTGTTGTAGGTATCAAGGACATATCCTTGTGGTCATCAGCAAGTGAAGTTCAGGCTTACAAGGATCAGGTTATAGAAGAACTGAGAAATATTAACGAAAAGAATATAGCAACCTATAACGATAAGACCGGTCTTACATATCAGACAGAGGAAAAAATGTGTGCACAGGATCTTTACGCATTGCTTGACAGCTGCATACAAGAGGTTCTGACAAATGAGGGTGCCGACTGTCAGGCTGTACTTGATAAGGCAGAGTCAGATTTCCAGAACAACTATTTAAACAACGAGAACTAAGGGGGCGGCAAGGTGTTACAACCCGTGTCAAAAACAAAAAGAAAAAAACATAAAAGCGTTTGGCTTCCAACCAAAAGGGACATAAGTGCATGGATACTTATTTTACCGGCACTGCTGCTTATATATCTGTTTGTACTGCGGCCGCAGATAATGGGTACATACTGGAGCTTCTTTGATATGAAGGGCTACAAGGTGCAGGAGTTTGTCGGACTTGAGAATTACAAAACCGTTATATCGGACTCGATGTTTTTAAAAACCCTGTGGAATACCTTCCAATACGTACTGTGGTCGATTGTTATAGGATATTTTCTGCCTATAATTATCGCAATTCTCTTAAATGAGCTGGTACATGCACGAAATACATACAGAGTGCTTATATATTTTCCGAGCATTTTGCCGGGAGCAGGTGTTGCACTTTTGTGGTATCTGATGTTTTATCCGGATGCAGGCGGACTTCTGAATATGATTGGACAGCTTTTCGGAATGGAGCCGTATGTGTGGCTGCAGGATTCGAGATGGACAATTATGTACATAGTAATAAGTATGACGTGGTCAGGCTGCGGTTCATCAGTAATTTACTATTTCGCAGCACTCCAGGGAGTGAGCCGAGAGCTTTACGAGGCGGCAATAATCGACGGTGCGGGCTTTATACGACGTATCCGCACCATCACGCTGCCGCATATTTCAGGTATAGCACTGCTCTTTTTGGTACGGCAGATTATCGGTGTATTCTCGGTTATGGAGCAGCCGCTGCAGATGACGGACGGCGGACCGAACGGTGCATCAACAACGCTTGGACTACTCGCGTATAAGTATGGCTTTGTAAGCATAAAGGCAGACCTTGCGATGACAGTAGGCGTAATAATGTTTATAATTTTAGCAGTAATAACATGCTTCTATTTCTATCTTGACAAAAAGATAGAAAGACAATAGGCGGGAGGTGCTTTAAATGAGAAATATGGATAAGGGTGCCTTAACAAATGCCGATATGAAGCAGATGAAATATAAGGTGCTATATGCATTTATATTTTTAATTATAACAATCTGCTGTATAGTGTCGTTTTTTCCTGTAGTATGGATTTTGCTTTCGGGATTTAAGGACGTAAAGGAAATGTACTCGGTACCTGCTTCGCTTTTCCCGAAGAATTTTGATATTTCAAAATTGGGCAAGGTATGGAGTGAAATGAAGTTTTATAAGTATTATGCAAATACCTTCATTATGGCTTCGGGAAGTGTAGCTTTTGAGCTTGTGGTTTCGGGACTTGCAGGATATGTACTTTCAAGGCTTAAGCCTAAGGGAACGAAGATAATGCTTGCACTTATATTCTGGATAATGCTTTTGCCGAGTACAATGCGTACAGTGCCTCTTTATATGGAGTTTAAGAGTATGCCGATTATCGGAGTAAATCTGCTTGAAAGCTTCTGGCCGATTTGGCTTATGGCAGGTGCAAATGCATTTAACATTATATTATTCAAAAACTTTTTTGACGGTATATCTGAATCCTTGATAGAGGCTGCTTGGATAGACGGCTGTTCGGATATAAAGCTGTTTTTCAAGATTATTATACCTCTCAGTGTACCGGTGTTCATTACGGTAGCGACGCTTGGCTTTAACGGACAGCTCGGACAGTTTTTCTGGCCGTACCTGCTGATATCGGAAAAAGAGAAGACGGTACTTGGCGTACAGCTGTTTAAGATGAAAAATTCTACATACACTATGGACTATCAGATGCTGGCGTTAATCTTCACTGTAGCACCGCAGATTATAATTTTTGCACTTTTCCAAAAATATATTGTTGGCGGTGTTAATGTAGGCGGCGTAAAGGGATAGGCTTTTAAGGAAGGAAATGGTGGTTATGATAAGAGCATCAGCAATGTTTTTATCAATAGTTATTTTGCTTGGAGTTTGCGGCTGCAGAGCGTCCAAGCCTGCGGACAAGGAGACGGAAGTCATGGAGCTGACCTTTTCCTTCTGGGAGCCGGGAATGGCACATGAGCTTGAAGACGCACTGCAAAAGGTAGCTGATGGTTATGAGGAGCTGCATCCCGATATCCACATAGAGCTTTTGCCGCAGGCGGTTGAAACCTATCAGGACTGGATAAAGTCACGCCTTGTTTCGGACGACCTGCCTGACATACAGTCAAATCATGGAACGAATCTGACAACGCAGTATAATGCAGGTATGATTTTGAATATTACCGATATGTTAAATTCCGAGTCACCGTATGAAAAAGGAAGGCTGTGGAAGGAGTGTTTTGATAAAAGGCATCTTAACAATAATACTGCGAAGGAATATAAATATATACCTTTTTTCGGAACATCACTGGGTGTTTATTATAATAAGACTATTTATGATGAACTGAACCTGCAGGTGCCGGATACGTGGGATGAGTTTATGGCAAACTGCGAAGCAATAGAGAACGCAGGAAAGCTTCCAATCGCTTTTATGGCACAGAAATTTGACGCGTGCTCATGGATTAAGTGGGAAATTGCAGGAGGACTTTTTGCAAGGAAGCACCTTTCAGACCCTGATATCAATATAAACGGAGACCTGTCTGTTTCAAGCTATGAGGCATATCGTGCGACTCTTACAGGCGAGCTTGATTTTACAAAGGACGTTGAATATCAGGAGGAGTACAGGGAATATGTAAAATATCTCAGAGAGTTTTTGCAATACTGCGGCGGCTTTCCGGGCTTTGAGGAATCGGTTGCAAAGGCGATGTTTTTAAGCGGCGAGGCTGCTCACATACATACCGGCTCCTGGGACGTTCAGGGAATTATGAAAAATGAGGGAATTGATTTTGAAGTAGGAATATTTCAGTTTCCGAGATTTACCGAAGCCAATACTCCTTATGTCGGGAAGAGAATAAGCAATCTGTCGGAGCAAAGCATTGCAATTACGAAATCCGTTTATAAAGAAGAAGGTAAGCTGGAGGCTGCTGTTGACTTTCTGAGATACCTCACATCAAAAGAGGTGTATCAGCAATTTATTAATGATACTGCCCAGATTCCCGTTGTGAAGGATATTGCGTATGTGGAAGGTACAGAGGTTTTTAAGATTGACGGATATTCCCATGACGAGCTGCTGTTAAAGACTGAAGGAGACACAATAATTCATGAGATATTATCAGGAAAAGAGCCGATACTTGATGACAGGTTTTTTAAGCAAATGCAGGAAAAATTGATAGCCGTTGCAAGCGACTATGCTCAAAAGCATAATTTGTCAGCAGAAAATGGCTATTATCTGGAAGAAACACCGAACGGAGTATTTGAAGATGAAAAATAGAAAAATTACCTTCATGAAAAAAAGTCCGCTGTGGATGAAATTCTTTTCGGTAAGTCTGCTGCTTATGTTTGTGATAGTTCTTGTTATGACAATGCTCAGTATAATACAGATGCGTAATAAGGAAAACCTGATAATACAGTCAAATATATCAAACAGCATGTATTATATGGAGCTTAATGTTGAAAACTCGCTTTTAAGGTATAGTCATCAGATTGGCGGTCAGCCGATGGCGGAGGAGTTTTATCATATTAAAACAGAGGGTGGCTTGGATTACCGCAGTAATATGAGAAAAGAAATTGCAAATATCTGTAACGAATCCTCCGATATTTTTGCTGTATTTTACCGCGATAACGACGGTGAGTGCTACAGTGCGGGCGAGATTTTCTGGAGTATCAGCTCACAGATAAGCATGATTAATGAATGTAAATCGGAAAAGGAGTTTACCAAGGGAGATGGTCTGTGGCGGTATGCTCCTGCCGGAAGAAGCTACAATTCTTTGATATGGTGCAAGGATATAATCTATGTTGATGATGAATACCGTCAGATTGAGCTTGGCACTATAATGCTGTACCTTGATGCGGAGCGTTTAAGCTCAGGCTTTTTCAGCGACAATATGCAGACATATACAGCGGTTTGTGATTCCTTTGGTGTAGTAGCAATGGCACAGGACAAAGCCATTATCGGAAAGCGTCTTGACGAGGTGTTTTCTATAACTGATGATGGTGCTGCTCAAAAGGACGGTATAAGCTATCTGTTTGCAAGAGAGGACTCGGCTGTGAACGGCTGGGAAATTATATCGTACATAGAGATGGATATGACGGGAAGAAATATTGCAAAAACCATGACGAGTACACTCGTATTTGCATTTTTAGGTCTTTTGGCGGTATTTGGAGTGTCCTATGTAATGTCAAAGCGAATCGGACGTCCGATTGAAGAGCTTCTCAAATATATCCGCATAAACCGCTACGGTGAAATTACCGAAATCCCGGAGGCGGAGGAGGGCGATATAGCAAAAATCAGGCGAGCTTTTGAGGATATGAACGCAGACCTTAGAAAAAACATCGAATCAAACTACGAGATGCAGCTTAAGCTCAAGGAAATAACGATTAAGGTTTATGAAACACAGATGAATCCGCACTTTTTGTTCAATACTCTGCAAATGATTCAGATGATGAACATTTTGGACGAGAAGAAGAATGTAACGACAATAACGAATTGTCTCGGAGCACTTTTGCGATTTAATTTGGACAGCCGTAATGAGGTGAAGCTTTCGGAGGAGCTTGAAAATGTAATCAATTATTTGAAGATTATGGAGCTTAGGTTTAAGGGCAGCTTTAATTACAAAATAATGATTCCGCCGGAGCTTATGGACTGCTATACGGTAAAGTTTATGCTGCAGCCGCTGATTGAAAATGCTGTAAGCCATGGTTTTTTACATAAAAAGGATATATGCGAAATTGTGATAATGGGGCAGCAAATCGGCGAAGAGGTTGCTATAATAGTAAAAGATAACGGACAAGGGATAGAGCCGGAGCATTTGGAAAAACTAAAAGAACGCTTAAGAGGTACAGGAGGTACATCAAACGGTATAGGACTCATAAATGTGCATGAGCGGTTGCAGCTGATATACGGAGAGCAGTACGGAATTGACATTTTCAGCGAGTATACAAAAAATACGAATGTTTTAATACATATCCCCGTTTCAAAAATACCGAAAGCAGAGGAAGGATAATATGTACAGATTGGTAATAGTTGATGATGAGTATTACACACTTGAAGGAATGAAGCGGATTCTGGATTGGGATAAATACAATATTTCCATTGTCGGAACAGCTACAGACGGCATATCGGGGCTTGACGTAATACGCTCAAAGGGTGCGGACATTGTTATTGTGGACATACGCATGCAGGAGATGGACGGACTTGAAATGATAAGCATTTTAAGAAAAGAGCAGTTTAAGGGGAAAATTATCATTTTAAGCGGATATCAAAGCTTTGAATATGCAAAGAGTGCGATAGACTTTAAGGTGGACAAATATCTCACCAAGCCTGTAAATCCAGCCGAGTTTGAGGAAAGCATTATAAAAATTATAAGAGAGCTGCAGGAGGAAAACGGCGATATAGCAGAGGGTCTTCCTGATAATTTCAGGCGTATTTTAGAGGAAATTGACCGCCATTATACAGAAAATATTCAGCTTACAAAGCTTGCAGAACAGTTTTATTGTTCAAGTGCATATTTAAGCCGAATGTTTAAAAAATACGTCGGCATGAACTATGTTGACTATATAACCAAAAAACGAATTGAAAAGGCTAAGGAAATGCTAAAGCGGCAGGATATGTCCATTGATGAAATTATGATTGCCGTAGGCTGGCAGGACCCAAAGCATTTCAGAGCGATGTTTAAAAAACAAGAGGGAATATCGCCGAGTGAATTTCGGCGAAGAAACCAAAAACTATAAAACGCTATCAGCGGTTTATATAAAATTTATAAAAGGAAGGAAAATGAAAATGAAAACAAAAAATTTGAAAAACAAATTAATAAGTGTTCTTGCTGCGGCAGTAATGCTTGCAGGAATACTTCCGGCAAGTGCGGCAGACGCTGCGGGCTACTCTATGTCAATTACCGATGCACATGACTGGGATGCTGCAGCTAATTTCAATGAGGCTGGCGGTTCATCTTGTCTTGTTATGCAGATATCGGCAGCTGAGCTTGAAAGAGGTTCGTATGTCGAATACTCAGTATATGCAGAGGACGAGAGTGCGTACAATCTGGAATTTAAGTCTTCGCCTATAGCAGATGGTTCGTATACAAGCCCTGCAACAGTTACGCTTAACGGTGTTGATGTAAATGCTTCTTTAAAGAAAAGCATTGATACAAATACAAAGATTTATTCAGCAGCCGTTGTTTTAAATCCGGGAGAAAATAAGATTAGATTTACTGTTACCGGCAAAAAGCCAAATGCGGCAGCAGACGGTACGGGTGAGCAGGGTCTTTTCCATCTTTACTATGTAAATGTTACTGAACAGACATCAGGTACAATAGTTGAGGGCAATACCCTGATTGTTGAGGCACAGAATTATGCAGATGCATCGCACTCATCATTGACAGAACTCTCAGCTTCAAACTGCTATGGCGGCAGCTATTACTATTTTCCTGTGATAACAACAGGAACAGTGTTCTTACAATATAATGTTGTAGCACCGGCAACAGGAGAATATTCAATGGAGCTTTTTGCATCAGACCGTGTAACTTGGCTGGGCAGATGGGAGCTTTTGATTAACGGTGAAAAGGTTGGTGATACCTCTGAGGGCGGAATTTTCCAAACAGGTCCCAGTTATGCAGCGGCAAACAACACATGGTTTGTAAGAAAATTTAGTCCCGTAACAGTTAACCTGAATGAAGGTGAAAACACAATTCTTATCCGCTCATATGAAGGCGGACCAAATAATAATAACAGAGGCTTTGCATTAGACTGCTTTAAGTTTACCAAAGACGCTATCGGTTCGCTTAAATTTGAAGAAATAAACGGAAAGACAAACGGCAGCCAGTACAGCGGAACATTAGCCTTGCAGATGTTCTATTCTGCAGCAAGTGCAACCGGTGACAAAAATACATATACATTAACTGCTCCGGCAGGTGAATATGACCTTTATGTTTGTGCATGCTCATCTGTTTGGACATCATATTTGGGCACAATCGCATTTAATTTGAATAATGCAGGTTTGGTTGACTTTACAACAGATAATGTTACAAAAATTGCGTCAATAAGCGATATCGGCGGTAAATTCAAATATAACACTCCTATAACACTCACAGGTGAGGATACTTTGGTTATAGAAAATACCGCAGTAGCGGCAGCAGGAACGAATAACTATGTACTTTACGATTATTTTGAACTCGTTCCGAAGGATGCAGAGATAGCAACAGTTGACCTTATGGTTGATGAAAACAAGCTGGCAGTAGGCGAAACACTTCAGGCTTCATCACAGGCTTACTATGAAAACGGCTATATTTGCAGTGATATGCTTATCGAAAGCGTAACCTACACATCTTCAAACACAAACGTTGCTACAGTTGACGAAGATGGTATCATCACAGGCATGAATCCAGGCTTGGCAACAATTACTGTTACATACAACGATACTTATACAGCAAGTGTAAAGGTAAGCGTTTATGACGAAAGCGGAATAGTTCCATTTGCGTCAAGCTATGACGAGGAAAATACAAAGGCAACCGTTAAATTAGCAAGAATCGGCGAGGGAACAGGCGACGCAGTTGTAATAATCGGTGCATACTCAGTTGACGAAAACGGAAATGACGTATCATATGAAAATGTTCAGCTTGGCGAGGCATCTCCTGCATACGGCAGAGTTAAAACTGTTGCAAAAACTATCACAGGAGAACAGATTCGTGCATTTGTATGGGACAGCATCAGCGGCATGAAGCCTCTTTCAGATCCTATTGAATTAAAATAATTTTTTAGAGACTACATGATAAATTAGGTTGTGGGGACAGGTCTTGCGAAAGACCGGAAAACTGACAGCGGACAGTCGGGCAACGCCTGTCCCTGCAAGCCTTTAATTAAGGCAGAAAATGAAAATTTAAAAGGGAGTGGTAAACTTAATGAAGAAACTTTTGTATGTACTTATGTTCGTATTCCTGCTTTTCACCTCCGCAGCACATGCTGAGGAAATAAAGATTGAGGGCGAGGACTACGCAGAATCAAATTTTACTCCTACTATAAAAAGCGGATATTCAGAGTTTTCAGGCTCTGCATTTATGCATACCTTTAATGCAATGGAAAAGGGTCAGACATACAGAGTGACCTATAAGGTTAATGCAGATAAAAAGGGCGGCTACAATATAAAGGGTGTAACTACATATTTAAGCAAAACATGGACTACCGATTATTGGATTGTTGTAAACGGAAAAGAAGTTGTTAACGCAGCGGAAATCGGAAGCAGAATTAAAAATATAAGCTCCTCAAATTACAATGATTTGTTCGCATATTATGATTTGGGGCTGATACATCTTGAAGAGGGAGAGAACACAATTACATTTGAAACTCGCGGCGAGGATCTGCGTTCGGACGGAAACAACGTTATGTGGATTGATTACTTCACCTTAGAGCTTGTTCCGTTCGGAATTTACAGCTTAACTCCTTATGAGGATTTGGGCGTTTTTGAAAGAAAAGATAAGGTTGAATTTTCTATCGACCTTGTGAGCGAATGTGAAAATAATATGTCGCTGCCGTTTGAGGTAAAAGACTTCTGGCGGCAGACGGTTTTAAAGGGAAACCTCAGCGTATTGAAGGGTGCTGACAAGGTTTATCTCGGTCTCGGAAAATTAGATGTCGGCTATTATACACTTGACGTTAAATGCGGAGACAGTATAAAAACCAGGTCATTTGCCGTGACATATAATGAGGAAGAATATTATGACGGGGAATCTCCGTTTGCAATGGACTTTGCAAGTGAAACGGTTTTGAAAAATCCAAAAAGAGATACTCCAAAATATATAAGAGCTGCAAAGCTTGCAGGTATCGGGTGGCTTCGTGAACGTTGGAGCTTCGGCAGCTTTAACACTGCACAGGATAAGTATAACACAGATGTAGATGTTGCTAAAACGAAGTATGGAATGATAAGCGACGCAGGTATCAATCTCACAGTCGGTTTCCATGACAGTCCTGCATACAGTATTGAAAGAGGACATTATCCTGCTGATTTTATGAATGTATATTGGTCTTACTATTATGCAGCTAAAACCTATGGCGATACTATAGATATGTGGGAATGCTGGAACGAACAGGATACTGCGTTTGCATCCGAGCCTGCAGATGAATATTCTGCATTTATGAAAAGTATGGCAATCGCCATTGCTGATGCAGATGTCGGCTCTACAACCTGCATAGGCGGCTTTGCCGGCGGTGCACATGAAACAACCTTTATGGATTTGTGTATGCAGAACGGACTTTTAGATTACTCGGAGGCATATAACTGTCACGTATACGGTGCCAAGACCTCTCAGGATATAATTCCGCATACCGAGTTTGAGGAGCATGACTCACATCTTAACCTGGTTTACACCTATGGCGATACATATGATACTCCGCTGTGGGTTACGGAGGGCGGAATGGCACGTACTATCCCGACAGGAGGAACAGGCATGACCTGGCAGGGACAAAAAGAAGCAGCACAGGGCGTTGTTATGGGTATGACACAGTCGGTTGCACGTGGTACCGGCAAGCATTTCTGGTTCATACTTCCGCCATATGCTGAAACTGTAAACGATTTTGGTGCGTTCAGTGTAAGCCATGAGCCGTATGCACATTACGTAGCATATGCAAACTATATTTATCAGCTCAGAAAAGGCGACTATAAAGGACAGATGACAGGTCTGCCCGATGGTGCAGAGGGATATATATTCAACAACGGCGACCATGATGTTGCGGTTGTTTGGTCGGATAATGCGAATACTTTTATACCAAAATCAGATTCTGCACTAAAGGTTTTTGATATTATGGGTAAGGAAAAAATGGCTTTGGCAGGCGAGGAAATAAACATTTCCAACTATCCTGTATTTGTGCATTTTGAGGGCGAAGCAAGTACAGAGTGCTATCTGCCGATTAGCAGGAATATAAGAGAAATCAAGCCTCAAACCTTTACAGAGGCACAGAAGGTTGTAATGTGTCAGAGATTTTACGGTACAAATTACAATACGCCGAGAACTGACGGCTATGAAATTACAGGCGGCGGTGCGGACAATGTTTTCAATTTAGAGGTTTATAACTATAACGATAAGGAAATTACCGCAACGATTACCGGAACACCCGAAACTGATGGCTTTGTGATTGAAGAGGCTACAAAAACCATTACCGTTGCACCAAAAACAAAAGGGATTTTAAAGTTTAACATTAAAACTACCGATTCGGTAAAATATGATGTTACAGAATATTTGCGGTTTGACGGCGTTATAGACGGAGAGGAAATGTCGCCGAGCGTTTCAAGGATTATTGCCAGAACTCCTTTTGAGGTTGAGCCGGACGCAATATTTGAAAATTCTGTGGGAGTTAAAAACTGGACGCTTGGCAATGCCAGCAAAGACACCGTTGTAACGGGTGTTGATACTGACGATGGAGGAATTAAACTTCGCATCGTAATGGGCAGCGGCGATAAATGGGCTTATCCGCTCTTTAAGGTGAATGACGCGTCTGTTCTTAAAGGAACATCGGGAATTTGCTTTGACGTTGAAAGAGATGCAGAGTTTACAGCCTTTGGAATGAATGTCTTTTTGGATCTTTCCGACGGAAGAAGATATTTCCTCGGAAATGATAAAATGATGGACGTTGTGACCGGTCAGTATGTTATTCCGTGGACGAAGTTTATAATGTTCTCAAGTCCGTTCGGCGTTAAGGTTGACCCAAGACCGTTTGATGCGACCTTGATTGAAAAAATCGAGATAGGCGGAAATGTCCGCGGTACTGCAACGGGTGTTCCTGAATTTACAGTTAAAAATATCGGGTATTACACTTCAGAATTTGAACTGTCCACAGCAGCCGGTGCAAAAATGGAAATAATCGGCGTTACTGACGGTGCAGTTTATAAAGAGGGTGAAGTTCCTACAGCGTATGCTACATGGAATGAAGATTTAAAATATAAATCCATCGGCGTTAAGCTCGGCAGCGAGAATTATGAGAACTTTACGGTTGAAGGAAATAATATGACTATTGACTTATCGGGACTAAAACGAGGTAAGTACAGAATGATGGTTTATGCAGCCTCCGATATGGATTATGTATATAAGGATACGCTGTGGTTTGATGTTGAGTAAGAAAGGGTGTTACAATGAAAAAGCATATTAAGCTGCTTTTGACAGGTGTTTTTACACTAATGCTGTGTGCTTTGCCGGCAGAGGCGGAGGAATTTTCCGCCTCTGAATACACCGGCGGTCAGGTCTCGGACGGTATCTTTACAGCAAGCGAAACCGAGGCAGCTGTTGTTTATGAATGGCACGCCGCAAGCGGCGGCATGTATACCGTCAGCTTTAATGATGCATCAAGCACCGATTGTACTATTACCGCAGAATTTAACGGCGGATATGCTGTGAACATTGATGATATTACAAAAAAGCTTGATGTAGGCTTTGATGCAGGAGTTAATCAAATCAGGCTGAATATTACAAAGGAAAAAACTACATCGTCCTTTGCGATTGGCTCGGTAGGTCTGGAATATACGGGTGCAATTGACGGAACAAAAATCCACCTTGAGTGTAATAATTTCACTGCAGCCGATGTTGATGCGGAGCGGTGCTACGAGAACTATGGCACTGATATGTCTAATGGGGACGTTTCGCTTTACCGACAGTTCGGACGTCCGGCAATGGCGGAATTTGCAGTGTACGCACCCTGCGGCGGTGAATATTCAGCGAAAGCTGTAATGTCGCATCTCGGTCAGACCTATACATCGGATGTGAATATGTGCGTTAACGGCGTGAACTATCCGCTTACGACAGATACAGCGACAAGGCTCGCAAATCTTACCAATGCGACTGACGAAGGCTTGATGAAATTGTATAAGATAAAAAGTACAGTAATGTTAAGACAGGGCATAAACAGTATTGTTTTTACAGCGATTGAGCCGAGGGATAATCAAACAATGTATCTGTTTTACCTTGACTGTGTAGATTTTACCTTTGCTAACGAGGCTACAGAAATAGCTGCCGCAGCAGAAGCTGAGGGAGAATATGAATATTCGGTTACTTCGAGCCAAAATGCGGAATATTTCGCTGATATAAGCCTTGTAACAAAAACGGAAAAGCCGCTGCTTGACCTGGCAGACTGTTCATTTTCACAAGACGGTGAAAGCTATATAAAGCTAAGTAAGGGAACAGCTGAAAATGCTTTTGCGGACAGTACGGTTTCCGTTGTTTCGGAATATCTTGAAGATGGCATACTTTATGGTGTATATCGCTTGAAGGATAGCTTTTCGCTTGGAAATTCTGTATATCTGAAGGTTGGAAGCGATGCGTGCAGCGTTGAAAAAATCGCTTTAACGCCGCTTATAAATAAGCTTGAAAGGATATATTCAATTTCTGATAAAGCAGTTTTACTGCCGGGTGAGACAGCCGAAATTTCGGTTTTTGCTGTGGACGAAAACGGCTATGCGATAAATCTTGATTATCTTAAAAAAAGCGGTATGCTCACCTTTAAATCCTCTGACAGAAATATACTTTCGGTAGACTCACTCGGAAATGTGACAGCTCTTGATACGGGCTTTGCACAGATTACGGTGACAGCTACAGGCGGAAGCGGGACTTTTGCGGCTGATGTTAAATTTAATGTATACAACGAAAGCTATGCATTTACGGTGCTTAATGCCGAAAAAGAGGACAGCGAGGTAAAAGTTAAGCTTTTGTCACCTTTTGGAATCTACAGCGGTGAGCATGTGATGCTGATTGCGGAATATTCGGACGGTCAGCTGATAGATGTAACCCAGCATAGTGTTGACGGACTTGCAAAGGGACAGATTATGACGTATAAGATGCCTGCAAGTGAAAATGAATTTAAAATTATTTCACTATCCGGCATTGACACGATGGAGCCGGTATATGAAACGGTAACGGTCAGATGAGCAGAAACGGAGGAGTTTTTATGATAAAAAAATTAATATTGCTTGCCGCACTGCTGTTTATGACCTGTGCTTCTGCTGAGGCTGAGGAAATTATTGTTCAGGGAGAGGATTATAAAACGGCGGTAACTAATACAGCGGTTAGCATTCTTCCTGCCGATAGTGAAAATCCCGTTCTGGTAATTTCGCAGTGGAAGGGTGCTGACATGGAATATACCGTAGAGTATGAATTTGAGGCACCGTCTGCAGGCGGTTACGAGCTTTCGGCGGTTGTTACACAAATAGACTCGGCATATACAAGCAATTTCTACTACAGTATTAACGGCGGCGATTATGTATATTCGGCAGATGTATTTGAAAAAATTTCTCAGCCCGGAACAAATTACGGCTCAAACAGTATGTATCTGTATACACTGGGAATTTGTGAGCTTAAAAGCGGCACTAATACTATAACCTTCATGATAAACGAATCGAGGGAAACACAGACCAACTGGGCGATATTTTATCTTGATTATTTCGCCTTTACAAAGCTTGACTTTGGGCTGTATTCGGTAACGCCGTCAAAGCCGTCGCACGTTTTTGAGGAAAAGGACGAGGCGGAGTTTACATTGCGATTTTCGGATTACCCGACATCGGATACGGCGTATACAGTGATAGCTGAGGACTATTTCCACAACAGAATAAAGGCGGAAAAGTTCACGCTTTCTGCAGGCAGCTTGTCTGCAAAGCTTAATCTCGGAAGCCTGCCTGTCGGTTGGTACAGGCTGATTATTTCGGACGGTGAGAGTAATTTATATAATTCGGGCTTTGCTGTAACGCATAACTTAGAGGACAGAAAGGAAAATCCGCACTTTGCAATGGATTTTGCATCGTTTGCCTTAGTAAAATCAGGAAAGACAGAGATTGAGAATTTAAGCCGTGCAATTCGCCTTGCGGGAATTGATTTTGTACGCGAGCGTTATTACTGGTCTTATTCCGATACGATGTATAAATATCAGAATGAGGCGATTTCCGCACAGGGATTTGATGTTATAAATATGTTCTGCGACACTCCTTCTGAATATGTGTCGGGAGGCTATATGGCAGATGACCTGTTTAAGGTATATGATTTCCAAAAGGAATATGCCGCAAGCTATGAAGACATGGTTGATTACATGGAAATCTGGAATGAGGAGGACACCTCCTTTGCAACCGAAACCGCAGACCGCTATGCTGCATTTTTAAAGGCTGCGGCAATAGGTGTTACTGACGGCAGCAGCAAAATGGGAAAGAGCATGGGAGGCTTTGCAGGTTCTCCTGCCGATACCAGATACATAGACCTGTGTATGTTAAATGACATAATGGAATACAGCGACCTATATAATTATCATGCCTATGCATCGAATAGCAGTGACTATGAAAATGCACCATCGCTGGACGAGGTCGAGCTTACTGAAAGCCGCGATATTCTTACAGCATACGGCTATGATATGCGAAGAAGCTGGGTGACTGAGGGCGGAATTTCGATAAGGAACGATGTTGAAAGGTCACGAGCTCAGCAGGCAAGAGCGGCTGTAATTAACAATGTTCAGTCTGTTACAAACGGAAATGATAAGCATTTCTTCTTCGTAATGCCACAGTATCTGGAGGCTGGAAGTGAATATGGAGTATTCCTGGCGGATAAAACTCCGTCGCCTTCGTATACAGCTTTGGAAAATACAATTTACCAGCTCGGCAAGGCTGAATATAAAGGAATTTTCCGTGATTTGCCGGAGAATGTATGCGGATATCTTTTCAATAACAGTGAAAATGATGTAGGCGTTTTTTGGGCAGAATCGGGCGAAAGCTTTGTTCAGACTCCGTCCGAAACCGCAGTTACCGTAGCGGATATGATGGGCGGTGAAAAAACTGTCAGCCCGTGCGGTGGAATTGTAAGTATTCCTGTAAGCATGAATCCTGTATTTGTTGTATTTTCCGAAACGGTTTCAAAGGACTGTTATGCACCCTGCAAAAAACAGACGGCTTATGAAAATGCAGAAATTAATGATGCAAAAAGAATTGTAATACAGCAAAATTTTGAGGAGAAAAACTATAACGACGAAAAAATGAAGGGCTATCTGATGTATAAAAATGAGGATAATGCTTGTACCCTCAGGATATACAATTTCAGCAGTACCGAGCAGACAGGTACGATTACAGCAAAGGTTTCGGACGGTTTTTCTCTTGATATAAAGGAGCAGAAGGTAACAGTTCCGGCAATGAGCAGCAGCGATATTACCTTTAACGTTACCGTAAACAGCGATGTAACCGAGCCGACAAAAGGATTTTTGCAGTTTTCGGGAGTTATGAACGGAAACGAAATAACTAAAAGTACCTCACTTATCCGCTGCCGCAATAAGAATAATATTGAGCTTGCCGGATACTTTGAGCGTGGAAATGATGCCACCACATGGCAGACAGGCAATACTACAAGCAGTGGCAGCGTTACAGTCAGCAATACGGAAAACAACGGCGAGCTGAAATTCGATGTCAATCTTGAAGGAAACGGCTGGAGTTATCCAAACTTCAAGGTAACAACAGCAGACATAGCTTCAATAGAAGGCTCAACGGGAATTAAATTTTCAGTTGGTGCCCGGGAGGACGTCGGACAGGCAATAATGCACTGCTTTGTATATATGAAAGACGGCAGAAAATACTTTGAGGGAAACGCAAACGGAAAAACCATACGCAGCGGATATACAGATTATTATTTCCCTTGGAGTGAAATGGTACGCCAGCATTTGCCGGAGGGAGTAGATGCATCAAAGGAATTTGCATTAGAAGACATTGCATACGTTGCAATCGGTGTAAATTTAAGCGGTACAACAAGTGCAAGCTATCTTTTAAAGGATATCGGCTGGTACATAGACGACGGAAATAATGATGTAACCGAGTGGGATACGCTTGAGCTTACGGGAGCGGAAAGCGGCACTGTGTATTTTAGGGGAAATACGAAAACGGTAACGGCTGTACTTCCCAAGACAGAAACGATAAAATCTGTGAAGGTTTATCTTTCGGGAGAAGAATATGCAGACTATAAAATGCAGGACGGCAGCATCAGTGTTGACCTTGATGAGCTTGACTTAGGCGTTTACACCTTGCTTGTAACAGCAGAAAATGAGTTTGGTTATATATACAGAGATTCTTTGGATTTTATCATACAATAAGAAAGCGGAAGGGAAGTTAAGATGAAAAAGAAATTAAGTTTAATTACATTAATTGCGGCTTTTGCACTTAGCTGCAGCGTATTTGCGGAAAGCGGCATAGAAAGCAGCTTTACCGCAGACCAGGAGAGCAGACTTGTATCTGTAAATATGACGGTTGAAGATGATGAGGGTGGCACTGCTGCGACCGGCATCGTGGTAAATGGTGAAGGAACGGTTGTGTATGCCGCACAGGGTTTTACCGATGCGGACGGCAGCTTTGGATTTTCTTATATAAACAATGACGAAAACGGCAGCTATACGCTGACGGTGTCAGCACCCAGAAAGGGACTTTATAAAAGCAGTGATTTTAAAATGCTTACAAACAGCATGAAGACTGCAATCAGTGAAACTGATAAAACTGCTGAAGGAATGAAAAGCATAATTGAAAACTACGGCGAATATATGAACCTTGATTTAGAAGCATTTAATGCACTTTCAGATCAAGATGCTGTATACAGCTTTATGGCGTCGGACATTTATGTTGATTTAGACAGCACTTCTTCCGTTGCCGACGGCTTTTACGGTGCAGTTATTGTAAGAACGCTTAAGGAGGGCGGAGACGCTGAGGATTATCAGGCGTTTTTGGATAACGAAACCTATAGCATTTTAAATACTGACGGTATTCCGAAAGGTGAAAAACTAAGCCTTTTTGATGAGGTTGATTCTACTGTTAAAGCCGGTGTTTTAGATAAGGTTGTTAAAAATGAATATAAAAGTGCTTCCGAGCTGACAAATGCACTTGAGTTTTATGTGCTCCAGCAGAGTCTTGAAAAGGCTGCACAGTGGACCGAGGTTAATCCTGTTTTGAAAAAATATCAGAAAGCAGGACTGTTAGACATAAGCTTTACCGATTATGATAAATTAAAGTCTCCTGAAAAGGCAGATAAGGCTCTTATGGGTAAATCCTACGAGGATTATGACGCGATAGAAGCCGCATTTGAAGCTGCAGTTGTTGCTGCTAAAGGTAAAACAACTACCTCCACAGGTGGCAGCGGCGGAGGAGGCGGTGTTGTACTGCCGTCCGTTGTAACTCCGGAGCCTGTTGAGAAGGCAGAACAGACTGTATCTGCATCATTCACCGATATGGGTGATTATCTTTGGGCAAATGAAGCAGTAAGCTATCTTGTGGACAAGGGAATTATAAGCGGAATGGGCGATGGCACATTTGCTCCTGCAAACGGACTTACTCGTGAGGAAATCAGCACAATCATGGTACGCACACAAAAACTGGATACCGAAGGCAAGGCATCTGCATTTAACGATGTAGCTGTTGACCGCTGGAGCTATCCATATGTTTCGGCAGTATATGAAGCAGGACTTATGGTAGGTGTTTCGGGTGATATGTTCGGAGCAACCTCAAAGATTACACGAAATGAGTTTGCCGTAATAATGAAGCGTTTAATAGACCTGTACGGTGTAACGCTTACTGAAAATTCAAACCCGGGAGAATATGCAGACGCTGCAGATATACCTGAATGGGCTGCAGAAAGCGTGAGATACTTAAAGGCTACGGGACTTATGCTCGGAAATACCGGCGACAGATTTGAAGGAAGTACCGTTATATCAAGAGCGTATGCCTGCAATATTTTGTATACTGTTTTGAATGCGGTGAATTATGACTCGGAGGTGTAAGCAATGAAGAAAATAATCAGTTTATTGTTATCAATGCTTGTTGTGCTGGAGGCTTTGTGTGTTCCGGTGTTTGCGGAAGAGGACACTGTTTCGGAATACATGCAGACCATGAGAGAATTTGGGGTCATAAGCGAGGAAAAGTATGAAACAGGTACATTTACTGTAGCAACGATGTCTGAAATGGTATATAAGCTGTTAAATCCCGGCAGCACAGAGCCTGAGGCAACGCGTCAGATTTACACCGATGTTGACAGATGGCACTGGGCGGCAGGATACATAGAATGGCTCTATAACAACAGCGTATATACAGGCGACGGCAGCGGTGCATTACAGCCTGAAAGAAATGCAAAGCTGTCTGATGTATGCACAGTAATGCTCAATCTTTTAGGCTACCAAAAGGTGATGGATTATACAAACGACAATACCGATGTCATTAAAAAGGCGACCGAAATAAAGCTGCTTTCATCAAAGGTAGGTAAGAACGAGCATGATATTACCTACGGTGAATTTGCGTCAGTTTGCTATGAGTTGCTTTTTACAAAGGTTATAGAGGCGAAATTCAGCGATGACGGAGGCTTTGCACAGGGCGGAGAATTTATCAATGAAATTTTAGAGATTGAATACGAACTGGGTATTGTAACAGCTGCAAACGGCTATTCTCTTACATATGCAAACTGTAATACCGACGAGGTTATAATTGACGGAAATAAGCTTGATGCATGCGGAAAATCCTACATTGATTATCTCGGATATAACGTGAGATATTACTATAATGATGATGCCGAGCTTATAGCTGCAGTTCCGATTAAAAATACCGAGCTTGTAATAAAATCCGAGGACATCATTTCGTATGAGAATAACCGATACAATTACGAAGACGGTACAAAAACAAAAAGAGCAGATGTTTCAGCGGATGTTATGCTTCTCTATAACGGAAAGGTATCAACAAACCGTGATGCGTTCCTTCCTTCATACGGTCAGGTGCGTCTTATTGATAATGACAGGGACAGTAAATATGACTGCATTATTTCAGAGAACGCATACAATGTTGTAGTTGATGTAATTTCTGACGGAATCATTTACGGGAAGAATACAGAAAAATCGGGAAACAAATATGTAGTTGATACAAAGGATTTTGAGCTTTTAAGAGTGGTTTCAAAAGATGAGGAAATCTCTATTGCCGACGTTGAAGCGGGCAGTATAATTACTGCTGTAATAAGCGAGGACGAGGAATACGCATTATTATATGTGTCAGACAAAAAGGTGACAGGTGTTCTGACAGCGTATACAACAGACGAGGAAATTGCGGTAGACGGAGAGGAATACAACCGTGCAAAGGATATGTTCAATCCCAACTCTATAGTAACAACGGGAAATGACGTAACGATGCTTCTGGACGAATACGGAAACATTGCTGCTATACTTGGCAATTACGAAAATAAATATCTCTTGGGCTACCTTATATCGTTCAAGATAAATGAAGAAGATTATACCCTTGTTTTAAAGCTGTTGACAAGTGATAATCAGATTAAGAAAATAAGCACTGCCGAAAAGCTGTATGTTGACGGAGTAAAGAAGGAAAATGTATATGCTGCGGAGGAATGCTTGACTGCAGGTGAGCTTATAAAGTACCGCGTATCGGGCGGAGAGATAAAGAACATTGATACTGCGACGCAGCAAGCAGGCTTTGGAAGCTTTACAGCAACCTCGGATAAAAACTCTCTGAGAATGATTGCAAATGGAAAAATGCTATATAAGTCCACGCCGCAGGTGTTTAAAAAGTATACTTCTTCAATGAGTATGTATTCGGAATTTGGAGTATCGGACGATACACCGATATTCTTTGTGCCGACAGAGGACGAATACAAAGATGATAGTGATTATTATGTAGCATCAAGGACGTCTTTAAGAAATGACCTTACCGCAGATGTGCAGGGGTATGTAACAGGAAAGCTGACTTTGATAGCCGATGCAGTGGTAGTGAATTATAAAACGGAACTGAATCTGTCAAGCGGCATTATGATAGTAGGAAGCATATCCGAGACACTGAATGCGGACGATGAGATTGTTTATAGCCTAAAAGGCATGAAGAACGGAGAAGACATAGAGGTTTTAGCGACTGATAATGATAAGGGAGTTACAAATGGCAGCTTTATTCGTTATCAGACCAACAGAGATGGCGAGGCAAAGGACATTGACCCGCTTTACAAACCTGAAGGCGGCGGAAGGCTGCAGACAACTGCCACACATGATTATGCTGTCGGTTCGTCGTACGCCAGAAACGCAAATATAAGATTTGTGCTTGGAAGTATTTATGACCGTGAAGGAACAGTTGTAAGATTCCGCTTTAAGGACAGCGTAGCAGATGATGAGGTATTTAACCTCAAAAACTGTAATTTCTATGTTTATGATAAGGCAGAAAATACATTGAGGAGCGGAAGTATTGACGATATATACGATATTGTTCATTATGGTACATCCTGCGATGAGGTAATCATAACTACAAGAGCAGCTAGTACAAGTGACGTAATAATAGTGAGAAAGTAAGTAAGTGTAAAATCCCGTTTGTCATAGTGCAGACGGGATTTACAAATGTGGAGGCTATATGAAAAAATATTCTTTTCCTGCGGATTATGAGAAGAAATCCGCGGATTTTAAAGTAAAATGCGACGGAAGGGAGCTTGATGTTTACAGCTGCAGAATCTCGGCAGTACCATTTAATCAGGTATGGCCGGGGTATCAGAGACCATTTGAGCAGACCGAGCCTGCTTCGTTTGTGATGCTGGGCTCAGATAGCATGACAGAGCTTGAAATTACGCCGTCAAAGGATTTTAATGATGTTACTGTAAGACCTCTTTCAAAGGGGATAAAGCCTGTAATAAAGGACAATGCGGTAAAGCTTGTATTTCCGGGAGCGGGACAATATACAGTGGAATTTGACAATCCGCATCATGTGCTTACGGTTTTTATAAATCCCGAAAATGAATTTAATGTAAATAAGGACGACACAGATGTTTTGTATTTTGGTCCGGGAGTTCATTTTGTGGATAAAAAGCTTGAGCTTCAAGATGGTCAGACCGTTTTTATTGATGAAGGTGCAGTGGTTTACGGAGCTGTTACGGCAACGGATAAAAAGAACGTAAGCGTAATAGGTTATGGAATACTTGATAACAGTCGCATGAGGCGAGCAAACGAAATAAACGGCTGCAGTATTCTTGACCCAAATGCGGGAGAGATGACCGGAAATCCTGTGTTTTTCAATCGCTGTGAAAATGTCGTGGTTGACGGAATTACAATCGTTGATTCCTCCGGCTGGAATTTATACATAGATGGCTGCAGTAATGTTTTGATAGATAACATAAAGCTTATAGGCATGTGGAGGTACAATGCAGACGGCTGTGATTTTTGCAACTGCACAAATGCGATTATAAAAAACAGCTTTCTGCGTACCTTTGATGACGGTATTGTTATAAAGGGGTTTAAGCTTAACAATCACCTTCCGCTGCAGAATATTCTTGCCGAAAACTGCGTGCTTTGGTGCGATTGGGGCAGAGCATTAGAGGTTGGTGCGGAGACAAGTGCTCCTTATATGTCGGGAATAAGATTTAAAAACTGCGACATTATCACCGGCTGTCATGTAATGCTGGATATTCAGCACGGCGACTGTGCAAATATGTGTGATGTGCATTTTGAGGATATACGGATAGAGTATAGGGGAAAGTCAGAGTGTCCGGCACTTCAGGAAGCGGACGATGCGGTTTATTCAAATACCGATGAAAAATTCATGCCGCAGCTTTTCGCTGTAATAGCCGGCACAACAATGTGGTCTATCGACGAAAAATCCGGACCTTTAAAAAATGTTTACTTTAAAAATATAGAGGTAACAACAGAGGACGGAAGGATTCCTGTAAGCTCAGAAATTACGGTGCGTGACGGTGAGGAAAAAATCGACGGAGTATTTTTTGAAAACATTACCGTTAACGGCGTAAAATGCACTAAAGAGGACCTTGATATAACAATAACAAAGGGCGTAAAAAATATCATTTGGAATTAATTAAAAAACAGGAGCATATGCTCCTGTTTTTATGTTGTATTGTTATAACGTAACATTTATATCAATGGTTTCACCATCGCGGTAAACTGTGATTTTCAATGTGTCGCCCTTTTTGTGCGAGTCGCGGATTTTGTTAATTTCAGATATGGATTTAACTGCAGTGTCATTCACCTTAAGAATAAGGTCGTTAGCCTTGATACCGGCTCTTTCAGCAGGTGTATTTTCCATAACCGTTTCAACAAGAACACCATGGTCTGAGTCACTTCCTGTTATACCGATTATAAGTGCTTCAGGTGCTGTTCCTGTGTTAATAAGCGATTCTGCAACATTCTTTATATCGTTTGAAGGAATGGCAAAGCTTATATTCTCTACATTTGCGGAAATTGCATATGTGATCATTCCTATTACATCGCCGTTTGTATTAAGAAGGCAGCCGCCTGCATTGTTTGAATTTGTGATAGCGTCTGTCTGCAGAAGATTTATTGTACTTCCGTTTTGAAGTGAAACACCGTTGTTCACGCCGCAGATAATACCCTTTGTAATAGATGTTCCGAGATTTCCTCCGAGAACGTTTCCGATAACGATAGCGGTGTCGCCGGCATTTACGGTGTCAGAGTTAGCGAGTGTGGCAAAGACGAGGTTTGACGCGTCTATTTTCAGTATAGCAATATCCTTGTTTTCGTCCGCTCCCACAAGGCGTGCTTCGTATTTCTGCTTGTCCGGGAGAATAACCGAGGTTTCGCCGTCATTTCCTACCAGTGAGCTGCTGGTAAGTACATATCCGTCACTGCTTAAGACCACGCCGGAGCCTGTGTTGGTAGATGAGGATATGCCGAAAAAGTTGCGGTATGATGCCTTTGTTTCGATTGAAACTATGCTTTGGGATACCTTTGCATTTATGCCGCTGATATTGCTTTCAGAAGTTGCCGGCAGAACTTCATTCGGTTGACTTTCTACGTAAGATATAACAGCGGACGGACGCAGCTTCGGTACAACAGCTATAGAGTATACCAAAAACATGACCATGCATGTAACAACCGATGCAATAACGGAAATCGCCCATTGCGGCATGGGCTTTTTGATTTTATCTGTATTTTCGGGTGTGGGCAGATAGTTTTCAAGCTCACGCTCAAATTCAGATTTTTTTGCAGTTGAGTCTGTGCTGCAAGCAGCTTCTTCTGCGGTATGTGTATCACTGCTTACGTTCTCATAAATTTCCTCAGCCGGTGCATCAGCACCATCGTGAGGAAGTGTGTGCGGCTCGCTTTCGTTTGCTTCTGTATTTTCTGTATTAATTTCAAAGTTGTTTTCGTCAAGCATATGTAGTCCTCCTAAAAATTTCTAACTATATTATAATACTATTACTGTAAAAGTGTATGAACAAAATGTAAACTTTTATTGACAAGGCACAGTAAAAATGGTACATTAGATATAGAAATCTTTAAATTGCGGAGAAATTTATGTATACAATAAAGGAAACGATTATAGTTGAGGGTATGTATGACAAAATTAAGCTGTCGGGGTTTATAGACAGCCTTATTTTTATAACGGGCGGCTTTGCGATTTTCAATAATAAGCAGGCACAGCAGTCGATACGCACGCTGGCTGAAAAAACCGGGATTGTAATTTTAACCGATTCCGACAGTGCAGGTCTGAAAATTCGTAATTTTGTAAAACAGCTTGTGCCTAAGGAGCAGGTAAGACATGCGTACATTCCCGAAATCTGCGGAAAAGAACGCCGCAAGAATGTATGCAGTAAGGAGGGCTTGCTTGGCGTTGAGGGCGTGTGCGAAGATATAATTATAAAGGCACTGACAGAGAGCGGATGCACGATAAACGGCGAAGCAGGTAAAAAGAAAAAGGAGAAAAGCGTTACCAAAACGGACTTTTATTCACTGGGACTTTCGGGCGGAGATATGAGTGCCAAGCTTCGTCGGGATTTGGCTATAGCAATGGGACTTCCGTCTAAAATTTCCGCAAATATGCTGCTTGACGCTGTAAATAAGCTGCTTACATATGAAGAACTGACAATGATGGTTGAAAATATCAAAAAAATGTGATACAATAATAAAAATACTTTGTAAAGTGAGATAATAGGGTGAAAAAAAATAAAGGCATATGGAAATGGATTTATAAAAACGGGAAAAAGAATATTCCCGTCATATTGGTTTTGACGGCGGTAAGTATTTTCTTATCGCTTATTCAGATTAGATTTGCCACTGCGTCAAAAAGTGTTATGGATATTGCTACCGGCTCAGCTGTAGGAAAGCTGTCTTCGGCGTTTTTGCTGCTTGCGTCTCTTTTGCTGATACGTTTGGGTGTGCAGATTCTTATAAACTATTTAAATGTTCATGCTTCATCAAGATTTGAGATTGGATTAAAGCGTCACTTGTTCAAAACTCTTATAGGAAAAGATTATCTTTCGGTTGCGAAATATCATTCGGGAGAGCTTTTAAACAGAATAAACAGTGATGTTTCTGTTATAGTGAGCGGAATTATTGCAATAGTTCCGTCTGCTGCGTTGTTTCTCACAAGCATTATAGGAGCGTTCTGCGTTCTTTACAGTATCGAGAGTACGCTTGCGATTATCATTTTGTGCGTAGGACCGCTTGTTGCAGTGGGAGCACGTCTTTATTCGGCAAAATATAAGGTAATGCATAAAAAATGCCAGGAATATGACGGAAAAACAAAATCCTTTATGCTGGAAATTCTGCAGAATCTTTTGGTTGTAAAGTCCTTTGCATGCGAAGAAAAAATGCTGGATAAAAGCGAGGATTTACAGATTAAAAGCTACCGCTTAAGAGTGAAAAGAGTTACTGTTTCGGTAATTGCACAGATTGGACTTTTTCTCATATTCAACGCGGGATATTATTTTGCGATGGCGTATGCGGCATATCGCTTGTCGCAGGGAGAGCTTACATATGGAGATGTTACTGCAATTTTGGCACTTGTTTCACAGATTCAGACACCGTTTAAGAATGTGTCGGGGCTTGTTCCGCAGGCGTTTGCGGTTTCTGCATCGATTGAGAGGCTGATGGAGCTTGAAAATCTTAAGGACGAAAGTACGGTCGGGGAAACGCTGCCTGACAACACCTATGAGAATATGGAGCATATTGTGTATGACAATGTAACCTTTTCGTATAGTGATGATTCCGTGGTTTCAGGAATTAATATGAAAATTAATAAGGGCGAGTGTGTGGTAATTGCAGGCGAGTCGGGTGCAGGAAAGAGTACCGCGATTAAGCTGCTTTTGGGTATAATGACGCCGGACAGCGGCAGGATTTACCTTGACGGTAAAAATGGTGAGATAGAGCTTGGAAATAATACAAGAGAGCTTTTCGCCTATGTTCCGCAGGGAAATCTGATTTTATCGGGAACTATAAGGGAAAATATAGCATTTGCAAAGACTGATGCTACAGAGGATGAGATTATACACGCCGCAAAGGTTGCACAGATATGGAGCTTTATAGAAACTCTTGATAAGGGACTTGACACAGAGCTGGGCGAGAAAGGTCTGGGACTTTCCGAAGGACAAACGCAGCGTATTTCAATCGCAAGGGCAATACTTCACGATGCACCGATTTTGCTGCTTGATGAATCCACATCAGCACTTGATTCGGTAACCGAGCTTGAGCTTTTAAGGGCAATTCGGGAGATGACCGATAAAACCTGTATTATAGTAAGCCATAAACAGGCGGCATTTGATATTTGTGACAGTGTTGTATATATTGAGAAAAAAAGCAGAGATTGATTAGGAAAAGTAAATGGGAAAATTTGATGGAATCTTACTTTGTACCGACCTTGACGGAACGCTTTTGGACGATAACTGCAGAGTTTCTGCGGAAAACAAAAAGGCGATAGACTATTTCAAAAAAGAGGGCGGGCTTTTTACCTTTGTTACAGGACGTGTGCCAAGCGGTGCAAGGCTTATGCTGGAGCATGTTCAGCCGAATATACCTGCTGTTACATTTAACGGAGCGGGTGTATATGATTTTGAAAAGGACGAGCTTTTGTGGGGCGTTTATCTTGACGAGAAGGCAAAGGACGTTGTTGCATATGTTGAAGAAAAAATTCCGGAGGTGGGATTGATTATATGCACTGACAGGCAGGTTCACTTCAGTAAAATGAACAAATGGGTAGATAAATATATCAAGGATGAAAATGCACCGCTTATTACAACGCCTTATCTTGAGGTGAAAGAACCTTGGAAAAAGGTTATACTTGTGGTTTCAACCGAGACTATTCCGGAGATAAAAAGAGTGATAGCTGAGTCGGAATTTTATGGGTTTTATGACTTTATGCAAAGCAGTCCGGTTTATTATGAAATTCTGCCCAAGGGAGCAAGAAAGGGAACAGGGCTTGAAAGACTGGTGCAGCTTATCGGTGCTGATAAAAACCGAGTAATCGCAGTCGGAGATAACGAGAATGATATAAGCATGATAAAGACAGCGGCTTTTGGTATTGCAGTGGCAAATGCGGCAGAAAGTCTTCGTGAAATTGCGGATATGGTGACGGTAAGCAATAATGAAAGTGCATTGGCAAAGATAATTGACGCACTTGACAGCGGTGAAATAAAAAAGCTCCTGATGAAAGCCCCCACCTGCGGGCGTAGGAATTAAGTAGCAATTTTGTTATTTCGTCATTGCTGACGCAATTTCCTACATAATAAAGATATAAACCTTGCTAAACAGCAGGGTTTTTCTTCTCTTTTGTCTAAAACGCCGCAAATATATTAACAAAATGTAAATATATATCAAAAAAGTCTTTAAAAATTTTAAAATATGTGATATAATTATCGTTAGCTTTGATTTTTATAATATATTTAGATAAAGTTTAGTTTCAATAAGCATTAAGAGTTAAAAGCGGCAGTGCCGCATACAGCTTTAGAAAGGATAGTTTAGATATGAATTTATGTTCACGCTGTCACAAAAATCCCGCTGTGGTTTACATCACAAAAATGGAGGGAGATAAGACAACAAACGAGGGCTTGTGCATTGCCTGTGCAAAAGAGCTTGGCATAGGTCCTATTAATACCATGATAGAGCAGATGGGTATTACCGATGCTGATATAGAAAATATGAACTCCGAAATGGCAAGCTTTATGAGTAATATTGAGGAGGACCCGGAGGCACTTGAAGGTCTTATGTCCGGCTTTTTCGGAGGCGAAAGCGAGGAAGGTGGAGCACCTACCGCACCGCTTGACTTTCTTTCAGGCTTTATGCCCGGCGGAAAGGGTGATGAAAAAGCACAGGAGGTTGACAAAAACAGCAAAGAAAAGTCAAAAAAGAAGCATTTCGGAAAGAAAAAAAGTATGCTTGATACCTATGGCACAAATCTTACCGAAAAGGCTAAGCTCGGCAAGGTGGACCGCGTCATCAACAGACATAGCGAAATTGACCGCGTAATCCAGATATTAAACCGCCGCTCAAAAAATAATCCTGTTATATTAGGTGAACCGGGTGTGGGTAAAACAGCTATCGCTGAAGGTCTTGCGTGCAGAATTGCCGAGGAAAATGTTCCGCCGAAGCTGTTTGGCTATCAGCTTTATCTGATTGACTTTGCTGCACTGGTTGCAGGAACGCAGTTTAGAGGTCAGTTTGAGGCTCGTCTTAAAAACCTGCTTATCGAGGCTGAGGAGGCAGGAAATGTAATTTTAGTTATTGACGAGATTCATAATATTGTCGCAGCAGGCGACGCAGAAGGTGCGATGAGTGCCGCAAATATTTTAAAGCCCGCACTGGCAAGAGGCGAAATTCAGATAATCGGAGCAACAACGCTTTCCGAGTACAGAAAGCACATTGAAAAGGACTCGGCACTTGAACGCCGTTTTCAGCCGGTTTTGGTTGATGAACCGAGTGTTTCTGAATCGGTTGAAATTTTAAAGGGAATAAGAGATTATTATGAAAAATACCATTCTGTGACCATTTCAGATAAGGTCATCGAGGCAGCCTGCCGTATGAGTGAGCGTTATATCACCGATAGATTTTTGCCGGATAAGGCGATTGACGTTATTGATGAGGCAGGAAGCAGCGTTAATCTTAAAAATATTGCACTTTATGATGCAAAAAAGATACAAAACCGATTAGAAGAAATTGCAAATGAATCGGAGACAGCGGCGGAAAATCAGGATTTTGAGCTGGTTGCTAAGCTGCGGCAGGAGGAGCTTGAGCTTAAAGAAAAGCTTTCTTCAAAAGAGGAGGAGGCAAAGGGTGCCGAGATTACTCTTGATGATATTGCAGCCGTAATAGAAAACTGGACGAAAATTCCTGTTCATAAGCTCACGCAGGACGAGGCAACAAAGCTGCTCGGACTTGAAGAAAGAATCCACGAAAGGGTTATCGGACAGGAGGACGCTGTTTCTGCGGTATCGCGTGCCATAAGACGCGGCAGAGCGGACATATCCTTTAAAAAACGTCCTGTTTCATTTATTTTTGCAGGTCCTACGGGAGTGGGAAAAACCGAGCTTGTAAAAACTATAGCCGAGGTTATGTTTGATAACGAGGATGCACTTATCAGAATTGATATGTCGGAATACATGGAAAAGCACTCTGTATCAAAGCTTATCGGTTCACCTCCGGGATATGTCGGATATGACGAGGCAGGTCAGCTCACGGAAAAGGTAAGAAGAAAACCGTATTCGGTTATTCTGCTTGATGAAATCGAAAAGGCACACCCTGAAGTGTTTAATCTGTTCCTGCAAATTCTTGATGACGGTAGAGTAGCAGACAGTCACGGTAAAATTGTAAATTTTGAAAATACAATTATTATTATGACAACAAATGCCGGCTCTGAATTTAATTCTTTATCGCTCGGCTTTAATTCAGATGGTGATGTTACACTGAAAGGAAATGTTGAAAAGAGCCTTAAGGAGCATTTCCGTCCTGAATTTTTGAACAGAATTGATGAGATAGTTACCTTTAAGCCGCTCACTAAAGACGAGCTTAGAAGAATTATTGACCTTATGCTCAAGGATATTGTCGGAAGAATGTCTCAAAAGGGTGCAGTAATAGAGATTACCGAGAGTGCAAAGGATTTGATTTTGGAAAAAGGCTACGATGCGAAATATGGTGCCAGACCGCTCAAGCGTGCGATTCAAAAGCTTGTTGAGGATAAGCTGGCGGAATTTTCGTTGCGTAACACTATCAGCGAGGGCACGCATATTACCGCTGACAGAAAGGAAAATGAAATCGAGCTTACAATTATTCATGCATAAAAAACAGTCTT
The DNA here is from genome assembly GCA_017621875.1 of Clostridia bacterium. Lineage (GTDB taxonomy): Bacteria > Bacillota > Clostridia > UBA1381 > UBA1381 > UBA1738. Next base: position 57,764 of record JAGASE010000020.1, read on the forward strand.
CTCATTATGAGGAGACTGTTTTTTATATAGAAATCGTAAGTCTATTTATAAATCCGTCCGCCGATGATTACATTTTTAATTGATAAATCCTTGTTCAAAATAAGAACATCGGCACGCTTTCCTTCGGTAAGGCTGCCTGTTATGTCATCAATTCCTGCGGCTTTCGCCGGGTTTAAGCTCGCCATTTTAAAGGCATCTTCAAGCTTTACGCCGAACGTGACAGCCTTCTTCATACAAGAGAGCAGCGGAGTGGTGCTGCCTGCAATAGTGCCGTCGGCAAGTCTTGCTTCACCGTTTTTTATGAAAACCTCAAGTCCGCCTGAATCGCACACTCCGTCAGGAAGTCCCGTTGCACGGATATTATCCGATATAAGCACCATTTTGTCCGCTCCTACAGTTTTATAAAGCATTCTCACAACCGTTCCCGAAAGGTGAAAGCCGTCGCAGATACATTCACAGAAAATTCCACCGTCAAGTGCCGCACCGATTGCGTTAGGGTTTCTGTGATGCAAGCCACGCATGGCGTTAAAGCTGTGAGTAAGCACAGATGCACCGAGCGAAATTGCTGTCATAGCGGTATCGTAGTCCGCATCGGTGTGACCCATTGCAATACGAACAGTATCTTTTTTTGCTTTTATAAAATCAAACGCACCGTCAAGCTCCGGAGCGAGTGAAATAATTCTTACGAGATTTCCGCTTGCGGCGTTCAGTTCGTCAAATTCTTTGGTGGAGGGAAGACGAAGATAATTAAAGTTTTGAGCACCTTTGTGCTTTTCGGAAAAATACGGACCTTCCATATAAATTCCGCCGATGTTTGCACCGCCGACGCCTTTTTTATAAGCCTCGCGTACGCTTTTTGCGGCAGCTAACATATTTTCGTGGCTTTGAGTCATAATGTTTGGCAGATATGTAGTCACGCCGTTGCTTGCCATAAATTTTGAAATTTCGTCTATTGCCTCAAAGGAACCGTCAAGGGCATCGAAGCCTTCAGCACCGTGAGTGTGAATATCTATAAGTCCCGGAACAACATAGCAATCGGTGCAGTCTATAACGTCTTTGGACGATGTATCGTCAAAAGTAATTTTACCGCCTGATATGCTTAAATCTCCTGACCTGAATGTAAAATCATCATATAAAATATTTCCGTTTTTTAACAGCATAAAACCACTCCTTTGTAAAGTCAATTATATTATATTGGTATAGTAATATAAATTATTTGCACGATTGTACGGAATTTTTGCATTATTGTTTGACATTTTGTGGGTAATTGCGTTTAATTATATTGACAATAGTATAAATTTATGGTATTCTAAGCAAAGAAGATATTTGGAAAATTTCAGGAGGCATATATGATAGAAGCAGTAATATTTGATTTGGACGGAGTTTTGGTTACAACCGACGTTTTGCATTTTAAGGCGTGGAAGGCATTGGCAGAGGAGCTGGGAATAACAAACTTCACAAAGGCAGATAATGCACGTCAGAGAGGCGTAAGCCGTATGGCATCGCTTGAGGTTGTGCTTGAAAAAAGTGATAAGGTTTATACTGACGAGGAAAAGCTTGCTTTTGCGGAAAAAAAGAACACGAATTACGTGAAGTCGCTTGATACCTTGTCAGAAAATGACGTTCTTGCCGGCGTGGAAAAATTTATTGCATTTTTGAAGGAGAACGGAATTAAAACGGCAATAGGCTCTGCGAGCAAAAATGCTCCGCTCATTCTGGAAAAAACCGGTCTTGTTGGTAAATTTGACGCTATTTCGAGCGGTCTTGACACAACAAAATCCAAGCCTGACCCGGAGGTATTTTTGGTTGCAGCTAAAAAGCTGGGAAAAGACCCTTCGGTTTGTCTTGTGGTAGAGGATTCCGACGCAGGTATTGAGGCAGCAAAGGCAGGCGGAATGTATGCTTTGGCGGTAGGTGAGGCAAAAAATAATCCTTTGGCGGATTATTGTGCCGATTCGCTTGATACCTTTGATTACAAAAACTGCAAATTATTTAATTGATTACTAATCGTTAAAACGTCCGATGCTTGTTTACATCGGACGTTTTAAATTATACAAAAAAGCGGCGATGCATTTAAAAACAAATACATTCTGCCGCTTTTTGTGTTAAAAATTAATATTTCGGTTTGCCGCCGGAACGCCGAATCGTCTTGATTTAAAGGTACGTTCCTTTTTGTCAATCAAAACGCAATCCCAACCGCCGGTTATGTTTACGTCGAGGTTATTCCATTCAGTTCCGTCTGCCTTTAAAAGATTTTGTGAAGAAATTGCAGTTATTCCGTCTGAAACTGTGACAAAGTCTTCATGGATATGTCCGAACATGTAGGGAAGAACATCGTTTGAAGGATTTTGTGTAAAGTCATATTCAAGCTCAGCCTCATAATATTTATCCGTGCTGACAATCTTGCCCTTTGTGTTATTTTTGTACGCACAAATAAGCTCCCATGCGGCATTGCCGTTATGTACCTCTTCTGCACCGTTGGTGGGAATTAAAAAGTTATGCGACATTATAAGCACAGACCAACCCTCGTCAGTAAAAGTGAGTGCTTTTGCAAGCCATTTAAGCTGTTTTTCACTGATTGCAAGACACCATTGTCCGCAGTATTCCTTTATAAGCGTACCGTCATCATTCAAAACCTCGGTGGTGTCGCTTGTGTTGAGATTGATTACACGAATTTTCTGAAGAGGATAATCAATATAATAATATCCGCCCGTTATATTTTCATCATCGAGCACCATGGGGTATTGTACTCGAATCGGATTTACAACGTGTGTGTACCAATCCCTGTGTGAGAGCCAGTTTGTTTTATCAAGTCCCTTTTGGAAGGAGTACCATGAGCAGTCATCGTGATTGCCCTTTGAAAGCAATACAGAGGTTGTTTTAGCTTGCTTGATAACTCCCATCACATCATATAAATCGCGGTACTGACGCTTGATTGTGGTGTTACCGTCCACTATATCGCCTGTGATTGCAAGCAGATCAATGCCTGCAAAGCCGGAGAAATCAACCATTTCCTTAAGCTTCTCATATGCTGCGACATTTAAAGCATATTTTCTAATATAGTGAACATCGGTTGCATAGATAATACTGAAAGTATTTTCAGTCTGCAGTGACACTATTTCACGCGAAAAATCCTCCCATTTTGTATTCAGATTCCTCATGTGCATGTCAAATATGTATTTTTCCGCTGAGTTCATTTTGTTGCCTCTTTTCCTGTTAATATTTGCATAATTATATCATTATAAAAAAATACTGTCAAGGGTCAATATCGTTTGATGCAACAAAATTCACCTTTAATGAAAAAAAGCCCTCTTTTAAAGAGAGCTTTTGGTTATTTAACTGTATTTTTCAATTTTGAAAGCATAGCTGCTCCAATTGCACCGGCATTGCCCTGCAGAATTGAAATGCGTATAGGCGTATCGGATTTTACTTTTTCAATAATAGGATTAAGGAGTCTTTCGCCCTCCTTTGAGATTCCACCGCCGATAACTATAGTATCGGGGTCGAAGGCTACGATAACATTTCGGATACCGATTGCAAGGTAGGTGGTATACTTGTCAAAAACCTTTTGTGCAACAGGGCAACCCTTGTCCATGGCGTCAAATACGGTTTTGCCGGTAACTGCACCCTCGTCTTTTATAAGCTTATTTAAAATGCTGTCAGGATTTTCTTCGCAAGCCTTCTTTGTCTGATTAATGAGAGCTGTTACTGATGCATACGCCTCCCAGCAGCCGTTATGACCGCATGCACAAGCTATACCGTCGTGGTCGATACAGATATGACCGATTTCTCCTGCATTACCCATACTTCCGCTGTAAATTTCTCCGCCGATAACAATTCCGCCGCCGATACCTGTTCCAAGTGTTACCATAAGCATGTTTTTAGCACGGACGCCGAGGTGTGCCTCACCCATTGCTGCACAGCAGGCGTCATTTTCAAGACAAACAGGGATATCAATGCCAATATTCTGACGAAGATAATCAACTATCGGAGATTTATCAAACGGCAGGTTTGACGCACTTACAAGACCACGCTTTTTGTCTATAAGTCCTGGCGTGCCTACTCCGATACCTGCGATTGGGAATTTTTCGATAATCATTTTACTTTTATCGGAAATTGCTTTCATTATGTTCTTGTCGGTAGAAGCCTTCGGAGTTGAGATGGTTTCCGTGTAAACAAGATTATTATCAAGGTCAAGAACACCGAATTTGACATCTGTACCTCCGATATCAATACCGAGGTGCATGCCCGGATAAGCCTCGCGGTCGCAAATCAGAGTTACGTCGGGGTGAACCTTCAGCATTGTGGCAGGAATATTTGTATTTATACCGCTGTCAAGAAGTGAAGCCACTACCTTGCGTTTTTTCGGACCGTTGGCAAGAAGAATTATTTTCTTTGATTTAAGTATTGAAGAAATTCCCATTGTAAGAGCATGAGTAGGAACTTCGTCGGCATTTTCAAAAAAGCGTGAATTTGCTTCGATTGTGCTTTGTGTAAGCTCGGTTAGGTGCGTGTCGGAATTAAGGTTTGCATCCGGCTCGTTAAAGCCGATATGACCGTTTTGACCGATTCCCAGAATTTGCAGGTCAATTCCGCCTTTTTCAGCTATTTTTTTCTCGTATTCGCGGCATTCAGCGACAGGATCCGCTGCTTCGCCGTTCGGAATAAATGTATTGCTCGTGTTTATGTTAATTCTTGAAAAAAGATTTTTTTGCATAAAATAACGGTAGCTTTGGTCATTGTCAGCCGCGATGGGGTAATATTCATCGAGATTAAAGGATATGACATCTTTAAAATCTATTTCACCGCTTTGGTTCATTGCGGTAAGCTCGTCATAAAGTCCTATCGGTGTTGAGCCGGTAGCAAGACCTAAAATGCAGTTCGGCTTGGTTTGAATTTGTTGTGCAACAATTTCCGCCGCCTTTTTTGAAAGTTCACTATAGTTATCACAGATTATAATTTTCATAGCTATCCCTCTTTTCTTTATTGTTGTAAGATTATTATAAAAGGAATTATAAATAAAATATTTGCACGATTGTACAGGAAATTTGCATTATTGACTTTGTGCGGGTTAAGTGATATAATTAGCTTGGGTGATGAATATGAATTGGGTTTTTATGGGAGAAAATCAGGAAATTTTGATAAAGCCTCTTGAGCTTAAGGACGAAATCAAGATAAAGGACGTTGTAAGCGTTCATTATTTTGAATTTTCAAAAACCTATAAATTTCCGGGCGAGAGACATGATTTTTGGGAGCTTGTATATGTAGACCGCGGAAAAATAACGGCTTTTTATGAGGATAAAAAGATTTTACTTCATTCGGGGGATATGATTTTCCATAAGCCTGATGAATGGCATAATCTGATAGCGGACGGGGAGAATGTTTCAAATGTTGCGGTTATTTCGTTTATGTGTAATTCACGTCCGATGAAGCAGTTTAATAACAGAATTATGAAGGTTAACAATCTTCAGCGTGAGCTGCTTGCAAAAATTGTAAATGAAAGCAGAGCGTTGTTTAAAACGCCGCTTGACGACCCTTTCACAACCGAGTACGAAAAACAGGAAAGCTATCCGTTTGGGGCAGAGCAGCTTATCCGAATGTATTTAACCGAGCTGTTAATAAGTATTGTGAGAAACGACGCAAGAAATATGCAGACTCGTTTTGTGCAAAATACGTCGAGCAGTCTTGTGAATGTGGTTACCGATTATCTCAGTGAGCATATAGCCGAAAAAATTACGGTTGCCGATGTAGAAAAATTTACAAACACAAGCAGAACGGCATTGGAAAGTGCATTTAAAAGTACAGTTTCAACCGGTGTGATTGACTATTTTATTAAAATGAAAATTGAATACGCAAAGACCTATATAAGAGAGAACAGCTATAATATAACACAGATTGCAGAGCTTTTGGGGTATGACAGCATACATTATTTTTCAAGACAATTTAAAAAGGTGACAAAAATGTCACCTAAGGAGTATTCAAACTCTATCAAGGCTATGGGTGTCAAGGAGGATGAAACACCTTAGACAATATCAGTCCTTGAAACTATTATACGGCATACCGTTCCTGTTACAAATCCCAAAGCAAGACCGGAAATGAGTAAAACCGGCAGGTATGAGAAAACCGATAATGTGCCAAGCATGAGGGATGCAGCGAAAAGCTGACCGATGTTGTGGAATATGCTGCCGAGCATGCTGATACCGATAACGCTGAATTTCAGCTTTTTAAAGGCTATCATAGCAAGAAGGCTGAAAATTCCGCCGCAAAGCGAGTAAATCAAAACATTTAAGCCGCTAAAAAGCAGCGAGGATACGCATACCTTTATTAGCATGACAAAAAAGGCGGAAACCTTATCTGCACGCAGCAGTGCAAACAGAATAACTATGTTTGAAATACCGAGCTTTATGCCGGGAATTGTAGTGACGGCAGGGAATAGGCTTTCAATGTACCCGAAGATGATTGCTGCCGAAGATAAAAGTGCAATATATGTAAGCTTTGATGTTTTCATCATTTCACCACCGTATCTATATCGGATTTTTTGCTGACCTCTACAATAACCTTGTTTGGCAGACATACGATTTTTTCTGAGCTTGAAGAAATTATGCCCTGATGCACGCAGAGCTTGTCCGGACAGCTTGCCGATTTCATGTAAACCTCGCCGTTTTCAATGGCAACGGTGTTTGTTTCGTATACTTCAATTTCTCGATTTTCAAAAAGAGAAGCCTCGGCAAAAACGCTGCCGTTTAAAGTAATCGTTACAGTATCGCCTGATTCGGTTTTGCGAAACAAAATCAGCAGGGCAGATATTGTGATTATTATAAAAATAAGAATAAATTCTGTTTTTTTCATTTATTCAAAAATCCTTTCAAAGTTAACAATAATTTCACAATTAGTTCATATCAGTGACATATTGACATGTTAATATATAGCTGTAAGTTGAAGAACTTACAAAAATACCTTCCCCTTAATATTTTTATGTGAAAAGTCGCGTCCGCACAACGTGACTTTTTCCTTTGCGGAAATTTATTTTATATATGTATTATAATATTAATTTAACTAAAATGCAATACAATAATAACATTATAAATTATTGACATAATCTCAATATTGGGATATAATAATTAAGATATTGTAAATAGTAAATGTTGTACATAAATGAAAGTTGAGGTAAATACCTTGAAGCGTAGAAGAAAAAAAGCGAAGAAAAACTTCTTTAATAAAAAACGATTAACGATTTTCGGAATATCATTTGCGGTTCTGCTTACTGCATTTTTTGTTGTAATGGGAATGGGCGGAATGTTTTTTCAGTCGGATGAATATGCCGAGGAAATTGTAGAGCCTGTGGATAAGGAAACCGGCAAGGTTAACGCTCTTTTGGCAGGCGTTGATAAGAGTGGACTTTTGACCGACACGATAATGGTCGCATCATATGACCTTGATAATAATGTTGTAAATATTTTATCCGTTCCGCGTGATACCAGAATGTATATAGGAAATAAATATCAAAAAATCAATTCCGCACATTCAATTTCCAAGGACGGAAAAAAGAATGGAATAAATGGCACAATCGAAGCTGTGACTCGTCTTACAGGAATACCGATTAATTACTATATAGAATTTACTTTTAACGCTTTTCGTGAAACTATTGATGCTTTGGGCGGCGTGTATTTTGATGTGCCGCAGAACATGAATTATGATGATCCTGCACAGGACTTGCATATACATCTTCAAAAAGGATATCAGCTTCTTGACGGAGACAAGGCAGAGCAGTTTGTTCGTTTCAGAAGATACCCGATGGGCGATATTGACAGAGTGGCGGCACAGCAAGCATTTGTTAAGGCTGTTGCGGAGCAGAAGCTGAATGCAAGTATTATACCTAAGCTTCCCGAACTGTTTAAAACCTTGCAGGAAAATCTTAAAACGAACATCACATTGTCCGACGTTACAAAATATATCATGAATATAGCCGAACTTAAAAGCGAGAATGTATATATGCATTCTCTGCCGGGGGTTTCAAACGGCACCGATTACGGCTCTTCGTACTGGATTGCGGATATGGACGAGCTTGCATTTCTTATTGAGAACACCTTCGGTTATGACGCATCAAAAATTACTATACACTCTGCAGACGGAAAGAGCGTTTCAAAGGACGTGAAGAAGACAACGGCTCAGCCGACTTCAACACCTACTCAGACGCCGAAGGCTACGGAAAAAGCGACTGCTTCTCCAAAGCCGACCGAGGCTGCAAAAACTCCGAAGCCGACAACATCGGCAGAGAAAACCGCAACTCCGACAAAAACACCGTCGGGAGAGACTTCTTCACCATCTAAGACGGCAGAGCCGACTAAGGAGCCTGAGCCTACAGCAAAGGCAACACAAAAGCCTGCAAAAACACCGGATAGTGAGACAGAAGGCGGAATTAAGCGTCCTGCCGCAAATCCGACGGCAGAATAATAAAAGAGAGGTTTGAATTGTGAAAAGAGCAAGACCAAAGAATAAAAAGGCTGCTGCAAAAAAGCAGCGTATGCAGGAAATACATGAAGAAAATCAGACTCCCCAATACGGAGAAACGTCTGAAACGGAAACAAGAAAAGTATCCGATGGAAATGCAGCAAGAGGTAGGGCAAAGAAAACAAAAGGGTCGCGGAGCATACCTAAAATTATTACAGGAGTTTTGGCAGTTGCAGTTATTTTCCTGTTTGTGATAATGGGCTTTGGACTTTTTGATGAAAGCCAGATTCTTGCACCGCTTGAAAACGGAAAGATAAATGTACTGCTTTTGGGCGTTGACGAGGACGGACTTAGAACCGACGCAATAATGGTGGCATCGTACGATGTAAATGAGGCAGATGTAAATATGCTTTCTATTCCGCGTGATACAAAGGTTTACGTTTCAAACCGAAAGGTTACGCGTAAAATCAACGAAGTCCACGCTATGAGCAGCAAAAAGGACAAGAGCGAAATTGTAGGAGCGGAGGCAACAGCGGAGGTTGTAACCCAGCTTACGGGAATACCGATTAATTATTATGTGGAATTTTCCTTCTCGGCAATAGACCGACTGTTTGATATTTTAGGTCCTGTAGAGTTTGATGTACCTGATGTTGAGGGAGACGGGCAGGGAATGAATTACGATGACCCGTATCAAAATCTGCACATTCATTTAAAGCCGGGACTTCAAAAGCTTTCGGGAAATCAGGTGCAGCAGTTCCTGCGTTACAGAAAGAGTAATTCCAACAAAGGCAGCGGCAGTGATACAGACCGTGTGATGCGTCAGCAGGAATTTGTAAAAGCCGTTGTGGAGCAGAAGGTGAATATAGGAATCCTGACCAAGTTGCCAAGTATTTTTAAACAAATTTCCAAGGAAATAAATACCAACATTTCCGGCGGTGATGTAACCAAGTATATCAGGTACTTGAATAAGCTGACAGGAGAAGGTATTCATACGCACAGTCTGCCGGGCGAAAACAAAACCATAAGCGGCGGCTCGTATTTCGTGTGTAATCTTGACGAAACCAAGACTTTAATGAGTGAGGTTTTCGGATATGATGCGGAAATTACCGATAAGGTGACAATTTCCGATACACATTCTCAAAAGGTGTTAAAGGCAGGAAATACAACTAAGGCAACACAAAGCCCGGAAGCTGCAGAGGATAAATCGGAAAAAGAAACTGCAAAGCCTACAGTAAAACCGACGGTTACTCAGGCTGCGTCTCCGACACCTACGCCGACAAAAGCCCCGGTTGTAACAAAGTCGCCAACAAAAGCACCTGTAGTTACCAAATCGCCTACAAAATCTCCCGAGGCAACAAAAACACCTCTTGAGGATTGGGACGAGGATTCAGGCGTAATAGAAATAGAATAATAAATTGTAAAAAAATACTTGCATTTTTAAAAAAATTGTGTTATAATATTATTAATGAATAGAATTTCTTCAGAGAGTGGGTAGAAAAACCCACTCTTTAATTTTGAGAGGTGATTATTTTTGGCGAATAAAACCGAAATTCTGGCAATGGAAATCGGCGACAAAATTGCGGAAAAGCTCGGAATGTGCGTTGTAGATGCACAGTTCAAAAAAGAGGACGGAAAACAGTTTTTGAGAATTTTCATTGATAAGGATGGCGGCGTCGGCATTGATGACTGTGAGGAGTTTTCGCGTGCATTCGGAGATGAACTTGACAAAACCGATCCTATTGATACAGAGTATATCCTTGAGGTATCCTCGCCGGGAGTTGACCGCAAGCTGAAAACGGAGCGTGAATTTTTGCATTATATCGGACGAGAGGTTGATGTAAAGCTCTATAAGGCTTCAGACGGAAATAAAGAGTTTAGCGGAATTTTGACCTCCTATGAGGACAAGACAGCAACGATAGACTGCGGTGGGACGCCGCTTAAGATAAACACAAAGGATGCGGCATATATAAAGCTGCACTTTGAATTTTAGAAAGGTTGGAAAGAAAAAATGAATGAAGAATTGATAACTGCCCTTGCGGATTTGTGCAAGGAAAAGGGGATAGATAAGGACGTTATTTTAGACGCACTTGAGGCTGCACTTATTGCGGCATATAAGAGAAATTTCCTTTCAGCACAGAATGTTTGTGTTGAGCTTGACCGTGAAACAGGAAAAATAGCGGTCTATGCTCAAAAGACGGTTGTTGCGGAGGTAATGGATGCACAGCAGGAAATTTCCATTGACGATGCCAAAAAGATAAGCGGCAGCTATGAAGAGGGAGATATTGTAAATATAGAAGTAACTCCTGCAAACTTCGGCAGAATTGCCGCTATGACAGCAAAGCAGGTAGTAACCCAGAGAATAAGAGAAGCTGAAAGAGGAATTATTTACAGCGAATATACTCAGAAGGAAAACGAAATTGTTACAGGTAAAATTGAGCGTATAGAACGCGGGAACGTATATGTAGATATCGGCAAGGTTGAGGCTGTTATGCCGCTAAACGAACAGGTTGCCGATGAATATTACGAGGTCGGCAGAATGATAAAATGCTATGTGAGCGAGGTGCGAAACGGTACTAAGGGTACACAGATTATTCTTTCGCGTTCGCATCCCGGGCTTGTAAGAAAGCTTTTTTACCAGGAGGTGCCTGAAATTCAGGAGGGATTGGTTGAAATTAAGTCTATTTCTCGTGAGGCAGGCTCAAGGTCAAAGATTGCGGTTCATTCGGAAGACCCTGATGTAGATGCTCAGGGAGCTTGTATCGGTCCTAAGGGTGCAAGAGTACAGGCTATAGGCGACGAGCTTAATTATGAAAAAATTGATATTGTAAAATGGAGCGAGGACCCTGTTGAATATATTTCGGCAGCACTAAGTCCATCGAAAGTACTTACTGTAGAAATTGATGAGGAAGAAAAGAGTGCGAAGGTTACAGTGCCTGAATACCAGCTTTCGCTTGCTATAGGCAAGTCGGGACAGAATGTAAGGCTTGCTGCAAGACTTACGGGCTGGAAAATTGATATTTCCGCAGGTCAGGAATAAATTAAGGGAGATTTTTGATGCATACACCAATGCGAATGTGTATTGCCTGCCGGCAGATGAAGCCGAAGGGCGAGCTTATAAAAATTGTAAAAAATGAAAACGGAGCAGAGCTTGACGAAAAGCAGAAAAAGTTCGGACGAGGTGCATATATATGTAAAAACGCCGAATGTATAGAGAATACAAAGAAACGTCGGGCTATTGCAAGGCATTTTAAAATGCCGGTTGATGAAAAAATCTATAATGAAATTTCGGAGGCGGCAAAAGATGAATAAAGCTTTGGGTATGCTTGGTCTTGCAAAACGTGCGGGAAAAGTGCTGACGGGCGAATTTCTGTGCGATAAGGCTATAAAAAGCGGACAATCTCATTTGATAATAATTGCGTCGGATATTTCCGAAAACAGCAAAAAAGCCGTTTGTGACGCTTGTAATTATTACGGTGTGGAATACATCGAGTTCGGAACAGCAGAAGAATTGGGAAGATTCACAGGTAGTGACAGAAGAGTTGTTGTTTCGGTAAATGACGAAAAATTTAAGGATGCAATTTTATCCAAAATAGAAAGGATTGATGATTAGTATGGCAGAAAACGGAATTAAGGTAAGTCAGATTGCTAAGGATTTAAAGGTAACAAGCAAGGATATAGTGGAAAGACTTTCAGCTTTTGGAGTAGAGGTAAAGGGTACATCTGTTTTAAACGAGGAGCAGCTCGGATTGATTTTCGATATATACACTGCACTTTATGACGTAGGCGATGCCCCGATTGAAAAGCCGCCGCTGGAAGAAAAGAAGTCTGAAGAGGCGGCAATACAGGAGAAAAAGCCTGAAGAAAAGCCTGTGGAAGAGAAGAAACCGGAGGAAGAAAAGAAGAAGGAAGAGCCGAAACCTCAGCCAAAGCCGGAGCAGCCTAAAAAGAAGCCTCAGCCGAAGCCTGCCGCAAAGAGCAGAAAGGCAGAGGAAAGGGTTGTTGAAATTCCGCAGGATAACGAGAAGGAATATGTTATAAAGGCAGACGATGCCAAGAAGGTGCGTTATGTTGATACAAGAACCTCTACGGTTGAGCTTGACAAGGTTGAAGAGAGAGAGCGTCTTGAGGACCTTGTGACCGATGATGATGTTACAAAGCTTGAAAACGGCAGAGGCAAAAAGCATGGCAAAAAGCAGCCGACTAAGGAAAAGGAAATTAAGCAGCAGAAGGAAGCACCGAAGAAAAAGGAAAAAGAAGCTCCTACCGAGATTGAAATTCCTGAATTTATCACAGTTGGCGAGCTTGCGTCAAAGCTCGGCAAGGGTGCTGCCGAGGTTGTTAAAAAGCTTATGATGCTGGGAGTTATGGCAACAATTACCCAGTCAATCGATTATGATACTGCAGCTTTAATTGCAAGTGATTTCGGCGTTGATGCAAAGCCTGAAATAGTTTTGACAAAAGAGGATATACTATTTGCGGAGGAAGAGGATAAGCCTGAAGATTTAGAGCCTCGTCCGCCGGTTGTGGTTGTTATGGGACACGTTGACCATGGTAAAACTTCACTTTTGGATGCAATCAGACACACCTCCGTTACCGATACCGAGGCAGGCGGAATTACGCAGCATATCGGTGCGTACAGTGTAAAGCTGAATGACAGAGTTATAACATTTTTAGATACACCGGGACATGAAGCATTTACAACAATGCGTGCAAGGGGTGCTCAGGTTACCGACGTTGCAATCCTTGTGGTTGCTGCGGACGATGGTATTATGCCTCAGACAATCGAGGCAATTAACCACGCAAAGGCTGCCGGCGTAACAATCGTTGTTGCAATAAACAAGATTGATAAAGACGGTGCAAATGTAGAGCGTGTAAAGCAGATGCTTATTGAGCATGACCTCGTTCCTGAGGAATGGGGCGGCGACACTGTCTGTGTTGAGGTTTCTGCTAAGCAGAAGATAAATATAGATGGACTTTTGGAAATGGTATTGCTTATTGCCGATATGAAGGAGCTTAAAGCAAACCCGAATAAGGCTGCTAAGGGTACAGTTATTGAGTCACGTGTGGATAAAGGCAAGGGACCTGTCGCAACAGTTTTGGTACGTGAGGGAACTCTCAATGTCGGCGATATCGTTATCGCAGGTACAGCCGTTGGTCACGTGCGTGCAATGGTAAATGACAAGGGCAGACGAATGAAGACTGCAGGTCCGTCAACTCCTGTTGAAATTCAGGGACTTTCCGAAGCACCTATGGGCGGAGAGCATTTAATGGCAGTTAAGGACGAAAAGCTTGCCAAAGAGGTTGCCGAGGCAAGGAAACAGGCACAAAAGGAAAATAGATTTAATCAAACAGTTAAGGTTTCTCTGGATAATCTCTTCGACCAGATTGATGAAGGAAATATGAAGGAGCTTAACATAATCATAAAGGCAGACGTTCAGGGCTCGGTTGAGGCGGTACGTCAGTCACTTGAAAAGCTTTCAAACGAAGAAGTTCGTGTAAGAGCAATCCACGGCGGCGTGGGTGCAATAAATGAATCTGACGTAATGCTGGCAAATGCGTCAAATGCGATTATTGTAGGCTTTAATGTACGTCCGGACTCAGGCGCTCTTGCGGCAGCTACAAGCCAGGACGTTGATATACGTCTTTACCGCGTAATATATCAGGCTATTGAGGAAATAGAAGCTGCTATGAAGGGTATGCTTGACCCGCAATTCAAAGAGGTTGTTATCGGTCATGCAGAAATTCGTCAGACCTTTAAGGTTTCGGGAATTGGAACGATTGCAGGTGCATATGTTACCGACGGTAAGATTTCACGTAACGCAGATGTTCGGCTTGTGCGTGACGGTATCGTGCTGCATGAAGGCAAAATTGCCAGCCTTAAGAGATTTAAGGACGATGCCAAAGAGGTTTCAGAAGGCTTTGAGTGCGGTATGAGTATTGAAAATTATAACGACCTTAAGGAAGGCGACATAATGGAATGCTTTGTTATGGAGGAAGTCGAAAGATAATTTCGTGAAAGGCGGCATGTTATGGCAAAAAACAGAATAAACAAAATTAACGAGGAAGTACGCCGCGAGCTTGCGTCTGTAGTTCGTGAGCTGAAGGATTCAAGGATTCCCATGATGACGAGTGTTGTCGCAGTGCATGTAACAAATGATTTAAGCTATGCCAAGTGTTATATAAGCGTTATGGGTGATGAAGAAACACAAAAAAAGGCTATTGAAGGATTAAAGTCGGCTGCCGGTTTTATCAGACGTGAAATCGGCAGACGCATTGACCTTCGTCATACTCCGGAATTTCAGTTTGAGCTTGACCACTCGATTGAACACGGTGCATATATAAATCAAGTGCTCAGCGATATAAAGCGAGGCGAAAGCGATGAATGAAATCATTGAGTTGATAAATTCTGCCGAAGATATTATAATCCTGGCACATGACAGCGAGGACGCAGATGCTGTGGGAAGCAGCTATGCGATGAAATCAGTGCTTTTGGGTATGGGAAAAAAGGCTGAATGTATTTTTTCGGATATACCTGAGCGTCATCTTGATTTTATGGGTAAAAGCTATATACTGCCTGATGAAGCGAGCTTACATCAGGCAGATTTGTGTATTTGTCTTGATTGCGGAGATTTATCAAGAATTGGCAAACGAAAGCCGTTTTTTGAGTCTGCAAGGCATACCGTATGCATTGACCACCATGAAACAAATGTAGGCTTTGGCGATGCATGGTATGTAGATGCACAATCCCCGGCAACAGGTGAAATTTTGTACGAGCTGTTTATTAAAATGGGTGTGGAAATCACAAAAGAAATTGCAGAAAACCTTTATGCTGCAATAAGCTCGGATACGGGAAGCTTTAAGTACAGCAACGTTCGGCCGCGTACTATGCTTATAACGGCAGAGCTGTTAAAATGCGGTATAGACCATGCACGGATTGCAAGGTTTCTTTATGACAGTGAGCCAATCGGTGTTATGAAATTTAAGGGATATATAATGAATACTATTGAGCAATATTGCGGCGGAAAACTGAATGTTGTATGTGCAAGCCAAGATATTCTTGATAAATACGGGATTGAGGAAAAGGACACAGGCGATATAGTAAATATTGCAAGAGCTGTAACCGGCTGTGAGATTGCTGTTTCGGTGCGTGAAACACCTGAAAAAATAAAAATAAGTCTTCGTTCAAACGGAAAACACAGCGTGTCGGATATTGCCGCAAAATTCGGCGGAGGCGGACATGCTATGGCAGCCGGAGCTGCACAAAAGGGAAAAACCTTAAAAGAGGTTAAGGACGAGGTCATCAGAGTTTGTGAGGAAATTATAAATGGTTGAATATGATAAGGATGCCATAGTTTATCCGTATATAACATCATATATAAGAGGCGAGATACCCGAAAGATGCGGCATTTTAAAAGAGCTTGAGGAGTATGCACAGGAAAATTCCGTGCCTATTGTTCAGCCCGAAACGGCAAAGCTCCTTGAGGTGCTTATGTGCATCAAACGTCCGATGCGAATTTTGGAGGTTGGATGTGCTATAGGCTATTCTGCTATTTTAATGGCACAGTATCTTGAAGAGGGCGGTAGCATAACAACACTTGAGTGGGATGCTGCTACAGCAGAAATTGCCCGCAAAAATATTGAAAAAGCAGGACTTTCGGACACAATTACCGTAATCTGCAATGATGCAAAAGAGGTTATTCCCAATCTTACCGGTGAATATGACGTAATATTTTTAGACGGGCCGAAGGCACATTACATATATATGTTAAATGATTGTATACGTCTTTTGAAAAAGGGCGGAATTTTGGTATCGGATAATATTTTATACAAGGGCATGATTGCAGACGATGAGCATGTTATAAGAAGAAAAATAACGATTGTGAAGCGTTTGAGACGGTTTATTTCGGCACAAATGCAGCGTGGAGAGCTGGAAACGGTTATCCTGCCGCTTGGCGACGGCGTTACTGTTGCGGTTAAAAAATGACAAAAGAAGGGAAGAAAACATAATGAACAGACCGGAACTATTGGCACCGGGCGGAAGTCTTGAAAAGCTGAAAACGGCGATTCTTTATGGTGCAGACGCTGTTTATGTAGGCGGTGAGGCATTCAGTCTTCGTGTTGCTGCAGAAAACTTTTCCTTTGAGGATATGGAGGAAGGCTTAAGGTTTGCTCACGAACGCGGAAAAAAGGTTTATCTTACGGCAAATATTCTCCCGCATAATAAAGATATAGATGAGTTTAAGGAATATATAAAAAAAGTTGCACCGCTTGGATTTGACGCAGTTTTGGTGGCAGACCCCGGCATGATGGAGCTTGCACATGAGCTTGCACCAAATCTTCCTATTCATATAAGCACGCAGGCAAATAATGTAAATTATAAAAGTGCGGAATTTTGGTATAAGCAGGGTGCAAAACGAGTTGTTCTGGCACGCGAAATGAGCATGGAGGAAATTCGTGAAATTCGCAGCAAAACCCCTAAGGATTTAGAGCTTGAGGCGTTTGTGCATGGTGCAATGTGCGTTTCCTATTCGGGACGCTGTCTGCTGTCAAACTACATGACCTCACGTGACGCAAATCAGGGAGCTTGTGCACACCCATGCAGATGGAATTACAGTCTTGTTGAAGAAACCAGGCCGGGCGAATATATGCCTGTTTATGAAAATGAACGCGGAACCTTTATATTTAATTCCAAGGATTTGTGCATGATTGAGCATATTCCCGAAATTATCGAAAGCGGAATTACAAGCTTAAAGCTTGAAGGAAGAGTAAAAACAGCATATTATGTGGCAACGGTAGTAAAGGCATATCGGGAAGAAATTGACCGATATCTTGAAAATCCAAAGGAGTATAAATTCGATAAAACGCAGCTTGATGAGCTTTGTAAGGTCAGTCACAGACCGTATTCTACCGGTTTTTATTTCGGAAAGCCTAATGAAGAATCTCAGGTTTACACTACAAGCTCATATATACGCGATTATGATTTAATAGGTATTGTTACGGATTATGATGAGAAAACTGGAATTGCAACCGTTTCACAGCGAAACAGATTTTTTGTCGGGGACGAAATTGAAATAATGCAGCCGGGAAAACCGTTTTTTTCTCAGACGGTAAAGTACATGGAAAACGACAAAGGCGAGAGTATTGACGTTGCACCTCATGCAGCTATGACGCTTAAGCTGCCGCTTGATAAGCCGGTAGTGAAGGACGCAATTTTGAGAAAGGCGAGAAAGGAGTAAATGAAAATGAATGAGTATAATAAGGATGAAGAGTTTATTGATTTTGGTAAATGTATAAGGCGTGTAAGACTGAAAAATAAACTAACGCAAGCTGAATTTGGTGAAATCATCGGAAAATCAGCGGCAACAATATATGCATATGAAAATAATACTATTGTTCCGCCTTTTCGGGTGCTGCAAACCATTGCGGATATATTTCATGTTGCTATAGGAGAGCTTATGGAAATCGAAGAACGGCTTTTGGATGGAAAAACAATCAGAGAAATTCAGGATATGTATAGAGCATTAACAGGTATTGAGGATGAGTAAAAAAGGAAATAAGCTGCCTATTTTAATAGGTATAGCGGCGATTGAGGCATATAGATTTTATAAAGGTAAGGGTTTTTTCAATAAAATCAGATTCAAGGAGCAGCACAAGGCTGTTTCCGATTATCTTGAGACCCATTACCCGAACGCCTTTTATTCCGACATAACGGCTACAGAAAACGGCTGGTCATGCGTGGTTAATAACAGAGGAAATAGAGTTGTCCTATATATGACCAAAACACCGGATAATGTATTTGTTTTTTGGGAAAATCAAATCTGACTATGCACATTTTCTTCCTTTTGGCGTATTGTAATAATATAAAGCTGAAAGGAGGAATTTTTAATGGGTTTATTTGGAGGCTGCGGCAATAACGGAGATAGTAATTGGGTATGGATACTGATTATAATTGTTCTTGTTTTGTGCTGCTGCGGTGACGGAAACTTTTTAGGCGGAAGCAACAACTGCTGCGATTCCTGCTGCGATAATTCTTGCTGCTAAAACAACAACCTTGAAAGACGCGGATTATTCCGCGTCTTTATGGTTTTGTAAAAATTTAAAATATTTAATAATATCTTGTTGTAAATTCACATTTTTTGTGATATAATATTAGTTAATGTGTAAAAAATATGCATATATATTTTTTAGGGACATATTGTGAGAAAAGAGGTGCGGAAATGAAGATACTTATATTAATAATTTATATTACAGTTATAGGTCAGGGCTGCTTTTTCTTCGGACTGGCATTACCACGAAAAAAAATTGACGAAAACAAATTTCCGTATAAAGCTTTTTTGTGGGAACAGAACGGAAAATTTTACGATAGATTTAGAGTGAAAAAATGGAAAACAAAAGTGCCTGATATGAGCGTGCTCACAAATAAGATTTTTCCCAAAAAGCTGCATGGTGATATGACGTCTGATGATATTGACAGGCTTATAAAGGAATCATGTATAGCAGAAATGATACATTATATTCTGTGCGTGCTGTCAATTGGAATATATCATATCTGGAAGGGAAAAATAGGTATAGTTCTCACAGTTTTATATAATCTGCTCGGTAATTTACCGTATATAATCATACAACGATATAACCGTCCCCATTTTATCGAATTGAGGGAACGTCTGAAAATCAGAGAGGAGAGAAGAGTAAATGGTTAATTATCGCACTTTCCGTCTCAGTAAATTGAATACACCGGAGTTTGAACATGTTAAGCTTTTGCTTTTTTGGCCACTGTTCGGAATTGCGTTTATGCTTTTAGAGCGAGTTTTTATAACCGATTATCATGTTATTGAGTGTGCTGTTGACGATAAGATTCCCTTTTGTGAATTTTTCGTTATTCCATATTATTTTTGGTTTGTTTTTTTGATTGGAATACAAATTTACTCCTTCTTTTTCGACATACCGACCTTTAAAAAATATATGAAGTATACGATTATTACATATACTGTCACGCTTGCGATTTATATAATTTATCCTACTTCACAGGAGTTGAGACCGACAAGCTTTGAACGACAGAATATTTTTACCGAAATCGTAAAGTTTTTGTACGGATTTGATACCAATACTAATGTATGTCCGTCACTTCACGTTATCGGCTCGATGGCTGTCTACTTTGCGGCAAGAAAGAGTAAACTGTTTTCATCCTTTGGATGGCGTGCTGCCTTTTGCATAACAGCTTTACTTATTTCTGTTTCTACCGTCTTTTTAAAGCAGCATTCGGTACTTGATATATTTTACGCGTTTGTTGTCTGTGCTGCCGCATATCCGTTTGTGTTTATGAAGGAAGCTGTCAAAGGGACTGAAAAAGCGTCGAAAAAAACGGAACAATATATATAATTCGCTTGAAAAAGAAGATAATTTGTAATATAATATAAATGATATTTTAGAAAAGAGGAACATGATATTTATGAACACAAGAAAAGGCTTCGACAATGAAAAATATATTCAAATGCAGTCAAAGTACATCGGGGAGCGAGTGCTGAAGTTCGGAGATAAGCTTTACTTGGAGCTTGGCGGAAAGCTGTTTGATGATTATCATGCCTCACGTGTACTGCCGGGATTTGAGCCTGACAGTAAAATGAAGATGCTTATGCACCTTGCAGATAAGCTTGAAATTGTTATTGCAATAAATGCCTTTGACATTGTGAAAAACAAGGTAAGAAGCGATTATAATATAACTTACGACCTTGATACAATTCGTTTGATAGAAGCCTTCAAGGGACTGGGACTTATGGTTGGCAGCGTTGTTATTACACAGTACAGTGGTCAGAATGCTGCCGATGTTTTCAAAAAACGTCTTGAAAATATGGGAATCAGGGTATTTCTGCATTATCCTATAGAGGGATATCCTTCAAATGTTGAGCTGATAGTAAGCGATGACGGATTTGGTAAAAATGATTTTATCGAAACCACACGTCCTATCGTTGTTGTAACTGCTCCGGGACCCGGAAGTGGTAAGATGGCAACCTGTCTTTCACAGTTATATCACGAGAATAAACGTGGAGTTAAGGCAGGATATGCTAAGTTTGAAACCTTCCCTATATGGAATCTTCCGCTTAAGCATCACGTAAATCTTGCATATGAGGCGGCAACGGTTGACCTTAACGATGTGAATATGATTGACCCGTTTCATCTGGAGGCGTATGGAGAAACTACGGTAAATTATAACCGAGATATTGAGGTTTTCCCGGTTTTGAACGCTATGTTTGAGAAGATACTTGGTGAAAGCCCGTATAAGTCGCCTACTGACATGGGCGTAAATATGGTTGGGAAATGTATCATTGATGATGATGTGGTACGTCAGGCGTCAAAGGATGAAATCATAAGAAGATATTATCAGGTGCTGAAGGATAAAACTAACGGTAAGTGTGATGACGAAGCTCTGTATAAAATGGAGCTTATTATGAAGCAGGCAGAGGTGAGTTGTGCTGACCGTGCAGTAGTGAGTGCCGCAATCAGAAAGGCTGAGGAGACCGATGACGCAGCGTCTGCTATTCAGCTGACAGACGGAAGGATTATTACGGGAAAGACTTCGCCGCTTTTGGGTGCATCAAGTGCTGCACTGCTCAATGCTCTAAAGACTATTGCGGGAATTGATGATGAAATCCATCTAATTTCACCTGATGTAATAGAGCCGCTGCAAAATCTTAAAACAAATCACTTCGGAAGCAAAAATCCCAGACTGCATATGGACGAAACTCTAATTGCTTTATCAATTTGTGCCGCAAGTGACGAGGTTGCACGTAAGGCACTTGAGGGACTTAATTTCTTAAAGGGGGCAGAGGCACATTCATCTGTAATGCTGTCACAGGTTGACGAGACAGTATTTAAAAAGCTGGGAATGAACCTTACCTGTGAGGCGGTTTATAATAAATAAAAAAGGACAAGCTGATAATTAACAGCTTGTTTTTTTGCCTGAAAAAATCTTGCATATTTCTTTCTTAAAATAGGATAAAAATATATAATATTTTTAAAAACTTGACTTTTGGTAAATGAAGTGTTATAATTCTTTCGTCTATAGATTTCTTAAGCGAAGGAGAATTGCAATGAAAAATAAGGAGCGAGAATCAGCAAGAAGATACGATATCCCCGGCAGATGCAGAGCTTTTACGGATAAGGTATACAGCGGCGAAAACAAGGACAAGGATGGACTTTATAAGGAAATCTCTGCATTGGAGAAAGCGTTTTATCCTCCAAAGCCTGAATATAATATCTATTTCGGTGAACTGCACGGACACAGCAATTTGTCGGATGGAAGACCAAGCGTGGACGAATATTTTAAAAATATCCGTGATAATGCACAGCTTGATTTTGCTGCACTTACCGACCACGACCACGGTGGTGTAGCAAAGGCGGAGCTTTACGGAGAAAAGTGGGAAACGATTAAAGCTAAGGTTAAGGAGTACAACGAGCCAGGAAAATTTTCGACTATTTTAGGATATGAGCGGGATTCTTATCCGTGGTACAATAACATGGTTGTATACTATAAAAGTCACGATGGTGAGATGCTTCGCGGATGTGCTGACGGAGAAATCACAAAAGATGAGCTTTCATCTGCACTTGCACGCGACGATCTTCTGCTTGTACCGCATGATACATATCATCTTGGGGCCGGATGTGATTTTAATTCCATTGACCCGACTCTGTACACCTCAATGATCGAAATTTATTCAAGGGGAGATTCAGCGGAATATTTTGATAATCCATATAATGAGATGATATTTCAATGTGAAGGCGGATTTTGGCAGGATGCCTTGAAACGCGGAGCAAAAATGGGATGCATTGCGGCTTCGGACGACCATGCCTGCAAGAATGGTCTTATTCTGGAGGAATATGATAATCTTTGGAAATATCCGGGAATTACTGCGGTTTTGGCAGAAGAAAATACAACAGAAGCAATTTTTGATGCATTGAAGGCAAGACGCTGCTACGGCTTTATGGGCGGCAGAATATGGATTGATTTCAGAATTAACGGTCATTATATGGGCGAGGAGTTCTCCGATAGCGGTGAAAGAAGTATTTATATAAACGTGAAAGCTGACGCCGATATTAAGCGGATTACGCTTGTAAAAAACTGCCGCAATTACATTATGATGCGGCGTTGTGAACAGTTCATTTTTGACCGTATGGAAAATGAAACTGATTTTTATTATTTAAGAGTGGAGCTTGCGGACGGAAGATGCGGCTGGACAAGTCCGATATGGATAAACAAAGCTTAATGTAAAGTCGGGTTCTTCGACAGTCTGTACCCCCCCGTTATACGGGGGGATTTTTATTGCCTGAAAAAATCTTGCATATTTGTTTCTAAAAATAGGATAAAAGTATCTAATATTTTGAAAAAATTGACTTTTGATAAATGAAGTGTCATAATTATTTTGTTTATAGATTAATTAATCGAAGGAGAGCGGCAATGAAAAATAAAGAACGAAAATCTGCAAGAAGATACGATACGCCTAACAGATGCAGAGCTTTTACGGATAGGGTATACAGCGGCGTGAATAAGGATAAGGAGGGACTTTATAAGGAAACCTTTGCATCAGAGAAGGAGTTTTATCCCCAAAAGCCGAAATATAATATCTATTTCGGTGAGTTGCACGGACACAGCAATATGTCGGACGGAAGACCGAGCATGGATGAATATTTTAAAAATATCCGTGATAATGCACAGCTTGATTTTGCTGCACTTACCGACCACGACCACGGAGGTATAGCAAATGCGGAGCTTTACGGAGAAAAGTGGGAAACGATTAAAGCTAAGGTTAAGGAGTACAACGAGCCGGGAAAATTTTCGACTATTTTAGGATATGAGCGGGATTCTTATCCGTGGTACAATAACATGGTTGTATATTATAAAAGTCATGATGCTGACATGCTTCGTGGAAGTATTGACGGAGAAATCACAAAAGAGGAGCTTGAGGCTGCACTGACACGCGATGACCTGCTGCTTGTACCGCATGATACATATCACCTTGAGGCAGGGTGCGATTTTAATTCCATCGACCCGACTCTGTATACCACAATGATTGAAATTTATTCAAGGGGAGATTCTGCGGAATATTTCGATAATCCTTATAATGAGACTGACTTTCAATGTGAAGGGGGATTTTGGCAGGACGCTTTGAAACGCGGAGCAAAAATGGGGTGCCTTGCTGCATCAGACGACCATGCCTGCATGAACGGTCTTGTTGCGGAGGAATATAATAATATCTGGAAATATCCCGGAATTACTGCGGTTTTGGCAGAAGAAAACACAACAGAAGCAATTTTTGATGCATTGAAGGCAAGACGCTGCTACGGCTTTATGGGCGGCAGAATGTGGATTGATTTCAGAATTAACGGTCATTATATGGGCGAGGAGTTTTCTGATAGCGGCGAAAGAAGTATTTATATAAATGTGAAAGCGGACGCCGATATTAAACGGATTACACTTGTAAAAAACTGTCGCAATTACATTATGATGCGGCGTTGTGAGCAGCTAATTTTTGACCGTATGGAAAATGAAACTGATTTTTATTATTTAAGAGTTGAGCTTGCGGATGGAAGATGCGGCTGGACAAGTCCGATATGGATAAATAATGCTTAGTAATAATTCTGCATTACACTAAAAATGGCGATACGAAAGTATCGCCGTTTTTCAGTGTTCGTAAACCTCTCTTTTTAAAACACCTATGTATGGTAAATTGCGGTATTGCTCGTTATAGTCAAGACCGTATCCGATTGCAAATTCGTCCGGGATTTCTATTCCTACATAATTGACCTCTACGTCAACAACTCGGCGTGACGGTTTATCGAGCATAGTGCAAATTCTTACCGATTTTGCATTCCTTGATTCAAAAAGCGTCTTAATCTTGAAAAGCGTATTTCCAC
Organism: Clostridia bacterium; assembly: GCA_017621875.1. Classification (GTDB taxonomy): domain Bacteria; phylum Bacillota; class Clostridia; order UBA1381; family UBA1381; genus UBA1738. The sequence continues at coordinate 82,124 of JAGASE010000020.1, forward strand.
TGTCGATAATATCCTCAACAATAAGAATATTTTTCCCGGTAATATCGCGTTCAAGGTCCTTTTTCATGTTAATAAATCCGCTTGAAGCAGTAGACTTTCCGTAGCTGGAAACTTGCATAAAATCAAGCTCTACAGGCATATTGAGCTTTCTGATAAGGTCCATGGCAAATGGGGTAGAGCCCTTTAAAATAACTACTACCAAAAGCGGCTCGTCGTTTAAATCACGGTTTATACCATCTGCAATTTTTTGTACTGCACCTTGTATTTGAGCTTCTGTTACAAGTATTCTTTCAACGTCCTTATGCATTAGCCTTCCTCCTGATTTTGAAATTAGCCGGAATATGAACAATTTTAGCCTTTGAAAGTGCAATCAGAATAGGTGCTGTTATTGCACAGTCAAGCAAGTGGTGAACAAATGTTCCTGCCAAGGCAATACATGCGGCAGTTAGTGCAACCTCTCCGGGGAGAATGATTGGTGTAAGTACATATACGGCAATTCCTTCTGCTACAGAATGAAGAATTGCTGTTACAAGAATAATGATAAACGGATTAAGCTTACCGTCCTTAATCATTTTTGTTCCGACAAGTGCAAAGATAATATGCGTTGCAGCTCTTGTCACAACTATTATCGAATTAGGTGCCGGGATTGTCATAAAGAAACCTATGCAGCTTCCGATAACCGTCATTGCAACTACCCATGGACTTATAAAAAGTGCCAAAAGCGTAGGAACATGTGCACCCAATGTCAGCGTGAAAAAGGGAAGCACAAGCTTCACCGGCGAATAGGTAATCAGGATTGAAAGTGCGGTAAGAATTGCCGCGAGTACCATTTCTCTTGTTTTTTTGTTCATTTGTAGTCGTCTCCTCACATGTTTATAAAATTTTTTATTATTGTTTCGGCATCGGGAGTAAGTCCTGATGCGATATAATAATTAAGTCCGTAAATGTTTCCGTGTTTTTCGGGAGCAATAAGGTTGCAAACAGCAATAATTTCGCCCTCTGAAGAACGTGAAATGCAGTCAAGCTCGGAAGGCATAACTGTTTCGAGTACGGCAAGCGGCTTTCCGCGGCAAATTTTAATGGTTGTTTCCAAGCCGTTGTATATCGGAATTGATGTATCTACAACAGCCCATTCCTGCTTGCCCTCGGCACATTCAATTTCCTCACATCTGCCGTCAAATGCCTTAATTACGCTTTGAAAACCATCCAATAGCCCCAATACCGGGATATTTACTAAAATCGCTTCGCGAATCATGCGTACAGCCTGGTCTGAATATTCTGTTATGATTACTTTTTCAGCCTGCGAAAGAGTGCTGGAAAAAATAATCGGGATTCCTATTTGTGCAAGATAATCGAACGTTCCGCGTTCGCCCATATAAATAATCATTGGAGTTACCTCCCTTTGTATAAAGTCGGTCTTGAAAAATTTTGATATATATGTTATAATTGTTTCACAAGGATAAACACTACATATACAAAACTATAGATGTAATTATATCATATTCATAAAAATATTTCAAGGGGTATGTCTGAATTAATGCAGGACAACTATTAATGAAAGGACAGTAAAAAATGAAAGTACTCATTATTTCGGTAAAAGCCGGTTTTGGTCATCATTCCACGGCACGTGCAATTATAGATTATTTAACAGAGAAGGATATATCTTGCGAAATGCTTGATACCTTTGAATACATCAATCCAATGCTTGCTGATTCAATAGATAACGGCTATCTTTTTTCTACCAAGCATTTTCCGGATCTTTACGGAAAAGCATACGATATGCTTGACAAGCGTGATGAAAAATGGGATAAACGTTCACCTATTGCCGTACTGTCAAAGCTTGTTTCGCATAAGCTGAAGGACTTTATAACAGACTATAATCCCGATGTAATTGTCGGCACACATTCGTATGCGTGTATGCTTATGACATATCTTAGGGAAAAAAATATAGTTACCTGTCCGTTAATCGGCATAATTACTGATTTTACCGTTCATCCGTTTTGGGAAAGCACAGAGCTTGATTATTATGTAACGGCGGATTCTTTGCTGGAGATTCAGCTTAAGAAAAAAGGTATTCCGCCGAAAAAAATGCTGCCGTACGGGATTCCGATACGCCACAGTTTTTCGGAAAAGCTCTCCAAGGAGGACGCAAGAAGCGAGCTTGGTATAGAGAATAAGACGACCATACTTATTATGATGGGGTCTATGGGCTTTGGAAATATAGTGAAGGATATAAAATCCATTGACGAGCTTGAGGCTGATTTTCAGATTTTATGCGTTTGTGGAAATAATGAAAAAATGCTGCATGAAATTGAGGAAAAGGAATGGAATAAAACGGTAATACCGTTTGGATTTGTGCAGAATGTTGACGTTATGATGGACGCTGCAGATTTAATAATAACAAAGCCGGGCGGACTTACGACTTCGGAATTTCTTGCAAAAAAGCTTCCGGCTGTTATTATGAATCCTATACGCGGTCAGGAGGACAGGAATACCGAATTTTTGGTAAATTACGGTGCTGCAATAATGGTAACTGAAACCTTTGGTCTTGATGAGGCATTATATGAGCTTTTAAAAAGCCCATGGCGTATGAAGCTTTTAACAGAAAGCGTTGAGCATCTTGGAAAACCAAATTCCACGCATGATGTCTGTGAGTTTATTTTGAATCTGATCGGAGAAGAAAGTGATGGAGAATAATTTGATCAGACTGCCCGAAAGGTTTTCGGAAAGAATGAAAAATATGCTCGGTGAGGAATATGAGGATTTTCTTGGTGCAATAAATTCTGTACCGATTTACCGAGGTGTGAGAGTTAATCCCCTGAAAAAAGGTGCCATGGAAGCAGTGCTTGAGGTAACCGGAGCTTTGGAATGTATAGACTGGTGCAAAAACGGTTTTTATGCCGATAAAAGTGTTCTTTCGGGAAAGCATCCATATCATGTTGGCGGACTTGTATATTTTCAGGAGCCGTCAGCTATGTCTACAGTTGAAGCTCTTGGTATAAAAGAGGGAGACTTTGTGCTGGATTTATGTGCCGCACCGGGCGGAAAGGCAACGCAGGCAGCAGAAAAGCTTGCCGGGAGCGGACTTTTGATTGCAAATGAAATTATTCAAAAGCGTGCCGCGGTTCTTGCCGAAAACATACAGCGAATGGGTATAAAAAATGCTGTGGTGACAAATGAAGCTCCTGACAGGCTTGCAGAAAAATATGAGGCTTTTTTCGATAAAATAATAGTTGACGCACCATGTTCGGGAGAAGGTATGTTCAGAAAAGAGCCGCAGGCTGTAACCGAGTGGAGCGAGGAACATACTCTTTCCTGCAGTGAGCGTCAAAAAAATATCCTAAGCTCTGCATTTAAAATGCTTAAGGGTGGCGGATATTTAGTGTATTCTACCTGTACCTTTGCCCCTTGTGAAAATGAGGCGATTGCGGCGTGGGTGCTTGAAACCTATCCCGATACAGAGCTTGTGCCGATAAATTTAAGCAGCATGAGTGATGCTGTAAGCGATTGGGCAGAAGGAAATTGGGATTTGTCGGGTGCAAAGCGAATTTTTCCGCATAAAAGCAAGGGCGAGGGTCATTTTGCGGCGTTGTTTCACAAAAAGGCAGGAGCGTCAAAGTCCTGTGAAAAAAATTATAAATGCGAAAATGAACACGTATTTCGTGATTTTGAAAAGGAAAACCTCAACACAAAACTTCGAGGTGAATTTATCAGTTTTGGTGATAAGCTTTTTCTTTTGCCATATAATCTTGATATAGATAAAATTAGAACAGAGCTTGCCGGATTATTTTTGGGCATTTGCAAAAAAGGCAGATTTGAGCCGTCGCACGCATTATGCCTTGCACTTAATGCCGAAGACTTTAAATCCTGCATGCAAACGTCTGAGCCTGAAAAATTTTTTAGGGGTGAGACGCTTCTTTGTGAAAATAAGGGATGGACTGCAGTTTTATATAATGGCTTTCCGATTGGCTGGGGAAAGGCTTCGGAGGGTGTATTAAAAAATCATTTCCCAAAATTTTTGCGTTTTTGAGGAGGAAAAAATGGATAGTATAGTACAGGCGATAGTTGACACCTTCAGCGGTAAGGTTTCAAAGGAGCTTATAGTTTTCGTAATTTCAATGATTCCTGTTTTGGAGCTGAGGGGAAGTCTTTTGGCGGCAGGCTTTTTGAAAATGAGCTTTGCATCAACATTTATAATTGCCGTAATCGGTAACATGATACCCATACCTTTCATTCTTATATTTATTGAAAGAATTTTTAATTGGTTGAAAAAGACACGCTTGAAGGGTTTAGTTGAAAAGCTGGAAAATAAGGCACTTTCTAAATCCGACCAAATTAGGAAATACGGAAAATTCGGACTTTTTATTTTTGTTGCAATCCCGCTTCCGGGAACAGGTGCATGGACAGGTGCTCTTGCTGCAACTCTTTTGAGAATGAAACCAAAGGATTCAATTTTTCCTATTTTTATGGGTGTTGTTACGGCAGGGCTTATTATGTCCTTACTTTCATTTGGAATTATAAAACAAATTTTGTAAGATTGCTTTTTGGGCAATCTTTTTCTTTTGATGACGCAAAGTTATATAAAAGTTGTCAAAACAGATTGAATTTATAAAAGAAATATGGTATAATGATTCGGAGGTGAATACTAATGATAAAAAATATTCGGGGTGCCATATTTGACATGGATGGAACACTGATTGATTCGTTAATGTTATGGGATGTAATATGGGAAAAATTTGGAAATAAGTATTTGAACGGTAAAGATTTCAAACCTACTGCGGATGATGACAAAGCTATAAGAACAATGACCTTAAAAGATGCAATGAGTTATTTGCATTCTGCTTATGATATTGGAAGTAGTGGAGATGAGTTGCTCGACACAGCAAATGTGCTCATGAAGGATTTTTATTCATGTGATGTTAAGCTCAAAAAAGGGGTTTTAGAATTTTTGGAATACTGCCAAGCAAAGGGTATAAAAATGTGCATAGCCTCTGCTACGGACATAGACTTGATAAAAATTGCAGTGCAGCATTGCAATATAGGAAAATATTTTACAAATATTTTCTCTTGTGCTGAAATCGGCAAGGGTAAAGATCAGCCGGACATATATTTAAAAGCACTGGATTCTCTCGGTACTTCTATAACAGAAACATGTGTATTTGAAGATTCGCATATTGCAATTGCTACAGCGGATAAAATCGGACTGAAAACAGTTGGTATCTATGACAAGTATAATTACGGACAGGAAGAAATGAAGAAAATTGCAGATGTATATCTCGAAGAAGGAGAGACACTGAAAAAGCTTATTGATAATGACTGTATCTGATTTTTTCTAATGAATTCAAACGACAAATACCAGAGAGGAAATTATAATGGATATTGCAATATATGTTATAGGACAGTTATTAGGGATAGTGGCTGTTATTTTGGGCTTTATATCATTTCAAAGGCAATCTCCCGGAGAAATATTGATTTTTCAGGTCATTACCGCACTTGTTTTTTCAGTTCACTATTTTTTAATAGAAGCTTTTACAGCTATGGCTCTAAACCTGGTGGCGGCTATACAATGCGTGTTCTATTATTTTCGTGATAAGCACGGCAGTAAGGGCATTCTTGAGCCTGTTTTCTTCACGGTTCTTGTAAGCATTATAAGTGTACTGACTTGGGAGGGCTGGTACTCGGTGTTTATTATGCTCGGACTTGTAATTAATTCAATAAGCCTTGCTTTTTCTGACGCACAAAAAATACGAATCTCTATGTTTCTAAAGTCACCACTCTGTCTTTTGTATAATATCTTTGTTTTATCTGGCGGTGGTATAATTTACGAGTGTGCAGTTTTAGTATCATCTGTGATTGGTACGCTGCGAAATCGTTCTAAATAAGAATATTACTTTGCAGTTAATAAAGTGGTTTAAATGAAATAGACGGCATCCAATAGTTTAGCCTTTTTATAATTAAATTTAACTGTAATTTAATTTTTGAAGTTTATTAGCAGTAGTATATAATTAATTGAGTATGTAATAAAACTTAGGAGGTGGAATTTTGTTTAAGACATTTAGGGGCGGTATGCATGTACCGGACCACAAGGAAGAAACAAACAAAATACCTGTTAGGGAAATAGAGGGTGCACCTGTACATATTTTTCCTTTGCAGCAGCATATTGGGGCATTGCTTGATGTAAAGGTGGCAGTGGGAGACTATGTAAAGGTTGGACAAATAATTGCTGATTCGGAGGCTTTTTTGAGCGTTCCTGTTCATTCCTCTGTGTCGGGAAAGGTTATTGATATAAAACCGTATCTCCACCCATCGGGAAGTGAGGTTACTTCGGTTTTTATAGAAAACGATTATAAATACGAGGTTTGTGAGGATATAAAACCACACAATATAGATGAAATGTCAAAGCAGGAAATTGTTAAGGTTATCAGAAATGCCGGAATTGTCGGCATGGGCGGAGCTGGATTTCCTACGCATGTTAAGCTGTCGCCTCCTGAGGGAAAAACCATAACTCATTTGATTATGAACGCGGCAGAGTGTGAGCCATACTTGACCTCAGACCACAGACGTCTTTTGGAATCAACTGCGGACGTTGTTTTTGGTATGCGAATTTGCATGAAGCTGTTTGACCTCAAAAAAGGACATATCGGACTTGAAGCAAATAAGCCTGATGCAGCGGAAGCAATAAGAGCATTGAAGGACAGCAGCATTGAGGTTGTAGAGCTAAAGACAAAATATCCGCAGGGCTCGGAAAAACAGCTTATTAAGGCTGTGACAGGAAAGAGTGTACCTATGGGAGGTCTTCCAGCAGATGTTGGTGCGATTGTAATTAACGTAGACACCGCCTTTGAAATCGCAAAGGCTTTTAAGACCGGCATGCCCGTTACTTCAAGAATAATAACAGTTGCAGGCGATTGCATTAAAAATCCGTGCAACCTTGATGTAAGACTTGGAACACCATTTGAATTTGTAATAAATCAGGCAGGCGGATTTTCACACGATGCGAAAAAGCTTATCATGGGCGGACCTATGATGGGAACGGCTATGTATTCACTTGACGTGCCGACGATTAAAACAACATCGGCAATTTTGGCACTTTCCGAGGCTGCGTCGGTGTATGACAGCGATTCACCTTGCATTCGCTGCGGAAAATGCGTAAAGCATTGCCCTATGCAGTTGATGCCACTCTATCTTTCAAAATACGCACAAGAGGGCGATATTGAAATGTGTGAGAAATATAATATTATGAATTGTATCGAATGCGGTCTTTGCTCATATCTATGTCCGGGAAAAAGAGGTCCGGTGCAGAATATACGCATGGCAAAGCAAAAAATAATGGAGAAAAGGAGGAAACAGAAATAATGGAACATAAATTTGTAGTTTCGTCATCTCCTCATATAAAAGCAAATGATAGCATTTCATCAATAATGCTTGATGTAATTATTGCACTTATCCCTGCATGTGCTGCAGGTGTATACTTTTTCGGTATGCGTGCAGCCGCAGTTCTTTTAACTACGGTAGCAGCCTGTCTTTTATCGGAATATGTGTATCAGAAAATCACTAAAAAACCTATAACCGTGGGAGATTTATCTGCGGTTGTGACAGGTATTTTGCTGGCACTTAACCTGCCTGTTACCATTCCGCTTTGGATGGCGGTTATCGGCAGTGCCTTTGCGATTATAATAGTAAAGCAGCTTTACGGCGGTCTGGGTAAGAATTTTATGAATCCTGCTCTTGCTGCAAGGTGCTTTATGCTGGTTGCGTGGGCAGGAAACATGTCAAGCTTTGTAACGCCGTTTATGGGATATGGAGCTGACGCTGTATCCTCCGCAACGCCGCTTGCTGTTTTAAAGGGAATGCAGGAGGGAACACTTCCTTCACTTCTTACGGCTTTTCTTGGCGGAAAGGCAGGCTGTATCGGAGAAACATCAGGTCTTATGCTGCTTTTGGGATTTTTGTATCTTTTATTAAAGCGTATTGTTGACTGGAAAATTCCTGTGTGCTACATAGCGTCTTTTGCAATACTTATGTATCTTTTCGGTGATAATCAAACGGGACTTTCACAAGGATATTTTACGCTTATGCATATTTTAACGGGAGGACTTTTGCTTGGTGCTTTCTTTATGGCAACCGACTATGTAACAACGCCCACAACCTCTTTAGGGTGCATTATTTTCGGTATCGGCTGCGGACTGCTCACCTTCGCTATACGAAGATTCGGAAGCTATCCGGAGGGTGTGTCCTTTTCAATTATTTTGATGAATGTGGTTTGTCCGCTTATTGAGAGATATACCGTTCCGAAGTCCTTTGGGGAGGTAAAGAAAAATGCTTAATAAAAACGATGGAATTGAAATTGCAAGAGTCGGCTTTATATTGTTTGCTATCACAGCTATTGCTGCGGCAATACTTGCAGGAGTAAACGGATTTACTGCTCCTTTAATACTTGAAAATAACAGAAGAACGCAAGAGGCAGCGATGAAGACTGTGCTGCCACAGGCAAAAGCCTTTGAGGCTGTGGAGTTTTCTCGCGAAGAAGGCTCGGTTGTGACCGAAATCTATTCGGGCGGTGACGCAGGTGTTGCGGTAAAGGTAACTCCAAACGGCTACGGCGGCGAAATCTCAATGATTGTGGGAATTGATAATGAATATAAGGTTACGGGAATTGAGATTATTTCTCAGAGTGAAACTGCAGGTCTTGGCTCTAATTGCACAAAAGAGGAATTTAAGGCACAGTTCGTCGGCAAAACCGAAAATATTGAGGTAGTAAAAAACGGTGCTACGGGAAATCAGGTTGACGCCATTTCTTCTGCTACCATTACGACAAAGGCAGTTACACGCGGCGTTAATGAAGCTGTTAATACAATTAAAAGCATGAGAGGAGGCGAGTGATATGGAAAAGAAAAATTCAATACTCACAAACGGACTTTTATTTGAGAATCCAACCTTTGTGCAGCTTTTGGGAATGTGTCCTACGCTCGCCGTTACCACAACGCTGAAAAACGGTCTCGGAATGGGACTTTCGGCAACAGCGGTGCTCATAATGTCAAATATATTGATATCACTTCTGCGAAAAATAATTCCCGATAAGGTCAGAATTGCGGCATATATCGTAATTATTGCAACCTTTGTAACGATAGTTCAGATGATTCTTGAGGCATATGTGCCTTCCTTATATGCATCGCTTGGAATTTTTATTCCGCTGATAGTTGTAAACTGTATTATTCTTGCAAGAGCCGAGGCGTTTGCCTCTAAAAATTCCGTAGGAAAGTCCGCACTTGACGGACTGGGAATGGGACTGGGCTTTACAGGAGCACTTTGCATAATTGCACTTGTGCGTGAAATAATCGGACAGGGAACAATTTGGGGAATACAGGTTATCGGCGGTCCGGTACAGCCTGCTGCAATTATCGGCATGCCTCCGGGAGGATTTATTGTTCTCGGTATTTTAATAGCAGTGATTAATTTCATTGTTTCTAAAGGAAAAGAAGGAGGTAACAAATAATGCAGCCTTCAATAATTTCGCTTTTAATAGCGGCACTTTTTACCGAAAACTTCGTATTGGTTAAGTTTTTGGGCTGCTGTCCGTTTTTGGGAGTATCGAAAAAGCTTGATACTGCACTCGGAATGGGCATGGCAGTTACATTTGTTATGGCGATTGCGTCGTTGTTCACATGGTGTGCAAATCACTTTCTTTTAGAGCCTTTCGGCATGGAATATCTGCAAACTATCGTGTTCATTCTGATTATTGCCGGATTGGTGCAATTCGTTGAAATGTTTGTAAAAAAATCAATGCCGTCGCTTTATAACGCACTTGGAATATATCTTCCGCTTATAACGACAAACTGTGCGGTTTTGGGCGTAACGCTCCTTAATGTGCAGAATAATTATGATTTCATACACTCTGTTCTGTACGGTACCTTTGCAGCACTGGGATTTTCTCTTGCTATTATATTGTTTGCAGGAATACGTGAATCTATAAGTGAAAAGGAAGTTCCGCAGTGTTTCCGCGGATTCCCGATAGCCCTTGTAACGGCAGGACTTATGGCAATCGCATTCTTGGGATTTTCGGGCTTCAGTATATAACGGAGGATTGAAATGAGTGGTATAATTACAGCCGTTTTAACGGTCGGAATAATCGGTCTTGTTTTCGGACTTTTACTTGCTTTCGCGGCGGTAATATTCCGGGTCGATGTAGATGAAAGAGTTGAAAAAATAGAAGAAGTTCTGCCGGGAGCAAACTGCGGTGCTTGCGGATATGCAGGTTGCAGTGCGTATGCTCATGCGGTAGTTGAACAAAAGGCACCCGTTGATTGCTGCAGTGTAGGTAAAGGCAATGTTGCAATGCAAATCGGCGGAATAATGGGTAAGGCGGTTGCTCAGCAGGTGCCTAAGATTGCACGTGTGCTTTGCGGCGGCAGCTGCGAAAAAGCAAAGAATAAGTATGAATATTACGGCGTAGAGGACTGCGGTGCGGCAAATAAGCTTGCCGGCGGACAAAAAGCATGTCCTACAGGCTGTCTCGGATATGGCACGTGCGTAAGTGTGTGTAAGTTTGACGCAATTCATGTTGAAAACGGCATTGCCGTTGTAGATGAGGAAAAATGTACGGCGTGCGGCATGTGTGTAAAAGCGTGTCCTAAAAAGCTTATCGAGCTTGTGCCGAAGGATAAGACTGTTTCTGTTCTTTGCAAAAACCGTCAAACCGGGAAGGAGGTTAACGCGTCCTGCTCTGCGGGCTGTATCGCTTGTAAAATCTGCGAGAAGAATTGCCCGCTTGAAGCAATCGCTGTTAACGGAAATCTTGCCGAAATCGATTACGAAAAATGTAAATCGTGCGGAATCTGTGCAAATAAATGTCCTAAACAGGTCATAATAAACAAGAGGTAATTTATGAGAAAATTTACAAAAGCACTTGCAGTAACTTTATCGGCAGCAATGCTTTTGCCCAATATTGCTCTGGCAGAGTATCTGTGGGCAAAAACAGCGGTTGAATACTGTGTGGAAAATAAAATTCTGTCCGGAATGGAGAACGGGGACCTTGCTTTGGGTGATAATCTGACACGCGAGCAGATGGCAAAAATCATGGTTGACGCCTTCGGACTTACTGCAAGTGAAGATTTTGCTTTTTCGGATATATATACAGACAGATGGTCTTATGTATACATTCAGGCTTTCAGAAAGTATATGAAAAAAAGCAGCACCGATTTTAACCCGGAAGAGAAGGTTACAAGAGAAGAATTTGCCGCGTCTTTGGTTTTGGCATCGGGACTTAAAGATTCAAATCTCAGAAACCCCGATATTCTGGAGTTTAATTTTGATGACTATAAAAAGGTGGATTCAGATTACAAAAAGCTTCTGAGCATTGCTGTTGAACGTGGCTATTACAAAGGCTCGGAGCAGCTTTTGCGGCCAAAGGATCTGCTGACGCGTGCTGAGGCATGCTCTTTAATGTATCGTGTTTTAGGCTCAGCGAAGGGACTTGTTCAGCTGGACTTGGGAGTAAGAGCATCTTCAACTCCGATTGTGGGTGAATCTCAAATAAGTGTTGAGGACGCAAAAGCATGGGCAGAAAAATGCGGTGCGGCACAAATTTTTATTGATATTGCAGATACCTATTGGAAATACGGCGAGCTTACCGGAATACGTCCTGAAATACTGTATGCACAGGCTGCAAAGGAAACCGGCTTTGGAAAATACGGCGGAGCAGTTTTGCCTGAGCAGAACAACTGGGCAGGAATTAAAACTAAAAATGCTACGGGTGATTTGACTGAGGACCATGAGACCTTTGAAACGCCTGATGACGGCGTACGCGGACATTTCAATCACATATGTGCATATATAGGGCTAGAGCCTATTGGCGAGCCGCATGGAAGATATTATTCGGTAAAGTCAATAGCTTGGGCAGGTAGTGTTAGAATGCTTGAAGAGCTTGGCGGAAAATGGTGTCCTGACCTTTATTACGGATACAATATTCTGCATAATTTCATGGAAAAAATGTAAAGTACGGAGTGTACGATGTTAATAAATGTAAGTAAATTGAAAAAGTCCTTCGGAGAAGATGTTTTATTCTCCGATGTGTCTTTTTCTATTGATGACAAGGATAAAATCGGATTTATAGGCATAAATGGTGCAGGAAAATCCACTCTCTTAAAAATCCTCATGGGTAGTGGAGAATATGACAGCGGCGAGATTTTTCGTAATAAAATGCTGAAAATAGGTTATCTGGAGCAGTACGCCTGCAGCAGCTCTGAAAAAACTGTGTTTGACGAGGTGAAAACTGTTTTTTCGGAGGTTGAGGAAGTTGAGCATGAGCTGGAAATGATACGCTGGGAGCTTGAAAACTCACCGCAGCAGCTTGAAACGCTCGTGGACAGGCAGCAAAAGCTGCAGGAGCGTTTTTCTGAGCTTAACGGATATCATTATAAAAATATAATTCGTTCCTGCCTTATGGGATTGGGATTTTCCCAAGATGAGCTTGAAAAAAGGGTAAATGATTTATCAGGCGGTCAGAAAACCAGAGTATCGCTTGCAAAAATCCTACTTTCGGATTCTAACATGATGTTTCTTGACGAGCCTACCAATCATCTTGACATAGCCTCTGTCGAGTGGCTGGAGGAGTTTTTAAAAAGCTATAAGGGTGCATTTGTTGTTATTTCGCATGACAGATATTTTTTAGACAGAGTGACCACGAAAACAATTTCGCTTGAAAATGGCAGGCTTTATGCAGGCGGTGGAAATTACAGTGCATTTATGAAGCAGCGTGAAATTGAAAAGCTAACCGAGCAGCGTAATTTTGAGAATACACAAAAGGAAATTGAACGCTTAGAAGGTATAATAGAGCAGCAACGCAGATGGAACAGAGAAAAAAATATTAAGACAGCGGAGAGTAAGCAAAAGGTTATTGACCGTCTGGCAGAGACTCTTGTAAAGCCGCAGGAAACCTTAAAAGAGCTTGAATTTGCATTTCGGGCTCTTCCCGGAGGAGGCAGCGAAACCTTACGATGCAAAAGTATTTGCAAAAGCTATAATGAATCTGTCATCAGAAATGCCGATTTTGATATTCAAAAGGGAGAGCGTGTGTTTTTGCTCGGTGAAAACGGCTGCGGAAAAACGACTCTTTTAAAGCTGATTTGCGGTAAGGAAATACCGGATAGCGGCGAAATTGTAATCGGTGCAAATACCGAAATCGGGTATTACGACCAGATTCAGGAAAGCCTTGATACCGATAAGACCATAATTGATGAAATTTGGGATACATATCCTAAAATGACGGAAACGCAGATACGAAATGCCTTGGCAGCATTTTTATTTAAGGGTGAAGATGTATATCGTGAAATAAATAAACTATCAGGCGGTGAGCGTGCGAGAGTGCAGCTTGTGAAACTGATTTTAAGACCTGTAAATTTCTTGATATTGGACGAGCCTACCAATCATTTGGATATCGAATCAAGAGAGGCATTAGAGCGTGCTCTTATGGGATATGACGGAACAATTCTTGCAGTTTCGCATGACCGCTATTTTATAAATAAGCTTGCCGAAAGGATTGTAAATTTTGAAAATAAAACCTTGGTAAGCTACAACGGCGGATACGACTATTTCCTCGAAAAATTTACTGATGTGAAAACGGAGAAGAAGGAAGAAAAGCCGAAAAATCTTGATTATAACGAGCAAAAACGGCTTGCCTCCGAAAAACGAAAAAAAGAAACAAGGTTGCGAAAAACCGAGGAGACAATTTCGCAAACAGAAGCGGAAATAGAAGAGCTTAATGTTCAGCTTATGCAATCGGGAGCTGACTACGGCAAAGCGAGTGAGCTTTCAAAGGAACTGGACGCGAAAAATGCTGAGCTTGAAGAGCTTTATGCTATATGGGAGGAGCTTCAATGAGAAGTGTTGTGCAGCGGGTAAAATCCGCACAGGTTCAAATAGACGGCGAGGTTGTCGGAAAAATTAGCGGAGGACTTTTGGTCCTTTTGGGTGTGTGCGATGAAGATACCGAGCAGGATGTGACATGGCTTGCGGATAAAATTGCGGGACTGCGTATCTTCACCGATGAAAACGATAAAATGAATTTATCATTAGAAGATGTCGGTGGCGGAGTTTTGGTAGTAAGCCAGTTTACTCTGTACGGAAATTGCAAAAAGGGAAGAAGACCTAATTTTTCTGCTGCCGGAAAGCCGGATTTTGCAGAAAAAATGTATAATAAATTCACTGAATATTTAAGAGGCAGGATTAAAACCGTAGAAACCGGACGCTTTGGAGCAGATATGCTGGTATCGCTTGAAAATGACGGACCTGTAACTCTTATTTTGGATAGTAAAGAATAACATAAGGAGTGTGAACGAATGAACATTTTAATGTCTTTGATGCAGCTTGATATCGGAGGTGCGGAAACGCATGTCGTAGAGCTTGCAAAGGAATTAAAAAGAAGAGGACACAATATTATTATCACATCGAACGGCGGTGCATATGTAGAGGAACTGGAGAAAAGTGATATTAAGCATTATGTTGTGCCGCTTCACAGCAAACAGCCCAAATATGTAATAAAGGCTTTTTCGGTATTGAAAAAGATTATCATTGAGGAAAAGATTGACCTTGTTCATTCACATGCAAGAATTCCGTCTTTCATACTCGGAAAGCTTCAAAAAAGCATGAAATTTCCGTATGTAACTACGGCGCATTGGATTTTTACAACAAAATACGGGCTTAAATATATCACAGACTGGGGACAAAAAACTCTTGCGGTGAGTGAGGATATTAAAAAATATCTGATGGACAACTATAAAATCCCGGAAACTGATATTACAGTTACCGTTAACGGAATTGATATAGAAAAATTTTCTGCAGATATAGATAAAGCACTGGCAGAAAAGGAGTTTGGATTAAATAAAGAGGATAATACTATAGTTTACGTCAGCCGTATGGACGAGAGCCGAAGTCTTGTTGCACATCAGCTTATTGAAGCTATTGTGCGGCTTGATAATATAGTAGAAAATTTGAAGTGCGTTATCGTAGGCGACGGCGATGATTTTGAAAATGTCAAAAAAGAGGCAGATGCTACTAACGAAAAGCTGGGACGAAATGCAATAATGCTTGCCGGAGCAAGAACCGATATTAACAAAATAATAGCACCTGCAAAGCTGTTTATAGGTGTGTCAAGAGCTGCTCTCGAGGCAATGGCGTGTGAAAAGCCGACTATTATAGCCGGAAATGAAGGCTATATCGGTCTTTTTGACGAGGACAAGCTATCGGTTGGGCTGTCAACAAATTTCTGCTGCCGCGGCTGTCCCGAGTCTGATACCGATGTACTTACCCAGGATATCGGAGGCTTCTTCGGACTTTGGGAGGAGGAACAGGCAAAGCTTGCCGCTTACGGCAGAAAAACCGTTATTGAAAATTATTCAGTAAAACGCATGGCGGACGATGCCGAAAAGGTATATAAAGAAGTAATGGGGGCGAGCGTATGAAAATCGTTATTTCCGGCTACTACGGCTTTAATAACAGCGGCGATGACGCTCTGCTGCAGGCGATAATAGAGGATATAAAGTCTATAGATGAAAAGGCTGAAATAACCGTTCTTTCAAATTCGCCGGACAGCACCAAAAAGATTTACGGAGTAAATGCCGTGAACAGATATAATGTACTGATGCTTGCAGCAAAGATTTCTCAGTGTGACCTTCTTATTTCGGGAGGCGGAACTCTGATACAGGACGCAACAAGTACAAAATCTCTGATTTATTACCTTACAGTAATCAGGCTTGCAAAGTTTTTCAAGAAAAAAATAATGCTGTACGCAAACGGTATAGGACCTTTAACTTCATTTAAAAATATCGAAAAAACAAAAAGGGTATTAAATGAGGTGGATTTAATTACTTTGCGTGATGAAAATTCACTGAAAGAGCTTGAACAAATAGGTGTTACAAAGCCACAGATAAAGCTTACAGCAGACCCTGCATTTTTGCTGCAGCCGGACCTTTCGGGAAAGGATATCCTTTCAAATTACGGAATACCTACCGACCGTCCGCTTCTTTTAGTATCGGTGCGTAAATGGAAGGACAATCCGGAAAACTTTGAAAAAATAATGGCGGATTTTTGTGACTATGCATGTGAAAAGCATGGATTTTTCACCGTATTTGTACCCATGCAGCACAAGCTTGATTATGCAGTTGCGGCAGGTATCAAAAACAAAATGAAAAACCGCAGTGTAGTGATTGGGGCTAATTATAAGGTTTCATCGCTGCTTTCTCTGATGCAGGAGGTACATGTCTGCGTTGGTATGCGTCTGCATACGCTTATTTATTCCGCAAGCTGCAGCGTACCTGTTATCGGAATTGTATATGACCCCAAGATTAATGGTGTTTTGGAATACATGGGAGAAAACAAATTTGTAACGCTTGAGGAAATATCGCAGGAAAAGCTGTGCGAGCTTTTTGAAGAAATATGCAATGATTACGATGCAATTAAGTCGCATCTGAAATTTAATATGCGTATTCTGCGTGAAAAGGCATGCGAAAACAGGGAGCTTATGAAAAGGCTACTTGACGGAGGAGCATTTTGATGGAAAATTCAAAAAAAATGCTTAAAACCGCAGGTTTTATGGCAATAGCTACCTTTTTGGCAAAGATTATGGGACTTGCACGCGATATGCTTATAGCCGCATTTTTCGGTACAGGGATTGAAGCAGATGCATATATGACGGCTACACGTCTTCCTACAACACTTTTTGATATTGTTATAGGCGGCGTTATTTCTGCTGCATTCATTCCTGTATTTAATTCTGTAATTGAAAAGAAATCTAAGGATAAAGCCCTTGAATTTGCTAACAGATTTATCGGAATGGTGCTGCTTATTTCGGGAATTATAGCCCTTTTGGGAATTTTATTTTCAGATAATCTTATAAGCTTTATGGCACCTGAATTTGATATAGAAACGCACGAACTGGCTTGTCAGCTTTCGGCCATTATGTTTCCGATGATAATTTTTACCGGGCTTGCATTTTCGTTTGTGGGAATCCTGCAATCCTTCGGAGAATATAACATTCCGGCTGTTATGAGCCTGGTCTCAAACTTCGCTGTAATAGTATATTTTATTCTGTTCGGAAAACGCTTTGGTGTTTACGGGCTTTCGGTAACCATGCTTGCTGCTTGGGGACTTCAGGTTGTTATTCAAATTCCGTCGCTTAAAAGATTTAAATATAAATTTAAGCCGCGGCTGAATTTTAAAGATGAAAATATCCGAAGGGCAATGATGCTTGCACTTCCTATGCTTATCAGCACATGGGTACAGCCCCTTTATACAATAGTGAATACGCGTCTTGCGTCAGGAATATACAAGGGTGTGTCCTCGCTTGAGTATGCAAACAGACTTTATATCGTAATAACGGGAGTTTTCTCCTTTGTTGTAACAAACCTGATATTTCCAAAAATGTCACGTGCGAATGTTTCGGGAAACGGCGATGAAGCAAAGGATTTGCTGGTCATGTCTTTAAAGCTTATTACATTTGTAATACTGCCCGTAATGGCAGTTTTCATCGTACTTGCAAAGCCGATAATAGCAATACTTTATCAGCACGGTGGCTTTGTTCTTTCGGACACAATAAGAACAGGTACAGCGTTATCCTGTTATGCACTGGGCATGATCGGTATGGCATATAATGAAATTCTGTCAAAGTCATTTTTCTCGATGCAGAACTCGAAAACACCGATGATAAATGCACTTGTTTCAATGGTGGTTAATATCGCTGTTGCGTATACACTTTCAGGCAGCCTCGGAATTTCGGGACTGGCACTTGCAACTGCCTGCGGCTCAAGTGTTAATGCGTTTTTAAACTATATATGTATGAAACAGCATTATAAAACATTATTTACAGCCTCTGATATATTCAACATACTTAAAATTGCAATATCCGCACTCATTATGGGAGTGGTAATGCTTATTTTCTATAAGCTTTTAATATCAAAATTTGAGCTTGGTCTTATCGGTGGAATCATAATAGGCGGAGTAAGCGGTGTTGCCGGACTGTTGGTATATGCGGTCTTGGTTTGGATTTTAAAATTAGATATTCTTATGAATCTGGTAAAGGAGGGACGCACTAAATGAACAGCATGATTTTTTCGGCCATATCAGCATTTTGCTTGACTTTTTTGAAATTCTTTAAGGCAAGTGTGCTGTATAAGCTGGTTGTAAAAATTTCGGATAGGGTATCTGCCTGGTGGGCGGACAGTGTTATAATGAATTTTTTAAGAAAAGAACACTTTGAAAAGCTTTCGGCAAAAAGCGTGCTGCAAAAAGTTGTCTATACGCCTTTTTCTATTTTCGGTGCAATAAATAAAAGGTTTGCGTCATATTTGTCCGATGTGACAGAAAACAGTGTGATTCTTAATTTGTCAAGATGTTTTATGAATAATGCACTTGCACTGAATACTCGGTTTTACGGCTGTATTCTTTTGGGAATGCTGATAACACGTGAGGTGATATCACTACAATTTTCGTTACTAACTGCGGGACTTGCGTTGATAGGAATACTTTTTGTTTTAACCGATTACAATGTAACAGATTTTTTTGCCCAAAGCTCGATTATACGCTTTGTAACTGCAACAGCAGGCTTTCCACATCTTTCATGGAACATTTATAAAAAAGAAGATGTAAAAAGACCTGCCGCATTGATACTTGCTGTTATAGCGGGAGGAGTGATGGGACTTATGTCGCTTAAATCCTTGATTTTTGCATTGGCACTTCCTGTAGTATTTGTTGGTGTGTGTACGGTTATGGTATACCCGATTTCGGGCGTGTTTTTTGCCGCGTTTGCCGCTCCGTTTGTACCTACAATGCTTTTGGCAGGACTATGCACGCTCACGTTTTGTTCGGTGCTTGTAAAATCGGTATGTGAAAAAAATTTCAAATGGAAAATTGACGGCGTAGGAACAAGCTTGGGATTTTTCCTGCTGTTTATGTTGGTCTCATGTATATTCTCATTTTCAATAACAAAAAGCATGATGGTATGGGGAATGTATCTGATTTTTGTGGGATTTTATTTTGTAATAATTAATACTGTGAAAACTAAGGAGCAGTTATATGCTATCCTGAAGGTTTTTGTGATAGCAGGAGCTTTAGTAAGCCTTTACGGCGTGCTGCAGTATATTTTCGGATGGAATACCTCAAATGCATGGATTGACGAAGAAATGTTTGAGGAGGCAACAATGCGTGCCTATTCAACTATGGAAAACCCCAATGTTCTTGGAGAATACCTGCTGTTGGTAATTCCGCTATCAGCCCTTTTCATGCTGCGTGCAGGAGGAAAAACCTTTCAAAAATGGTTTTATTTGGGAGTATTCTTACTAAGTGCCTTGTGTATGATATTTACCCAGTCGCGAGGCTGCTGGCTCGGTCTTATTCTTGCTGCAGCAGTTTTTGTAACCTTCTACAACGGGCGTCTTTGGGGATTTCTGCCGCTTGTTCTGCTGATACTGCCGTTTGTAATACCGGAGACTATGGTTGACCGAATGATGAGCGTGGGAAATTTAGAGGACTCATCTACATCATACCGAGTATTTATCTGGCTTGGTACCTTCCAGATGCTAAAGGATTTCTGGATAGGCGGAATAGGAATGGGCGAGGGTTCATTCAGAAGTGTGTATCCGCTCTACTCGTATAATGCAATCGTTGCACCTCATTCGCATAATACTTTTCTGCAGCTTTTGGTTGAGGGCGGAATTGCAGCATTGGTGATTTTTGTTATCACTATGGCTTTATTTATAAAGAATATGGCGTCGGTGTACAGAAGGTGCGGTAAAGACAGCATGGAGGCTATGACTGCACTTGCAATCGGAAGCGGCGTGCTGGGATTTTTGCTGCAAAGTATGTTTGATTATACCTTCTATAACTATCGCATGATGGCTATGCTCTTTATGATATTAGCTTTCGGAGGACTACTAAATTATCTTGGAAATAAGAAAGGACAGGAGCTATGAAAATAATTGAAGTATCTACAGATACAAATATCGGCGGTGCGGGAAAGTGTCTTCTCATATTGCTCAAAGAGTTTGACAGGAGTAAATTTGATGTAGTTACAATTCTTCCTAAAAACAGCCTTTTAGCACCCTTAATAAAAGAGCTTGGAGTTCGTATAATTGAGGTTGACGGAATTGCGGATAAATCATTGGATATTTCCGCAATAAAGCAGCTTAAAAAAATCTTTAAAGAGGAAAAGCCTGACCTTGTGCATACGCATGCAAGCATGTCTGCAAGAATTGCAGCAAAGCTGTCCGGCTGCAAGGTGGTATATACCCGTCATTCGGTTTTTCCGCCGCCTGAGCGTATTTCCAAGGGAATAGGAAAAAAGATTAACGGATTTGTAAATAATTACTTCTCTGATAGAATTATCGCAGTTGCAGAGGCTGCAAAGGATAATCTGACGCAGACCGGAGTTGATGAAAAGAAGATTGATGTCATACTAAACGGAGTATATCCGCTTGAGCCGTATGAAAATAAACAGGAAATAAGAGAACGCTTTGGCGTGGAAGAAGACGAAATGGTTATTTCCATTGTGGCTCGGCTTGAGGATATAAAAGGACATGATTACTTCATTGAGGCTGCCGATTTACTGCTTAATAAGGGATATAAAGCAAAGTTCATCATTGCCGGCACAGGCTCATATGAGGAGCATTTAAAGGAAAAGGTAAAAGCACTCGGTCAAGAGAAAAACATAATTTTCACAGGCTTTATAACCGATGTGGACAAGCTGATGAACATAACCGATATACAGGCAAATGCGTCATTTGGAACGGAGGCTACAAGCCTTGCACTCTTAGAGGGAATGAGCCTGGGAATACCTGCAGTGGTTTCTGATTTTGGCGGAAATCCGGGAGTTATTAAGTCAGGTGTAAACGGATTTGTTGTTCCAAAGCAAAATTCACGTGCTTTGGCTGAGGGCATAGGAAAGCTTTTAAAGGATAAGGAGCTTTATAATAAGCTCAGCGAGGGAAGCAGAAGAATATTTGCTGAAACCTTTACAGCACAGGCAATGACGAGAAATACGGAAAAGGTATATATCAAGGTAATGGGAGGCGAGGAACGATGAAAAAAATAAGATTTACGGTAATTGACGCACTTATCCTTCTTGTTGTAATTGCTGTGCTGGTATTCGGCATTAAATTTGTAACACAGAATAATACCTCCGCAGGCGAAACAAAAGAGGTATATTTTACAGTCCTTGCAAGCAATGTTGACGAGGGAACAGGCAGTATAATAAAAGAGGGCGATGAGGTTTCCATCAGCTTTTCGGAACAGGCGTTCGCAACTGTAGTTGGAGTTTCGGAGGAACCATATAAGGAGTCTAAATTTTTAGAGGCAAAAGGGTTTTACACAACACATGAAGTAGAGGGAAAAAGTGACCTGAAAATACTTTTAAGATGTCCTGCCGATATATCGGATACTCGGATTGCAAACGGTGAAGTACCTATAAGAGTAGGCGGAGAAATGCCTGTAAGAGGAAAAGGATATACGGTTAAAGGCTACGTAATTGAGCTTGAGGACAAATAGGAGGTGACGTTATGATGCTGGATAAGAACGGTAAGCTGTTTGGAAAAATCAGTATAATTGACCTGCTTGCGATTTTCGCAGTAATAATCGCGGTTTTGGGAATAAGTGCAAGATTTGTTACAACAGCCGCAAAAAATGTACGTGAAAAAACACAGTTTTCTTATGTGGTCGAAATTGAAGGTATAAGATTTTATACCATTGACGCACTCAATAAAAAAGGTATTGTAACAGACCTTAAGGGAAACAGTGTTGTCGGAGAAATTACAAATGTTGAGTATAAGCGTATGGAGATTCAGTCTGTAACCTCAACAGGAGAGACTGTTTTTGCTACAGTACCTGAAAAATACACGGCACTTATTACTGTAAAGGCAGAGGGAAATGAGTCGGAAAAGGGATATTTTGTAGGAGATAATATCGAGCTTTCTGTAGGCAGCACAATGTCTATGACAACAAAGTACGTTAATTCTACAGGCAAGGTAAAGAGTATTGAAAAGATTGATTAATCAGCAAAAAAGCAGAGTAAAAATAAATTACTCTGCTTTTTGAATGTCAGCATGATAATATCAAAATTTAGTTAATGCCATATTCTTATTTGCATAAATTATCTGCGATATCTACAATATTTCCTGCACCCATAGTGAAAACGAGGTCATTTTCGCGGATTTCGTTTTTAAGAATTTGTTCTATTTTGTCAAAGCTGTCCGCGTATCTCACTTTTATTCCGCGTTTTTTTATATCTTCTGCGAGCTTTTCCGAATCAGTAACACCGTCAGGCAACTCACGTGCCGCATATATAGGTGCGATTATAAGCTCGTCAACGTTATCAAAGCTTTCGCAGAATTCGTTCCAAAGAGCCTTTGTTCTTGAATATGTGTGAGGCTGGAATATACACCAAAGCTTATTATAATCAAACTCAGCGGCAGAACGCAGAGTTGCACGAATTTCGGTAGGGTGGTGTGCGTAATCATCAATGATGACCGCACCGCCAAACTCTCCTTTTTTTTCAAATCGTCTGTGTGCTCCTGAAAATTCTTCTATTCCGATTTTTGCAAGAGATATATCTGTATTCCATACATCGCACACAGCGATAACGGCAAGAGCATTTAAAACATTATGCTCACCGGGGACTCTCAAGGAAAGTCTGCACATTAAATCATCGTTGTGCCATACCTCAAAGCTCGGAAAACCTGCCTTGTATGTGAGATTTTCTGCATGGTATTCAAATTCCTTGCCTATTCCGTAATATTTCACGTCAAGCGTGCTGTCCGCAAATGCCTTTTTCACATTTTCATCACCGCCTGCGGCGATTACGCAGCCTTTGCCGGCTGTAAGCTCAGCGTATTTTTTAAAGCTGTCGATTATTTCGTCAATCCCCGAAAAGAAGTCAAGATGGTCTTCATCTATATTTGTTATGACAGCAACAGTAGGGAAAAAGCTCAGAAAACTGTTGGTGTATTCGCATGCTTCGGTAACGAAATAATCCGAGCTGCCCGTTCGTATATTTCCTCCAATGATATCAAGCTCACCGCCGACGCTAATTGTAGGATCAAGCCTTGAAGAAATCAATGCATGTGCCAGCATAGAGGTAGTTGTGGTTTTTCCGTGAGTTCCGGCGATGCCTGCAGCGTGTTTATATGTTTTCATAATCGCACCGAGAAATTCAGCTCTGGTTAAAAGTGGGATTTTAGCAGACTTTGCCGCACATATTTCCGGATTATCGTCATGTACTGCAGCGGTATGCACCACAATTGAGCAACCATCTACGTTTTTTTCATTATGCCCTGTATAAATCGTTGCCCCCATACTTTCCAGCTTATCGGTAATGTGCGTTTTGGAACGGTCAGAGCCTGAAACGATATAGCCGTTTTGAAGCATAATCTGAGCAAGTCCGCTCATGCTTATTCCTCCAATTCCGATAAAATGTATGTGAGCCTGTTTATCTAATTGACCTAAATCAAAGCTTGTCATTTATATATCCATTCCTTTCTGAATTAAAGCAAATATATCCATATTTTGTTAAGGATAATTATATACCTTTTTCGGTTAAAATAAAACACGTTTTGAATATTTGTAAAACAAACGAAATATATCCCGTTTCTAAAGATAAAAAAAATTCAGTTTATTTGTATAAAATCTACAAAAAATGTTGAATTTTAGATTTAATATATTGACACTTATCATATATATATGTATAATAATTTCAAATGGTTTGAACATCTTAGATATAACACCAATACGGCTTAATATAAATTAGCTTTGGAAGGTGGTGAGTTCTGTGGAAATTACAGACATCAGAGTTAAAAAGGTTGCGAGCGAAGGAAAAATGAAGGCAGTTGTTTCTGTTACTTTTGATAATGCATTCGTTGTGCATGACATTAAAGTTATAGAAGGACAGGAAAAATTGTTTACGGCGATGCCGTCAAGAAGAACTCCTGAAAATGAATTTAAGGATATTGCTCATCCGATAAATTCAGAGATGAGGGAGATGCTTGAAGCAGCTATTATTTCCAAATATAACGAAGCAATTCTTGTAGAAGAATAATAATAAAACACCGATACCGGAGTATCGGTGTCGGACTAACGAAAATCCCTGCTTTGCTTGATGCAAAGTAGGGATTTTTCTTGCCTCGCTTGTTATTCCTGCATTTTTTTCAGCTTATAAAATTCACCTTTTATTTCCATAAGCTCGTCGTAAGTACCCATTTCAACAATTCTGCCGTGGTCAACAACAGCGATGCGGTCGGCATTTTTTATGGTAGAAAGCCTGTGTGCCACAAGGAAGGTAGTGCACTGCTTCATCATATTGTCAACTGCGTCCTGAATTTTTTTCTCAGAAACGGAGTCAAGGGCAGAGGTTGCCTCGTCAAAAATGATAATCTTAGGGTTACGCAATAGGGCTCGTGCTATTGATATACGCTGACGCTGTCCGCCCGACATCTTTCCTCCGTGCTCACCGAGCTGCGTGTTAAGCCCGTCAGGGAGATTATTTACAATATCGTCAAGTCCCACATCGCGAAGGATTTTCCAAAGCTGCTCATCTGTCACATTTTCTGTTCCGTAGGTAATGTTGTCGCGGATTGTGCCGGAGAACAGGATTGTGCTTTGCGGCACTACTGCAATCTGACTGCGAAATTCGTTTAAGTCGAGGTTTTGCATGTTAATTCCATCAACAAGAATTTTTCCCTCCTGTGGACGGTCAAAGCCTATTAACAGATTGAGAATAGTGGATTTTCCAGCACCCGAACCGCCGACAAATGCGATGCTTTCTCCCGGCTTTACAGATATGCTGAAATTATTCAGCGTCCAGTCGGCTGCGTCCTCGTATTTGTAATACACATCGCGAAATTCCACGCGTCCCTGCATATCGGAGAGGGGAAGTATTGAGTTGTTTGTTTCAACATTTTCCTCATACAGAATTTCGCCTATTGAGTTTATTGATTCAAGTCCCTTTGTTATCTGCGGATAAAGGTTTAAAAGGCTGTTTACATGTCCTACTATCTGTCCGAAGTATGTCTGATAGAGCACAACCTCACCAACTGATATTTTACCCTTAAAGGCAAGATAGCCCGTAAAAGCGAGGCATGCAAGCTGCGATAGCTGCATAACTACCCATGTGCAGGCATTAAAGAGCCAGTTGGTTTTATCAAGTGCGTAGCCTGCATTCATAACCGTACCTAAGCGATTATCCATCTTCTGTATTTCACGTCGCTGCAGACCATGTGCACGTGTTACAGGAATAAGCTCAATCATTTCAGAAACATCGGATTGAGTTGTTTCAATTTCGCTGCGAAAACGGCTGTTTCTCTGGCGTATACTTTTTCTCAGTACCTTTAAAAGAATAATTTCTACAGGAGCAAGTACCAGGAAGAACAGCATAACAACAGGGCTTTTTTTCAGGGTAACAACAACTGCGATTACTATACTTATCAATATAACAAATAGGCTGCGGTACATTGAGGAGAGCAGTGCCTCCACGTTTTCGCAGTCACGCATTATTTTTGACTGCAGCTTACCGGAGCTGGTGTTTTTGTGATACATTATTGAAAGCTGCTGCAGCTTTTGAATTAGGCTGCTGCGGAGCGAATATTCAATCTGGCGTATAAGCTTGTCGTAAATTTTTGACACGCTGTAGGTACTGTAGATATTCTGCAGAAGAAATATTGCAAGAAAAATTGTGTTTCCCCAAATATCCGCGGCTTTATATTTGTCGGGATAGGTTGCAATGTTTATGATGTTCGAGGTTATAATCGGAATAAGCCATAACGGCAGATTCTGCATGGTGAGAAAGAATGTACTTTTAATAAGTGTCGGGATTTGTCCGCGGTAAAAATTCAACAGAATTTTTACGGGACGTCCTCTGTTTTCACTGTAGTTTTTAATACAGTCGCTGATGGTGTTGTTTGTCTTCTTTTTCATAATAATACCCCCCGGAATCTCAGTATTTTATTTGTTTTTCTTACCGGTTGTGTTTATTATATCCAAACGAAAATATTTGTCAAGGGGTTAAATTTAAAAAAAATATTATTGTAACAAAAGGATAAAATTGGGAGAAAAAGTTGGGTATAATAGATAGTTTTGATTTTATTTTAACAGAAAAGCCTCACCAAATAGGCGAGGCTTTTGCGGAAGACAGACTTTTATAAATAATCCTTTTTAAATTCATTGTCGTAGATGGTGTATACGTATTCAAAGCCGATATCTCGAAGAAACTTTTTCGTTTCATCAAAATTGAAGGTCAGTGTGTCTAAACGGTGGCTGTCAGATGAGAGAATCAGCTTACCGTTATGCTTTTTTAATAAATATAGTAAATTTTCGTGCGGATATGGCGTAGTTCTGAGACCTCTTGCAATCGCACCCGTATTTACTTCAAAAATGACATCGCTTTTTACTGCTTCGGTCATATATTTATCAGCAATTTTTAAGTATTCGGGATTGCTCAAAAAACGCGGTGTATCAATCATATCAAATTTTGTTATAACATCAAAATGTCCCACTATATCAGGCTTTCTTTTTAAGATGTAATCACAAAAAGCCGAATAGTAGGTTTCGGAAAGAGTGATAATATCGTATTTGAAAAGCTCTAAGCATTTTTTGAAATAATCGTAGCTTGAGTCGATGGGATAATACGTTTCGCCATCTAAAAAATAATGCGAAGAGCCGATAATATAATCAAAGTCACTTCTGTTTACCGGCGAAAAAGCGTCCTCTTCAACACCTGTGTAAACTTGTATTTTATTTTTGTATTTTTTCTTAAGACGATTTATTTCGGAGATATAAGCAGCTTTATCCTTCATGCAGTACCGAAGGTCAAAGCTGGTGTAGCCGTGACCTGAAAAACCTATTGAGGCAAATCCATTGTCTATAGCATAAAGAACAATTTCCTCGGGCGTATTTTCACCGTCGCAAAAGGTTGTATGCGTATGAAAATCTGACAGCATAATTATTCCTCGATTTCTTTAAGTTTTTTGCTGATTACGGCAATTACGTAATCAATTCCAAAGGTTTTTATAAGAAGTCCCGCAAAGGAGCTTACAGCAATTATGTATCCCGATAAAATTCCGCCGATAATAACAATAAGAAAATCTGTTATTAAAAGAGCTTTACCAATGTTGATTTTAACATATTTCTTTACAATAAGAGCTATAATGTCGGTTCCGCCGGAGCTTGAGTCGACGTAAAACATCAGACCGCTTGCAAGAGCTATCACCGCAGCACCCAAAACAGCCGATAAAAAGCAATTTGAAATTACGGGCGTACCGAAATTAAAAAAATTCTCGAAAAGTCCGACAAACAATGTAGTTAAGGTTGAGCCAATAAAGGTTTTTATAGCCATATTCCTGCCCAAAACAATAAACGCAAGAACTAACAGAGAGAAGTTAATCGCCATCAGAATTGTTCCGGGTGAAAAGGATAAGTATGAATTGAGTATAACTGAGATTCCGCTTGTTCCGCCCAAAAGAAGTGAATGGGGAAATATGAACAAGACCGTTCCGAGAGCGTAGATAACGCTGCCTAAAATAATAATCAAATAGCTTTTGATTTCCTTTTTCATAAAAGCACCTCAAACATATAAAATTAACATATAAAATAAAAATCCCGACAAAATAAGTCAGGATTTTTACTTTGGTAGCGGTAACTAGATTCGAACTAGTGACACTACGGGTATGAACCGTATGCTCTAGCCAACTGAGCTATACCGCCATGTCGAACAACAAAAATAATTATACCTTATAATTACAGAAATGTCAATAGTTTTTTTGAAAAATTTTTATTTTTATTATTTTTAATTTTAATTCGGAATATACATTAAATAACTGAAAATATGGAGGGTGAGAAATTGAAGGGAATAATAATGCTATTGATAGCAGCGATGCTGCTTTGTTCCTGCTCGCGGGGCGGTGAGACGACGCAGGGGCTGGCTACAACCGAAAACGAAAAGGTGAGTGACGTCGGGACAATGTCGGAAAGCGTAAACGACTACTACAGCATTGATAACAAAGGCTCAGGCTGGGGATTTAAAAAAATAGTGGGACAAAAGCCGGATATTCCGGCCGATATTACAGAAATGCTTACAAAATATGATGCGTATTATATGGATTTGTCCGAGGAAAAGGTGCTTTACCTTACTTTTGATGAGGGATATGAAAACGGATACACTGCACAAATTCTCGACACCTTGAAAAAGTGCGAGGTGCCGGCTGCGTTTTTTGTAACAGGCTCGTATTTCGACCGGGAGCAGGAGCTTATAAAGCGAATGGTAAATGAAGGGCATATTGTGGGAAATCATACCGAAAACCACCCGAATATGCATCAGCTTCAGTCTGCGGAAAAGATGCAGGAGGAGCTGAAAATTTTAGATGACAAATACTTTGCAGTTTTCGGCGAGCATATGAAATATATGCGACCTCCCGAGGGAGAATACAGCGAGCGTGTGCTTGCGGCGGCAAAGGACGCCGGATATAAAACCATGTTCTGGAGCTTTGCTTATAAGGACTGGCAGCGAGATGTAAACATGGGTGCGGACCATGCGTTTAACGCCGTAACGCCGTATCTGCACAGCGGAGCGATTATTCTTTTGCATGCTGTTTCACAGGATAATGCTGCGGCACTTGAGAGCATTATAAATTACGCAAGGGAAAAGGGATATGAGTTTAAAAGTCTTGATGATATTAAATAGCTTTATTGATATTTTATACAGTTGAAAAGAATTTTGTAAAAAAACACCGAATAATTATTGACAAAAAAACGTGCGGGTGATATACTTAATCAATAAAAGGCAAGGAGCCGCAGAGCTGTTTCTGCTAAAACCTTGCCTTTTCTTTATAATATAGTACATATGCAGACGAGCTTTCGCTTTGCTGGGAAAAGGAGAGATTGAATGGAGAACTTGACAGAATTGTTCGGAAGTAAGGTTTTTAACGATTCTACGATGAAGAAGCGTCTTCCAAAGGAAACCTATAAGGCTTTGCAGAAAACAATTAAGGACGGTAAGCATCTTGATATCAACATTGCTCATGTTGTGGCTAATTCCATGAAGGATTGGGCTATTGAAAACGGTGCCACACATTTCACACATTGGTTTCAGCCTATGACAGGTATTACGGCGGAAAAGCATGACAGCTTTATATCACCGACTGACGACGGAAATA
This sequence comes from Clostridia bacterium, assembly GCA_017621875.1. Classification (GTDB taxonomy): domain Bacteria; phylum Bacillota; class Clostridia; order UBA1381; family UBA1381; genus UBA1738. The sequence continues at coordinate 111,304 of JAGASE010000020.1, forward strand.
TCATAATGGAATTTTCCGGCAAGGAGCTGGTACAGGGCGAGTCGGACGCGTCAAGCTTTCCTTCGGGCGGACTTCGTGCGACATTTGAGGCAAGAGGATATACTGCATGGGATCCCACATCTTATGCTTTTATAAAGGGAAATACGCTTTGTATTCCTACGGCATTTTGTTCGTACGGAGGCGAGGCTCTGGATAAAAAAACTCCGCTGCTGCGTTCCATGGAGGCTATTAATAAGCAGGCAATGAGAGTTTTAAAGCTGTTCGGAAATTCAGACGTTACCTCTGTAAAGACAACGGTTGGTGCCGAGCAGGAGTATTTTCTTGTTGATAAGGATATGCATGACAAGCGTCCCGACCTTGTATTTACGGGAAGAACGCTTTTCGGTGCAATGCCGCCAAAGGGGCAGGAGCTTGATGACCATTATTTCGGTACGATAAAATCGAAGGTTGCAGGCTTTATGAAGGAGCTTGACGAGGAGCTTTGGAAGCTGGGTGTTTTGGCGAAAACAGAGCATAACGAAGCAGCACCGGCACAGCATGAGCTTGCACCGATTTTCTCTACGACAAACATTGCTACAGACCATAATCAGATAACAATGGAGCTTATGCAGAGAATTGCGAAAAAGCATGGAATGGTTTGTCTTTTACATGAAAAGCCGTTTGAGGGCGTGAACGGAAGCGGAAAGCACAATAACTGGTCAATTACCACAAATACCGGAAAAAATCTCCTTGACCCGGGCGAAACGCCGCATGAAAACGCACAGTTTTTGCTGTTTTTGTGCAGCGTAATAAAGGCTGTTGACGATTATCAGGATATGCTGAGGATTTCGGTTGCGTCGGCAGGGAATGACCATCGTCTGGGTGCAAATGAAGCACCGCCTGCGGTTGTATCCATGTTTTTGGGCGAGGAGCTTTCGGAAATATTGGAGTCAATCGAAAAAGACGAGGGCTATGACGCTAAGGAAAAGACGATAATGAAGGTCGGAGTTCACGTGCTTCCGAGATTTGCAAAGGACACCACCGACCGCAACAGAACAAGTCCGTTTGCCTTTACAGGCAATAAATTTGAATTTCGTGCTCTTGGCTCATCTGCTTCAATTTCAGGTCCGAATGTGGTTTTAAACACTTCGGTTGCGGAAAGTCTTAAGCAGTTTGCCGATGAGCTTGAAGGAGCAGAGGATTTTGACTATGCACTCCATGAGCTTATAAAGAAAACGATAAGAGAGCATAAGCGAATTTTCTTCAGCGGCAACGGCTATGATGACGCATGGATTGCCGAGGCGGAGGAGAGAGGGCTTTTAAACTTAAGAACAACACCGGATTGTCTGCCGTATTATGTGTCGGAGAAGAATATAAAGCTGTTTACCGACCACAAGGTATTTACCGAAACAGAAATGCGTGCAAGATATGAAATAAATCTTGAAAATTACTCCAAGATAATTAATATTGAGGCACTTACAATGATGGATATGGCGAAAAAGGACATTCTTCCGGCTGCGTCTGCTTTCATTAAGCAGCTATCCGATACTGTAGTGGCTAAAAAGTCAGCTGTGAGCGGAATTGCATGTACATACGAGGAGGACTTGATATCCAGACTTACGGCACTTGTAAATTCAATGTATAGTGATGTTCAGGCTCTTGATAACGAGCTTTCAAAGACTTCAGATATTGAGGATGCACAAAAGCTTGCGGAATTTTATAAGGATGTTATAATCGAACGTATGTCCAAGGTCAGAAGTTCTGCCGATGAAATTGAAACAATGACCGACAGAGGCTGTTGGCCGTATCCGTCATATGCAGACTTGCTTTTCGGCGTAAGATAAAACTTAATCATAATTAAAAGACGTGCATTTTATTTTAAATGACACGTCTTTTTTCGGGCAGGTAATGGATTTTAGCGTCCCTGGTATTCACTTGTGATAATTTCCGCCATTTCTTCGGGAGATTCGCGGCAGCCGTCTGCGAGCCACATTTTTATAATTGCATTGAAACCGGTTCGGAAAAACTCTATATGATATTTGATGTGCTTGTTGTTGAAATACTTTTCCGCTTGCTTAATATCGTAAATTAATACCTCGTGCTTGCTGTCATATCCGAGCTTGAAATATGTCTTGTAAAAAAGCTGATTTTCACTGACATGACGGAACAATGTTATTGCATCATTAAAGCCTGAGCCGTTTTGACTTTTTCCTTTAAATAAATCCTGAAATTCGCTTTCAAGATGCTCTTTTATCTTGTCTGCAAGGTCATAAATATCAATATAGTTTGCGTAAAACGTACTGCGGTTTAAGTCTGCGATTTTGCAAATATCCGATACGGTGATTTCATGGATTTCCTTTTCCTGCAAAAGTCCGATAAACGCTTTTTCAATTTTTTCAATAGATTCACGTCTTCTTTTGTTATTTTTGACATTCATAGTATTCCTCCATTATTCCAACACGTGTTTGTAAATTGATGGTTGTTTTTTTTGATTTTTCTATATTATACTATAAATGTATTAAAAAAACAACTGTTGTTTTAATGAAATTATGATTGGAGGATAAAATTATGAAAAAAAGCAGTTTTGTTGCAATGATGTTGGGTACGGTAAGCGGAGTTTTGTTTGCCTTGGGAATGTGTATGGCACTGATTCCTGAATGGGATTCATTTAAACCGGGAGTTATATTCGGCTGCGTGGGACTTGTTTTGGGAATTATCACGGTTATGATATGGCGAAAAATGGAGAACAAGGCACCGATTAAGCTTAGCGAAAAAACAATTCTCAGCATTGTTCTGAGTGTTATAGGTGCTTTAGCACTTGGAGTAGGAATGTGTTTTTGCATGCTATGGGAAAAAATGATACTTGGCGTTATTATCGGTCTTGCCGGTATACTCATTCTCTTGTCACTGGTTCCGCTTACAAAGGGAATAAAAGATTAAGAAATATAAGGCATGAGAAAAATTATTGATTTTATAGGTAATGGCACGATTGCAAAAAATATTGCAGATAATCAGCATTATCGGATAGTCCTGACAGCGGCTTTAAGTCTGTCGCTGAATTTGATTTATGCTTTATATAACGGCGTTTTAGGCGTAATTACACATTCATTATGGTTTTTAACAATGTTTTCTTACTATGCCATAATATCTGTAATGAGGTTTTCCGCAGTGCTTTTTGAGCATCGCAGAGCATATGTTAAATCGGATACTTCAGAGGCTTTCGTGATGAAGTTTTGCGGTATTTGGCTGATACTGCTGGCAATTATTATATCGTCTTCGGTATATTTAAGTTTCGCCCTTAAAACAGGAGTCGGATATCACGAAATAATAATGATAACTATTGCAACGTATACGTTTTGCAAGGCAACCTTAGCGATTATCAATGTTATAAAAATAAGAAAAAGAAATTCAATGCTTTTATTAACAATAAGGTACATATCCTGTGCGGACGCGGCGGTATCTATGCTTTCGCTGCAGCGTTCCATGATTGCAAGCTTTGGAAATTTATACACGAGGGAAAGCGTAATACTGACCTCGGTATTCGGTGCAGCGGTCTGTGGGTATGTAGCTGTTTTGGGCGGCAGAATGATATTTGCCGCAAGTAAAAAAAGAAAGGAAGATTAAAAATGGCAAAATCAAAGCTCGTAGAGGTAAATGAGAAAATTGCGGAAAATGTTACGGAGGGATTTAAGAAAATAAGCGACGCCGTAGTAGAGGGGTACACAAAAATTGAGGACGGAGTGGTAAGCGGTTATACCAAGATTGAGGATAGCTTTGTTGAGCGATATCTTACTAAAGACGGTGAAACGGTAGAGGAAGCAAAAAAACGCTTAAAAGGTAAAATTGAAGAATGATAAAAGAAGGACCGATATTTTCATCGGTCCTTTTTGGTGAATAAAATTTGCTACTTATTAATATATGAAAGTGCCTCAGAAATTGTTTTTACTCCGATTGCATTAAAGCCATCGGGAATTTTAACACCACGCATTGATTGCTTTGGTACGATTGCAGTTTTAAATCCGAGCTTTGCCGCCTCGGTGATTCGTTTTTCGAGCTGTGATACGTTTCTCAGTTCTCCGCTTAAGCCCACCTCGCCGATGAAAACCAAATCATTCGGAATCTGAATATCCTTTTTGCCGGTTGCAATAGCGGCACAAAGACCTAAATCGATTGCGGTTTCGTCGATTCTGAGTCCGCCTGCGACATTTATATAAACGTCATAATTAGAAAGGCTGACTCTTGCACGCTTTTCCAAAACGGCAATCATAAGTATTGCTCTGTTTAAGTCCACGCCTGATGACATTCTGCGTGGGTTTCCGAACCCTGTAGGCGTTACAAGTGCCTGAATTTCCGCAAGCACGCTGCGGCTTCCCTCCATAGTGCATACGATGCTTGAGCCGGAATTGTTCTCGCTCCTGCCCTCGAGCAGCATTGCAGATGGGTTTTCCACCTCGATAAGACCTTCGTTTGCCATTTCAAAAACGCCGATTTCATTGGTAGAGCCGAAACGGTTTTTTACAGCCCTGAGTATACGGAAGGTCATCTGCCTGTCACCTTCAAAATAGAGAACGCAGTCCACCATATGCTCCAAAACTCTCGGTCCTGCAAGAGCACCGTCCTTTGTAACATGACCTACAATAAACATGGAAATATCCCGCTGCTTGGCAATACGCATAAATGCGTTTGTCGCCTCGCGTACCTGCGGAACGCTTCCGGAGGCTGATGAAATTTCCTCACAGTTCATAGTCTGAATTGAGTCGATAATCACAATTTCCGGCTCAATTTGATTTATACATTCAATAATTGATGCGACGTCGGTTTCGGAAACAAGATAGACATTCGGACAATCAACGCCGAGACGCTCCGCTCTAAGCTTTATTTGCCTTTCCGATTCTTCGCCAGATACGTACAGGATTTTTTTGCTGACAGAAAGGCTTTGGCAAATCTGCAAAAGCAGGGTAGACTTTCCGATTCCGGGGTCTCCGCCGACAAGAACGAGCGAGCCTTTTACCAATCCGCCGCCTAAAACTCGGTCAAGCTCCGAGAGCCCTGTGGTGTATCGCACTTCAAGGTCGGTTTTAACCTGATTCAGCTGCGAAACAGGTCTTGCAGCATTTGTTGCCTTTGCAATAGGCGAGGATTTTTTCTCCTCGGCAAGCAACGTTTCGTCCATTGTGTTCCACTGTCCGCAGGCAGAGCATTTTCCGAGCCATTTCGGACTTTGGTATCCGCATTCGCGGCATATGTAAGCAGTTTTTGTTTTCATACACTATCCATCCTTGCAATTTGTAAAGATATATAAAATTATATCATATTTATAATGCTATTGCAACTAAAAAACAGGGGGATAAGTGTAATTTATCGGTAAAAGTTATGAATTTTGCGTAAAAATTAAAAATTTATATAAATATTATTAACAAAGTTAAAAAAATGTGTAGACTTTTTCTCAAAATGTGGTATAATAAAAGAGTTAGAATAGATAACTTGGGTGTTTTATGCCCAAAAAAAGACATAGGAGGATTAAACCAATGAGTAAAAAATTCGTTTACTTATTCTCAGAAGGCGATGCGTCTATGAGAGAATTACTTGGTGGTAAGGGTGCAAACCTTGCAGAAATGACCAAAATCGGTCTTCCGGTACCACAGGGCTTCACAGTTACAACAGAGGCTTGTACTCAGTATTATGAGGACGGCAGAAAAATCAATGATGATATCCAGGCAGAAATCATGGAATACATCGTTAAAATGGAAGCTATCTGCGGCAAGAAGTTCGGTGATAAGGAAAATCCGCTTCTGGTATCAGTCCGCAGCGGTGCAAGAGCATCAATGCCCGGTATGATGGATACAATTTTGAACCTTGGTCTTAATGAAGACGTTGTTGAAGCAATGGCTGCAAAGTCAGGCAACGCTCGTTGGGCATGGGATTGCTACAGAAGATTTATTCAGATGTACTCTGACGTTGTTATGGAGGTTGGTAAGAAGTACTTTGAACAGCTTATCGACGAAATGAAGGAAGAAAAGGGCGTTACTCAGGATATCGAGCTTACTGCTGAAGACTTAAAGGTTCTTGCAGGTCAGTTCAAGGCTGAGTATAAGGCTAAAATCGGTAAGGACTTCCCGACAGATCCGAAGGAACAGCTTATGGGTGCTGTTGAGGCCGTATTCCGTTCATGGGATAACCCAAGAGCTAACGTATACCGTCGTGATAACGATATCCCTTATTCATGGGGTACAGCTGTTAACGTACAGATGATGGCATTCGGTAACATGGGTGATGACTGTGGTACAGGTGTTGCATTTACACGTGACCCTGCTACAGGCGACAAGGGTCTTATGGGTGAGTTCCTTGTAAACGCACAGGGCGAAGACGTTGTTGCCGGCGTTCGTACTCCTATGCCTATCGCAGAGATGGCTCAGAAGTTCCCGGAAGCATTTGCTGAATTTGAAAAGGTTTGTGCTATTCTTGAAGACCACTACAGAGATATGCAGGATATGGAATTTACCGTTGAAAACAAGAAGCTTTATATGCTCCAGACAAGAAACGGTAAGAGAACAGCTAAGGCTGCTTTAAAGATTGCTTGCGACCTCGTTGATGAGGGTATGATTGATAAGAAGCAGGCAGTTGCTATGATCGATCCGAGAAACTTAGATACACTTCTTCACCCGCAGTTTGATGCAAAGGCTTTAAAGGCTGCAACACCTGCAGGAAGAGGTCTTGGTGCATCTCCTGGTGCTGCTTGCGGTAAGGTTGTATTTACAGCTGAAGATGCAGAAACTTGGAATGCAAGAGGAGAAAAGGTTGTTCTTGTTCGTCTTGAAACTTCACCTGAAGATATTACAGGTATGAAGGCTTCACAGGGTATCTTGACAGTTCGTGGCGGTATGACATCTCACGCAGCCGTTGTTGCTCGTGGTATGGGTACATGCTGTGTATCAGGCTGCGGCGACATCAATATGGATGAAGAGAACAAGAAGTTTACACTCGCAGGTAAGACATATAACGAAGGTGACTATATCTCAATTGACGGTTCTACAGGTAATATCTATGATGGAATTATCCCGACAGTTGACGCTGAAATCGCAGGTGAATTCGGCAGAATCATGGAGTGGGCTGATGAGTTCAGAACACTTAAGGTTCGTACAAATGCAGATACACCGGCTGACGCTAAGAAGGCTCGTGAGCTGGGTGCAGAAGGTATCGGTCTTTGCCGTACAGAGCATATGTTCTTCGAGGCAGACAGAATTGCTGCATTCCGCGAAATGATTTGTTCAGATACTGTTGAAGAAAGAGAAGCTGCACTTGATAAGATTCTTCCGATGCAGCAGGGCGATTTTGAAAAGCTCTATGAGGCTCTTGAAGGAAATCCTGTAACAATCAGATTCTTAGACCCGCCTCTTCACGAGTTCGTTCCGACTGAAGAAGCTGATATCGCTGCTCTTGCAAAGACAAAGGGTAAGACTGTTGAAGAAATCAAGGCTATAATCAACTCACTGCACGAGTTCAACCCAATGATGGGTCACCGTGGCTGCCGTCTTGCAGTAACATATCCTGAAATTGCAAAGATGCAGACAAGAGCTGTTATCAGAGCTGCTATCAATGTTAAGAAGGCTCACGCTGATTGGAACATTAAGCCGGAAATCATGATTCCGCTTGTTGGTGATATTAAGGAATTGAAGTTTGTTAAGGCTGTTGTAGTTGCTGCTGCTGATGAGGAAATTGCAGCTGCAGGCGTTGATATGTCATACGAAGTTGGTACAATGATTGAAATTCCTCGTGCTTGTATAACAGCCGATGAAATCGCTAAGGAAGCTGAATTCTTCTGCTTCGGTACAAACGACTTAACACAGATGACATACGGCTTCTCAAGAGACGACGCAGGTAAGTTCCTCGATGCTTACTATGATACAAAGATTTTCGAGAACGATCCGTTTGCTAAGCTTGACCAGACAGGTGTTGGTAAGCTTATGGAAACAGCTATCAAGCTTGGTAAGCCTGTTCGTCCTGAACTTCACGTTGGTATCTGTGGTGAACACGGTGGAGACCCTGTTTCTGTTGAGTTCTGCCACAAGATTGGTCTTAACTATGTATCATGCTCACCATTCAGAGTTCCGATTGCTCGTTTGGCTGCTGCACAGGCTAAGATTAAGGAAGATAAATAAGACTTTCTTACAATTAAAAATGCTCATTCATAATGAATGAGCATTTTTTTGTATAATTAGGAAATCTGTATGATTTCCTAATTATACTTTTGGAAAAGTTTTTTTGCAAGTGTAAATTAACTCAACCTTCCATGTGTCTGCCAAGGAAATTTGCGGCAGCTTCGGCAAGCTTTACTTCGGTTTCGGTAGGGTCCTGGCTGTCCTTCATAATAAAAATGACGGAGCCGATTGTGTCACCCTCCGATACTATCGGTACAACAACACCGGCGTTATATTCATCTGTGCCTTCTGCAACGGATAAGCCTGAATCAAAGCCCTGAGACTTGAATGATTCCTTTTCAGACATCAGATTTTCTATGTCAGAGCTTACACGCTTTTCTAAAAGCTCTTTTTTTGATATGCCGGAAACTGCAATTATGTTGTCGCGGTCGGTTATGAGGGTGGGGATGCCGGCGGTTTTGTTAAGCGTTTCGGCATAAGTGATTGCAAAATCTCCCAGCTCGCCTATTGGTGAATACTTTTTAAAGATAACCTCGCCGTCCTTTTCGGTAAAAATTTCCAATGGATCTCCTTCACGGATTCGCATAGTACGTCTTATTTCCTTGGGAATAACAACTCTTCCCAAATCATCTATTCTTCTGACAATTCCTGTTGCTTTCATATAATAAAATCTCCTTCAAATCGTTTTTACATATGTAGTATTTGAAATAACGGGCATTTTATCCAAAGAAATTTATGGAATATATAAGAAATTACAAAAAATCACAATTTTCACGCTGTATAAAGGTTTTGTACCGCGAAATCTGTTTTAATATATTTACTTTAATCGAAAAACATGATAAAATGTAAGAGAAATAGTAAAAAGGAGAAAATATTATGAACGAAGATATGATTAAAAGATTAATTGACATGCTTTCGCCCATTGCTGTGAAGTTTGCAGGAAAATTAGTTGCCGCAGCTGTTGTTCTTTTTGTCGGATTTAAAATTTCCAAATTTGCGGTAAAGCTTTTAAAATCAAACAAGGTTTTTTCAAAGCTTGATGCTAATGTATGCTCATTCCTCGCAAGCTTTTTGTCGATAGCGATAAAAGCGATAGTTTTAATAACCGTTGCCGGATTTATCGGAATCCCGATGACATCGTTCATAACAATTCTTGGCTCGATGGCGGTTGCTGTGGGGCTTTCTCTGCAGGGGAGTCTTTCTAATATTGCAGGTGGTATAATAGTGCTTATATTTAAGCCATTTGTTATAGGCGACTTCATTTCTACAGACGGTGTTGACGGCACAGTTACTGATATCGGCATATTCTATACTAAGCTTACAACGTCTGATAACAAAAGAATTGTTATTCCTAACAGTATTGTGTCCAATAACGTGCTTGTAAATACTACGCATCAGACAACAAGGCGAGTAGACATTGATATAACCGTTGCATATGATACCGACGTGAGAAAAACTAAAGAAATTCTTCTTAATATTGCAAATAGCCATCAGAAGGTTTTGAGGGAGCCTGACGTTCCTATGGCAAGACTTTCGGCTCATGGCGACAATGCACTTGTGATTGCGTTCCGCGTATGGTGCAATACAGATGATTACTGGGACGTGCGTTTTGACTTGCTTGAAGCTGTGAAAGAGGAGTTTGATAAGAACAATATTTCCATTCCTTATCCGCAGCTTGATGTACATTTGGATAAATAGCGTTAATTGCCCGCGGCCTAAATGACTGCGGGCTAATTTTTTTGACGAAAATTATCGAATAAATTTAATAAATATTTTTTGTTAAGCTATTGACAAATATAGGGACTTTGTGGTATAATTTATAACGTTGTGAATGATACGCGCCGGTAGCTCAGTTGGATAGAGTGTTTGGCTACGAACCAAAAGGTCAGGGGTTCGAATCCCTTCCGGCGTACCACGTTCGGCAAGCCGTTTGGTTTGCCGTATTTTTGTATAAAAATACGGCTGTACTTTAATCGCACGGACGAGAGTGTTGTTAAGTGATAGAAAATATTATCCATGTCAAATTGGAGATCTTATTTATGGAAGACGTACAGAATTTACATACTCATACCAAATATGATGATGGTGCTGATACTCCTGAAGAAATAATATTGACTGCGGTTCAAAAGGGCTTTACTTCAATAGGATTTTCGGGACATTCGTATATGCATTATGCACCTGAGCATTCAATGTCAGAAGAAGGAACAGAAGAATACAAAAAAGACATTCAATTACTTAAACAAAAATATCAAAACAAAATTGAGATTTTTTGTGGACTTGAGTTTGATATGTATTCTGAAATTGACTTGACCGGATATGATTATCTGATAGGTGCAGTACATTATCTTTTGTGTGGGGATAAATTTGTTGGGTTTGACCGTTCGGCAGAGGTTGTAAAGGGTGTAATTGACGACTACTTTGCCGGAAGTGGTATAGAATATGCAAAGGCATATTACAAAGCACTGTCAGAGCTGCCACGGTATGGTGATTTTGATATTATCGGTCATTTTGATTTGATAACAAAGCATGCTGATAACATCAAATTTTTTGATGAAACCTCGCGGGAATATAAGAATGCGGCGATTGAAGCGGCAGAAGCTTTATCGGGAAAGATTCCTTTTTTTGAAGTAAATACAGGTGCGATAGCGAGAGGCTATCGAAAAAAACCATACCCTTCGGCTTTTTTGCTAAAGGAATTAAAAAGACTTGGATTTGGTGCAGTTATAGCATCGGACTGCCATGACAGAAATATGCTTGACTGTGGATTTGCGGAGGCTGTAAATCTGCTGAAAAATAGTGGGTTTAAAGAACGATATATTTTAACTAAGCAAGGGTTTGTGCCATTGTCATTATAAACGGAGGATATAAATGGACGCTTTATCGTATATAATCATAACTTTTTCTTTGATTGGAGCGTTAGACCGCATTTTGGGCAATCGCTTCGGCTTGGGAAAAGAATTTGAAAAGGGATTTATGCTGTTTGGTACTATGGCACTTTCCATGATAGGAATGATAATAATATCCCCTTTTATTGCAGATATTATGACACCCTTTCTTGATTTTGTATCAAGCGTTTTACATATCGACCCGTCGATTATTCCTGCTTCTTTATTCGCCAACGATATGGGGGGAGCACCTTTGGCAGTAGAGGTGGCAAAGAATGAAGAAATAGGACTGTTTAATGCTATGGTTGTGTCGTCCATGATGGGCTGTACAATATCATTTACCCTTCCGTTTGCTTTGGGCATGGTAGATAAAGAGCATCACAGAGAGCTATTGCTGGGGCTTTTGTGCGGAGTTGTTACAATTCCTATTGGCTGCTTTGTATCGGGTTTAATCTGCAGCATACAGCTTATGACTCTGGTTGCTAATTTAATGCCGCTTATAATTTTCTCGGCTGTTATAGCCTTTGGGTTGATTCGTTTTCCGTCTGCGTGCGTGAAAGTATTCAATATGTTCGGATACTTTATCAAAGTGGTTATTACAATAGGACTTCTGCTTGGAATTATCAGATTTCTAAGCGGTTTCGAGCTTATAAAGGGTCTTGAAACTTTAGAGGCAGGAGCGGCGGTGTGCCTGAATGCGAGTGTTGTAATGTCGGGTGCATTTCCTTTTATGTATGTAGTATCAAAGGTACTGGCAAAGCCGCTTAAAGCTTTGAGCGGTCGCATAGGAATTAATGAAATATCTGCTTTAGGCTTTATTTCTTCTTTAGCTACCAGTGTCACAACCTTTGGCATGATGGATAAAATGGACAATAAGGGAATTATGATGAACTCAGCCTTTGCAGTATCCGCAGCGTTTACTTTTGCCGGACATCTGGCATTTACTTTGGCTTTTGACAGAACTTTTATAATGCCAATGATAGTCGGTAAGCTTATTTCTGGAGCATTGGCACTGCTTCTTTCAGTTGTTGTATTCAACAAATCAAATACTGTTCCTAAATGTTATGAGAAAAAGTGCGAATTTATTTCTCATGAGTAATGTTTAAAATTAAAGCCAAACCTCAAGGATATTTCTAATAATTTTACTGACGTAAGGTCTGTATTTGCTGATACTGCAAGAATAGTTAATGATATCATCAACAACAGAGTATACAATTTTTTGTTTTTTTACTTGCAAAATTAAGATATTTATGGTATAATAATTACATCGAGTTGCGAAATGCGTAAGTCCAGATTATGGATTTACGCATTCTTTTTTTGCAGAAATTCAGGAGGTAAAAGAATGGAACAAACAAATCAAAATTTTCTTGCGACCGAAGGGCTTGGAAGGCTTATGGGGAGATATGCAATTCCTTGCATCGTTTCGCTGCTTATGGCAGCACTCTATAACATAGTTGACCAAATTTTCATTGCGAACGCTGATTATTTGGGCTCATACGGAAACGCTGCAAATACAGTTGTATATCCTTTAACCGTTATTGCACTTGCAATAGCTGTTATGATTGGTGATGGCTGCTGTGCGTTTTCAAGCTTGAGTATGGGCAAGGGCAGTAAAGAGGACGCGTGCTGCAGTATGGGTAATTCAGTTATACTAACAATTGTATCGAGTGTTGTTTTAATGGCAATCTATCTTATATTTGATGAACGCATTATTGCTATGTTCGGCGGAACTGTAAACGTGGAAACCTTTAATTATTCAAAGGAGTATTTCTTTTGGATAACACTTGGTATTCCGTTTTATATGTTCGGTCAGGCGATTAATCCTTTAATTCGTGCAGACGGAAATCCAAGATTTGCGATGATTTCGACGGTTGCGGGAGCAATTATAAATATCATACTTGACCCTATATTTATCTTTTGTTTCAAGTGGGGTATGATGGGTGCAGCTGTTGCGACGGTAATCGGACAGATTGCTACGGCACTGCTTGCCATGTGGTATTTATTCAATACAAAGATAGTAAAGCTTTCAAAAAAGGATTTTAAATTGGAAACCAAAATAGTAAGAAAAACATTAGTGCTCGGTGTATGCAGCTTCCTATCACAGATTTCGCTTGTGGCAGCGATGGCAGCGATTAACAATATGATTCGAAAATATGGTGCCTTAGATGTTGTATTCGGTCAGCCGCAGTATGCCCAAATACCCATGGCGGTTGTCGGAATTGTTATGAAGGTTTTCCAAATTGTAATTTCAATAGTGGTTGGTATGGCAGCAGGCTGTATTCCAATTGTGGGCTTTAATATGGGAGCTAAACTAAACGACAGAGTAAAATCATTATTTACAAGACTCCTTGTTTATGAGGCGTTGGTCGGAGCTGCTGCATTTGTCGTTGTAGAATTTTTCCCTATGCAGCTAATAGGAATATTCGGAGCAGCGAATGAAAGTGTTTATTATACAAATTTTGCCGTAAAAGCATTCAGAATTTATCTTTGTATGATAATATTTGCCTGCGTAAATAAGGCAGCATTTATATTCCTGCAAGCCATGGGGAAGGCTGTGGCATCAACAATGCTTTCCATGGTGCGTGAAATTGTATTCGGCGTTGGGTTTGCACTTATACTGCCAAGATTCTGGGGACTTGACGGAGTACTTTGGTCAATGCCTGTTTCTGATGTGCTGACACTTGTAATATCAGCAATTGTGATAGCTTCTGCATATAAAAAATTATCTTAACTAAAAAAAGCAGTTGTAGCGGTAATGAAAATATTGACATGCCGTATGCGTGTGTGTATAATAAAGCCTGTGGGACAGGTATTGAAATAACGTGGGACAATCAGCTTGTAAAGCTTGCCGGCTGTGGATAAATGCAGAGTTTGACAGAGGGCACATAACCATGGCGGAACATATGTCTGCTGCATACTGCCTACATCAGTAAAAAATTCACAGGGGCTTGAAAAGCCTTGTGAGGAGGGCTCTGCATTGGTTCTTCCTGCAGGAAAGGGACATAGGCACAGCTTTAGCGTTGGTGTTACAAAGAGAGATAAAAACATGAAGTTTGAAAAATTTATTAATGCACAGCCTGTATGGGAAAAGGTAGACGGACGAGCGAGCATGAACCATGGTTTTGCGTCATATGCAGCGGCGTGGATAGGAGAAGCTTTGGAGAGTATGGGTAAAAAGTGAAACGTATTCAGCTAAAATGACCTATTTATGCAGCAGGGAGTATTACCGAAACAGTGAGAATTTTAGGTTTACTGAAAAAGAAATATGATTTAGAGTCGCTTGCTTTGGGCGTTACGGCATATGTGCAAAGCACTATGATTAACTAAAGCCAAAATCAACAAGAATTTTCAAAGAGTATTGGGGAATAAAAATTAAAGATTTAATTAATAATACGCGGATTGAAAAATCAATGGTGCTGCTGCGAGGGGGTATGACTATCATCTAATATGCACTCTGAAGGTAATTGCCTTCAGAGTGCATATTAGTATAACCGTATATTTTATCGATGGATTGGAATAATATGTTTCCCTGCCGAAAGATGTATTTTTTCATTATTTTCCGGGTTTATAAAAATTACCGGCGAATCTGTGTTTATGTCAATTTTATTCATATCATAACAGACACTAATGTTTTTATGACGGGCTTTTACCCATTTAACTTGTGGTATAAAGCACGGCCGGATGCAGATTTTATTATTTTCCAATCGTATACCTGCAATGTACTTATACATCCACATATCAACCTCGCTGTACATATGGTGATTGCATGAATGAGACATATCCCAATACTCACATAGGGTTGTCATGCCGTTTAATATCCAGTAAGCGTAGCTGGGCATATTCGGATTTGTAACCATATCATACATTAAATCGCAGTGCCCGTTCTCGGACAAAACAGTGAATAAATATTTCGTACCGAGTATTCCTGTATCAAAACTACAGTTATTGTTACGGATTATGTAAACCAGCCTGTCCAGAGCCTTTTCTTTTTCAGCTTCGGTGTACATATCAAAATATATTGCAGCAGCAAGTGCTGTTTGCCTGTTTTTTAAATAAAAATCGTCCTTTAAAAAGATATCACGAAACGCTGTTTTTATTTCTGCTGCTTTTAACAGATATGGCTCAGAGTCTTCGTTCATTATTTCTGCACATTCTGCCATTATAATATAATCGGAGCAGTAATAGCATGTGTCGGTTATGTTGTTAGGGCATACGTCAGTCCCGTCGGGTGCAAGCCAGTCTCCAAGTCCGTAGTTTAAGATATTATTATCGGACATAGAATCCATAAAGTTCATATGAAGCTTCATGCTGTTCCAGTTTTCCTTTATTAAATCAGTGTTGCCGCAGTATTTGTATACCAAATATGGTAGATGAATTAAGACGCTGTCCCAGGCAGGCCCCGTACCCCAGTTATATCCCCAACCGCCGGTTGGAGCAATGCACGAAATCTGACCGCTCGGACGCTGTGAATCCCGAATGTCGCCGAGCCATTTTCTATATATTTCGACAGCATCGTAATTCATAAGAGTTTGGTCTGCAGATAACAAAGCGTCGCCTGTCCATGCATTTTGCTCTCTTTGAGGACAGTCGGTAGGAAAGCCCTGCATATTTGTGAGAGTAGACCATCGGCAGGCTGAATGGATTTTATTGAGCATTTCGTCACTGCATTCAAAGTCACCTATAATTTCAAGGTCGGTATGGACTACCTGACCGATTATTTCAAAATTCTCAGGTGTATTTGTGACTTCAACATACCGGAAACCATGGTAAGCAAAATGCGGAGCGAAGGTTTCTGTGCAGCCGCCCTTCAAAATGTATTTATCGCAGTGAGTCTGACTGCCGAGAATCGTGTTAAGCTCTTCAGGATTTATACTGCCGTCACTGTGTAATAGTTCAGAATATCTCAGTGTAATTTCTGTTCCGGGTGTGCCTTTTACGATGATTTTAACCCAGCCGCTGATATTTTGTCCTAAATCATAAACGTTGTCAGAAATTTTCGTGGGTTTGATTTCCTTGATAACCTTTATGGGAGGGATAGAGGTCTTTTTCATAATGCCTCCGGGACTTCTGCATATAAAAGCCTTATTTAAGTGGCTATCATTAAAATCAGCGTCAAAAAAACCGTCTGTTTCAAGCCGAGCGTCATATATTTCACCTCGTCTTGTTTCGTTATATATAATCGGTCCGTCGGCAACACTCCATGATGAGTCACTTTTAATATGTGTGCAGCTGCCGTCGGTAAATTCAATTTCCAAATCCAAAATCATTTTCGGGTGATGAAACTATGGAGCTTTATATGTATCCCATCTCGGATACAAGGTGCAGTACCAACCGTTTCCCAACATTGCTCCTACTGCATTTTTTCCTGCCTTTATAAGCGTTGTTACATCATACGAATTATATAAAACGGTTAAATCATATCTTGTTACCGGTGTCAAAAGTACATCATCGGTTACCGACTGACCGTTTATATAATAAAGTCCGTATCCCAGTCCGCAGGCATAAAGAGTGGCTTTTTTAACAGTCTTTTCAATATCAAAGGTTTTTCTGAACATAGGTGCAGGACCTGTTTCAGCTTTAGATGCAGCAATCCATTTACAGTTTTTAAAGTTATCCATTTGTGTCCTCCGTAGAATTATTTCTGATTTTAATTTTTACTGTAGTGCCGGCTCCGACTTTGCTTTCAAAGGTCAATCCGCAGCCATTGTCAGATACGGTCAATTCTATAAAGCGTAAGTAAAACTATTTGTCATAATTATAGGTATACTTAGACGGTGATACTCCGATATTTTTCTTAAATTCAACAGAAAAATGCTTATAATCATCATATCCGCACATTTCGGCTATTTCCTGTAGTGTGAAATATCCTGCTATTATCAGAGATGCCGCGTATTTCATTCTGAAATTTATTACATATTTTTTGGGTGAAATATTAAATTCTTTTTTAAAAAGCTTCCTGAAATACGGCTCGCTCATCAAAGACTTCTCGGCTGCTGCCTGCAGTGAAAAATCTTTTTTTAAGCAGTTTGCCTCTATATATTGTATTGAAGGATAGATTTTTAAATGACTATCATGTGTCGGGCGATTATCCTTATACAACTCGGAAAAAATAGTGTTAAGAAGAGCAGAGGAGTCGTGCTTGTATGAGATATCCTTCTTATTCCAGCAATACAGGATTTCTCTAAAAAGAGCAGCATATTTTTCAAAATCGGTCGGATGAAAATATTCTATATCATTTGAATGATAATTAAATGTTTTAAAATGAATGACGATTACCTTATCCTTTTTTGCTATACGGGTATAGTTAACGTCAGACGGAAAATAACAAATTGAATTGTCGGTAATTTCTGTTTCTTTACCGCCTGCTTCAATTATCGTATCTGCCTCAAATCTGAAAGAAAGTGCGTCAAAATTACGATTTGAATTATATGTTTTCGTATTTCCTTGGTCTAAGAATAAAACATCCAAGATTTGAAAAGCTATTGTTTCTTGCTCAAAAATCACGATAAACACCTCCTATAATAAGAAAATCATAGCATAATTGTTTCGAAAAATCAACCTTTTTGAGCGAAATATAAGTGTTTTTATAGTTAACTGTATGCTATTATAAAGATACAAATCAAGCTTAAGGAGGAAGATGTAATGGAGGACAGAAGAAAGGTTTTAGAGTTATTTGAAGAACAAAAAGAATTTTTGGATGAAAAAATCAATTTTGGTATTGAACAGTATCGGAAGGGCTATGCTGATATAGTTATAAGGGATAAAAACGGCGATATAGTTCAGGGCGTGAAGGTTAAGCTGACGCAAAAATCACATGAATTTAAGTTCGGTGCAAATTTGTTTATGCTTGATGAATTGGAAACACAAGAGAAAAACGAAGCTTATAAAAAATATTTTGCAGATACCTTTAATATGGCAACACTTCCTTTTTATTGGGATGCAACCGAGCCTGAAAAAGGCAGAACAAGATATGATAAGGATAGTGAAAAATTATATCGAAGACCTGCTATTGACCTTTGTATTGAATTTTGCAAAAAACATGGCATTGAGCCGCGTGAGCATGCTCTTGCATATGAACATTTTTTCCCGGAATGGCTTTATAATGCAAGCGTTCCCGAAGAAAAAATTGCAATAGAAAAACGATATCAGGAGATTTCCGAAAGATATAAAGATACAATACCGACAATCGAAGTAACAAACGAAATGGAGTGGGAAAAAGGAAGAACTGCTTTTTATGATGAGCCGGATTTTGTGGAATGGTGTTTTAAACTGGCAGAAAAGTATTTTCCGGCAAATCAGCTTGTAATCAATGAGCATACTGCTGCGGCGTGGGGAGACAGATGTCGGGCTACGGATAAATATTATTCATATATTGAAGCAGCTATGCTAAAGGGTGCAAGAATTGATGCAATAGGTATGCAGTATCATATGTTTTTTAGAGCTGAGGAGGAATATCCTAAAACAAGAATGTATTATAATCCTGAAATGCTCTATAAGCATATGGATTTATATTCGAATTTCGGCAAGCCTCTGCAGGTTACAGAGGTAACAGTCCCTGCATATTCAAATGATGAGCAGGACGAGGCAATTCAGGCAGAAATTATTGAAAAGCTTTATTCGGTATGGTTTTCTCATCCAAATGTAGAACAAATTATATACTGGAATTTGGTTGACGGGTATGCTGCTTTTGCAGATCAGGGTGATATGACTTCGGGTGAAAACTATTACTACGGTGGCTTGCTACGATTTGATATGACTCCAAAGCCCGCATATTACACAATTAAAAACCTGATTGAAAAGAAATGGCATACTGAAACAGAGGCTGTTTCTGATGGCAGCGGAAAAATAAATTTCAAGGGCTTTTACGGTGAGTACGATGTGCAGCTTGAAGTTGACGGGAAAACCGTACATACAAACATAAAGCTTTCATCAAAAGGCTCAAATGTATTTAATATAGACCTTTAATGTGAAGATATTATTTAAGGAGGAAAATATGAAAGAATCAATAAGAGAAAAAATTTCAGAGCATGTAAATATTTGTTCAAATCCGTCGGAACTAAAAATAACGGATATTCGTGTAGCAAATATTAACGGAGCACCAAAGCATTGTCCGTTGATAAAGATTTACACGAATCAGGGCATTGTCGGCTATGGCGAGGTAAGAGATGCTTCAAGTGCTACATATGCATTAATGCTCAAGTCAAGACTTATCGGAGAAAATCCATGCAATGTTGACAAGCTTTTCAGACGTATAAAGCAATTTGGAGGACCGTCAAGACAGGGCGGAGGCGTATCCGGATTAGAAATCGCACTGTGGGATTTGGCAGGTAAAGCATGGGGCGTTCCGCTTTGGCAGATGCTCGGAGGTAAGTTTCGCGACAAGGTGAGAGTGTACGGAGATACCGATGTTGACGGCAAGCATACAGGTACAGATATGGGTAAGGCTATACAAAAAAGAATTGATATGGGCTTTACCATAGTTAAAATGGATTTGGGAATAGAGCTTCTTTATGATGAGCCGGGCTGTCTTAACGCACCGCTTGGAATGCTCGAGAATATGCAGAAGTATTCAGCAAAGGCTATTGCACATCAGGGCGGCTCAATTGATAAGGAACTAATGCGTGGAAAAAATTATGAGGTATTTACAATTCCTCATTACGCAACAGGTATTCATATTACAGAAAAGGGTATGGATTATCTTGAAAACTATGTTAAGCAGGTAAGAGATGTTGTAGGATATGAGGTCCCGCTTGCTATCGACCACTTTGGTCACGTTTCTATGGAGGACTGCATAAAGTTCATGAAGCGTCTTGAAAAATATAATATTGCATGGGTTGAAGATATTCAGCCATGGCACTTGTCAGACCACTATGAGAGAATTGCGTCAAACTGCAATGTACCTTTGGCAACGGGCGAAGACATATACCTTGCAGAAAATTTTGAGCCACTGCTCAAAAATCATGGTATCGCAATAGCTCATCCTGACCTTTTATCAATCGGCGGAGCGTTGGAAACGAAGAAGCTGGGAGATATGTGTGAAAAGTACGGTGTTGGCATGGCAATACATATGGCAGAAAGCCCAATCGCATGTATGGCTGCTGTTCATACAGCTGCAGCACTGCAGAATGTGTTGGCAGTTGAGTTCCATTCTGTTGATATTCCATGGTGGAATGATCTTGCAATCGGTATTGACAATCCGCTATTTAAAGATGGATTTGTAAATGTTCCGAATAAACCTGGACTGGGAATTGATGAGCTTAATGAGGAATTAATAGCAGAGCATATCCACGAGGATTATCCGGGACAGTGGGAACCTACAACCGAGTGGGATAACGAGTGGGCAAATGACCGCGAGTGGAGCTGATATATGAAGGATTTAAAAATCAAATGGATAGGTCAGAGCGGATATATTCTTACAGACGGTGAAACTACCGTCTGTATAGACCCGTATTTATCGGATGTTGTGAACCGTATTGCGAACAGACCGAGAATGGTTAAACCGGCTGTTGCACCTCAGGAGCTGGATGCAGATGTTGTGATTTGTACGCATAATCATTTAGACCATGTAGATATTGATGCAATACCTCTTATGAACAAAGAAAATATCTTATTTTTAGCACCGCTTGATGCAAAAAATCAGCTTATTGAGTGCGGCGTCACGCGATATAAGCAGTTTGATGAAGGAGACAGCTATAAAATAGGCGAATTTGAGATTACAGCCGTTTATGCCGACCACACTGTTCCTGCAGTCGGCGTTATTGTGAAGCATAATGGAATTACAATGTATTTTTCGGGTGATACATATTATGACGAAAAGCTTGAAGCTTTAAAAGCTTACAATATTGACATCATGTTCATTTGTATCAACGGAAAGCTTGGTAATATGAATGTTTACGAGGCAGCTCGGTTAACGGAAATTATAAATCCAAGGGTAGCTGTTCCGAATCATTACGGAATGTTTGAAAGTAATACGGAGAATCCGCAGAACTTTGAGGCTTTTCAAAGATTTATAATGGAATATAATCGTGAATACGATATATCGGAATTTTGGGGTGATATAAATGTTTGATTTAAAAGGAAAAACCGCACTTGTTACAGGTTCTACGCAAGGCATTGGCTATGAAATAGCAAAAGTGCTGTCCGATTATGGTGCAAATGTATATATTCATGGAGCGGAGAGTATTGAAAAATGTCAAAGAGCGTGCAGCAGAATACCAAATTCATTGCCTGTGAGAGCAAATTTGCTGGAGCTTTCGGACATTGATAAACTGTACGAGGAAACCGGTGATGTGGATATTCTTGTTTTAAATGCGTCAATTCAATATAAAAAGCAATGGGACGAGTATACCATTGAGGAATACGATGATCAGATGAACTGTAATGTAAAAAGCTCATATCTGTTAATGAAAAAGTATTCTGAGGGTATGAAAAAAAACGGCTGGGGCAGAATTGTTTGCATTGGCAGCGTAAATCAGTATAATAATCATCCCGAGCTTTCAGTTTACGGAGCAACCAAGGCTGCTCAAATGAAGCTTGTGCTTAGCGTTGCAAAGGCACTTGCACCGTTTGGAATAACTGTAAACAATATTGCACCGGGTGCTATTGATACACCGAGAAATAAAACAGTGCTGTCTGATCCCGAATTGAAAAAGACTGTCGAAGGAAAAATTCCGTGTGGATATATTGGAAAGCCGGAGGATATAAGCCCGGCTGTACTGATGCTTTGCTCCGATGAGGGAAGATATATAACAGGTACGGATTTAAAAATAGACGGTGGAATGAGCTTATAAAAAGGAGAATTAATATGCATTTTAACGATAGAGAAGAAATAATTGCATTAACGCCGCAATGGAAGGGCGAACGATTCGAGGACGGAAGACCTAAGGTGGCGGATAAGTACCTCAAAGCATTGAAAAATCTGACTTTAGAGGAAGTATGGAAGCCTATATTTGTAAAGGGCTATGAGAGCCAGTTTGAGGGAAGACTGCACACACTTCATGATGACGGCAGAAAGCTGATAGGCAGAGCAGTAACAGCTACTTACTGTCCGTACAGACCTGACCTTGATGAGGTTGTTAAGGATATCGGAAGGTCAGAAAATCGTACAGGGACATATAATCAATGGGTGATAGATAATCTGGTGGAAGGTGATGTCCCTGTTATTGATATGTATGATAAAATTTATAAGGGAACATTTTTGGGCGGAAATCTTACAACTGCTCTTAAAAATAAGACGAAGAACGAAAACGGCGGAGCAGTAATCTGGGGCGGTATCCGCGATACCGAGCAGATGAAAAAGGTTGAGGATACTCAGGTTTATTACAGAGGTATTGACCCTACGCCTATTCGTGAATTTATTATGACGGGGTATAATACCGTGACAAGGATTGGAAATGCGGTTTGTCTGCCGGGCGATGTTGTTTTTGGTGCAGGCGGCGGAGTTTTGTTTATTCCGAGTCATCTGGTTGAGGAGGTTGTAGGCGGTGCGGCTAAAACTCAGGTTAAGGATTTATTCGGATTTGAAATGATTGCACTGAATAAGTTCACAACAGCACAAATTGACCGTAATACATGGACAAAGGAAATGCTTGATTTATTGATGGAATTTATCAAGACAGACGATAGAGCGGCAGAATACCGAGATTTGGATTGGTCAGAGGAGTATGACTTGGCAATAAACGGTGACCCGAACGATACACAATCGGCACTTTAATAGTATGCTTTGCCTGATAAAAATTAAGATAACGGAGAAATAAAATGGAAGAGCTTATAAATAAAATAACGCAGACGGGGATAATACCCGTAGTAAAAATTGATAATTCCGAAGATGCAGTACCGCTTGCAGAGGCTTTAAAAAACGGCGGACTTGCATGTGCAGAGATTACCTTTCGTACAGCTGCTGCCGAGGCGGCAATCAGAAAAATATCGGAAAAATATTCCGATTTCTTTATCGGAGCAGGAACAGTTTTGAGCTGTGAGCAGGCAGACGCTGCAATGAATGCAGGAGCCTCATTTATTGTAAGTCCCGGACTTAATCCTGATGTTGTGAAATATTGCAATCAAAAGGGATACCCGATTATTCCGGGAGTTTGCACTCCGTCCGAAGTAGAAGCTGCAATCTCTCTTGGACTTACATATCTTAAATTTTTCCCGGCAGAAGCAGCCGGTGGAGTTAAGATGATAAAAGCTATGGCGGCACCATATACAAAGGTAAGATTTATGCCAACAGGCGGAGTATGTGTAAATAATCTTGCGGACTATCTGAATTGTAAAGCAGTCTATGCCTGCGGCGGAAGCTGGATGGTTCCGGCAGATAAAATTACAGGCGGAAATTTTGACGAGATAGAACAGCTTACAAGGCAAGCAGTAGAGCTTTTAAAGGAGATACGAGCATGAAAAGAGTAGTTACATTCGGAGAAATAATGTTAAGACTTGCACCTAACGGTTATTACAGATTTTTTCAAAATGACCAGATGCAGGCAACATTTGGCGGCGGCGAGGCAAATGTTGCGGTTAGCCTTGCGAATTACGGATTTGACAGTGTGTATGTCACAAAGCTGCCTAAGCACGCAATCGGAGAAGCGGCGGTAAACAGCTTGAGATATTTTGGCGTAGATACCTCAAAAATTGTCCGCGGCGGTGACAGAGTCGGAATATATTACCTTGAAAAGGGAGCGTCACAGCGTGGCTCGGTTTGTATTTATGACAGAGCACATTCTGCAATTCATAATGCTGATATTGACGATTTTGATTGGGATGATATATTTGAAGGTGCGGATTGGTTTCATTTTACCGGAATTACACCTGCACTCGGAGAGAATGTTGTTGAGATTTGCAAGAAAGCATGTATGGCTGCGAAGGCTAAGGGCGTAAAAATTTCCTGCGACCTTAATTATCGCGGTAAATTATGGACAAGAGACGAGGCAAGAAAATCAATGACCGAGCTTTGTCAATATGTAGATGTGTGCATTTCAAATGAAGAGGACGCAAAAGATGTTTTCGGAATTGAAGCAGAGGGGACAGATATTTACGGCGGTAAGCTTAATCATGAGGGCTATAAAAGCGTCGCAAAACAGCTTTCAGATAAATTCGGGTTTGAAAAGGTGGCAATAACCTTAAGAACTTCAATTTCCGCAAACGATAACGACTGGGCTGGTATGCTTTATGACGGTGATGATTACTATTTTTCCAAATCATATCATTTGCATATAGTGGACCGTGTTGGAGGCGGAGATTCCTTTGGTGCAGGCTTAATTTATTCGCTGCTATCGGGAAAAACCACAAAGGAAGCAATAGAATTTGCTGTTGCCGCGTCTGCATTAAAGCACACTGTAGAGGGTGATTATAACAGAGTATCGGTTGCAGAGGTTGAAAAGCTTGCAGGTGGTGACGGTTCGGGAAGAGTACAAAGATAAGGGATTTATTATGAACATTAATGATGTGTTAAAGTCAAGACGTACAATCAGAAAGTTTAAACAGACACCGCTTTCGGGAGAGCAGCTTATGCGATATATTGATGCAGCACGTGTTGCTCCGTCAGCTGCGAATCTTCAGCCGCTTAAATATATAGCTGTAAAAAACACAGAAATGGTAGAAAAGATTTTTGGATTGGTTAAATGGGCGGGATATCTTGCATCGGAGTACAATCCTAAAGAGGACGAGCGACCGACTGCATATATCGCAGTTTGTGCAGATACAGCTGTTCGCAAAGCCGGCTATGAAATTGATGTGGGTGCGGCAGTGGAAAACCTGATTCTTTCTGCATTTTCCGACGGAGTTGGTGCATGCTGGATGGGGGCTGTAGACAGGCCGAAAATCAGCGAGCTTTTAGGCTTGCCTGAAAATCTGGTGCTTTCATGCGTTGTGGCTCTTGGGTATCCGGCAGAACAACCCAAGGAAGTAAAGGTGACAGATGGAAATATTAAATACTATCTGAACGAAGAAAATACCCTTTGTGTGCCAAAGCGTGATTTGGAAGATGTAATAATTAAAATATATGACTGATAGTAATATTTTAAAAGCAGGATACAATTTGTATACCTGCTTTTAAGCTATATGGCGGTTTATATACATGAAAAGTAGAGATATTTAATTCATAAAAATATTGCATTTATCACGCTTTTATGCTATAATTACTACAAAAAATGGACGTGCAAACAAAAGGAGTATATGCTATAATTTAGCTAAAATAGACAGAAATATTTGAGTAGGTGAATAGAAATGAAAAATGTACATATTATATCGCATTCGCATTGGGACAGGGAATGGTATATGCCATTTGAATATCACAGAGCATATTTGGTTAAGCTGATTGACGATTGTCTGGAGCTGTTTGAAAAGGATAAGGATTTTAAAGGCTTTCATTTAGACGGTCATACAATTTTGGTTGAGGATTACCTCGAAATCAAGCCCGAAAACGAAGAACTGATTAAAAAATATGTTTCCGAAGGGCGTTTTGCAATGGGACCGTGGTATGTTTTGCAGGACGAGTTTTTAACGAGCAGTGAAGCAAATATCAGAAATCTGCTGGTTGGTATAAGCATAGCAGAAAAATTCGGAAAGGTAACGCCTATAGGATATTTCCCGGATTCCTTTGGAAATGTGGGACAAATGCCGCAGATTTTGAAACAGGCAGGAATGAAGGCAATCGCCTTTGGCAGAGGAGTTAAGCCTACCGGAATGAATAACAGTGTTTCTGACGGGTATAACTCACAGTTTTCCGAGCTTTACTGGCAGTCCCCTGACGGAAGTACGCTTCCTGCAATACTTTTTGCAAACTGGTATAATAACGGTATGGAGCTGCCTGAGGACGGAAACAAGGAGTATTGGGAGAAAAAGCTGGAAGGCGTTGAAAGATATGCGTCAACCGATGAGCTTTTGCTGATGAACGGCTGTGACCATCAGCCGGTACAGAAAAATCTGACTTCGGCAATCAATGCGGCAAAGGAGAACAATCCCGAATATAACTTTATTCATTCAAGCTTTGAAAAATATGCTGAGGCACTGGCAAAAGCACTTCCCGAAAGTCTTTCAACCATACAGGGCGAGCTTATCGGACAGGACACCGACGGCTGGTTTACTCTCGTGAACACCTGCTCATCTCATGTGGATTTGAAGGTGATGAACAGAAATGGTGAGATACTGCTTGAAAATGCGGCAGAGCCTCTGTCGGTAATAGCAGCACAGCTCGGAAAAAAATATCCTCATGAAATGCTTCTTTATTCGTGGAAAACTCTTATGCAGAATCATCCGCATGACAGCATCTGCGGCTGCAGCTGTGACGAAGTAAATGATGAGATGCGTACAAGATTTATAAAAAGCAGACAAGCAGCCGAAGCTGTTATAAAGGATAATCTTAAATATATCGCACAGCACATAGACAAATCGGGCTTTGACGGCTGCGATGCAGTATTTACCGTTATAAATACCTTTGGAAAGAAAAGATGCGGTATTGTATCTGCCGATGTTGATGTGAGAAGATTTTACGGCTCGGCAGGGCTTCGCAATTCGGCAGGCGAGATAAAGAAAACGTTATATACGGGCGAATACGAGCTTGTTGACGAAAGCGGAAATGTTGTTTCATGTACGTCTTCCGATGCAAGGCTGAGATTTGGATACGATTTACCTGAGGACAGATTCAGACAGCCGTATATGGCAGAAACAGTTACAATTACTTTTGAAGCCTGCGATATTCCTGCTATGGGATATAAGGTATACGGAATCAGAAAGAAAGCATCAGCAGAGAAGACAAAAAGCCTCGTAAAAGAAGCAAATACTATGGAAAACGATTACATCAAGGTGCTTATAAATACAGATGGTACTGTTGATGTAACAGATAAGAGTACAAAAAGAACGTTTTCAGGATTATTGCGTCTTGAGGACGTCGGCGATATTGGCACTGAATATACATTTATTCCCGCACAGGGCGATACTCCGATTCTTTCGGGCAATACACCTGCGGAAATTGAGCTTGTAAAAAATGAGGAATTTTTGGCTGAATATAAGGTTACAGTTTCTGTTACAATACCTAAGTCTGCCGACAAGACTGCTATAGAAGAAAAAAGCGTATTTATTGAAGGCAGAGCACGCCAAGGAAAAAGAGACAATGAAACCGTAACTATGCCGATAACCTTTTACATTTCTCTCTCTGAAAATTCAAAGAGACTTGATGTAAAATGCGAATTTGAAAATACGGCAAAGGATCACCGTCTGCGGGTATTGTTCCCAACAGGACTGGAGTGTACCAAACACAAGGCGGAATCGGTATTTGAGGCAGCCGAGAGAAATAATGTGCATAAGCCATGCTGGACATATCCAAGCGGCTGTGAGCATCAGCAGGGATTTGTTATGATGCAGGATTCGTCTGCAGGACTTGCGGTTGCGAACATCGGCTTGTATGAATATGAAATAACCGGCGATAACAGCATTGCGGTTACTTTGGTGCGTGCAGTGGCAGAATTGGGCGACTGGGGCGTGTTCCCGACAGAGCTTTCGCAGCAGCAGAAGAAGCTGGCGCTTGAATTTGCGATAATTCCGTTCGGCTCGGAAAATGATGCGTACACAGAAGCAGCGTCTTTCCAGAATCGTATGTGCAATGTGCAGGTTGTTGACAATACTTCTGCAGATTATCGCAATAACCAATTTGTGTGGTCGGGAGACAGCCTGCGTCTTACCTGCTTTAAGGCAGCACAGGACAGCGATGACATAATAATGCGTTGGGTGAACTATTCGGATAAGGAGCAAAAGCTTGTTATAGATAAAACCGAATGGATTGATAATCTTTATGCAAGTAATGTTATTGAGAAAAAGGGAGAAGTACTTAAATATACAAACGGAAGCTGGGAAATTACCGTAAAGCCGTTTGAAATAGTCACCTTCGGTTGTGCAAAATAATGAATAAGCTAATAAAAATCTGTTGACATATTTGATTTGTCAGCAGATTTTTTTAATTTAAAATGAGTATGCAGAAAGCATACTCATTGGATTTTTTTAATTATACTCTTTTGTATTCGGTTGAAAAACCGTTTTCCAAATCAAGTATTCTGTATCCGCGGTTTGGTGCATCTGCACTACAGCCTGCACTGTAGGAAAAATCACCGCAATAGAAAACCGGCAGATTACGCCATTCACTTCCTAAAATAACAGTGTTAGACCTATGTGTATGACCTGTGAAAGCACATATAATGCGGTCGTTTTCGGAGATTATTTTCTTTAATTCTTCACTTTCCTGTTCAGGATAAATGTCGTGAGCACAAAGTATAATTTTTTTGTCGCTGTGCGTCTTTATGGCAGCCTTCAAAAGCTCGGTATCAATACCTGTATATGTACCGTCGCTATGATCTGTAGGGTCGAGGTCACCGCCGAAGGTATCGCACATCAAAAATACATAGTCGTCGTATACAACGGAAAATTGTCTCGGAAATTCGGTTATTTCCTTCCATTTTTCATTTCCGTATTGCTCGTGATTTCCGGGTATCAGATAGGTCTTTACAGGAAATTTCGGATATATCTCTCTCATAAAATTTTGGGTATTGCTGACGGGAGGATTATTAAGATATGAGCCGCCCTCGCCCCATGCCCAAAAATCCAGTGAATAATCACCAAGACATAAAATCATGTCAAACGGCTTTTGCTCATATTCATTATTTATGCTTTCGCATAGCATTTTCATTCTGTCTTCATTAACTGTTTTGTGCCATACGTGGTCGCAGTAATGAACATCTGTGACTATTAAAATCCTTTTATTATCTGATTTTTCACATACATAATCCATATTGATAACCTTCCTTATGTAAATTTCTCCACTAATGATATAATAAAACTTATAGAAAGTCAATGGATTTTTTTTGGTTCTACAATTAGTGGATAATAGTGTGTTTTACATGAGTAAATGGTGTTTTTGAGTTGTCTTATTGTAAAATTGCTACAAAAAATGGACGTGCAAAAGCCAAATACCTATGTTACAATAATTACATAAAATAAATTTTTTGGAGGTATATTTATGAACAAGAAAAAAATACTGTCACTGGTGATGAGTATAGTTATGACCGGCACGCTGCTTGCGAGCTGCGGAGGCGGAACACAAAATGCTTCGACAGACGAAGATGTTACAGTTATATCGCTGTGGGTAAATAATTCACACAGCAAATCCGTTATGGATGAACTGGTAAATGAGTGGAATAACACAACGGGTAAGGAAAAGGGAATCAAAATTGACTATGTTGTAAAGGGTGATGACTACACAAGTCAGCTGGAGATGGCACTAAATGCGGATAATCCGCCGGATATTTTCTTAAAGGGTGCAAATGCCAAAAATGTTGAAAATGGAGTTGTTGCAACGCTTACAGATTATCCTAAAGCAGTAGAGTGGCTAAAGAACTATGAAGGTTACATTGAATACTACAGCAATCCGTATTACAAGGGTGAACAAAAAATAGTTACAGTTCCAAAGGGCGTAGGCGTATACGGATTGGTTTATAATAAGGACATGTTTAAGGCTGCCGGAATCGTGGACGAAAACGGAGAGGCAAAGCCGCCTAAGACATACGCTGAAATGATAGAATATGCCAAGAAGCTGACAAACCCCGAAAAGAAGGAATACGGAATTATATTCCCGGTTAAATGGAGCGGATGGACCACTACCGACATTATTTATCCGGCTTTAGTGAGCGGCGGAAAAAATTCCGGATATGACAGAAAGACAGGAACGTTTGATTACAGCGATATTGCTCCTATCATGAATGCAATACTGCAGATAAAGCATGACGGAAGTTGCTATCCGGGTGCAGAAAGCTTGGATAATGACCCGGCAAGAGCACTGTTTGCCGAGGGAAGAATCGGTATGAAGTTTTCCGGTGACTATGATGTTGGCGTGTTCACAAACCAGTTCCCGGCTAAATGCGACTGGGGTGTTGTTGAATATCCGTCCGAAAATGCTGATGTAAGATACAAAAATCCTATGATTTACACCGAAGGCGGTGTTATCAGTACAAAGGCTATAGAGCGTGTAGGCTTTGAAAAGGTATTTGAGGTTTATAAATGGTTTAACAGTGACGAGCTTGTTCGTGAGCTTTATAAGGAAGGCTTAATAATTCCTTATAAGTATGATATTTATGAGGACATTGTAGATGAATGTAAGATGCCGCAGATTGCAGAATTTGCGAAGATTACAGAAAACGGTGCAAACGTTATGGCTAACATCAACTCAAGACCTGAGGGCTTTACAGGTCAGAGCATACAGTCACTTTGTGCAAATGATTTCTGGTATGAGAAAAAGCCGATTGAAGAAACCCTTGCCGAATACAGCAAGGCTTGTACAGAGGGTATTGCTACATATATTGAAGAAAATCCCGACTATGATACATCACCGTTTATCGATCCTGATTGGGATATAAGACTCAAATAATTCTATAATGGTGTGCTTTATCCAAAACGGATAAAGCACACGCTATGAAATGAATGCATAAAGAAAGGCGTGAAAAAGAGTGTCTAAAACGGACAGAGCAAAAAAGAAAAGGGCTTTAAGCGGAAAAGCACAGGATACCATATCCTGCTATCTGCTTCTGCTGCTGCCGATTATTGGCTTTTTATTGTTTAATATTTACCCGCTGCTGTGGCAGATTCAAAAGGCGTTTTACCGTTATAACGGTGTTCCGTCTTACACAAAATATGTAGGACTTAAAAATTTTATTACTATCTTTACTGAGGATATTCCTTTCTGGAAATCTTATCTGGCTACCTTTCAGTTTACCCTGATAAAAGTGCCGGTGGAGCTTTGTATAGCATTGTTTATTGCGTCTCTTCTCAGCAATGAATCAATTAAGGGGAAAGGACTGTTTCGGGCAATATATTATGTGCCCGTGCTGTTAAGCTTGGTTGTTGTGGGAATAATCTATTCAAATTTCTTTACATATTTCGGTGTGGCAAACAGCCTGCTGCAGAAAATAGGGCTGATTTCAGAGCCTATTGATTTTTTTGCTACAAAGTGGAGGACTATGACGAGCTTAATCGGCGGTCACGTCTGGTGCAACGTCGGAACAAATGTTTTGTTCTTTACAGCGGCTCTTGCGAATATTCCAAAGGACTGCTATGAAGCGGCATATCTTGACGGTGCAGGAAGATTTACGACCTTCAGAAAGATTACACTTCCGCTTATGGGACCGGTATTGTCCACTATTTTGCTGCTGTCATTTCTCGGTACATTAGGTGTCGGCGAATATATATATCTGACAAGTAACGGTGCTCCGGGAGGCGAAACAACAACGGTGGGAATGTACATGCTGAACTATCTTCCTGGCTTTTCAACGGGCAATATTGATATGGGATATGCCAGTGCATTGACATGTATAGTGTCAATAATCAGCGTAATTACATCATTTTCGTTCAGAAAACTCAGTTCATGGCTTACAAGCCGAGCGTAAAATTATCGGAAAGGAAAGAAAAATATATGCAGAGAAGAATGTCTCTTTTAGAAAAAATTATTACATATGCAATATTGATCGTCTTTGCGATAATTATTCTGTATCCTATTGCATTTATAGTTACTGGGTCATTTAAGTCAAATTCAGAGATATATATTGATCCGGCAAAGTTTTTGCCGTCGCAGCCGACTCTTGATAATTACCGTCTGCTGTTCAGCAATGAGAATTTTGACTTTGGAAAGATGCTTACAAACAGCATTATGTACTCGGTGTGGTCTATTGCATGTTCACTTTTGGTTACAACAATGGGAGCATATGTGTTTTCACGCGGAAATTTCCCGGGCAAGAAAATAATTTTCACAGCGTTTACTGCACTGATGTTTATTACACCGGGCTCTATCGCAATTTACTGCAAATTTGATATTATCCGTTTTGCAGGGCTTTCGCCAAATATATATACGCTGATGCTTACTAAATTGTTTGCGGTACCTATTGTAGGATATTATCAGGTAAGGGGATATATTGATACACTGCCCAAAGAGCTGGACGAGTCCGCACGTATTGACGGCTGCAGCTTTATCGGAATACTTTTCAGAATTATATTCCCGCTTTTGAAGCCGGTGCTTGCAATGCTTGCTATTTTTGCATTTCAGGGCTCGTGGAATAACTACACAGAGGTTTTGATGTGGACATCGTCAAGACCGGAAAACTGGACACTTACAGTAGGAGTTATGTCTATGAAAAATTCAGGAAACGCAGCTATCGGTACGGGATTTACAATGGCGGCTGCAGTAATAAGTATAATCCCTGTGATTATTGTTTACTGCTGCTTTAATAAGCTGATTGTAGACGGAATAGCGGCAGGTGCAGTGAAGGGATAAAAGGGGATTTGTTATGAATAAGATAAAGCTTAATTATGATGTGCAGCGTCAGGAAATAGACGGCTTCGGTGCTTCCGGATTTGGATATTCCTCAAAGAATATCCGCAGACATAAATATTGTGACGATATTATGACGCTTCTTTTTGACAGGAAAAAGGGTGCAGGTTTGTCAATATTGCGAAACGGAATAGGAGACTCCGCTGTTGGCTGGGGTGATGACTTAAACGGTCCTGAAGGAACTATTGAGCCGCAGGACGGCGTTTGGGACTGGAGTGTTAACGATACGCAAATATGGCTGATGCAGGAGGCTAAAAAGTACGGTTGTGACCTGTTTTACAGTGTGCCATGGAGTCCGCCTGCGTGGATGAAGGATAACGACAGCTGCTCAAAAGGACACCTAAAGAAGGATATGTACCGAAAATTTGCAGAGTATCTTGCGGAATATGTGATTGGATATAAAGAGCATTTTGGAATTGATATATACGCAATCTCACCGCAGAATGAACCTGAATCAGCTCCGTCATATTCCTCATGCGTTTATACGCCGGAGGAGCTGTGCGAGCTGGTACGAGACCATATTGGTCCGGTATTTAAAGAGCGTGGAGTAACCGCTAAATTAATAGTCGGCGAGGCTGCCAATTATGATTTTGATATGATGGAGAAGGTTGCCGAGAACGAAGAAGCAATGCAGTATGTAGATATGTTTTCAGCTCACGGTTATTGGAGAGACCCACCAATTAAATTTGAAAAGGCACATAGCCTCGGCAAAAAGGTATGGCAGTCGGAATACTGTGCTATACAGGGCAGAGAAAGCGGAATTACTGACGGTGTAAAGTGGGCGAGAATTATCCATGAGCATATGGTTACGGCAGAATCCAGTGCATTTTTCTACTGGTATCTGGCAAACCAGTATTATCACAACGATGAGCCTCTTATCCATATTAACGTAGAGGATAATACATTTGTTGTAAATAAACGTCTTTGGACCTTTGCAAATTTCAGCCGTTTTATAAGACCGGGATTTGTAAGAGTAGATATGGAAAATATCGAAAGCGAATTAAAAATTACTACACGTCCCGACCCGGAGGTTGTGCTTCCGCCAAGACATACCATTAAGGAAATGTTTAGAAAAGCCGCACCGGCAGTTTATGTAAGTGCATATAAAAATCCGCAAAGTGATGAGCTTGTTATTGTAGCTGTCAATGACACACAGGAGAATGTTGAAATTGATATAGATTTGAGCGGTGTTGAGAATGCAGATTTTGCAGTATTTCGTACTTCAAACGATGAGGATTTACAGGAGCTGCACAGAATATCTGCAAAAGACGGATTTTTGCACATTGTTTTAAGACCTGAAAGTGTAACTACATATACAAATCAAAGGGACTGGAAATAAGATTTAAAGCGGAGGTGAATTAAAATCGTGTTTAAAAGAATAATAAGCAGCTTATGTATCGGAGCAATGATAAGCTCACTGGCAGTGCCGGTGCAGGCTGAGGAAACCGATACTGTAAATATTTACTGGAACGACGTTCATCAGCATATTGACGGCTTTGGTGCTGCAATTACACCGCATGTTGTGCAGCATATGGATCACAATCCTGAAATGCTTGATTTTATGTTTGACACAGAAAAAGGCTTTGGCTTCAGTATTGCAAGATATCAGGTTTTAGCTGATGAAGAAGTACTCGGCACTATGGGAAATCATATGGATCAGGACGGAACACTTCACTGGGATAGAGACCCATATCAAGTCAGGGCGATTAAAAGAGCACAGGAGTACGGTGCAAAGATTCTGGCAACCCCGTGGAGTCCGCCTTCATGGATGAAGGACAATAACTCGCTGTATTACGGCGGCTCACTTTTGCCGGAATACTATGACGATTATGCAAAATATCTGACAGAGTATGTTAAGGGGTATAAGGAGCAGCACGGAATTGATATTTCGGTTTTGTCAGTGCAGAACGAGCCAAACGCAAATCCGCACTGGGCGTCATGTATATGGTCGGGTGATCAGTTCCATACATTTGTAAAGGATTATCTTGCACCTGCCTTTAAAGAAGCGGGGCTTGATACTGAAATAATGCTTAATGATACCGCAAATTTCAGATGGCCGGCTGAAGATTTTCCGTATCTTGAAGACCGGGAGACAAGAGACGAGATAGATATTATAAGCGGTCACTCCTATTGGAATCTGTATGAAAGATTTTCAAGAGCAAAGGAGCTTTTAAAGCCTATGTGGCAGACAGAAACCAGTGACGTTGATACTGCCGATGACCCGTCAATGGAATACGGAATCAGTTGGGCAACCGAAGTACACGTTTTGATGACGGTACCGGAGGTAAATGCGTTTCTGTTCTGGTATATGATGCACAGATATGCAAACTCAGAAGCACTTGTAACCTGCCTGTGTGCAGACGGTGTTCGTATTAACAAGCGTGCATGGTGCTTTGCAAACTACAGCCGCTTTATACGTCCGGGATACTGGAGGATAGGTGCAGATGAAAGTCCGTATGCTGATACATTTATAACTGCATATAAGGACGAGGAAAGCGGAAAATGCGTTGCAGTGTGCATTAATGATTCCACCGAAACTCATCAAACTGATTTTAACTTAAACGGCTTTAGTGCAGAACGTGTTACAGGCTATCGCACATCGGAGACAGAGAATCTTGATAATATAGGTGATTTTGCAGTAAACGGAAGCAACGTTAAGCTTGAGCTTGCACCGAGAAGCGTAACGACCTTTGTATTTGATGGCTGCGAAACAGAAATTGCCGAAAGACACATTGAGGCAGAAACAGGCAGTGGAAAAATCGGAAATGCACAAAATTGTGATAATGAAGATTTGTCAGGTGGAATGGGAGTTAATAACATCAGTGCAAAGGACAACGGAGTGTATTTTGACCATGTTCCGCTATCGGAGGGAGTAGCTGTACGTTATACATCGGTAAATAATGCGGACTGCGAGTATAATGTGTACGTTAATGACAGTCTTGTAAATACTGTAACCTTCCAGTCAACACTGTCTGCAACAGCTGCATCGGCAGATGTTCAGATAACTGCACAAATACCTGAGAATGCTACGGTTAAGATAACCGCAAAGGATGATTGTGACGGAATTATTATAGATTATATCGAGCTGCAGGAAACAGCAGAGGCAGAAGGTCTTACGCTGCTTACTTCAAGTGCAGCTGCAAACTATTCATGGGCAGCAGATGCGATAGAAACGGTTAATTATGACGGAATTATGACCGTTTCAGAAGGTGATGAAGGACTTCTTATAACCCGCGGAGATTTTGCACATTCCCTGATTAAAGCAATAGGTGCAGAAACTGCGTGGACCGCAAACTTCCTCGACGCAACCGACGGTACAAGCTATTATAGCTCTTTGGGAATCGGTAAAGCAACGGGAATTTTGCCGACGTCAGAGAACAATATGTTCTATCCTACGAAATATTTGAAACGCAGAGATATGTTTGTCATAACTGCAAATGCACTTAAATACAAAGGGAAATCTGCTAAAGCAGGATATACGGGCGAATTTTCAGACTGGTCAGAGCTTACCACTGAGGAACAGGAGGCTGCTGTGCTTCTTATGGAAAATGAAATAATTGCGGGAAGTGACGGAAAATTGAATCCGGACGGATATGTGAATAATGCAGCGGCAGCAACAGTGCTGTCAAAGCTTACGCAGTAAAGGAAGGATGCTATGAAAAAATATATTATATCATTTATTTGTATACTGCTCTTTATAACCGCATCCTGCGGAGCAAGTGCAAGCTCGCTGCAGAATACTCTGGAACGGAGCGGAAATATCAGGATTTATACAAATAATGTAAAAAGCTTTAATAATTGCAGTGAAAGAATAGGCAAGAAAGATAAAGAGGACGCGTTCCTTATTTATGCGTTAAACGGTGCAAGGTCGGTTAAGGTTACGGTGTATTCCGATGCATTGATTGAGGAAAGCAGGATTGCGTTTTATGTATCAGAAGACGGTGAAGCGTATGAGCCGGTGAAAATGTACCGTGAATTTACAGAAAACGGAAATGTAGGCTATTCTGAATATACGCTTGTGGCAAAGGGCTTTCCGGAGGATGCACAGTATTTCAAAATAGTAATGCCTGCGACCGAAAAGTTTTCTTATCTGCCGCAGATAGGCAGTGTAGAATTTTCCGATGAAGACTTTGAGGCTAAAGGCTTGCTGTTTGAAGATGACTTTAAAAACAAAAACAAAATGTATGACATTTCATCAAATTTCAGGTTTGAAAACGGCGGAAGCGGATATATGGGCGATAACACTACCACACTCAGAATGTATGATTTAGACAGTGCAATCAAGTATAACATTAAAAATCCTATTAATTTAAAGCTCAGATATTTCATTATGGACGGTAAGGGCGAGGTTGAGATTTATGCATCCTCAAGGGACGGAGACTACACGTTAGTACAGAGCGAAAAAACTCTGCCGTTTCATTCTCATAATAACTGGAGCGGCGTAGACCTGACTGTTCAAAACTTCCCGGAGGGGACGGAGTATATTATGCTCAAGCTGCCGGCACACGGTCATTCACCTTGGCCACCGGTACTTACAAGGCTGGAGGTATACTATTGATTGCAAAGATTATAAGCCTTATAATAGGCATCGGAATGATTTTTTGCGGTAGCTTTGCCGCAGCAGAAGCTCTTGAATATACCGACAGCTTAGTGATTAATAACGGAAGCTTTACAGACAGCGAATTTCCGTGGCGTATATCGGCAAGCAGCGGAATCAAAAATCACGGTGACAGTTCAGTTAAGAAGAACGGTGACAGTGATGTTGTATACGGTAATACAGCAAATTCAGAGCTTGTTTATGTCGCATCGGAAGGGCAGGAGTTTATAGTAACTGCCTATCTGGCGGCAGATGCACTTGCCGAGAATGTCTTTGCACTGGAATTTTCGGTCGATAAGCAGAGCTGGACTTTAGGCTATACAAGTATAGCAGAGTATATGATTAACACTGAAAATATATCAGGTGAGCCATGGAGAGCTTGTATTCTAAAAGCCGTTGTCCCCGATGAATGTACATATGCAAGAGTACGCTGGATTGCAGGGTCTTGGAAGTATATGCTCGGTGAGGTTCAGATGAGAAATCCTGTTGACAGAGGGGATTTTGTTGATGAGCTTACTGATTTTAAAACCGTTTCGGAAACGAGCATGTATATGAAAAAGTATACTAAAACTCTTTCTGACGAAACATCTTGCAGTGTAGCGGAAAGAATGCCGTATTACTGCGATGTAACACACGAATTTGATGAAAGCTCTGCTATTGTCGGAAAATACGGTGTATATACACCGGGACAATATCTGATTTATGACCTTGATTCGTCCCAAAGAAGCAGCATATGCATACAGACGGTTTACGATGATGATGTAAACATTCTTCATACGCCTTTTAAGTTTTATATTAAAACTGAGATGGGCTGGGAACGAAAAGAAGCGATTTTGCATACTGAAGGCGTTCGGGCAGCGTATTACCTTGAGGATATTTGTGAGGGTGCCAAGCAGTTAAAAATCGTATTTCCGATTGAAGAAAGCGAAAGATGGGACGCAGCTATTGAGAGAGTTACTGTGCGTCCGGCAGGCGGAATAAAGGCAGAGGTGAAGGGGCTTGCGTATTTTGTGGACGGCGAGCGTGTATATTCTACACCTGCCAATTATGGTGATACTGTAGGAATTACAGGAGCTATTACCGACAAGGCTGATTATACACTTGTAAATCCGCGGCTTATAGCGGCTGCATACGATAGTGCGGGAAAAATTGTTGCGGTAAACAATACAGGTATACTCAAGCCGACAGCACCCGGCGAGGAAAGGGATTTCAGCATAGAGCTGACTGACCTTGACTTTCAGGCAGAAAGCATAAAACTGTTTTTTTGGGAGGAAAACGAGCCTGTGGCGGTATGTGCAGAAAATGTTGTGTATAAGCCGGAGGAATTTGATACTTCATCGGGAACATTGACAGATAATTTCGAGGATTTATCAAAATTATGGGAGGTTTCAAGCGGATTCAAAATTGAAACCGACGCTGACAGCGAGGTGCATCCGGGGTATGCAAATGTACTGCTCAGGGACTATAACCTTAAAAGAGCAATGAAATATAAGGTTTACGGTGCTGACAGTATGACAATTACGGCATTCAGATTCAGAAAAATAGGAACTATTCGTGTATATGCAAGCGGCTATGACGGCGGCTATAAGGAGGTAAATACGGTGCTTACAGGAAATAGCCATACAGCAGATGACTGGTGGACTGCTAATTACACAGTATCGGAATTTCCCGAAGATACAACGTATATAAAAATTGAAATCGATAAAGGCTCAGGTGCGAGCTGGACACCTTCAATTGCACAGGTGGAAATAAATTATTAATTTGTATATCTTTATAAAAGCTAACGGGAGTTAGCATTAAAATATAAAAGGAGAGTGTTTTTATGAAGAAATTATTATCGCTGCTGTGTGCAGCGGCAATCACCCTTTCGGCAATGCCGGTACTTGCAGAAGATACGGGGACTACATGGGTAGACCCGGATCCTGTTGAAGCTTTTGTGGACGAGCTTGATGCGAGCGGTACAACATCCGATGAGAGAAAAGCCAACTTCCTTAATTCCGAGGACAGCGGATATGTTTCGCAGCGCGACGGTATTTCGCCGAATGCATCTGAGCTTATCGCAGACCTTGGAGCAGAAGCAGGTACAGTTTTCAGAAGAGCAGCAGGCTGGTATACCGAGGAATCTTGTATCGTATATCGTGTAAATCCCGGCTGGAAGCTGGCGGTGAAAACCTTTGATGTTGACAACGACTACAACGGAGCAGGTGATGTGGATATTCAACTGACCTTTAAAGGAACACACTATAGAATAGAGTACAGCGAAATTGAATCGGTAAAGGTTAATAACGGATACAAAATTATGGCGGATACAAACAAGCATCTTTACATGGCGA
This sequence comes from Clostridia bacterium, assembly GCA_017621875.1. Taxonomy (GTDB): domain Bacteria; phylum Bacillota; class Clostridia; order UBA1381; family UBA1381; genus UBA1738. The sequence continues at coordinate 150,615 of JAGASE010000020.1, forward strand.
CACATTATATTGATATTCCGGACGATGTTTACTGGGTGAAAATTTGCTTGCCTGAATGTAATAGTGATGGTACGCTCGGCTATGATTCATGGAAAGCAGGTATTATGAGCGTTAGCATGTGGGATAACGAGTTTACAGATGAGCTTAATGATGATGAAACAGAGTTTTTAAGCAGCAGAACTGCAACATATATGCCGCAAAGATATGCTATTGATACAAACCGAATCCAGTATAGTAGCGGCGGAGATGCTGTGGGAAGTAATTATCAGAGCACTACATATGGAGGCGGTGACAGATACCTGACATATGCTGTTGCAGGTGGAAGAGTAGCAGAAATTGAATATCGTGCAAATAAAGCTGTTTCTTCAGCTTTGGACTGTATCAGATTATTTGCATCGGAAGACGGCAGTACATTTACACAACTGACCGATACGAAAAATCCTACAAGCCACGGCTCATCCGGCAATGACATTTTTTACAGGGAATATGCATTGCTGCCGGAGGGTACAGCATTTTTGAAGGTAATGCTGCCGGAGTATACGGGTTCATCAACAGCTGCATATACAAACTGGCATATAGGCATAATGACTGTAGAGGTAAGAGATGCTGATTTCTATGATGATATTGAGGATAATTTCAGCAACCCTGCCGGAGGCAGCCATGCAGCACAGACTTATTTTTCAAATTCTGCATATGACGGATATATAATTCAGAGAGCAGGAGCAAATGAAGCCATTCAATATAGTGCACCTACAGGAACTATAGGCGGAACTGCAATACATATGGGGGGATATTTTGGCAAAGCAGCTTGGCTTTCATATAAGGCATGGCCGGGCAAGCAGTTCGTTGTTAACAGCTCTAATTATAACACAAGCTATGAGTTAACCTTATATGCATCAGAAACTTATACAACCGATACTGCAAATTGGACACAGCTTACCACAGTAAAGGAAGAAGGCGAAGCTATTTCAAACGCCAACGGAACAGCTGCAAAGCAGGAAATCTATACAGCGACGGTTCCTGAAGGAATGTACTATGTATATATGGCTACACCTTCATTCCCGCTGGCAGACGGAGCAACAACCAATGGCGATACATGGAAAATAGGTATCCGCAATGTTACCATGCAGGACGTTCCGACAGCACCGAAGGCTGAATATGAGCACACAAATCCGGGAGATACCGCAGTAATTGAGGATGCAAAGCTTATTTTAAACGGCAGTGTAACAAAAAATTCAGGTGAATCTGAGAAGGTTTATGTATTCCTTGCATCTTATACCGGCAGTACATTAACAGATGTTGACTGTGAATCAGCGACACTGTCCTCTGATGGAAAGCTCGACTACTCACTTAGCGTGGATGAGGCAGATGCTTACCGTCTGTTCATCTGGAAGGGTGAGATTGAGCCTATTGCTAAATACGAAATCGACACCGATAATTTATAAAAAAACTTCTAATAGAAGCCCCGTCTATGGGCGTAGAAATAAGCAACGGGATAAGATCCCGTTAGCTTTTATAAGGATATAAGGCTGCGGCATGCACGTGCTGCAGCTAAAGACAAAATGAAAATATCAGGAGGTAACAGGGTAATGAAATTAAAGAGGCTAACGGCATTGCTGCTTGCAGGAGTCATCTCTTTTACGGTATTCCCGGTTTATGCAAGTGAAAATACACATTATACCGAGGCTGCCGACAGACTGTATAAGCTGGAGCTTCTGGAGGCTCTGCCGGAGAATGCGGAACTTTCACAGACTATAACCAGAGGTATGGCAGTTAAATATGTTTTGCCGTTCTGCGGAGTTTCGGCAGGAGAAAAGGGCTGTGATACGGAATTTTATGATGTTGATAAAAAGCATCAGTATTCGCAGTATATTCAAGCAGCGGATCAGCTTGACTTAATTCACGGATATAACGACGGAACCTTCCGTCCGGACGAGCCGATAACCTATATTGACGCACTTTCGATATTTGTTAATGCACTGGGATATAAGGATATTGCCGAGACCTACGGCGATTATCCCAAAGGGATTCTTGCTGTAGCACAGAATCTTGAAATTATGCTTTCGGGCAGCTATATCAACAAAGAGTCCATAACAGTAGGAGATTTCTTGTGCATAATGGATTTAGCGAAGGACAAGGATATTGCAGAGGCACTTGGAGATGGAATGAGAGTGTCATTTGACCGCACAGATTCGATTTTAAGCGATATTCATGATATTTACTACGGTGAGGCTATCATGACTGCTAATGAATATACAAGCCTTTCCGAGGACGAATATCCCGGAGAAAACCATGTAATTATAGGTAATCAACGCTTTGATATAGGCGAAAGAGCAGGAAATGTCAGTGAGCTTCTGGGATATACGGTAGAATACTATTACCGCGAGGAAGCATCGGGAGATGTTCTTTTGTGGGCAATGGCAGATAAAAAGAATAATACAATTACTATTTCGTCGGAAAAATTAGTGAGCTATTCGGATTTTGTGTATAGCTACTATAAAACGGAGGGCAGCAGCTATGTATCAAAGGCTGAGCTTGCCGAAGATGCGGATATAATATATAACGGACGTGTAAATCTGCATATGCAGGAGAGCCTGTGGATACCAGAAAATGGAGAGGTAATTCTTATTGACAATGATGGCGACAGAGAGTATGATGTTGTTAAGATTACTGATTTTCAGAGTATGCTGGTAGCTGCGGCATTTTCTGAAACCAGAGTATTAAGAGATAAATACACAAATCTTGACTTGAATTTTGAGGACGAAGCTCTTTATGAAGTGATATGTATAAAGCAAGGACAAAGGGTAAGCTTTGACCAGATACAGGAGAATAATGCTTTAAGTATCGCAATGAGCAGCTCTGATAACAGCAAAATACTTGTAACAATTTACATATCCGATGCAGTGGTTGAGGGTACTGTATCGGAATACACTGTTGGCGACGGCGAGCCTGATACGGTTGTTATTGAAGGTACAAGCTATAAGCTGACACCCTATGCTAAGAATAATGCAGGGATTGGCTTAAAAGATACAGGAAGCTTCTATCTGGACTGCAATGGTTATATCGTAGGAAGTGTTTTGGGCTATAAAACGGGACTTCAGTACGGTTACTTTATCAAGGCACTTAATAATGAGGATGAGGATGTACTCAGCCTTAAAATTCTGAATACAGACGGAAGAATTATGTATTATGACGTCAGCGAAAAAGCAAAGGTAAACGGAGCAAAGGAATCAAATGAAAATATAATATCAACTCTAAAGGTTGGTATTGACGGAACTGTATATGAAAAATGTGTCGGTCAGCCGATAAAGTATGCACTTAATCCTTATGGCGAGATTACCAAGCTGTTTACTCATAATAAAACCCAGAGTGGAGACGTGTCTGTGCAGGAGGAACGGATAAGGCTAATAAACGACTTTTCTGCAAAAGGAGTTACATATTATCCTACTGCCCGAACGATTAATATGTCCTGCGGAGTGTCAGAAGACGCAGTTGCATTTTGTGTTCCCGATGTAGCATCGCAGGTTGCGGGTCTTGCAAGGGATACTGATTTTGTGGTTGAGGATGTTTCTGCATGGAAGCATACAAATGGAAACAGACTTCAGACATTTGATGATGACGATATGGGATATTGTTCTCTTGTTCTGCGTGTAAATATTTTAGGCGGCGACACGATTGATGAAAAAAAAGACCCGTATGCGATGGTGGATAAGATTACTACAACGATTAATGATGATGAGGAGATTATCAGCGTGCTGCACGCTTATACCGGCGGAAAGAAAATAGAATTGCGGATAGAAGAAGGCACGGCACTCATAGGAGTTGATGGTGCAAGTGAGCTTACAAGAGGCAGCATAATCGAATACAATACTCTTGATAACGGCAAAACCGGCTGCGTAAAGCTGATTACAACACCTGATGATTTTGTACCGTCAGATACCTATGACGGCAACCGTACCCGCGAAAATGTAACAGTACGCGGTCAGGTACAGCGTAATAATTCCGATGTTCTGGTAATTTCCTATGAAAAGAGCAACGGGGAGTATGTTCACAGCTACCCGGCAGGAGCAAGCAATATGTGGTTTGTGCCGGTAACGGGCGGATATATTCATGTTTATGACAGTGATACAGATGAAATAAAGGTGGTATCAACACTATCCGATGTGAAGGATTATGACCATTACGGCAATAATGCGTCGCTTGTAATGTGCCAGATGACTTACATGAAGGTAAGCAATGTTTTTGTAATAAACTAAGAAAGGACATAAAAATATGAAGAAATTTATTTTCGGATTATTGCTGCTTGGGCTTTTGGCACTTGGGATACCGGCTTTTGCGGCAGTATCGGAAATCTCGGCAGAATTTGACGCAACAGCATCAATACTAACTGTTTCGGGAAGCAGCACCGATACTCTTATGGTTATTGTTCCAAAAAACAGCAGCACAGATATTCCGTATGAATTAGAGGATATTGATGAAGTAAGCGGAAAGCTGCTTGTTTTCGGCGAGGCAAAGTCAGAGAATGGTACATTTTCACAGACCTTTCCGCTGCCGACAGACGAGCCGGATGGAAATTATACCGTGTTTGTATGCTCAAATGACATGGAAAAGCCGGAAAGAGTAGTATTTCGCTATATAAGTGAAAAAACTCTAAACGATGCACTTGATGAAATAAATGACGCCGGAGCAGAAGATATTATTTCTATAATAGATACATATAAGGAGCTTTTGGGGCTTGATACGAGCAATTTAAGTGCTACTGATGCAGAAAATATTATACTTGTAAGACCGGAAGACGGATTTAGCGATCCTGATGAGCTGCAGGCAGGTATGGATAAGGGGTATGCACTGACTGTGCTGAATAGCTCGCAGAATGCGTCGGAATTTAAGACAAATATAGAGAGCTTTAAGGAAACGCTTGGGCTTGACCTTGCCGTTTACAGCAGTATCGGCACTATTGATAGCCGCAGCGAAAAGCAGCTTGCTGTCTGCGAAGATGTTCTTGCAAAGCTGCCTGTTACAGATTTGACAGCATTTTGCAGCGAGCTTAACAGCACCGCAATGCGTACCGATATAAAGACAGCGGAGGATTGGGCATATCTTCGTGATATGGTCACTGAAACTTATCGTGAGCAGCTGGATATTTCGGAGGCTGCTTGGGAAAAGTATGAAAAGCTGAAGGATAAAGCTGCAGTTTTCAAGAGCCTGTATAATAAAAAGCCCGATGACATTGAGGACGCCTTTGAAGACGCTGTAGAGGCACAGTATAAATCGGAAAAATCAAGCAGCAGCTCCTCATCGTCAAGCGGCGGCTCAGGAGGCTCAAGTATAAAGGGCTCTGCTGTGATTTCCACTCCTATAATTACCGAGCCGGAAAACGCTTTTTCCGACCTTGACGATGCTGTGTGGGCAGAGTCGGACATCACTGCTCTTAAAAATGCAGGAATTTTGGCAGGTGACGGCAGCGGAAGCTTCTACCCGAACAGAACTGTTACACGCGAGGAGCTTGTTACAATGGTGGTAAAGGCTTTTGGCTTTGAAAAGTCAGAAGATACGGCTTTTGAAGATGTTTCACCTGATGCATGGTATGCAAACAATATTGCAGCAGCATTTTCTTCAGGTGCTATAAGCGGAATTTCCGAGACAAAATTCGGCGTGGGTATGGCGATAACCCGTCAGGATTTAGCGACAATCCTGTTCCGCTGTTCAGGACTTAATGCTATAGAAGAAGGCAAAACCTTTGCTGACGAGCAGGAAATTGACGAATATGCAAAAGAGGCTGTTTCGGTGCTTTCAAGCCATGGGGTAATAAGCGGTATGGACGAAAATAATTTCGGGCCGAAACAAACTGCAACTCGTGCTCAGGTGGCGGTTATGCTGAACAGACTGCTGAATCTCAAGGAGGGAAACAATGATGCTTAAGAAAATATTGTTGACTTGTATGTGTATCAGCCTGATGATTTCATCTGCAACTTTTGCACAGGCAGAAGCTTCTCTTACGGATAAATGCGATGATTTTTCAAATCTGTATGAATACAGCGAATACTGGTCGATTCAAACCAATAATAAGAGCAAGCTGGGCGAAGACGGAGGACGTTTTCAGCGTAAGTCGGGAGCTGTCAGTGATGATGCAGACGATTCACAGTATATAACCTATTACTATCCGCGTCCGGAATCTGCCGAGGTGTTGTTTTACTACACTTCAGAGGAATACATATCGGCTGTGACGATTTCGGGAAGCAGTGATAATGTGAGCTTTACTGAACTTGAAACTACACGTACTGCGTATACAGGATGTGACAGTACCTCCAGCTGGAGCGGGGCTTATATTAAAGCAACTGATATTCCTGATGGTGTAAAATATATTAAAATTGAAATTGACAAGTCTGCAAATGTAACAACAGGCTGTGCAATCGGTCAGGTTACACTGGTGCAAGGCGAATCAAGCTATGTAAATACGGCTATTCCCGAGCCGGGTGAGTATAATATAACTGAGGATAATTGTCTGAGTTTTGATATGCTTTACGACAAAAGTGAAAACTGGAGAGTTGAAACCAGTGAGGATAAATGGGGAGATGCAGGAAGAATAATCAAATCTACCGATACAGATACAGAATATCTTGTATATAAGATTCCATCTGTAGTTAAACTTGATATGGCAATAAACTATACGGGTATGACAGATCCGTTTGAATTTGTAACGGTTGAAGCAAGCCCGGACGGAGAAAACTATACCGTGGCAGAGATTCCGGACGGTGCTCCGGCGGGTCTGACTGGAGGAAACTGGTCAACCTATACAGCGTCAATCGCACTTCCAAAAGGGACGGAGTATGTTAAAATTTCAGTCAGTCAGACTGATTATACAGCTCCGTGGTGGTTGAATTTTGTTAATTTTAAATTTTATTCATCTTCACCATATGAAATAAAGGACGGAGAAATTGATGTGACAGAAGGCACAGCTGCCGCTGATTATACGATAAAGGTAAATTATAAGGTGTATGATAATATTACAATGTATCTGGCAGCATATGACGAAAGCGGACTGCTGCTTGATATATGTGCTGAAAGTGCTACGGCTGAGATGGGAGATGTGCAGCTCAATGCTTCTCTTGACCTTCCCGATGAAACAAAATACGTCAGAGCATTTTTCTTAAACGGCTTGCAGGGAATGCACAGAATTTGCGAAACGCAGGAGCAGTAAAATGGATTGGCATAGCAGCATAAATTTATGCTGTTATGCCTATTTGAAAAAGGGCAGAAAATAAGGAGGCAAAGATATGGTTATAGCAATGTATTTATTGTTATTTTTTCTGACAATTATGTTAATGAAATCCTATAGAAAGATAATTACATGGTGCTTTTCCTTTTATTTAACCGGAATATTTCTGCTTTTGGTTGCTGCCCTTTTGTATATGGCAAAATTTTCTCAGTACCATTTTCCGCTTAGTATAGATTATTCAATATATTTATGGATGAGTAAGATAAAAATACGAATTTCTGATGTTTCGCGTATTTATAACATTGGAATAGCGGTTATAATGCTTGTGCCGTGCGTTTTATTCTCTGCTTTGGGTAAAAAGAATATCATAAGGAGTATTCTTTTGGTAATACCAATAGTAGCATATCTCTGGTACAATGACTACAATACTTCAGAAACTATTTATATTCTTATGCATAGCACGCAGAAGGCTGATACCGTTAAATGGCTTGCAGATTTGGGACGGAATACTTCAATTATTGCAGTACTTTTATATATGCTTTTGCCAATACCGTTTTTCCTTAATAGAATTCGAGAATCAAAGTATCATTATACCAAGCGTGAAAACATTGTTTCTCTGCTGTGTGTGACAGCACTTGATATATTTGTTTCGGTATTCTTTATTTTTGGAAACCTGAGAACAATAAATCCGTACTACAGCACGCTTTTAAAGCATCCTACAGAGGACTTGATATGGGATACCTATTATCTTCTGCCGTTGTCGCTGATGATTGTTTTAATTGCGATAATGGTAGCTTTGTATTGGGTAGATCCGTTTCGGCAGATAGTATTTTTTGATAAAAAAAGTATTTATAAAAGCAGCCGGCGTATTGATAAAAGTACAAGAATGATTTTTCATTCCTACAAGAATTCGTATGTAACCATGGCAAAGCTTGCGGAATGTGCAGAAACTGCTGCAGACAAGGATATTAAGGTTTGCAAGGAAATGATTGAGAAGATAAAAAAGCTTTCACTTTCGTCAATTGAGGACATTTCAAATATGATAGTTTCCTTAGAGGAAATAAGCATTTCGGTAAGAGATATTTCCATACGCTCCTGCATAGAAAAGGCTTGTGAAAAGATTGCTGTTCCTGAATACATTATTTTGGAGAAGGATTATAAGGTAGAGGATGCTGTTATTCAGGGTTCGGAAGAGCATATTGTGTCTATGATAGTGAATCTGATTAATAATGCGGTTGAAGCTATTGATGAGAGCGAACGTGAAAAAGGCTGCATCTGTATATCGGTTGATACAGACGAATATTATCTGGAGATTGCGATTACAGATAACGGAAAGGGCATACAGAGGTCGGAGATAAAAAACATTTATAAATCCTTGTTTTCTACCAAGTCCGGCTGTAAAAATTTCGGGCTCGGACTGACCTTTGTGGATAAGGTGGTAAAGGCACATTTCGGACATATTCATGTAAAAAGCAAGCCGGGAGAGGAAACGCAGTTTCAGATTTTATTGCCCTTAAAGAAAATTAATAGAAAAAGAGGTGCCGCAGTATGAGCAAAATCAGGGTAATTATATGTGATGATCAGCAATATATGTGTGAATGCTTTGAATATGCATTGAAAGAGACGGAGGACATTGAATTTCTGGGATATGCAACAAATAAAAGGGATAGTAAAAAGCTGATTGAATCGGTTATGGCAGATATTGTACTTCTTGACATTCAGATGGATACTGCCACGACCGGACTTGAGCTTATACCGATTGTTCGGGAAAATCAGCCGAATGCAAAAATAATTATGATGACAGTACATGAGGACGAGGAATATATTTTCAGAGCCTTCAGCGAGGGCGTCAGTGATTATTTCCTAAAAACCTATCCTACGGAGGATTTGATAAAATCTATTAGAATGGTTCATAACAGTCAGGTTGTATTAAGACCTTATATTGCACAAAAAATATTGAATGAAGCAGGGCGTATTGCCGAAAAACAGAAGGAGCTTGAAGAAGATAATCTGAATATTAAAGAAAATCAAAAATCTCTTTTATATATTCTTAATATTATGACTAAGCTTTCTACGGCTGAGTTTGAAATACTTAAAGAGCTTTACTACGGAAAAACCTGTTCTCAGCTTGCTGAGGAAAGATATGTAACGGAAAGCACAATCAGAACTCATACAGGAAGAATTTTGAAAAAATTTGAATATGGCAGTATGAAAAAGCTACTCGATGAGTTAAAAAAGATGAACGCTTTTTCTATGTTTGAATAGACTGAAATGGAGAAGTATATGAAAAAAGAGCTGAATTGGGAATGCAGTATAGCCGGAAAAAATGATTTTTTTTATGCACGCGTGCCGGGTAATGCACAGGAAGACTATGCTGCTGCACATAATTGGGGCGATGTGAATTTTGCAGACAACTGCGAAATGTACCGGGGACTTGAAGACTACGGCTGGATTTACCGTGCAGAGTTTGCGACACAGGAGGACGGTACATGGTTTGTAAGTGAGGGTATTGACTATGAATGTGATATATTTTTAAACGGCAGTCATCTTTTGCACAATGTCGGACTGTATAAGAAAATAGAAATAGACCTTACCAAATTTTTGAAAGCAGAGAATGTTATTGAAGTACATATCGCACCTGTACCAAAGGACGGAAGAAGCGGAACACGCGACGAAGCGGCACAGGTCACAAAGCCTGCCGTGAGCTACGGCTGGGACTGGCATCCGAGACTGGTTCCGACCGGCATGTGGCAGAAGGCTTACCTTGAAACACGCGGAGAAAGCTTTATTTTCGATGTTGACGTTACTTATACGTTAGATGATGCTTTGGAAAATGCACAGGTGTGCTTTGATATTACAGGCGGAAAAATGCCTGAAATACGACTGTATAGTCCTGATGGTAAACTGCTTTATGAGGGAAATGAAACCGAGATAGAGGTAAATGACGTTGAACTGTGGTGGTGCAGCGGTCAGGGAAAACCAACGCTTTACACCTATGAAGTGACGGCAGGTGAAAATATTATTTGCGGCACTATAGGTTTTAAGAAAATTGAATTGGTCATGAATGACGAGGCTTGGGACGAGCCTTCTGATTTCCCGAAAGGTCGTTCTGTTCCGCCTATTACGGTGTGTCTTAATAACAGAAGAATTTTTGCAAAAGGCTCAAACTGGGTTGCACCTGAGATTTTTTACGGAAAAATTAAGCACAAGCGATATGACGAGCTTTTGACGCTGGTGCGTGATGCGAATATGAATATTTTGAGATGCTGGGGCGGTGCAGTTGTCGGAAAAGAGGACTTTTTTGACCTGTGTGATCAGTATGGAATAATGGTGTGGCAGGAATTTCCGCTTGCGTGCAATTTATACAGGGACACAAAATTTTATCTTGATATTTTGGAGGACGAAGCGGTTTCGATTATAAAAAGAGTAAAAAAGCATGCGTGTCACTGCATATGGTGCGGTGGAAATGAGCTGTTTAACCGCTGGTCGGGAATGACAGACCAGTCGCTTGCACTGAGGCTTTTAAATAAGCTTTGCTATGAGCTTGACAGAGATAAGCCGTTTTTGCCGACAGCCCCTGTCATGGGCATGGGGCATGGACATTACCTGTTTTATGATGCAGATATTGATAAGACAGTGCATGAAATTTATGGAAATTCACGATGTACTGCATATTCCGAATTTGGTGTTCCGTCCTTATGCAGTATGGAAAATCTCAGAAAAATAATCCCACCGGAATTAATAGATGAGCCTGCACCTGATACTCCGTGGCAGACACATCATGCCTTCGGTGCGTGGGATGCAGCCGGAATTGATACATGGATATGTCGCTCGGTTATGGAAAAGTATTTTGGTGTTGGGCTAACTGTAGAAGAAATGATTAAATACAGCCAATTTCTGCAGTCGGAGGGACTGAAATTTATATTCGAGGAGGCTCGCAGACAACAGCCGTATTGCTCAATGGCGATGAACTGGTGTTTTGCCGAGCCTTGGATTACTGCGGCAAATTCGTCGATTATCTCATATCCTGCAGAGCCTAAGCCTGCATATTATGCAGTGAAAGCTGCTCTCAGGAGTGTTATGCCAAGCCTTAAAATGCAGCACTTTTTATATACCCAAGGAGAATTGTTTTCAGGTGAGCTTTGGTTTTTAAATGATAGCGGGAAAGCTGCTGATACGAAAATTAACGTATTTTTGATGTATGATGATAAGAAAGAGCTGATAATTACTTGGGATACAGGAGTAGCTGCTGCAAATAAGAGGGGACATATAATTCAGTTTGTTGTCCCTGAAAGCGATAACAAGTGTATGAAAATCCGGCTTGAATCGTCTGCCGGAAACAGCGAGTATTCATTTTTGACTGTACCGCCGGCTGAAAAAGAGGATTTCAGTATTATGAACGGATAAATATTATATTATAGGAGAAGAAAATATGAGCAGAGAATATTTTGAAAAAAGAATTGCTGAGGTTACAGAAAACCACAATAATGTTATAAACAGGAAAAATGTTGAAAAATTCAGTATCAACGGTGTTTTTAACAGATATAGATATCCCTGCCTGATGCGTGAGGATATTCCTCTTAACTGGAGGTTTGACTATTCTTATGAGAGAAATCCAATGTTTTTGGAACGTATAAGAGTAAATGCAATTATGAATGCAGGTGCAATATTTTTGAACGGAAAATATATTTTGGTTGCAAGAGTTGAGGGAAATGACAGAAAATCCTTCTTCGCAGTTGCAGAAAGTGACAATGGTGTAGACGGCTTCCGTTTCAGGGAAAAGCCGATTGTTCTTCCTAAGGTCAAAGAAATTGATACCAATGTTTATGATATGAGACTTACCCAACACGAGGACGGCTGGATTTACGGACTTTTTTGCAGCGAGAGAAAGGATATAACTGTTGACGATACATCTTCTGCTGTTGCAAAATGCGGCATCGTACGAACAAAGGACCTAAATACATGGGAGCGTATGCCGGACCTTAAATCTCCTAATCAACAGAGAAATGTTACTCTTCACCCTGAATTTGTGGACGGTAAATATCTTCTTTATACCAGACCATCGGACGGCTTTATTGATGTCGGCAGCGGCGGCGGAATAGGCGTTGCACTGGTTGACAGCATGGAAAATGCGGAAATAACCGACGAGAAAATTATAGATGCAAGAATTTATCACACAGTTAAGGAGGTCAAGAACGGCGAAGGTGCAGTACCTATAAAGACAAAAGAGGGATGGCTGCATATAGCTCACGGCGTAAGAAACCATGCAACAGGCTTAAGGTATGTTCTTTATTGCTTTATGACTTCGCTTGATGACCCTACAAAGGTTATTTACGAGCCGGGCGGATATTTCTTAGCTCCAAAAGGGGCAGAACGTGACGGCGATGTTTCAGGATGTATATTCTCAAACGGTGCAATAGTTGATGATGACGGAAGAATATTTATTTACTATGCATCATCAGATACAAGACTTCAGGTTATTTCAACAACTATTGATAAAATGGTGGATTATTGTAAGAACACTCCGAGAGACGGATATACTACGCACACAAGTGTTGAAAATATCTGTAACCTGATTGATGCAAATAAAGATTATTATACAGAGGGTTGATTATATTATGTTAAAAGCACACAATACAAATTCCAAAATTGTCATAAATCCTTTTGCCGACGCTGAAATTACATATGCATTCCATGATATTGACGGTACACATTCGTTAATCCGAGAATGGCCGCCTGTTATGAGCATATGCCTTTATGACGTAATAGTAAACGGCTTACCTGAAGATTTTGACAGCAAGGAAAATGAAAAAAGGCTGATTAATGCAGCAGGAACAAAGGAGTTACCCGAAACCGACAGATTTTGTGTTGAGTCGGCAGGCCTTTCGGCACTTACACAGATGGAATGGGCGATACGACGCTCCGTTGAAGAAGGCATGGTGAAGGTAAACTGCGACATGAAAACAAATTCTGAAATTATCAAAAGGATTTGGGAAGGTGAAGAGATTTTTGACAGCCTCCCGGAAACTGATGAAATGAATGAAATGCTGAAAGAAAAAACTCCGCGTCTTTTTAAGCTTTATGAGGCGGTACTAAACGGCTATTGCCGCGATAAAAACCTTGAAAAAGCGAAACAGAATCCCGAAAGCTATCAGGTGGACGGCTCTATGGACTTTATGAGGTTTTTAAAGGATAACGGAGTGAAGAGCTACTTCGTTACGGGTGCTGTTGTTGAAAAGGGCATGGGGATGCATGAGGAGGTTGAAGCCCTTGGTTATAAAATAGGTAAAGGCGAGCTTGTTGAGGATATTATAGGCTCAACCTGGACCGAAAAAATCCCCAAAGAAACGGTTATGAAACGACTCTTGAAGGAGCTTGGAATTAATGGCAAAAATGTCCTTGTTGTAGGTGACGGCAGAGCGGAAATCCTGGCAGGTGCCGAAATGGGAGCTGTTGTAATCAGCAGACTTCCAAAATCTTCCGAATATCAGAGAAGACTTCATAAGGAGCTTGGTTCAAATATAATTGTTGAAGACTATGTGGATAAAGATTTATTTGAGATTTTTACCCCATAATAACAATTTAACATAAGGAGATTTTATATGGGAAAGAAATTTGATATATTTTATTTTTCATCTACCCATTGGGACAGAGAGTGGTATCAGGATTTTCAGGGCTTTCGTTATCGTTTGGTCAAAATGTTAGACAATCTTCTGGACTTATTTGAAAAGGACCGAATGTATCAGACCTTTCATTTTGACGGACAGACAATCGTGCTTGAGGATTATGCTGAGATATGCCCTGAAAAAAAAGAAAAGCTGTTGAAATTAATAAAGGAACGCAAAATTCTGATTGGTCCGTGGTACGTTATGCCTGATGAGTTCCTGCTTTCGGGTTAAAGCCTTATCAGAAATCTTATGATTGGTCATAAGATTTGCAAGGAATGGGGAACAGTGCAGTGGAAATACGGCTATATGTGTGATATTTTCGGTCATATTGCACAGACACCACAGATTTTTAACGGCTTTGGTATTAACTATTCGCTCCTTGGCAGAGGAACAACGGAGACAGATCCTGAATTTTCCGCTGGCAGGCTCCTGACGGAAGTGAATGTCTGAATTTTAAGCTGGAACCGGGTGACGGATACTGCAATTTTACGACCGAAGTATATATGCCGGTCCAGGATAAAAGTGCCGATAACCCTGAGATTATTGATCGCATTAAGAAATATATTGACCGTGAGCTTGAGCGCAGCGATATTCCGATTGTAATTGTGATGGATAGTGCTGACCATGCGGAAGTTTCGGTAAATACTACGGATTACATAAAGAAAATAGCAGAATTGTATCCTGATGCTACGGTACATCATGTTAATTTATGCGAGCAGGGAAAGCTTCTGGAGGAATATTGGGATTCGCTACCTGTTATTGCGGGAGAACTGAATAAAACAGCACAGGAGCTTCACGGTTATCTTCATTTGATTACAAATACGCTTTCAAGCCATTATCCTGTAAAGAAGCAAAATGATGAATGCCAGAGCTTACTGGAAAAGAAAATAGAGCCGATGCTGGTAATGGCAGAGCTTGAAGGAATCAAATTAAATCGTGGCTTTTTGTAAAGAGCATATAAATATCTGATACAAAATCACCCGCATGACTCAATATGCGGCTGTTCAATAGATCAGGTACACAAGGATATGGAATACCGATTTGACCAGGTTAAGGAAATCGGAGCGGCACTTTGCAATGATTTTTGGCACCATCGTAATCGAGGGGATAGACCTGAAAAGGGAGAAGCGTATGAGAATATCTTAACTGTTAATAATTTTCTTCCTTATGATATCGACAGGACTGTTACTGTGGATTTGGATTTTGAGCCGGACTATCCTGCACAGTATGAGGAGCCTTTCGGCTATGAAAGAATCAACTGTTTTAAGATATATGATGCACAGGGAAAGGAAATTCCTTATCAGATTACCGAGATAAAGCGTGATTATCTGTACTGTGGTCGTAAGGACGTGCATACTGTAACCTTCAGGGCAAATATTCCTGCATTCGGAACTGCAGCATATAAAATCGTTCCGCACAGTCCTGCAGTACGCTATCTTGAAAAGATGAAGGCAGGCATGAATTTTGCAGAGAATGCTTTTATTCGTATGGATATACTGCCAAACGGCTCGCTGAAAATTACCGATAAAAAGACAGGTAAGATATATACAGAGCTTGGAAATCTTGTTGATGACGGCGAAATCGGCGATGGATGGTATCATGTAAATCCTGTTAATGACAGGGTGATTTCCTCTTGCGGAGGAAGCTGCATAATAGAACGTGTAGAATACGGTCCTGCAAGGTGCGTATTTAAAGTCACCCGCGAGTTTAATGTGCCGGAGGAAATGATAACCGATAAATTCGGTAAGCACAGAAGTGAAAAAACTGTCACCTTGAAATTTGAGTCATATGTAGGTCTGTCAGAGGAGAGCAGATTTGTTGATGTTAAGCTGTGCTATAATAATATTGCCAAAGACCACAGATTACGCATGCTTATTCCTACCGGAATTGATGCAGATACATATTTTTCCGGTCAGGCATTTTACTGCTGTGAAAGAAAAACGGGAATTGACTACACAACTCAGGACTGGCGTGAAACCGACCAGTATGAGAAAGCAACCAACGGTATTTTTGGTAAGCGTGATAAGGACGGCTGTGGTATTGCCTTTGTTTCAGCTGCGGGACTGCACGAATGTGCGGCATACGATGATGAGGACGGAAGCTTGAGTGTCACATTGTCACGCAGCTTCAGAACCACTAAGCTGACTAACGGTGAAACAAGATGCCAGATTAATTTGCCGCTTGAATATTCATTTATTTTAGCACCGCTGGACAGCAATGTGGCATACAGCGACCTTTTAAGATTGCAGGATATACTTGCAACAGACGTTATGACGTGGCTTAAACCTGTTGTGCCGGGAACGTCAGTAGCTCAGCCGCAAAGCAGACTTTTGGTAGGAGGAAAGGATATCGCGGTAAGTATTATCAAAAAAGCAGAAAGCAGTGAAAAAAATGCTATTATTGTCAGAGTTTTTAATGCTTCGAAAGAAGCAGCAGAGGGCTTTATTAAGACTGAAAAGATAATTGAAAAAGCAGAAGCAACCAACTTAAATGAGGAAAAAATAAGTGATATGAAAACTGAAAATAATTTGCTGAAATTCAACCTATCACCATGGAAGATTGCCACCTTTAAGCTGTATCTCAAAAATTAAAATTACAACCATCAGTCTCATATCAAGCAGAAAAAGTTAACAAAATTATTTACATTTTATTAACTTTTTCTGCGTTTTTATTTTTTTGCCTTTGAAAGTGTTGACTTTTTTTGTTTTTTGGTGTACGATATAAGTATCAAACTGGGAGGTTTAGAAATGAAAAACGTTTACACTGCTGAAATTCCGAAATCTGTTCGTATACAAAAGCTTATAGATGACCTTTATTCGGGTACGCCGACTATTGAGTCTACCCGTGCCGAGATTATTACCGAAAGCTTTAAAAGTACCGAAGGTATGCCTATATATTTAAGAAAATCAAGAGCATTCAGAGCTATTGCCGAGAAGCTGCCAGTCGTTATTCGTGATGACGAGCTTATTGTCGGTTGCAACAGCGTTGCACGCAGAGGCTGTCAGACTTTTCCGGAGTTTTCAAATAAGTGGCTTGAAGAAGAATTTGATACTATCGCTACACGTAGTGCTGACGCTTTCTATATTTCTGAAGAAACGGCTGCTAAGTTAAAAGAGGTGCATAAATACTGGCAGGGAAGAACAACCAGCGAGCTTGCTACCTCCTATATGGCACCCGAAGCACTTAATGCAATAAATCATAATATATTTACTGTAGGTAATTATTTCTACAATGGTATCGGACATGTCAGTGTAGATTACGATAAGGTGTTGAAAATTGGATTTAACGGTATTTACGAATATGCCAAAGCTGAAAGAGATAAATGTAATATTTACGATAGTGATTATGCTAAGCGATTCAACTTCCTAACCTCTGTTATGGAGAGCTGCGAGAGTGCAGTTATATTTGCGAGACGTTATTCAGCTGCTGCAAAAGAGCTGGCAGATAATTGCAAAGACGCCAAAAGGCGTGAAGAGCTGCTGACAATCGCAGATATTTGCAACAAGGTACCGGCAAGCGGTGCAAAGAGCTTCCACGAGGCTTGTCAATCGTTCTGGTTTGTGCAGCTGCTGATTCAGACCGAATCCAGCGGTCACTCAATCTCTCCGGGAAGATTTGACCAGTATATGTATCCTTATTATATTAAGGATATCGAAAGCGGCAGAATTACTCGTGAGCAGGCTCAGGAGCTTGTAGACTGCGTATGGGTGAAGCTCAACAGCCTTAACAAGGTGCGTGACGCTCTATCTGCTGAGGGCTTTGCAGGCTACAGTATGTTCCAAAACCTTATTGTTGGCGGTCAGGACATTGAAGGCAAGGACGCTACGAATGATTTGTCCTATATGTGCATAAGTGCATCAATGCATGTTAATTTGCCGCAGCCGTCGCTTTCTATGCGAGTATGGAACGGAACTCCGCACGAACTGATGGTTAAAGCTGCCGAGCTTACAAAGACAGGTATCGGACTTCCGGCATATTATAATGATGAAATTATTATTCCTGCACTTCTTTCAAGAGGTCTTTCGCTTGAGGACGCACGTGACTACTGTATAATTGGTTGTGTTGAGCCTCAAAAGGGCGGCAGAACCGATGGCTGGCATGACGCCGCATTCTTTAATATGTGCCGTCCTTTAGAGCTTGTGTTCTCTAACGGAGTTGATAAAGGTGTTCGCGTAGGACCGAAAACGGGTGAGCTTGCAGAGCTTGATACATATGATAAATTCTTTGATGCATATAAGAAACAGATGGACTACGCTATAAAGCTGATGGTAAATGCCGATAATGCTGTAGATGCAGCACATATGGAGCGTTGTCCGCTGCCGTTTTTGTCATCTATGCTTGATGACTGTATCGGTAAAGGAAAATCGGCACAGGAGGGCGGTGCGGTTTATAACTTTACAGGACCTCAGGGCTTTGGTATTGCAAACGTAGCCGATGCTATGTATGCCATTAATGAGCTGGTTTATAAGACCAAGACCGTAACACTTGAGCAGTATGCCGATGCACTTAAAAACAACTTCGGCATGCCGTACAGCGATGCTTATGCTGAAAAGCTTACTGTTGAGGTTGTTAAAGAAATAACTGCAGAGGGCTATAACGTTTCAGAAGCTCAGATTGCGGAAATTTTTATTCAGATTATGGAAAATAATATTGAGGCAGGCAAAAAGAGTGAATATCAAGCACTTTACGAGAGGATTAAAGCACTGCCTAAGTTCGGTAATGATATGGACGAGGTTGACATCTTCGGACGTGAAGCAGCCTATGCCTATACAAAGCCTGTTGAAAAGTACGAAAATCCAAGAGGCGGCAGATACCATGCAGGTCTGTATCCTGTGTCTGCAAATGTGCCGCTTGGTCTGCAGACCGGTGCAACGCCTGACGGCAGACTGGCAGGAACGCCTATTGCGGACGGTGTATCTCCTGCGGCAGGCAGTGATGTGAATGGACCTACTGCAGCAGCTAATTCGGTTGCTAAGCTTGACCACGGAATTGCCTCAAACGGTACGTTATTTAATATGAAATTCCACCCGTCTGCACTTAAGGGTGCATCGGGAATTGAAGGCTTTATATCGCTTATCCGTGCATTCTTTGACCAAAAGGGTATGCACATGCAGTTTAATGTTGTGAGCCGCGAAACCTTGCGTGATGCTCAGCTGCACCCGGAAAACTACAAGAATCTTGTTGTCCGCGTAGCAGGCTACAGTGCTTTGTTTACAACCTTGTCAAAGTCGCTGCAGGATGATATTATAAACAGAACCGAACAGGGAGGCTTCTAAAAGAATATGCTTGATTATTTGAATGTATCCGGCAGAATTTTTGATATTCAGAAGTTCTCTGTGCACGACGGACCGGGAATCAGAACTATTGTATTTTTAAAGGGCTGTGCATTAAGATGTAAATGGTGCTGCAATCCGGAATCACAAAAGTTTGAAATTCAAACAATGCTGCAAGGCGGCAAAGAGGAAACAATCGGTCGTGATGTCACGGTAGCAGAGGTGCTAAGTATTGTAAAGCAGGACATGCCATACTATCGACGCTCAGGCGGCGGTATGACATTATCCGGCGGAGAAATGCTTTGTCAGCATGAATTTGCCTATGCACTATTAAGGAGTGCTAAAGAGTCTTATATAAACACCGCTGTTGAGACTACGGGCTTTGCTTCTTACGATAAGATTGAGAAACTCCTGCCTTATATCGATACAGTGCTTATGGATATAAAGCATACTGACAGTGCAAAGCATAAGCTGTTCACAACGCAGCCTAATGAATTAATACTTGAAAATGCTGTGAAGATTGCTGAAAATGCAAATAAACTTATAATTCGTGTTCCCGTTATTCCGACATTTAATGATACAGAGGCTGAAATTGCGGGTATTGCAAAATTCGCTTCCGGGCTGAAGAATGTTGAAGAGATAAATCTCTTGCCGTATCACAGATTCGGTAAGGACAAGTATGACGGATTGGACAGGGAATATCTTATGGGTGATATTCCATCGCCTACGGATGAACATATGCAAAAGCTTAAAGCTGTTGCGGAGAGCTATGGTTTAAAGTGCAAAATAGGCGGGTAGAGCGATATCCTCTAATTGCTGATGCGTTCAACAAAACCATTAAACGCAGAAAATCACAGAAAAACACAGAATATGTCTTGACTTTTTACAGTGTATGTAGTAAAATAGTTTAAGAACTCAATTAATTTTCATTGTCTCAGATTAACAAAGCACATAATACCAATCTGAAGATAAAAATAACAATAATTAATAGTTTTAATATGGAGGTATTCAAAAATGGCACAGAATGCATTAGGTATGGTAGAAACCAGAGGTTTAGTAGCTGCAATTGAGGCTGCCGACGCAATGGTGAAGGCTGCTAACGTAGAGCTTATCGGTACTGAGAGAATCGGTTCGGGCTTGGTAAGCGTTATGGTAAGCGGTGATGTAGGTGCAGTAAAGGCTGCGGTAGAGTCAGGCGGTGCAGCTGCTGCAAAGCTTGGTGAAATTGTTGCTACACACGTAATTCCGAGACCTCATGGCGATGTTGAAAAGATTCTGCCTTCAATAAAATAATTTTTGGTACGCACGTACATATTATGTAGAATAAATTACGCTTTAAAATTTATTGAAACGGAGAATTGACATGCTTGCGATTGAGAGGCAAAAAAGAATATTAGAGCTGCTGGCCACCGAAGGCGTAGTAATGGTAAGTAAGCTCAGCGTAGAGTTTGGCGTTACCGAAGAGACAGTACGCCGTGATTTAGAGACTTTAGAGGCTCAGGAGCTTCTTCGCAGAACACACGGCGGAGCACTCCCGATGGACGAAGGAAGCTACGAGCTTTCACTTGAAAAGCGCAAGGCTTTTAATGTTGAAGCTAAACAGGCACTGGCTCGCAAAGCAGCACAGCATATCGCTACGGGTGATACTGTCTTTTTAGACGCATCTACTACAACATTTTATCTTGCGAGAGAAATTAAAAGCATGAAAAATGTTACCGTTATTACCAATTCTATAAGAGTTATAAATGAGCTTTTTGGTGTAGACGGAGTTAAGGTGGTAGCTGTCGGCGGTATAGTGAGCAACAATCAGTCAATGGTTGGTGCTATGACGGAAAACTATATCAGAGAGAATTATTTTGCGGATAAGATGTTTTTCTCCAGCAAGGGTATCGGGGATAATTCAATTATCCTTGAAGGCAATGAGCAGGAATGTTTTATCAAGCAGACTATGATAAAAAATTCACGTATACACTATTATCTTTGTGATAAGTCCAAGATTGGCAGAGTGGGGTATATGCGACTTTCTTCATTCGAAGATATCGATTATCTCGTAACCGATGCCGAGGTAGGAGGCTTATTGAAAGCTACTCTTGATGAATATAATGTAGAGGTTATCAATATTTAATCGAAAATACCTATAAAATTTCAAAATAAACTATGCAGGTAAGCATAACTAAGGAGGATATATAACAATGTTAGTTAATATGAATGAAGTCTTAAGACCGGCAAAGGCAAACCGTTACGCAATAGGCTTGTTTAATGCCGTTAATTTAGAGCTTGCACGCGGAATTATCAGTGCTGCCGAAACAACGAGATCCCCTGTTATTATGGGTACTGCCGAAGTTCTGCTTCCTTACGGTCCTTTGGAAGAGGTTTCCTATTATTTGATTCCAATGGCAAAAAAAGCGTCTGTTCCTGTTGTTGTACATCTTGACCACGGTCTTTCTTATGACACATGTATTAAGGCACTGGAGCTTGGTTTCAGCTCTATTATGTACGATTGCTCAACAGATTCATACGAGGACAATGTACGCAAGGTAAAGGAAATGGCAGATATTGCTCATTCATACGGTGCAACTATCGAGGGTGAGCTTGGACATGTCGGCGATAACGAAGGCTCAGCAGAGGGCAGCTCGCATCTTGATGACCCTTCAAAATATTTCACAGACCCTAAGCTTGCAAAGGACTTTGTTGATAAAACGGGCGTTGACGCCTTGGCGATTGCAGTAGGTAATGCTCATGGTGCATATAAATTGCCTCCAAAGCTTGATTTTGAAAGAATCCGCACGATTGCAAAAACCGTTGATGTTCCATTAGTGCTTCACGGCGGTTCAGGTCTTACCGATAATGATTTCAAACAGGCAATAAAGGAAGGTATCAGTAAGGTTAATATCTTTACCGATATCAACGTTGCGGCAGTAGAAGCTGAATTTAAGAAATTCTCAAGCATGGATAAGGGGCTTATTGACCTTATTCCTGCAGCTGTTGAAGCTGTTAAACAGGAAAGCATGAAGAAAATGCAGCTGTTCAGCAGTGACGGAAAGGCTGATAACAGCAAGGGTTCTATATCTGCAGAAAGTCTTGAGCTGGTTACAAAGCTCGTTGCTCAAGAGGTTGCAAAGTACCTTAATAAATAATAACAATTCGTAAAATGAGGATAACTGCATATTTGCAAATGTCCTCATTTTTATATAAGGGAAATTTGCGGCAGATGCACTTTTCAAAATCATTGAATAAAATTGGTATGGATATTTTACTAATTAGTTTTTATAAAAGGTATTGACACGACAGTCGCTAAAATGATATAATACAAACAATTTTATGGAGGAATTTATTATGAAGCATAATGGAATTGAATTTGATACATATTTTAAGAATTATCCTGACGAAAAAGGATTTTTCGGAAAATACGGCGGCTCTTTTATTCCGGAGGAGCTGCAAAAAGCAATGGAAGAAATTACAGAGGCTTACTACACAATTTGCAAATCAAGCAAGTTTATAAGCGAGCTTCGCAGAATTCGCAGAGAGTTTCAGGGAAGACCTACACCTATATCTTATCTTGAAAGACTTTCAAACTCACTCGGTAACGTTCAGTTGTATGTAAAACGCGAGGATTTAAACCATACAGGTGCTCATAAGCTCAATCACTGTATGGGTGAGGCACTTTTAGCAAAGTACATGGGAAAGAAAAAGGTTATTGCCGAAACAGGTGCAGGTCAGCATGGCGTTGCACTTGCTACCGCTGCTGCATACTTCGGACTTGAATGCGACATTTATATGGGTGCTGTAGATATAAAAAAGCAGGCTCCAAATGTTGCAAGAATGAAAATACTTGGTGCAAATGTTATTGAAGTAACAGAAGGTCTTGCAACACTAAAGGAAGCTGTTGATGCTGCGTTTATGGCATATTCAAGGGATTATAAGGATTGTATTTACTGCATCGGCTCGGTAGTCGGTCCGCATCCGTTCCCGATGATGGTCCGTGATTTCCAGAGTGTAGTCGGTATCGAGGCAAGAGAGCAGTTTACCGAAATGACAGGCGAGCTGCCAGATGCAGTTGTAGCTTGCGTAGGCGGAGGCTCTAATGCAATGGGAATGTTCTCAGGATTTTTAAATGACCCGGTTGATATTTACGGTGTTGAGCCTTTAGGACGAGGCACTGCACTTGGAGACCATGCAGCAAGTCTTCAATATGGAACGGAAGGCGTTATGCACGGCTTTAACAGTATTATGCTAAAGGACGAAAACGGTGAGCCGGCTCCTGTTTATTCTGTTGCAAGCGGACTTGATTACCCGTCATCAGGTCCTGAGCATGCATTTTTGCACGATCTGGGCAGAGTAAAATATGATGTGGTAACAGACGATGAAACTATTGATGCATTTTTCACTCTTTCCAGATTGGAGGGTATTATTCCTGCAATCGAAAGCTCTCATGCTGTAGCTTACGCCATGAAGCTTGCAAAGGAAATGGGCAAGGGATCAATCCTCATCAATCTCTCCGGCAGAGGTGACAAGGACATGGATTACATCATAGAAAAATATGGCATAAGATAATTATTTTCATGCAAACGGCGTCGCTTTCCTGCGACGCTTTTTAAGTTATCTGTTAACAAGCTTTTGCTTTTAGTGTATTAAAACGTAAAATTTTAAAATATTAAGCTGTGATTATCTTGAACTTTCTGTAAATATGTGGTACAATATATCGGACGAGCTGTTGACAGTTAGCATGTATTGTATCATTGCAGCTCTTTGTATATAGGAGGAATTTATGAATTATATTTTTGACTTTGACGGAACTTTGGTAGATTCAATGCCCATATGGTCACAGCAATTTATTTCTGTTCTTGAACAAAACGGTATAAAATGCCCGGATGATTTTGTAAAAATCATAACTCCGCTTGGCAATTACGGCACTGCCGAATATTGCACTACACTTGGTGTTAATATGACGGCCGAGGAGATTCTTGAGATAACCGATGCTAACCTCTACGAGGAGTACGCATATAATATCCCTGCAAAGGAATATGTAAAGGAAGCTTTGATAGCACTAAAGGAAAAAGGTCATAGCCTTAATGTACTTACCGCATGTCCGCATATAAGACTGGACGTTACATTAAAGCGATTGGGGCTTTACGAGCTTTTTGATAACGTATGGTCCTGCGATGATTTTGATTTTACAAAATCACAGCCGCAGATTTATACTCAGACAGCTGAGCGTTTAGGCGTCAGTGTAAAGGAATGTATCTTTTTGGACGACAACTTCAATGCACTTGCAGCAGCAAAAGAATCAGGTATGACAGTATTTGGTGTATATGATGACACCTCAGCGGATTACAAAGACCAGATAGCTGCAATTTCGGATAAATATATATACGATTTCCGAGGACTTTTAGAGAATTAAAATAAAAGTGGATAAAGCTTCTTTATTCACTTTTTTAGCGGGAGAAATTATGAAAGAGAATAACAATTTTTTTAAAGGGATATCCGATGGAATACCGATTTGCTTAGGATATATGTCGGTTGCTTTTGCATTTGGTATTTTTTCCGTAGACAGCGGACTTTCATGGATTCATGCACTTTTAATATCAATGACGAATGTGACCTCTGCAGGACAGCTTGCGGCTGTGCCGATTATTGTATCGGGAGGAACGCTCATTGAACTTGCCGTATCACAGCTGGTGATAAATTTGCGGTATGCACTGATGTCGGTATCATTATCACAGAAGCTTGGGAAAAGTGTGGGACTTTTAGACAGATTCATTATTTCCTTTGTGAATACCGATGAGGTGTTTGCAGTCGCTACATCACAGGAGGGAGCTATAGGAAAAAAATATCTGTACGGACTTATATTAACTCCGTATTTAGGCTGGAGTGTGGGAACATTAATAGGAGCTGTGGCAGGAAATATTCTGCCATCTTTGGTAGTTTCGGCTTTGGGGATAGCCATTTACGGAATGTTTGTTGCAATAGTTGTTCCCGTAGTGAAGACGCATAGACCGACGGCGTTTTGCGTTCTTACAGCTATTGTTTTTAGCTGTGCGTTTGAATATATTCCTTTATTAAAAGAGGTTCCGGGCGGATTTTCTATAATAATATGTGCTGCTGCAGCAAGTGCAATTTTTGCGGTAATAGCACCTGTAGACTCGGAGGTGGACAGCAATGAATGAAAATAACTTCTGGATTTATCTTCTGGTTATGGCCGGTATAACTTATATGATACGAATGATACCGCTTGTTTTGATTAAGAGGAAAATAAAAAATAAATTTATTCTTTCTTTTTTGTATTACATACCATATACAGTTTTGTCTGTTATGACGATTCCGGCAATTTTCTGTTCAACATCAAGTACTCTGTCAGCATTTGCCGGATTTTTGGCAGCAGTGATACTTGCATATTTCGGAAAAAGCCTTCTAAAAGTTGCGGCAAGCTCCTGTGCTGTCGTATTTGCTGTTGAATTTTTGATAAGTATTTTGTGATAAATTTGTATTTCCGAGGAAATAGATAATATGATAAAGCATCCTTTTCCGCCGCTTTTTGACGGTAATTCAAAAATTTTAATACTCGGCAGCTTTCCTTCGGTGAAGTCTCGAGAACAAAAGTTTTTTTACGGGCATCCTCAAAATCGTTTTTGGCGTGTTATTTCGCAGGTTACGGGAAGCAAAATGCCAAGCACTATTGAAGAAAAACGCGGGCTCCTGCTTTCAAACGGAATTGCTCTTTGGGATGTTATAGCTTCCTGCGAGATAACAGGAAGTGCGGATAGTACGATAAAGAACGTGGTCACCAACGATTTATCGGAAATTTTTAAAAAAGCCGATATAAAACAGATTTTTGTGAACGGAAAAACCGCGGAGAAATATTTTAACAAGTATACAAAGAATGTAATAAACAAAACCGCAATTTGTCTTCCTTCAACCTCGCCTGCAAATGCGGCATGGTCTGTTGAAAGACTTACACAGGCTTGGGGTGTGATTACAGAGTATTTATAATACTTCGTCAAATATTTTCATGCTTTGCTTTTTTTCGCGGCGTTTCCAGCTTACAAAACCGTAAAGGTCATTAACCAAAAACATTAAGAAGCAAACAATCATAGGGGAATAGGAAGGATTTTTAAGCGATGCGGAAATCCATAGTATAATGAGCACAATATCATTTGCGGCATATGCAACAGCGTAATAGGAATTTCTATACATCATCAGGTATGATGCAAGAAAACTGGTAGTTATCGAGATTGTACTGACCAAAAGATTTGCTGTTCCAAGCATTTTTAATATGAAATAGAACATGACTGTTACAGATATAGCCAAAATCATCATTAAAAGAAGTTCACGCCTTGAAAGACGGTGAATTTTTACTTCATTTCTGCCTTTTTCAAATGGGTTACGAAGCCATGTTATAATTGATATGACTGCAATCGGCATTGTCATTCCCAGGTATGTTATCATTTCGCCAAAGTAGCGGAATTTATAGGAATTTATGGCATACAGGATACTGAAAATTACACCGAGGATTTGTCCCCAAACATCACCTCTTGCAACAAAAATCAGCGAAGTGACGCCGATTACCGTAGCAGCAAAAGTAACAGGCTCAAGAGAAGATGTTAAAAGATTTGAGAGCGTTACAATTATGAGAGATATACTCCAAAGCAGCCATTCGTGTTTTGTCAGCCCTGAAAAGGGATTTTTTAGCATAATAATACCTCCTGTCAAAAAATAAACACCCGACGGCATATCTTCTAAGACCTAACGATATGCTGCGAGTGTATACTCACACTACCCGGTGGCAGTTGATTTTTATTTTCTACAGTATAGCATAAACTTCAATAAAATGCAAGTAATTTTATCAAATATCTTGAAAAATATATTGCTTTGTGGTAGTATAACAAGCGTGGATAAAATGAAAAAAACAGGTCATTATGCCTTTTAAATTAGATTTATATGCCGAAAGATTGGAAAATAAATCTGTTTGAAATATTTTTACAAAGGTGGTATAATTAAATCATATTGGACTTAGATACATAAATTTGAGGAGGAATAACGTGAAAACAGGACTTATCATGGAAGGCGGAGCACTGCGTGGACTGTTCACATCGGGAATTACAGATATAATGATGGAGAACGGAATAGAATTTGACGGTGCGATAGGTGTTTCCGCAGGTGCTGCGTTTGGCTGCAATTATAAATCAAGGCAGATAGGACGTGCAGCGAGATATAATATTAAATACTGCCGCGACAAGCGTTACTTTGGCATGCGTTCACTTTTGTTTACTGGAAATTTATTCGGCGTAGACTTTTGTTATCATGAGATTCCGGAAAAACTGGATATTTTTGATAGCGAGGCGTTTAATAATAATCCCATGGAATTTTACGTTGTATGCACCGATATTGAAACGGGAAAACCTGTTTATAAAAAATGTGATAAAGTAGATGAAAATTTCCTTGACTGGATAAGAGCTTCGGCTTCGCTGCCGCTTGTTTCACAGATTGTTGAGGTTGATGGATATAAGCTTTTGGACGGAGGGATTTCCGATTCTATTCCTCTTAAATACTTTGAAAGCATAGGCTATACAAAAAATATCGTTATTCTCACACAGCCTAAAGGGTATGTAAAGGAAAAAAATAACATGATGCCGATAATACGCAGAGTTCTTAAAGGATATCCGTTAATGATAAAGGCGATAGAGAACAGGCATAATATGTATAACGACACCTTGCGGTATATTGAAGAAAAAGAGGCTGCAGGGGAGATTCTCGTACTTCGTCCTGAGGAGGCTTTGCCCATAAAACGAACCTCGCGTGATTTGGAAAAAATAAAGCAGGTTTATGAAATCGGCAGACAGACAGGCATGAAAAATATTGATATAATAAAGGATTTTCTTGCAGACTGAGAAAAACTAAATAATACTTATGATAAATGGGAGAATTGATTGTGAGCATCAGAGCTTTTTTTAAGAAAAACACTGTAATGACCGTTGCACTGCTTGCCGCGGTCGTTACAAGTATAATTGTACCGATTGACAGAGAGTACGCAGGTTACTTTGATTTCAAAACGTTAACCTGCTTGTTTTGTGTTTTGGCGGTTGTGTGTGCATTGAAAAATATTAATTTTTTCTATATGCTTGCCAGAAAAATCGTACAATGCTTTAAAACGACAAGAATGAGTATACTTGCACTTGTATACATAACCTTTATCGGCTCAATGCTTATTGCAAACGATATGGCTCTTTTGACATTTCTGCCGCTGGGGTATTTTGTGCTTACCAGTACGCACAAGGAAAAGCATATGGCATTTACGTTTATAATGCAGAATATTGCGGCAAATCTCGGAGGCATGCTGACGCCGTTCGGCAATCCGCAGAATTTATATTTGTATACAAAATACGAAATTCCTGCTGCGGAATTTGTCTCAATAATGGCTCCGCCTTTTTTAGTGTCTATTCTTATTATAACCGTTTGCTGCCTTTGCGTGAAATCTGAGCCACTTGAAATTTCCAATGAGAAGATTGAGTTAACTCCGTGGCGTACAGCAGTGTATTTGTTGCTTTTTGCATTTTCTATTGCAATAGTATTCAGAGGTATTCCGTATCTTTTAGGCTTGATAGTGATTCCACTGTCCCTTTGGTTTCTTGACAGAAAAGCACTTAAAATGGTAGATTATCCGCTACTCTTAACATTTGTGTTTTTCTTTATTTTTGCAGGTAATATGTCGCGTATTTCAATGGTTCGTGAATTTTTTTCTGCTCTGCTTGATAAAAGCACATTGATTTTCAGCGTACTGTCCTGCCAGGTTATAAGTAACGTACCCTCGGCAATCCTTTTGTCGCAGTTTACCGAAAATTACCGGGAGCTGTTGCTTGGCGTAAATATAGGCGGTGCCGGAACATTAATAGCTTCATTGGCAAGCCTTATCACCTTCAGGGAGTATGTGAGGCATAACCCCGGAAGAACAAAACAATATATCGGTTTGTTTACGTCGTATAATTTTGCGTTTGTAGGTGTTTTGACATTATTTATGATGATTTATATCTGATACAAAAAACGGAGCGTATCTGCTCCGTTTTTGTTTAAAATCGAATTTTTATTTTCACTCTGAATTTCTTTTACCTAATGTACGTTCTTCGGGTACAGCCTCTGTCAATGCCTTTTTATATTTTGCAGGTGTAGTATTATATGTAGCTTCAAAAACCTTGTAAAACCACGAAAGATTGGAAAATCCACATTCAAAGCATATGTCGGTTATAGAAAGGTTACTTGTTCTCATAAGATTGGCTGCGTAATTCATTCTCAGATTTGTTATAAATTCAAAGGGAGTAATATTATAATATTTTTTCATGCAGCGTGCGATATGCTCGCGGCTTTTGCCTGAAAGCTCTACCAGCCTGTCTCCGCCTAATACAAAGTTTGCTGGGCTTTTCATTTTTTCGTATGCAATTTCAAGCCACAAAGGAATATCACAATGCTCCGGAGAGTAGTTATGAAAATACTTTGTAAAAACATTAAAAAGTAAAGTCCGCATTCTGCTGTTTGCCTCAAGTGGATTTTCAAATGAATTAAGCTCCAGTATTGAGTATAAAAGCTTTTCCTGCTCGTTTGGAAGAAGCATTGCAGCGGGCGGCATTTTTGATTCAAAAAGCACCTCAGAAGGAAAGCCGTTGCCCAAATACGCAAAAAGCTCGGTTAATGCATCTTTTTTAAAGGAAAAATTTATAAACTCAAAAGGCTCGCTGCCGGTTGCAGAATAATAATGATGGTCAAAATCACGTATGAACAGAAGACTTCCGGCTTCAATCGTCTGCAGGGTATCATTTACTATATGCAGCAGAGTTCCTTTGGTAGTAAGAAATATCTCATAAAATTTATGCTTGTGAGGGACAAAGCCCTCAATATCACTGCGAATATATCTCACATGAAATTCATTGCTATTTGAAAATTCGCTTTGTATACTTAGTGTATCGTATCCCATTCTCATCAACCTTTCAATATCACAATAACATAAAAAAAATATCGTGTCAATGGTAGATGGGAAAAATTTTTTTTGATATACTCTATATGTCAAAAATTAAAAGGAGAAAGTACTATGGAAAAAAATAAGGATATATATTATTTTTCGAGCACACATTGGGACAGAGAGTGGTATCAGACCTTCCAAAGCTTTAGAAGCAGGCTGGTGGCAGCAACAAACGACCTTTTGGATATACTTGAAAACGATAAGGATTTCG
The DNA here is from genome assembly GCA_017621875.1 of Clostridia bacterium. Classification (GTDB taxonomy): domain Bacteria; phylum Bacillota; class Clostridia; order UBA1381; family UBA1381; genus UBA1738. The sequence continues at coordinate 180,994 of JAGASE010000020.1, forward strand.
GTGTATTCCATTTTGACGGTCAGACAATAGTTCTTGAGGACTATGCGGAAATTGAGCCGGAAAAGGCAGAAAAACTGAAACAATTTATTAAGGAGGGCAAGCTCAAGGTCGGACCGTGGTATGTTATGCCGGACGAGTTCTTGCTTTCAGGTGAAAGCCTTATCAGAAATCTTATGATAGGACACAAGCTCGCAAAAAAATGGGGTGCAGAGGATGCGTGGAAGCTCGGATATGTCTGCGATATTTTCGGTCACATCGCACAGATGCCGCAGATTTTTAACGGCTTTGATATAACAAATTCTCTTCTTTGCCGTGGTCACGTAAAGGCAGAGGACGCATATTTTATCTGGCAGTCTCCTGACGGCAGCGAATGTATAAACTTCCGTGCAGGTAACAAGGATGGATACGGAGAGTTTTGTGCGAATGTAATAGTAAAACCCGGCACCATGAAGCCGGATAATCTTGATGCAATTAAAGAACGTGTAGGCGGATATCTCGACTTTTTGTATACAGCAACAAAGCATCATATTTACATAGTAATGGACGGCTGGGATCACGTTCCTCCACACCGAGATACAGTCAAATATATCGAAATGATTAAGGAAGCAGCACCTGATGCAAATGTTCATCATACCGACCTTTTGGAGGCGTATAAAAAGCTTGAGGAAATCAGGGAGGATTTACATATTGTAAAGGGCGAGCTTAACAAAACAGGAATAGATGGTTTTCCGCAGCTTATCACAAATACACTCTCAAGCTATTATCCGCTTAAAAAAGCAAATGATATGTGCCAAAATCGTCTTGAAAAGGTGATTGAGCCACTTTTGGTGTATGCAAAAATGCATGGAATTGAGATAAACAGAAGATATTTAGAGCTTGCATACAAATATCTTATCGAAAACCACCCGCATGACTCTATCTGTGGCTGCTCAATCGACCAGGTTCACAAGGATATGGAATATCGCTTTGACCAGACAAATGAGCTTTGCGATGTTCTGCAGTCAAGCTATCTTTCAAGCGACGGAAGAGAATACGTCAATTTTGCAGGAAAAGAGTCGGACGGAATTATTACTCTTTACAATACCCTTCCGTTTGAAAGAGAAGAGGTAATAACCATAGATATCGGAATGAAGGAAAATTATCCGACCACCTATCAGGAGCCGTTCGGATACGAGCGTATAAACAGCTTTAGGATATTTGATGATAAAGGTGAAGAAATTCTATATCAGATAATAGATATCAAAAGAGCTCAAAAGCAAACGGTGTATGCCCAGACAATGCGTATTATTGATATTTACACTATAACCTTTAAAGCAAAGCTTCCGGCTGGGGGAAAATGTGAGTATAAGGTCATAGAATCAAAAACTCCCGCACGTTATTTAAAGCATATGAAGTCCGGTATGGATTACATGGAAAATGATTATGTGAGAGTTAATATAAATTCCAACGGCTCAATATCTATTCTTGATAAAAAGACAGGAAAGCTTTATGATAATCAGTTAAACCTTGCAGACGATGCTGAAATCGGTGATGGCTGGTATCATGCAAATCCGAAGAATGACAGCAGTATTTATTCGGGCTTTGGCGGCTGCAGTGTTGAAAAGATAGAAAGCGGCTGCTCACGATGCGTGTTTAGAATAACCAAAACGATGATGCTGCCTGAATCTATCGAGGTTACACCTGCTTCTAAAAAACGCAGTACAGCTTATAAAGAATTTACCGCAGTATACGAGGTGGGCTTATCGGAAAATGCAAGATATTGCGATGTAAAGCTTACTATTGACAATAATATCTGCGACCACAGACTCCGTATGGCAATTCCTACAAACACCGATTCCGATACATATTTTGCAGGACAGGCGTTCTACTGCTGCGAGCGAAAGGACGATATCGACTATTCAACACAGGATTGGTACGAGTATGACCAGTACGAAAAGGCGATGAACGGAATTGTCGGAAAACGCGACAAGAACGGAAACGGACTTGCGTTTGTATGTGCAAACGGACTGCATGAATGCAGCAGCATGGGAGATGAAAATAAGACGCTGTTTGTAACGCTTTTAAGAAGCTTCAGCACAACAGTTCAGACGAACGGCGAAACAAGATGTCAGCTTCAGGGAGAGCATAGCTACAAGTTTATCCTTGCTCCTATAGACAACACTGTTGAATATGCTGACCTTGTTCATATGCAGGATGGCTTAGCGGCAGAAATAATAAGCGTGTATATAGATGTTCCAAAGGGTACACCGGCAGAAGAAGCTGTAAGCAATATAAAGGTTTACGGAAAAAATATCTGCACCTCAATTATAAAGCGTGCGGAAGATGAAGACGCATATATTGTACGAGTATTCAATGCATCGGACAATGAAAGCGAAGCTGTTATTGATTTTGCAGGCGATATCGGATTTGCGAAGGAAGTAAATCTTAACGAAGATGATATCGCATCAGACAATGTAAGCACAAGCGGCAAAAGTGTATTGGCAAAGGTTAAGCCGTGGCATATTGTAACAGTTATGGTGGGACTTAAATAATTTAAAAGGGCTGCAGTGCTATACTGCGGCTCTTTTCATGAAAAAACCATCACACAATTCACAAATCGGCATAGTATATAATAAATACTGTAAACGAGGTGGATTTGTATGCTTAGATTGGGCTGCAAGGCAATAGGGCTTGCCGCACTTACCTTCTGCGGAGGAATGATATGCGGCTTGCTTTTTCCGATATGGGTAGTAGTGGTGGTTGAAACTGTACTTCTCATTTTAATAGCATACTGCTGCCTGTTCAGATTTTAAATGTGTGGTCTTTTGCTGCTTGTTCCGACAGCAGGAGAGAATATGAGCTGATTTGGAACTTATGGAAAGGAGATTTTTTATGAAAATTGTTGTAATGAAAATGCCTAAGCTGTTATCAGGGATAGTGAAAACGATGCTGAAAATGAACTAATCGACGCAGATAATGACAGTAAGGTGAATTTTTGATAGGCTATTGCTTTGCTGTACAGTAAAATAGCACAAAAAACGGCAAAATAAAAGAAAATCTGCTTGACAATAAATCGCTTATATGTTAAAATTTTTATTGTGAATAGTATCTGCTGTAACTGACGGATATGCGGTGAACCGCAAGGGAGCAGCGGATGGTTAATGCCGACCGTCTGGGCGTACCTATCTTATAGGATAGGTGCGCCTTTTTACATCTTGAAAGGAGAATTGATATGAAAAAGGTTGCAGTAATAATGGGATCGGACAGCGATTTACCTGTTGTTGAAAAGGCTATTAATACATTAAAGGAGTTTGGCGTGCCATACGAGGTACATGTTTTCTCTGCACATAGAACTCCGGAGGAATCAAAGGAGTTTTCGCAAAATGCCGCTAAAAACGGTTTTGGTGCTATAATCGCGGCCGCAGGAATGGCTGCACACCTGGCGGGTGCAATTGCGGCAAATACAGTACTTCCTGTTATCGGAATACCTGTAAAATCAACAGTGCTGGACGGTATGGACGCACTTTTATCAACTGTTCAGATGCCTTCGGGAATACCCGTTGCTACGGTTGCCATTAACGGTGCGGCAAATGCGGCTCTGCTTGCGATACAAATTCTTGCCGTAGAAGATAAGGATTTATATGAAAAGCTGTTAAAGCACAGACAAGCAGGCTATGACAAGGTAATTGAAAAAAATAAGCTCATCGAAGAGCAATACAATAATTAATATTAGGGAGGATACACAAGTGGAAAAAAGCTTTAGCGAAACTTACAAAGAGGCAGGCGTTGATATTACTGCCGGCTACAAGGCTGTGGAGCTGATGAAGCAGCACATTGCAAGAACTATGATTAACGGAAAGGCTTCGGACATCGGAGGCTTCGGAGGACTTTTTGAGCTGGATTTGACAGGTATCAAAAAGCCGGTTTTAGTCAGCGGTACTGACGGAGTTGGAACAAAGCTGAAAATGGCATTTTTAATGGACAAGCATAACACTGTTGGCATAGACTGTGTTGCAATGTGTGTAAATGACATTATCTGCTGCGGTGCAAAGCCGCTGTTCTTCCTTGACTACATTGCCTGCGGCAAGAATTATCCTGAAAAAATTGCGGACATTGTTTCAGGAATAGCCGAAGGCTGCGTACAGTCGGGCTGTGAGCTTATCGGCGGAGAAACTGCTGAGATGCCCGGATTTTATCCGATTGATGAATATGACCTGGCAGGATTTTCTGTAGGTGTTGTGGACAAGGATAAGGTTTTGGATAATTCTTCGATTGAAGAAGGAGATGTAATCATTGCACTTCCTTCAAGCGGTGTTCACTCAAACGGTTTCTCTTTGGTAAGAAAGGTTTTTGACGTGGAAAATGCCGATATCAAAAAGCCATGTGATGAGCTTGGCGGAAAATCTATCGGCGAAACGCTGTTAACTCCCACAAAGATTTACGTTAAGCCTATGCTTGCACTCTTTGAGGAAGTTAAGGTTAAGGCTGTTTCTCATATTACCGGCGGAGGCTTTTATGAGAATATTCCGAGAAGTATTCCAAAGGGCTTTACTGCAAATATTGAAAAAAGCTCTGTTAAAATTCTGCCTATCTTTGACCTTTTGCAGAAAACAGGAAACATTTCCGAGCATGATATGTTCAACACCTTCAACATGGGTGTTGGTATGAGCATCGTTGTAAGCGAGGCTGATAAAGATAAAGCTCTTGAGGTTTTAAAAGCAAACGGCGAAGATGCATATGTTATCGGAAAAATAACAAAAGGCGAGGAAAGAGTGGTAATATGCTAAAGACGAATATTGCCGTGTTTGTTTCGGGCGGCGGTACTAATCTTCAGGCACTTATAGATGCACAAAAAGCGGGTATTATAAAAAGCGGAGAAATTAAGCTTGTTATTTCCAGCAGTCCTGCGGCATACGCACTTGAGCGTGCAGCTATGGCAGGAATAGATACTGCGGTTGTTTCGAGAAAGGAAGCAGCTTCGCAGGCGGATTTTGAAAAGGGAATAACAGACGCTCTTGAAAAATACGATATTGATTTGATTGTGCTTGCCGGCTTTATGAGCATTTTAAGTGCAGATTTTACAAGACGTTATGAAAACAGAATTATAAATGTTCATCCGTCGCTTATTCCTTCCTTCTGCGGAAAAGGCTTTTACGGGCTTAAGGTGCATGAGGAGGCTTTAAAATACGGTGTAAAGGTAAGCGGTGCAACAGTTCATTTTGTGAATGAAATCCCAGACGGCGGAAAAATCATTCTGCAAAAAGCAGTGGAAATTGAAGACGGCGATACGCCTGAGACACTTCAAAAGCGAATTATGGAAAAGGCAGAGTGGATAATTTTGCCCGAGGCGACGGAAAAAATATCGAAAGAAATAATGGAGGAGAAAAATGCAGCCATATAAAACAGATAAAATCGGAGAATTAATAAAGGATAACACATATGTAGGCAGAGGAATTATTGTCGGAAAAACAGCGGACGGCGAAAAAGCTGCCGTTGCGTATTTCATTATGGGTAGATCAGAAAACTCCCGTAACAGAATTTTTGTTGAAAACGGAGAAGAAGTTATAATTCACCCGTTCGACGCCTCAAAGGTTGAGGACCCAAGTCTTATTATTTATTCACCGATAAGAGTATTTGAAAACAACCTAATTGCAACAAACGGTGACCAGACAGACACGATTTATGATTTCATAAAGGATGGAAAAACCTTTTCACAGGCGTTGGAAACCCGCGAATTTGAGCCGGATGCACCAAACTTCACTCCAAGAATAAGTGCAATGCTCACCTTTGATGAAAATGATTTTTCTTATCAGATGAGCATTTTAAAAAGCAGTGACGAGAACGGAACTGCATGCAACAGATACACCTTCTCATATCCCGCACTTTCGGGGCTTGGACATTTTATTCATACATATCAGCATGACGGAACCCCGATTCCAACCTTCTGCGGAGAGCCGGAAAGAGTGGTTATTCCGAACGATATTGATGAATTTACAAAGGAAATATGGGAAAACCTAAACGAACAGAACAAGATTTCCATTTATGTAAGATATGTTGACCTCAAAACAGGCGAAACAGAAAACAGAATGATAAATAAAAATGCAAAGGAGAATTAATAATGAAGGAATTTGAATTAAAGTACGGATGTAATCCAAACCAAAAACCGTCAAAGATTTATATGCATGACGGAAGTGAGCTGCCTATCGACATTTTAAATGGCAGACCGGGATTTATTAATTTTCTTGACGCGTTCAATAGCTGGCAGTTGGTTAAAGAGATTAAAGAGGCACTTGGAATGTGTGCAGCAGCTTCATTTAAGCACGTAAGTCCGACCTCGGCAGCTGTAGGAATAAAGATGAGCGATAAGCTTAAAAAAGCATGCTTTGTTGATGATATTGAAGGTCTTGACGATTCTCCTTTGGCAACGGCATATGCACGTGCAAGAGGAACGGACAGAATGAGTTCATACGGTGACTGGATTGCACTTTCAGATAAGTGTGACGTAACAACCGCAAAGATTATTTTCCGCGAGGTTTCGGACGGAGTCATCGCACCTGATTATGACCCTGAGGCTCTTGAAATTTTGAAAGGCAAAAGAAAAGGGACATATAATATAATCAAAATTGATGAAAATTATGTTCCGACCGAGCAGGAGAAAAAACAGGTATTCGGAATCACCTTCGAGCAGGGAAGAAACAACTTTAAAATTGACGAAGCACTGCTAACCGATATTGTAACGGATAACAAAAACTTGCCTGATGATGCAAAGCGTGACCTTATAATTGCACTTATTACATTAAAATACACACAGTCTAATTCGGTTTGCTACGCAAAGGACGGACAGGCTATAGGCGTCGGTGCAGGTCAGCAGTCACGTATTCACTGTACGCGTCTTGCAGGGAATAAGGCAGACTACTGGCATTTAAGACAGAGTGAAAAGGTGCTTAGCCTTCCGTTTAAGGACAGCGTAAGACGTGCCGACCGCGATAATGCTATTGATGTATATTTGGGCGAGGATTATGAAGACGTTTTGGGCGAAGGTGCTTGGCAGGAGCTGTTTACCGAAAAACCTGAGCCGTTTACAAGAAGCGAGCAGAGAGAATATCTTGCCAGTATTACAGGCGTTGCCCTCGGCTCAGACGCATTTTTCCCATTCGGCGATAACATCGAAAGGGCAAAAAGAAGCGGTGTAAGCTATATTGCTCAGCCGGGCGGCTCAATTCGTGATGACAATGTAATTGAAACCTGTAATAAATACGGCATGGTTATGGCGATGACAAAAATGAGATTATTCCATCATTAATATACCGGGAGGATTTAACGTGAAGAATTTTTTTGAAGAATTAGAGATTTATGACAAAGAGGTCTATTCGGCGTGTGATTTGGAGCTTAAAAGACAGCAGCACAATATAGAGCTTATCGCTTCGGAAAATATTGTTTCAAAGGCTGTTCTTTTGGCAGCAGGAACTGTTCTTACAAATAAGTATGCAGAAGGATACCCTGCAAAAAGATACTACGGCGGATGTCAGTATGTAGACGTGGTTGAGGATATTGCAAGAGACCGTGCAAAAAAACTGTTCGGGGCAGAGCATGCAAATGTTCAGCCGCACAGCGGTGCCAATGCAAACCTTGCTGTATTTTTCGCTCTCGTAGAGCCGGGCGATACAGTTATGGGCTTGAGCCTTGCACACGGCGGACATTTATCACACGGTTCACCTGTAAATATTTCCGGTAAATATTTCAATGTTGTTCCTTACGGTGTTTCTGATGAAAATGAAACTATTGATTACGATAAAATGCGCGAAATTGCACTTGAATGTAAGCCAAAGATGATTGTTTCCGGTGCAAGTGCATATTCAAGAACAATTGATTTTGAAAAAATTCGTGCAATTTGTGATGAGGTCGGTGCATATATGATGATTGATATGGCACATATCGCAGGTCTTGTTGCAGCAGGTCTTCACCCAAGTCCTGTTCCATATGCTGACGTTGTTACAACAACTACTCATAAGACCTTAAGAGGTCCGAGAGGCGGCTTAATTTTGTGTAAGGAGGAGCTTGCACAAAAGATTGACAAGGCTGTTTTCCCGGGAACACAGGGCGGACCTTTGATGCATATTATTGCGGCAAAGGCAGTTGCTTTCGGTGAAGCGATGACAGATGAATTTAAAGCATATCAGAAGCAGATTGTTAAAAACGCAAAGGTTCTTTCCGAGGAGCTTTTAAAGAAAGGCTTTAAGGTTGTATCGAGCGGTACAGACAATCACCTTATGCTTTTAAATCTTACTCCGTTTGATATTACGGGTAAGGAGCTTGAAAAGCGTCTTGACGAAGTTCATATCACTGTAAACAAGAACGCAATACCAAATGATCCGCAAAGCCCGTTTGTTACAAGCGGTATAAGAATAGGAACACCTGCAGTTACCAGCAGAGGCTTTAAGGAAGAAGAAATGGTTAAAATTGCACAGTGGATATATGATGTAGTCGTGGATTTTGAAAATTCAAAGGACAGAATTTCCGCGGAAGTTCAGGAGCTTTGTGCAAAATATCCTATTTATTGATTCGGAGGTGCAAACGTGAAGGTATTGGTAGTTGGCGGCGGCGGAAGAGAGCACGCCATTATAAAAAAGATTAAAGAAAATAAAGCTGTAACGGAAATTTTTGCACTTCCCGGAAACGGCGGCATTGCAAAGGACGCAACCTGCGTAGACATCGGTGCTAAGGATATTGAAAAAATAACTGAATTTGCCGTTTCTAATAAGATTGATTTTGCTGTTGTAGCTCCGGACGATCCGCTCGTTTTAGGTGCGGTTGATAGCCTGCAGAACGCCGGAATAAGAACCTTCGGACCAAATAAAGCTGCAGCGATTATTGAAGGCAGCAAGGTTTTCTCCAAAAACCTTATGAAAAAATATAATATTCCGACAGCGGAGTATGAGGTTTTCGATGATATGCAAAAAGCACTTGAATACCTCGAAACTGCACCTATTCCAACAGTTATCAAGGCAGACGGCTTGGCATTGGGAAAGGGCGTTATCATTGCCGAAACCCGCGAGGACGCAAAAAATGCGGTAATTTCAATGATGCAGGATAAGGTATTCGGCGACAGCGGCAACAATGTCGTTATAGAAGAATTTTTAGAAGGTCCTGAGGTATCTGTTTTGTCGTTTACCGATGGAAAAACCGTTGTGCCGATGATTTCTTCCATGGATCACAAGCGTGCACTTGACGGCGATAACGGCTTAAATACAGGCGGCATGGGAACTGTAGCACCAAATCCTTATTATACCCCTGAAATTGCTAAGGAGTGTATGGAAAAAATATTCATTCCTACAATCAACGCAATGAACGCCGAGGGAAGAAGCTTTTCGGGTTGTCTTTATTTCGGCTTGATGCTGACTAAAAACGGTCCTAAGGTTATTGAATACAACTGCCGATTCGGAGACCCCGAAACACAGGTTGTTCTGCCGCTTTTGGAAAGTGACCTTTTGGATATTATGCAGCATATTTATGATAAAACTTTGGATAAAGCTGAGGTTAAATTTTCAGATAAGCACGCCTGCTGTGTTGTAATGGCATCAAACGGATATCCGTCAAAATACGAATCGGGCTTTGAAATAACAATGCCTGAGGATAAAAACATTTATGTTGCCGGTGCAAAAATTGAAGACGGGATATTAAAAACCGCAGGCGGCAGAGTTTTGGGCGTAACTGAGGTTGCGGCTACGCTTGAAGATGCAATAAAGGCGTCCTATGAAACTGTAAAAACAGTTAAATTTGAGAATGCGTTTTACAGGAAAGATATCGGTAAGAAGGCACTTGCAGCGGAGGTAAAATAATGGTATACAGAATTTATGTTGAGAAAAAAGCAGGACTTGCACACGATGCAGAGTCGTTAAAAGGCGAGCTTAGAAATCTTTTGCAGATTACGGCTCTTGAAAACATTAGAATTTATAATCGTTACGATGTTGAAAATATTGATAAAGACCTCTTTGATTATTGTACTAAAACAGTATTTTCTGAGCCACAGCTGGACATTGTAACCGATACTTTTACATCTGATGCAGACTTTGTATTTGCGGTTGAATACCTTCCGGGACAGTTTGACCAACGGGCAAACTCCGCATCTGAGTGTATACAGATTATATCTAAGGGCGAGCGTCCTTTGGTTAAGACTGCAAAGGTATATGCACTCTACGGAAAGCTTTCAAACGAAGATTTGGACAAGATAAAAAGCTATGTTATTAACCCTGTTGAAGCTCGTGAGGCTTCGCTTAGCGAGGCAGAAACCTTAAAAACAGAGTATGATATTCCAACAACTGTTGAAACCCTGGACGGCTTTTGTGAGCTTTCAGAGGACGGTCTTAAAGACTTTATAAATAAGCATGGGTTGGCAATGGACCTTGATGATATCAAGTTCTGTCAGCAGTATTTCATCTCGGAAAAGCGTAATCCGACTATAACCGAAATCAAGATGATTGATACCTACTGGTCGGATCACTGCCGTCACACAACATTTTTAACCAATATTCAAAATGTTGAATTTTCAGATGATCTTTTAAAGAAAGCGTATGACGAGTACATAAACGTGCGTGCAGAATTGGGAAGAAATAAGCCGATAAACTTAATGGATATAGCAACTATTGCTACAAAGTATCTTAAAAAGAACGGCAAGCTCGAAAAGCTGGACGAATCGGAAGAGATCAATGCCTGCACAGTTAAAATTGACGTTGAGGTGGACGGCAAAACCGAGAAATGGTTGCTTTTGTTCAAAAATGAAACGCACAATCACCCGACAGAAATCGAGCCGTTCGGCGGTGCTGCAACTTGTATCGGAGGTGCAATCCGCGATCCGCTTTCGGGCAGAAGCTATGTTTATGCTGCAATGCGTGTAACAGGAGCTGCCGATCCGTTAAAGCCGGTATCAGAAACTATGCAGGGTAAGCTTCCGCAGCGTAAAATTGTTACAACCGCTGCAAACGGCTACAGTTCATACGGAAACCAAATTGGACTTGCAACAGGTCAGGTTGATGAAATTTATCACGACGGATATGTTGCAAAAAGAATGGAAATCGGTGCGGTTATAGCAGCTGCACCTGCAGAAAATGTGCGACGTGAGCGTCCATGCCCCGGAGATATCGTAATTCTTTTAGGCGGAAGAACAGGCAGAGACGGCTGCGGCGGTGCAACAGGCTCTTCAAAATCACACAGCCTTTCATCGCTTGAAAGTTGCGGTGCCGAAGTTCAAAAGGGTAATGCTCCCGAGGAAAGAAAGCTGCAGCGTCTTTTCAGAAATGCTGAGGCTTCAAGACTTATAAAAAGATGTAACGACTTTGGTGCCGGCGGTGTTTCGGTTGCAATCGGAGAGCTTGCAGACGGACTTGATATTGATTTGAACGCAGTTCCTAAAAAATATGACGGGCTTGACGGAACAGAGCTTGCAATTTCCGAATCGCAGGAAAGAATGGCAGTTGTTGTTGAGGAAAAGGACGTTAAACGCTTCTGCGAGTTGGCGGAGAGCGAAAACCTTGAAGCTACCGTTGTTGCGGTTGTAAAAGAAAATCCGTACCTGACAATGACATGGAACGGAAACAAGATAGTAAATATTTCAAGAGAGTTCTTAAATTCAAACGGTGCACCAAAGAACATTGATATTGCACCCGCAGCACCGAAGGATTTCGCAAAAAATACCGATGGTGAATTTACCGAGATTTACAAAGCACTTGCAAGCGATTTGAATGTTTGCTCAAAACGCGGACTTTCAGAACGTTTCGACTCTACAATCGGTGCAGGCACTGTGCTTATGCCGTTTGGCGGAAAATATCAGAGAACGCCGATACAGGCAATGGTAAATAAGATTTCGGTTGAAAAGCAGGATACAAACACATGCTCGGTTATGGCATGGGGCTACAACCCGTTTATTACCGAAAAGAGCCCGTATCACGGAGCTTATCTTGCAGTTGTTGAATCAATCTGTAAGCTGGTTGCCGAGGGTGCTTCCTTTGAGGATGTTTATTTAACTTTCCAGGAATATTTTGAAAAGCCTATGCAGGATAAAAAACGCTGGGGTAAGCCTCTTGCGGCGTTGCTTGGTGCATTTATGGCACAGAAGGATTTTGAGATTGCGTCTATCGGCGGTAAGGATTCAATGAGCGGTACATTTGAGAATATTGACGTTCCGCCGACCTTGGTTTCCTTTGCTGTTACAACAGATAAGATTGAAAATATCATTTCACCTGAATTTAAGGATGCAGGACGTAAGGTAGTAATGATAAAGCCTGATTACACAGAGGCGGGACTTCCTGATTCTGAATCGCTTAAAGCTGTGTTTAAAAGGGTAACAGAGCTTATGCGAAGAGGCAAGGTATACGCTGCATACACGCCTACATACGGCGGCGTTGCTGAGGCTGTACTCAAAATGGCAATGGGTAACGGTATCGGATTTAAGTATGACCAAGCCTTGTCTAATGATGATATTTTCGGGTATAACTACGGTGCGTTCATTCTTGAAACAGATGGCAGCGTTACAGACGGTGTTGTTTTAGGTGAAACTACCGAAGAATTAGTAATTTCATATAAGGATAATTCTATAAATCTTGACGAGCTTTGCACTATTTATGAGGACAAGCTTGAAAAGATATATAAATGTAATATCAAAACAGAAAACAAGGAAATTCCTGAATTTAAGTATGAGGAAAGCACTTGGAAAGCACCTGCTGTCAAAATTGCAAAGCCTAAGGCGTTGATTACTGTATTCCCGGGAACAAACTGCGAATACGACACTGCAAAAGTATTCCGCGAGGCAGGAGCAGAGCCTGAAATCTTTGTAATTAACAACCTTTCTGCAAAAAATATCGCAGAGTCGGTTTCGGTTTTTGCCCAAAAGGTTAAAGAGTCGCAGATTATATTCATTCCGGGCGGATTCTCCGGCGGGGATGAGCCTGACGGTTCGGGAAAATTCATAACAGCCTTCTTCCGTAATCCTGAAATAAAAGAGGCGGTTACTGAGCTTTTGGAAAACCGCGACGGCTTGATGGGCGGTATCTGTAACGGTTTCCAGGCACTTGTTAAGCTGGGACTTGTTCCGTTCGGAAAGATAATTGATACTGATGAAACCTGCCCGACGCTTACCTATAACAGCATTGCACGTCACCAGTCCAAGCAGGTGAGAACGAAGCTGGTTTCAAAAAATTCACCGTGGCTTATGGAAGCACAGCTCGGAGAAATATATACTGTTCCGATTTCGCACGGAGAAGGAAGATTTTTGGCAGATGACGCTACAATTAAGCGTCTGGCACAAAATGGTCAGATTATCACACAGTATGTTGACCTGGACGGAAATCCGACAGATGATATTCAGTTTAATCCCAATAACTCCTGTGCCGCAATCGAGGGTATTATTTCACCTGACGGCAGAGTATTCGGAAAAATGGGACATTCTGAGCGTATCGGAAAGGGACTTTATAAAAATGTTCCGGGTAATTATGACCTTGGATTGTTCCGCTCGGCAGTTAAGTATTTCAAATAATTTTAAAAATCTAAAATCCACAGGATATATTCCTGTGGATTTTTTGTCGCATTAAGAAATCAAATTTTGAATAATAACACATGCAAGGGGAAAAATAGTAAAAAAATCAGTTTTTGAGGGAGTAACTATGTTTAAAAAGTTGACAGCTGTTGCTGTGAGTTTATGTTTAATGCCTACCGCAGTATATGCACTGGGAACAAGTGCAGAATCAAGTATTGTAATAAATGCCGATACTCGTCAGGTTTTATATAAAGATAATGCTTATAAAAGACTTGGAATTGCCAGTACAACAAAAATCATGACCGCCATTATTGCCTTGGAAAACGGAAGTACCGATGATATTATGACAGTTTCTGAAAATGCCCAGAATCAGGAGGGCTCCTCTATATATTTAAGGACGGGCGATAAGATACTGCTTGGGGATTTATTGTACGGGCTTATGCTAAATTCCGGCAACGACGCAGCTGTTGCGATAGCTGAGGGAATAGGGGAAACTACCGAAAAATTTGTTAAAATGATGAATGATAAAGCACAGGAAATCGGCTGCACAAATACGCATTTTAACAATCCAAACGGATTATCCGATCCTGAGCATTACTCGACTGCATATGATATGGCACTGATAATGGCATACGCCATGGAAAATGATGAATTTCGGCAAATTGTTTCAACAAAAGAATATCAAATCAAAAATGAAAGCTCTGTGACATATTTGCGAAATCATAATAAGCTGCTTTGGCAGTATGAGGGCTGTATCGGCGGAAAAACAGGCTTTACCAAAGCAACCGGCAGATGCCTTGTTTCGTGCAGTGAAAGAGAGGGTGTTCGTATTATTGCCGTAACCTTAAATGACCGCGATGACTGGAAGGACCACAGAAATCTTTTCGATTACGGATTTGAAAATCTGAAAAAGGTTAAGGTAATTCAAAAAAATGATATTTTATGTACAAGAAAAATACGTGGAATCAAGGTTAATCTGCTTTCAAATGAGGATTTCTCTATTTCCCTGGAAAATGGCAAAAAACGTGACCTCTCCTGCAGAGTCTACCTTGATGAAGCCGTAAATGATGAAATACATTTCGGAACAAAATTAGGCTACGCCGATGTCTTTGTAGGCGATTACAAGGTAGGAAGTATAGAGCTTATAAGCGGACAGAAGGTAAATGCAAACCGGGCGAGTGTATTTCGTGATAATATTAATTATATGTTAAGATTTGTATTGCTGAATAAGAAGTGATATTCTGCAAGTTAAAAGAGAACTGTTTAACAGCTCTCTTTGTGCTTTTGATATATAAGCCACAGACCGCGAAGAAGCAAGTCCTTATCATAAATTATTTCGTGCTTACAGTTTTCGATTATGCATTTTGAAAGACCACCCGTTGCAACGATTGTAGCCTTTTCGCCAAGCTCCGTCTCTATCTTGTCAAGCATTCCGTCAAGCATAGACGCATTTCCCAAAATAGCACCGCTCTTCATAGCGTCGATTGTGTTTTTACCGATTACACTTTTCGGTTTTTCCAAGCTTATCGAAGGGAGCAGAGAGGTTGTTTTTGAAAGAGCCTGCTGTGAAATCATAAGTCCCGGTATAATTGCACCACCGATGTATGTGCCGGTTTTATCTATGACAAAAATAGTTGTTGCAGTACCCATATCAATCAAAACTATCGGAGGTGCAAAATCATTTAAGACAGTTACAGCCCCAACAACCAAGTCATTTCCAAGCTGTGACGGGTCATCAAGCTCTACCTTTAGTCCTTCACAGCCCGAAACCATGAACGGCTCTTTATCGATAACGAGCTTTACGGCAGTTTTCAGTGCCTGGTTGATAGGCGGAACGACAGAAGAAATTATCGCACCCTCAAAGGAGGTTATATCAATATTGTTAATTGTAAGTATATTTTTCAGCATAACGGCAAATTCCATATCTGTTTTAGACGAATTGGTTGTAAGTCTGCCGTCAAAAACAATTTTTCCGTTATCAATACAGCCTATTACTATATTTGTGTTTCCTACGTCCAGTGCTAAAATCATAATAATGTCTCCTTTGAATTTTATACTGAAATTATACACCTATTAATTAGAATTGTCAATCCTTAAGGCACGCAGGGCATTTACAACCGCAAGCAGACATACACCTACGTCAGCAAATACAGCAAGCCACATTGTTGCAATGCCGATAACTCCAAGCAGCATTATCAAAAGCTTAATTCCGAGTGCAATCCAAATATTTTGCTTTACTATGGTAAGTGTCTTTCTTGCGATAGACACAGCAAGCGGAATTTTTGCAATTTCGTCCGCCATTATCACAACGTCACTTGCCTCGATAGCAGCATCTGAGCCTAAGCCACCCATTGAAATACCTGCATCTGCACAGGAAAGCACAGGTGCGTCGTTGATACCGTCTCCGACAAAGGCAGATATGCCTCGTGCCTGCAGATTACGCAAAGTACTTACCTTATCCTGCGGCAAAAGCCCTGCATAAACATCTGATACCTGCAGCGTTTCAGAAACCGATTTTGCGTTGGATTTGTTGTCGCCTGTAAGAATTGATATATCAATGCCCATATCGCGTAATTTGCCTAAGGCTTCCTTTGCATTTGTTTTTAACCTGTCTTCAACAACAATTCCGCCACAAAAGCTGCCGTCGATTGATACCAACACAGAAAAAGCAGGGGAGCCCTTGCAGTCTATATTGTTTTCCGATAAAAATTTTTGGGAGCCGACAAGCACAAGGCGTCCGTCGATTAAAGCCGAAACACCGTTTCCGGCAATTTCTTTATATTCAGAAATCCTTGTGGTGTCTATAGATTTTCCGTATGCTTCTACAATAGCCTTTGCAATCGGGTGAGGGGAGTAGAACTCGGCATAGGCTGCGTATTCTAAAACCTCCGCTTTTATTCCATTCGCTCTAAGCTCCTGAACCTTAAATTTGCCCTCTGTGAGCGTTCCCGTTTTGTCAAAAGCCATATTTTTGGTTTTTGCTAAATTTTCAAGCACGTATCCACCCTTTACAAGTATTCCGTTTTTTGAGGCACAGCCTATTCCGGCAAAGAATGTAAGCGGAACCGACACTACCAAAGCACACGGACATGATACTACCAAAAACAGCATTGCGGTATATATCCAGTGATGAAAATCTCCTGTAATTAAAGTTGGGATAATTGCTATAAGTATTGCCGCAAGTACAACAATAGGCGTATAAACTCTTGCAAATTTGCTGATAAATTTTTCGGATTTTGCTTTGTTTCCGTCCTGAACAAGCTCCAAAATTTTTGATACGGTAGATTCGGAAAATATTTTATCCACTCTTATTCGCACAGCTGAGTTTGTGTTGATTATTCCGCTCATTACATTCTCGTTTTCTGAAATTAAAAGCGGTTTTGCCTCGCCTGTGAGGGCAGAGGTGTCAAAATACGCACTGCCGCTTATAATTGTTCCGTCCAAAGGAACCTTTTCGCCGGTTGTGACAAGTATTGTTTCTCCGATTTTTACGTCTTCGCAAGGTACAGCGGTAAATTCTCCGTTTCGCAGTACCCTTGCAGTGTCGGCACGAAGATCCATAAGAGACGATATGGATTTTTTTGATTTACCTACGGCGTAGTCTGACAAAGACTCGCCAATCTGATAAAAAAGCATAACCGCAACAGCCTCATGGTATTCGCCGATAACAAAAGCACCTATTGATGCTATGCTCATCAAAAAGTTCTCGTTAAATATGTTTCGTATGTCGCGAAAAGCTTGAATAAGTACGTCGTATCCCAAAACAATATATGCAACAAGAAAAATAAGCTTGATTTCGGTAAAAATTCCTGCCGCAAACAGCAATACTCCGGCAATCAGCCGTATCAGCATAATATTTTTGTTTTCATGAAACTCCTCGTGTTCGTGCGAATGTGCATCGCAGCAGCAATGTTCATTACAATGACAGCCCATAATAATCCCTCCTGAATGAATATATGAATAATTGTTCATATATTCATTATATATGCTTGAACATCATTTGTCAATACTAAAATGCAAAAAAATGATGGCAGATTACTCTGCCATCAAAATATCGGAGAATCAATCATCATCGTGTCTTCTGTTGCTCCTGCAGCAGCCTCTTGTAAGAAGCGTTACTATGAATATTATAATAAGAATAATAGCCGCTGTTATCAAAATAGGAATAGCCGCAAATAAGAAGCCGGCAAAGAGAGCACCGACAATCAGTCCTATTACGAACAGAATTATAACGGCAAGAAATGCAAGTGCAGCGTCATAAAGACGGCAGCATCTTGTCTGGCATTCAGAACCGCTTGATTCACGCTCATTTACTTGACAATACATACAATCACCTCCTTGCATGTATGTAAAACTGCCACTCTCTGATGTTATACTATGCAAAATATATAAAAGTGTTAAAAATTCGAGAAATATCTGCTTAAAAATCTTGATAAGATACAGGTTTTGTGCTAAAATAACTATATAAATTTTTAGAACGGAGATGTTGCAAATGAAAACAGATATTGAAATAGCACAGAGCGTTGAAATGTCTAAAATAACTGAAATTGCAAAAACAGCAGGTATTGATGAGAAATATCTTGAGCAGTATGGCAATTACAAGGCAAAGGTGGACCTTTCCATTTTAAAGGAAAATAAAAACAGTGACGGAAAACTTATACTTGTTACAGCCATTACGCCTACTCCTGCAGGAGAGGGAAAGACCACAACTACAATCGGTCTTGCCGACGGAATGAAAAAAATAGGCAAGAATGTTATGGTTGCACTGAGAGAACCGTCGTTAGGACCTGTTTTCGGAATAAAGGGAGGTGCTGCAGGCGGCGGATATGCACAGGTTGTGCCGATGGAGGACATCAATCTGCATTTTACAGGTGATTTCCACGCAATAGGTGCCGCTAACAACCTTCTTGCTGCAATGCTGGATAACCACATTCATCAGGGTAACGCACTCGGAATTGACCCAAGGAAAATTACATGGAAACGCTGTGTTGATATGAATGACAGACAGCTCAGATTTGTTGTTGACGGTCTTGGCGGAAAGGTAAACGGAGTTCCGCGTGAGGACGGATATGATATAACTGTTGCATCTGAAATTATGGCAGTTTTGTGCCTTGCAAGCTCAATAACCGACTTAAAAGAGCGTCTTTCGAGAATAATCGTGGGATACACATACAGCGATGAGCCTGTAACAGCAGGTCAGCTTAATGCAGCGGGTGCTATGACCGCACTTTTGAAGGACGCATTAAAGCCTAACCTTGTTCAGACTCTTGAAGGCACACCTGCATTGGTGCATGGCGGTCCTTTTGCAAATATCGCTCACGGCTGTAACTCCGTAATCGCAACAAAGCTTGCACTTAAGTTAGGCGACTATGCAGTTACAGAGGCAGGCTTTGGTGCTGATTTGGGAGCAGAAAAGTTCCTTGATATCAAATGCCGTTTTGCAGGCTTAAAGCCGGCATGCGTTGTTTTGGTAGCTACCATAAGAGCATTAAAAATGCATGGCGGAGTTCCGAAAACAGAGCTTGGTACAGAAAATCTTGCAGCTCTTGAAAAGGGTATACCTAATCTTTTAAAGCATCTTTCAAATATCACAGACGTTTACAAGCTGCCATGTGTTGTTGCGGTAAACAAGTTCCCGACAGATACCGATAATGAGGTTGAGCTTATTATTAAAAAATGCAAGGAGCTTGGCGTAAATGTAGTTTTGTCCGATGTTTGGGCAAAGGGAGGAGAAGGAGGAACAGAGCTTGCTGAGGAGGTTGTTAAGCTTTGCGAAAAGGATAATGATTTCACCTTCTGCTATGACGATAACGAAAGCATTAAAGAAAAAATCAACGCTATTGTTAAGAAAATTTACGGCGGCGACGGAGTTATTTTCACAAAGAATGCCGAAACACAGATTAAAAAGCTTGAAGATTTAGAATACGGAAAGCTTCCGGTATGTATGGCAAAAACGCAGTACAGCTTTTCGGACGATATGACAAAGCTTGGTGCACCTACCGGCTTTGAGGTTACGGTAAGAAATATAAAAATATCCGCAGGAGCAGGCTTCATTGTGGCACTCACCGGCGATATTATGACTATGCCGGGGCTGCCGAAATCACCTGCTGCCGAGCGGATTGATGTTGACGAAAACGGTATAATAACAGGATTATTTTGATTCTTTTTCCTGATAGCTTACAATTTTTTCGGTGAGACATTTTAAAATATTAGCTGAAGATGCTACCTGTATAATCAAATCATCTATTTGATTTAAGGCTGCATCTTCGGCTGATAAAATCGGTGCAGCCACACTGTCAGCCTGCTTAGCTATATAATCAAAGGCAGCTCTTTGATTTTTTGCAAAGGAATTATATATTGTTTTTACATCTTCCTCCGATATTTCGATTGGAAGAATTTTTTGTATTGTGGATATATTAAGACTTTGCTTCAGTGTACAAATGACTATTATATACGCAAGATGTACGCGGCTGTATTTCTTTTTTACCGGTGCAGGCATCATTTTAAGCTTTACATAATTATTAATCATAGGACGCGTTATTTCTCCGTTTTCTCCCGAAAAAAGAAGCAACAAGCCTAAATATCTGTTAACAAGCTCAATCACTTGATCCATGTATAAATCAATGGTTGGAAGCTCGTCCCACGAGGGAATAGTATATTCGTCAAGCAGTGTTTTACAATCCTTGAGACACAACAGAGCATCTGTTTTTGTATATTTCATGTTAAAATCTCCCTTTTTTGTTAATATTAAAATTATAACATTTAATTTTAAAAAAATCAATAGATTTAATTTTATTTACTACCTAAATTGTATTCTAAAACTATTGACAAGGTTATAAATATTTGATAATATAGTATTCAATACTATATATGATTTTTTTGAGTTGTTGTAAAAAAGAAAGGATTGTGAGAATTATGAAGAAAATCAGAGAAACTATCGCTCGCACACAAACATTGGGCGAGGAAATCGCAAATGCAATTTCTCATGGCTTGGGAACAGGTCTTTCGATTGCGGGAATGGTGGTTCTCATAGTAACAGCCTGCACAAGAGGTATGGGGGCGATTGCAGTTGTAAGTGCAGCATTATACGGCTCCGGACTTATTTTGCTTTACACCTTTTCCTCTTTGTACCATTCGCTTACAAATAAAAAAGCAAAAAAAGTTTTCAGAATTTTCGACCATTGTTCTATATTTATTCTGATTTTAAGCACGTATATTCCGGTCTTACTTGTAATGGTGGGCGGAGCTTTAGGTTGGACCATGTTTGGAATAAGTACATTTTGCACTGTAATGGGTATCGTTTTAAATTCAATAAATCTTGAACGTTGGGACAGACTTTCACAAATACTGTATCTTGTAATGGGCTGGTCGGCATTAATGATTATCAGACCGCTCTCACGCGTGCTTGTTCCTGTAGAGCTTGTTCTGCTCATTACGGGCGGCATTTCCTACACAGCCGGAATAATTTTTTACAGAAACAAAAAATGGAAGTATATGCATTTTATATGGCATATTTTTGTGCTTGCCGGAAGCGTTCTGCATTATTTCTTCATTTTACACTATTATATGAGATAAAGCCACGAAAACCTTTTTTATAATTATAAAATGCCGCAATAAAGTCAATATATAATTTTCTATTGCAAAAAATAGAAAATTATAGTATAATTATTGACAAGGGAAGGGAATATTTTTAGAAAAGGAGATGATTAACATGCAAAATTCAGGACACTCTGCAATTACTCCCGAAATTTATTCCTTAGCAGAAAAATGTATAGAAAACAGCAATATTGATCCTCAGCTTTATACAGTGAATGAGGTTAAACGCGGACTTCGTGATTTAGACGGACGTGGCGTACTTACAGGTCTTACGGAAATTTCAACCATAAACTCAACAAAAGTTGTTGACGGTGCAGAAACGCCATGCGAGGGTGAGCTTTATTACCGCGGAATTAACATCCATGAGCTTGTAGACGGATTTTACAATGATGACAGATTTGGCTTTGAAGAAACGGTTTATTTGCTGCTTTTCGGTGCACTTCCGAATCAAGATGAGCTTGTCGGTTTTGAGAAGCTTCTGTGTAAGTATCGTTCTCTGCCGACTAATTTTGTCAGAGATGTAATAATGAAAGCACCAAACGGCGACATAATGAATTCCCTGGCAAGAAGCGTGCTTACTCTTTATTCATACGATAAAAACGCCAACGACATAAGTATTCCTAATGTTCTTCGGCAATGCCTGCAGCTTATTGCAACATTTCCGCTTTTATCGGTATATGCGTATCATGCGTATAATCATTATGAGAAGCTTAAGGGATTTTATATTCACAGACCAAGTACGAAAATGTCCACTGCAGAAAATATTCTGCGGATGCTGAGACCGGATAAGGTGTTTACACATCTTGAAGCACGTATTCTGGATATGGCACTGGTGCTGCATGCCGAGCATGGCGGAGGAAATAACTCCACATTTACAACTCATGTAGTAACCTCATCTGGTACCGACACATATTCATCTGTTGCAGCGTCCCTCTGCTCGCTTAAAGGTCCGAAGCACGGCGGTGCAAATATCAAGGTTAAATATATGTTTGATGACCTCAAGAAAAATATTACCGATTGGAAGGACGATGAGCAGATTAAGACATATCTGCAAAAGCTGCTTGCTAAAGAAGTGTTCGACAAATCAGGATTGATTTATGGTATGGGACATGCTGTGTATTCGATCTCCGATCCTCGTGCCGAAATATTTAAAAGCTTTGTAGGAAAGCTGTCGGAGGAAAAGGGAAGATACGACGAATATATTTTATATACCAAGGTGGCAGAGCTGGCAACACAGGTTATTGCAGAAAAACGCAAAATTTATAAGGGCGTTAGCCCGAATGTCGATTTTTACAGCGGTTTTGCATATTCAATGCTTGAACTGCCCGATGAGCTTTATACTCCGATGTTTGCAACAGCAAGAATTGCAGGCTGGAGTGCTCACAGAATTGAAGAGCTGATTAATGCAAATAAAATCATACGTCCGGCATATAAATCCGTCTCAAAAAAGACAGAATATGTGCCGCTTGATAAAAGATAAAAGAAAGGAAGTTTTAAAAATGGTTAAAAAGGTAAGTGTGCTGCTTGCAGCGTTGTTTGTTATTCTGACTGCAAGTGCGAGTGCTGAGTACAATAAGTATAATGAACTGGATTATGTAAATGCATATAATATGACTTTGCAGGACATTGCAGATGATGCAGAAATGACAGTAGAGGAATTTAAAGAATATTTCGGTCTTCCTGAGGATATGCCTGCCGACACAAATGAAACAGCTGCATATTCTTACATTACTGTGGAAAAAATGGCTGAGCTTCATCAAATAAATCTTGATGAGGCTATCGCTGAGATGAAGATGTATTGTAAGGGTGATTTTGAGATTACAAAGGACACCTTATATAAGGATGTTGAGGATAATATGCCGATAAAGAATTATATCGGAGATATCGACTTTGAGGACTTTAAGGCTGTGTTTGAGCTTGACAATGAGCTTACTGAGGATAGCATGTTCGGAAAAATAAGAACAAAGCTGCAACGCATTGCTCTTTGGGAAAACAAAATTCTGTCATACGATGAAGGAAACTCTATTTTAGTTATGTTAAACGGAAAGTATCTTGATTTTGATGTTGCTCCTATTATCATAAATGACAGAGTTATGGTTCCTATGCGTAATATTTTTGAAGCTCTCGGCTCTGTTGTAAACTGGGACGGAGAAACAAAAACAATTTTTGCAAATAAGGGCAGCGATATTATAACAATGCAGGTAGGTCAAAGCTCCTTCTTCAAAAATGCAGAGAAAATTGAAATTGATTCGCCGTCTGTTATAGAGAACGAAAGAACGTTAGTTCCAATTCGTGCTGTTGCAGAGGCACTCGACACTCAGGTTTTCTATAACGAAAATACTAAAACAGTTGTTATTCATTAAAAAAGCTAAAAGGCAGAATGGTTTTCACACCACTCTGCCTTTTGTAGTTTTAGTCAAGCCATATTTTTGCAAGTCCGCCCTCGCTCGTTTCTTTGTATTCCTTGGAAAGTGCATAGCCCGTTTCCTTCATTGTTTTAATAACCTTGTCAAGCGAAATTTTTCTTGTGTCGCTCAAAAAATTGGCAAGACTTACTGCGTTAATTGCACGCATAGCTGCAACGGCGTTGCGTTCTATACAGGGTATCTGCACAAGTCCGCAGATAGGGTCGCATGTAAGCCCCAAATGATGCTCTATAGCAATTTCTGAAGCGTACTCGATTTGTTCTATATCAAGTCCGAAAAGCTCTCCCAACATTGCCGAAGCCATTGCACACGCACTTCCTATTTCTGCCTGGCAGCCGCATTCCGCACCGGAAATAGAAGCGTTTGTCTTTATTAAATTTCCGATTAACCCTCCAACACCGAGAGCCCTAACTATGTCATCGTCACTAAAGCCTTTTTTTAGCTGCTGATAATAAAGAACGGCAGGTACAACTCCAGAAGCTCCGCAGGTGGGTGCTGTGACTATGGTATTACCGCAGGCGTTTTCTTCGCTTACTGCAAATGCATAGGAGCAAACCATTCGGTTTTCTCTTGTTTCCGAGCTTTCGTCGATATGCCGCTGTGAAAAAAGATATTTTGCCTTTCGTTGTACATTAAGCCCTCCGGGGAGTATCCCTTCCGAATTAAGTCCGCGGCTGATGCTTTGCTTCATCGTCTGCCATATTTTCATAAGATATTCGATAATCTCTTCGCCTTCAAACTTTAAAATATACTGCCAGATACTTAAATTATTATCCTCGCAGTATTTTTTTACACCTAAAAAGGTCGTATGAATATAAATATCATCGGGAGTGATATTTTTATACCCTTCAATCTCAATACTTCCTCCACCAATGCTCATAATCCGTATTTTATCAATCATCGCATTATTTTTAAAAGCCAGTATATCCATGGTATTGGAATGAGGCAAATCTTCCTCAGTATAATTAAATTCAATGCAGGAGGGGATGGCACCAAAGGTTTTTTTAATAACTCTGTCCGTCCCGTGACCGATACCGGTTTTTGCAAGCGAGCCATAAAGTATCACCTTAAAGAAATCGGCATTTTTGTTTTTTTTAAGAAAAAATCTACACGCTTTTTCGGGTCCCATCGTATGTGAGCTTGACGGCCCTGAGCCGATTTTATATAATTCTTTTAAAGATTGCATTCCTGTTGCTTGCTGTGATTTCTGCTTGTCGCTATCACAAGCTGCATCAAAAAAATATTCCAATGGTACACCAAACAGCTTTGCAAGCTTGTGAAAATTATCGGTTGAAGGTCTTGATATTCCGGTTTCCCATTTAGACACAGCTCTGTTGCTTATATTAAGCAGCTTTGCGAGCCTGTCCTGAGAGAGATTGTTTTTAGTTCTTAAATATAATATTTTTTCAGAATAATTCATAATATACCTCCGAGCTTATTAAAAAATAGTATAACAATTTTTATAGAGAATAGTCAAGGTATAAGGAAAAAAATAGCATCAACCGTTAGTTGATATACAAAAAAATCAAAGCAGATTTCCGCTTTGATTTTTATTTTATTAAATCTTTAATTACTTCTCCGGCAATAATCATACCTGCAACAGGAGGTACAAAGGATACGCTGCCGGGAACCTGACGTTTTGACGATACTTCGTCGATATCAGAATCCGGCTTAAGCGGTTCTTCTTTTGAATAAAGTACCTTAAGCCGCTTAATTCCTCTTGATTTAAGCTCACGTCGCATCACTCGTGCGAGAGGGCAGACCGAGGTTTTGTAGATATCGGCTATTTCAAATTTTGTTGGGTCCAGTTTATTTCCTGTACCCATGCAGCTGATAATCGGCACTGAAAACCGATTTGCTTCTTCTATAAGAGTAAGCTTAGAGGTAACGGTATCAATTGCATCTATGATGTAGTCGTATTCGGATATGTCAATTTCTCTATCCCTGGTATAAAAGCAATTTATCGGTGTAGCGTTGCATTCGGGATTGATATCGCGTATTCTTTCTGCCATTACGTCAGCTTTGGATTTTCCAATAGTGGAGGAAAGCGCTATAAGCTGTCTGTTTATATTGCTCTCCGCAACGGTGTCGTTATCAACTAAAGCAATAGTACCGATGCCGCCTCTTGCCAGAGCTTCACACACAAATGAGCCTACGCCGCCGACACCGAAAACAATTACCTTTGCATTCTTCAGCTTTTTAACGGCTTCTTTTCCAATAAGAATTTCACTGCGTATAAATCTGTTCATATTACATCATTTTTTTCAGAGTTTCATTTACGGCAAGAAGAAATTCTTCTGTTCCTACCTTGGTTATATTCGGCAGGGTAGAGAGGGCTGCTAAATCGCCCGTCATAATTCCGCTCTCGATTGTATCAATAGTAGCCTTTTCAAGATTATCGGCAAAGCTGCAAAGCTCCGGAAGCTCATCAAGCTCACCGCGTTTTCTCAAAGCCCCTGTCCATGCAAAAAGTGTGGCAACACTGTTTGTGGAAGTAGGCTCGCCCTTTAAATGCTTATAATAATGGCGTTGAACTGTGCCATGTGCAGCCTCATACTCATAAATTCCGTCCGGCGAAACAAGCACAGATGTCATCATTGCAAGGCTTCCGTAGGCAGTCGCAACCATATCGCTCATTACATCGCCGTCGTAGTTCTTGCACGCCCAGATATATCCGCCGTTTGAACGCACAACTCTTGCCACAGCGTCATCAATTAAGGTGTAGAAATATTCTATACCGGCATTTTCAAATTTTTCCTTATACTCATTCTCATATATTTCCGCAAAAATATCCTTGAAATGGTGGTCATACTGCTTTGAAATAGTGTCCTTTGTGGCAAACCACAAATCCTGCTTTGTGTCAAGTGCGAAATTAAAGCAGCAGCGTGCAAAGCTTGCAATGGAATTATCTTTATTGTGAAGTCCCTGAATGATACCGTCGGTATCGTCAAAGTCATAAATCAGCTTTCTGGTTTCATTTCCGTCCTTATCGGTGCAAACAAGCTCACATTTGCTTCCTTCTTTTACCTGCATTTCGGTATTTTTATATACATCACCGTATGCGTGACGTGCGATAGTAATAGGCTTTGTCCATGTGGGAATGTAAGGTGTTATACCTTTTACTATAATCGGCGTACGGAAAACAGTACCGTCTAAGATAGCACGGATAGTACCGTTTGGCGATTTCCACATCTGCTTTAAGTTATATTCATCAACGCGTGCAGCATTAGGTGTTATGGTAGCACATTTAACCGCAACGCCGTATTTTTTTGTTGCCTCTGCAGAATCCACAGTAACCTGATCATCGGTTTCATTTCTGTATTCAAGTCCCAAATCATAATATTCTGTCTTAAGGTCGATATAAGGGATAAGAAGTATATCCTTTATCATCTTCCAAATGATTCTTGTCATTTCGTCGCCGTCCATTTCAACGAGCGGTGTTTTCATTTTGATTTTCTCAGCCATAGTCTTCTCCTTGCATAATAATTAAATTTTATGTATATTCTATCATAAATCGGTATTTTTTTCAATTAAAAATCTATACAAATTTATGATGTAACCCTTATTTTTTTTGTATATTACATCAAGCGTCATATAATAACTGTTTCGTGCCGCGTTGCATGACAGTTGATATTTACCGCTACCGGAAGCCCTGCAATGTGAGTGGGGAAGTATTCAACATTGACTCCGAGTGCGGTTGTTGTTCCGCCAAAGCCCTGCGGTCCGATGCCAAGCTTGTTTATTTTTTCAAGCAGCAGCTTTTCCAAATCAGCATAATACGGATTTTCGTTAGCTGTGTCAATATCCCTTGTAAGAGCAAGCTTTGCAAGCTGTGCTGCCTTTTCAAAGGTTCCGCCGATTCCGACTCCGACAACCATTGGAGGACATGGATTTGCACCGGCTTTTTTAACCGTTTCTGTAACAAAGTCAATCACGCCGTTTACGCCGTCAGACGGGTTCAGCATTTTTAAAGCGGATTTATTTTCGCTGCCGAAGCCCTTTGGTGCAAAGGTGATTTTAAGCTTGTCGCCGTCTGTGAAGGTGTAGTGTATTACAGGCGGCGTGTTATCCTTTGTATTTACTCTGTTAAGCGGGTCTTCAACAACCGATTTTCTTAGATATCCGTCTGTATATCCTGCCTTAACGCCTTTTTCAACAGCAACCGAGAGGTTATCTCCTTCAATATAAACCTCCTGACCTACTTCAATGAAAAATACCGCCATGCCTGTATCCTGGCAGATGGGAATCTCCTTTTTGCCGGCAATTTCAGCATTTTCCAAAAGATTTTTCAGTACATTTTTTCCTACGTCGGATTTTTCTGTTTCAAGTGCGTTTTTAAGTGCCGCTTTGATTGCAGGGTCAATATAACAGTTGGCTTTTATGCACATCTCCTTTACAGCCTGAGTGATTTTTTCTGATGAAATTTTTCTCATGATTAACAATTCCTTTCTAACCGATTAATTGCCACGATGGCAGCCACCGCAGAAAATCCCTTACAAAATCTCCGTTTATCGGGTATCCCGAAATCACGGGATAAAACAATATAAAAAGCATGATTGCAAGCAATGTATATGCTGCAAAATATATTTTGTAGCTTCGTTTTTTTTCATAAAGCCTGCATGCAGTGTGTGCAAGCATAAGCACAACGAAGGGTACACACGGGAAATAGTGATAAATGAAGGTTGTTCTTGTTACAGGTATCCATGGTGCTAATTGTGCAAGATAGGCAATTACTAAAAAAAGTGCATTCTTGTTTTTATTGCGTATTGCGTCATATAAGCAATAGAAAAACGCAGCTATGCCGCTCCACCAGATAAGTGGATTTCCAAATGAGCTTATATTTTCGGTTAAATCACCGTTTGTGCCGGAATAATACCAAATCGGGCGGAAATTTATCGGCCACATATACCAGAGTGATGAAAATGCGTGTTCTGCCGAAACAACAGTTTTCCCATGATAGGTAAACATATCAATCTGATTTTGAATTATGCTGTCTATGCCCGATTTGCTGCATCGTACAAACGGAATATATGATAAAAGATAAATCCCTATTGGCACGGCAATAAATGCAAGCAGACAAAACATAATTGTTTTAAACGCTTTTATCCTAAATTCCGTATTCCCTTCGCGATATCTTTTGTAAAGACAAATAAAGAAGATAACCGCAAGCCCTGCTCCGGCATAAATTCCCGTCCATTTACATGCAATTCCAAAGCCCATTGCCGCTCCGCAAAGTCCGAGCGGAATAAAGGTCTTTTTTAAAGATGTATCGTTAAAGCTTATGCAGTAATACTTATACATAAACAAATACATAAGCATTATAAAGAAGGTTACATATACATCTATCGTTGCAATTCTTGTCTGAGCAAAATGCATAAAATCAAATGCAAACAGCAGGGAGGTGCAGGCAGAAAGCCAGGTCATACCGAACATTTTTTTTGAGAAAATATAGATAGTCGGTATCATTAAAATTCCAAACAGTGTTCCGACAATACGCCAGCCGAATGGTGTCATTCCAAAAGACCGTATTCCTTGGGAAATAAAAATTTTTCCAAGAGGCGGATGCGTCCATTCATAAACCGGCATTTTGTGCAAAAACTCATATGCTGTACGAGCATGATAAATTTCGTCGAAATATGTGCTGTTTCGAAAGCTTTCAAAAGCAGGAACACAGCTTTGCTCATCAAAAAGCTTTGAGGCTGTATCAGGAGTAATAAGCCTTTTTTCATCATCATAAATACCCATTTCAAGTATATATACGGTATCGCTTGCCGATATTGTGAGATATTGGGCGGAGGCAGATATATCTTGAAGGGTTGTCCAGAAAAACACATTTCCGTTTTCGAGCTTTTGCGAGTATGTTACGCTGCCGTTTTCGTCGATTAATGACAAATCCAGCCTTCTGTTCGCAGAAAGCTCCAAAGCACCTAAATATATTTTAATTTCCGATATCTCTGTATTTTCGCCTAAGTTTACTGTAATTGGGGTATCTGCTTCAAGAGTTTCGTAGGTTTGAGGTGCAGACGTATCTCCGAGATTATAGAGTGCAACAGCAGAATATATAAGTGTAATTATTACAGCTGCCGCCATGTCACGCTTTGTTACAGAAGGAAGAGCTTCCGAACGCTCCGGCGGAATAGGTGTTTTTGATACTTTGGTGCAATATTCCTTTTTGGAATATATCCAAAAAAGCAGAAGCAAAATAACCGACAGCCAGCTGATAACAAGGCTTATCGGCACAAAGCCTGAATTATAAAACGTTTCAGGGCTGTAATAAAACAAAACATGAACCATATTCAAAAGCTGTACGGCGGAAATTCCTATATAAAGCCCAAACTCTCTCTTTTTAAGCGACATACAGCATGCACAAAGCATAAGCGGCAAGGCTGGGAATGCATAGCGTTCATGCATTTTTGCAGAAAGCATGAAAGTAGAAAAGCAGATAAATGCCGCTGTATAAAAATATTTATTTTCCGACTTTTTTGAAAAAAAGATAACAGCCGAAAATGCAACAATAACTACGATTGCTAAATATCCCACTGCGGAAATAAGCGGATTCAGCTCTGCCCAGTTTAATCCCAGAGCTGTCCAGATATTATATGCATTTACCGAAGCATAGCTGTACGAGCCTATTGTAGCTTTGTATTGCTCAATAACATTGCCGATGCCAAAAGGATAGGCAAGAGCAAACATCAATGCAATGGCACAAAGTCCCGAAAGTAAATTTATAATAAATTTCTTTTTTGAAAAACCGTTCAAAAATACATTTTCAATTATTGCGTAAATAAGAACGGGTGTGTAAAACAGTGCCTGCGGCTTTATGAAAACTGCGATGGCAAAGGCAAAATACGAAACTGCCGTTTTTCTTTCCGTAAGGAAGTAAAGCATTATAAGCACAAAAAGAGTGAAAACCGAATCCACCTGTCCCCATATTGCGGAATTAAAAATCACCGCAGGGTTAAAGAGAAACAGTACGGAAAAAATACTTGAATAATATGAATTGCTGTTCTTCTTTGAAAGCTTATATATGACCGCTCCGCATAGTAAATCACAAACTATAGCAGGCAGCTTAAGCAGAATATATGATATAGCTTTATTAAGGCTGAGCGTGTCTTTAACAAAGCCTATAAAATAAAGAACATACATATATCCCGGTGGATAATCGGTAAAGGCATCTGAGGTATAAAAGCTGCCAAAGCCTTCGGCGAAAATCATATCTGACCATGAATCAAAGCAGCTCATATCGGTAGGATGTCCGGAATAGAAGAACGCAGCAAAAAGCCGCACTGTAAATGCAGCTGACAAAACAAGTACAAAGCTTAAGTGTTTTTTTGAGGCGGACGGTGTTCTCTCGTACGATATTCGGGAATAAAATAAACTAACGGCCGCCAAAGAAAAAACTAATACCGTAACAACTGCACTTATCAAAAAAATCACCTCTTTCACAATATTTACTATTATAACCTTTTTTTTCAAAAATTTCAACATAAAATGTTTAATATATATGAAATGAGGGTATATATTAAGTAGAGATTAAAAATCTCAAGTAGTACAAAGGGAGATGAGCGTATGAAATTTAACATCATTGGAAGAAAAATTACTGTAAATGAGAAGAACTCGGAGTACATTAAGAAAAAAATCGGAAAGCTCGATAAATTCTTTAAATCGGAGGCGGAGGCAAGAATTGTTATCGGAACCGTAAAGGATAAAGAATATATCGAAGCAACTATATATTCGGAGGGCATGATATATCGTGCGGAGGTGACAGATGTAGACGTATTTACGGCGGCGGATAAAGTGGTAGATTTAATCGAGCGTCAGATACGTAAAAATAAAACAAAGCTGGAAAAGAAAACACGCAGAGAAGCATTTGATGACGGCAGACTTTTAAGCGGAGACGATTATGTTGACGGGGAGGAAAGCTCGGAATTCAATATTGTCAAAACAAAACGTTTTCACGTTAAGCCGATGAGTGCAGAAGAGGCCGTATTGCAAATGAACCTTTTGGGTCACAATTTCTTTGTATTTAAAAACCACGAAACCGATGAATTAAATGTTGTGTATAAAAGAAAGGACGGAGACTATGCAATCATTGAATCGATCGAGTGATTGTATAGCTTTTGGAGGCGGGGACTCGTAATTCGGCGAGTCCCCTTTCGTTAAAAAAGGGATTTGCAATTATTTTGTCGTATATTTAGTATGGGTAAAGCTTTATCCTAAAATATTTGCTGTGTGAATAGCACAGGAAAGGACGGTTATCTTGATGTATATTCTGGCACTAAACGGGAGCCCGAACAAGGACGGAAACACTGCATTTTTACTTAAAGAAATAATTTCGCACTGCAAAGACGCGGAATGTGAAATTGTAAATCTTCATTCGGCAATGACCGCAGCAAAAACACCGTTTTGCGTAAGCTGCTCAAATCCATGCGATAAGCGGTGCTACAAGGGAACGGAGCTTGAAGCTGTTTATGAAAAGGTAGCAAGAGCAGATTTTGTTATTTTTGCATCACCTGTTTATTTTGGCTCAATGTCGGCACAAATGAAGGCGTTTTTTGATAAAACGCGTGCAATACGTGCAAATAAGGAATGGCTCGGAAAGCCGATGGCGGCTGTAAGCGTGGGAGCTTCAAAATACGGCGGTCAGGAAAGAACTATTGACCATATTCAGTCCTGCGGTCTTGTTCTGGGAATGAAAGTAATTGGAAACGGAAGTGCTCTTGGAATGGGGCATTTCGGAGTGTCGGCACAACGTCCTGCAAATGAGGATGAATATGCAATAAAACAGTGTGAAAGTCTTGCAAATGCCATTTTAAATTACAGCTTTTAGTATAATTTTAAAGAAAAAGGTAAAATTACATATAAAAATAAAGGATTTTTCGTTCTAAACGTCGAATAAATAATATGGACGAAATCAAAATACTTAGGAAAGGAGATTTTTATGCCAAGATATTCCGATGAGCTGATAAATGAAATATTTTCACAAAACGATATTGTGGATTATGTTTCCCAGTATGTAAGGCTCAGAAAAAACGGTCGTGATTATACGGGACTGTGTCCGTTTCATAAGGAAAAATCTCCTTCCTTTCACGTTAATCAGGACAAGCAGCTTTTTCATTGTTTCGGCTGCGGTGCAGGAGGAAATCTTGTACAGTTTGTTATGCGTTCTGAAGGGTTGGATTTTCTGGAGGCGTTAAAGCTTATGGCGGACCGCGTGGGTATAATTCTTCCGGAGGAGGATAATCTTGTTGATGATAAGCTTTATCAGAAGAAAAAGAGAATTTACTCCATGAATAAAGCCGCAGCTCGTTTTTATTATGAAAAGCTGACCAAGGACGAGGCGGGAAAATGCGGACTTGAATATTTTTCCGAAAGAAAAATTTCAGCAAAAACCATAACCGCATATGGACTTGGATATGCCCCCGACAGCTTCGACGTCTTAAAAAAGCATATGAACAGTCTTGGTTTTAATGATGACGAGCTTTTGGAGGCAGGACTATGCGTAACCAAAAACGGTAAAGTTTATGATAAATTCCGTGGCAGAGTAATGTTTCCGATTATTGATTTAAGAGGAAATGTGATAGCTTTTGGAGGCAGAATCATCAATAACGTCGAAAAGGACGGATATAAGCCGCCAAAATACCTCAATTCTGCCGAAACACCTGTTTTCAATAAAGGAAAAAATCTTTTTTCTCTTAATCTTGCAAAAAAAGGCAACGCTCAACAGTGCATACTTTGCGAAGGGTATATGGACGTAATTTCGGTGTATCAGGCAGGGGTTACAAACATTGTCGCGACGCTCGGTACCGCACTTACCGAAAATCAGGCAAAGCTGCTTATGAAGTATACAGGGGAAATTCTGCTTTGCTATGACAGTGATGAAGCCGGACAAACTGCTACGCGTCGTGCGATTGATATTATAAACAGCGTTGGAGGGAAATGCCGTGTTATGCGTCTTAAGGGTGCAAAGGACCCGGACGAATACATAAAAAATAACGGAATTGAGCTATTCAGGCGTGCTATTGCCGAAGCTTTGCCATCTACCGAATATCTGCTTCGCACATTAAAATCAAATTTCGATTTGGACAACCCTGACGGCAAAATTTTGTTTGTGCAGGGAGCGGCGAAAATTTTGTCGGGAATTGTCAGTGCGATTGAGGTTGACGCATATGTAAAAAAGATTTCAGATGAAACTGAAATCAGCAAGGACGCCATATATGCGGAGCTTAAAAGAACAAAATCGCAAGACAAGATAGCAAGCGGAACTGTTAAAACGGCGAAGGTTGTCTCTCGCGAGAAAAAATCCGATGTAGACATAAAAATAATTGATGCCCAAAGGCGGCTTCTGAGCTTAATAATCGACAACAGACGGGTTTATTTGCGGGTTAAGGAGGAATTTCCTCCGTCCGAATATTCCACCGATGCACTAAAGAAGCTTGCCGAAATAGTTTACGCCTGTCACGAAAAGAACGAGATTATAGAGCCGGCGATGATTATTAACAAATTCAGCGGAGATGATGCAGATTTTATCTCCAAGATATTCTGTAATCTTGAAACCTACGGTGACGAAGACAACACTATACTGCAGCTTGTAAACAGCATCAAATTAGATAGACTAAACGGGGAGCTTGAAAAAGCAACAAACGAAAACGATGCCGTAAAAATAAAGGAGCTATTATCTTTACGGCTGAAATTGGAAGGGAACAAATAATGTCAGATTTAGAAAACAAGAAACAAATAGTTAAAGATTTAATCGAAAAGGGAAAAAGAAAGGGAGTCCTTACTCACAAGGATATAATCCAATCCTTTTTTGATACGGAATTTTCTCCGGAGGAAATGGAAACAATCTATGACATGCTCGAAAAGGAAGGCATAGAGGTCGTTGAGGACCTTGATAAGGAGCTTGAGGAGATAGAGGTTTCCAAGGAGGAGCTTGAGGATTTATCTGTCCCTGAGGGTATCAGCATAGACGACCACGTTAAAATGTACCTAAAGGAAATCGGAAAGGTAAATCTTTTAGATGCCGAGGAAGAGACTGCACTTGCAAAGAAGATGGCAGACGGCGACGAAGAAGCCAAGAAAAAGCTTGCAGAGGCAAACCTTCGTCTTGTTGTAAGTATTGCAAAAAGATATGTCGGCAGAGGAATGATGTTCCTGGACCTTATTCAGGAGGGAAATCTCGGTCTTATAAAGGCTGTTGATAAATTTGATTATTCAAAGGGATATAAGTTCAGCACCTACGCAACATGGTGGATAAGACAGGCTATCACAAGAGCCATTGCAGACCAAGCAAGAACAATACGTATTCCTGTGCACATGGTTGAAACCATTAATAAGCTTGTCCGAGTTTCGCGTCAGCTTGTTCAGGAGCTTGGCAGAGAGCCGACGCCTGAGGAGCTTGCAAAAGAGCTTAATATGCCTGTAGAAAAGGTGAGAGAAATATCTAAAATCTCACAGGAGCCGGTTTCATTGGAAACTCCGATAGGTGAGGAGGAGGACAGTCATCTTGGTGATTTTATTCCTGACGATGACGCTCCGGCACCGTCAGAGGCCGCAAGCTTTGTTATGCTTAAAGAACAGCTTGTTGATGTTTTAAGAACTCTCACTCCTCGTGAAGAAAAGGTTTTAAAGCTGCGTTTCGGTCTTGAAGACGGAAGACAGCGAACCCTGGAGGAAGTCGGAAAAGAATTTAACGTTACCCGTGAGCGTATCAGACAGATTGAGGCAAAGGCACTTCGTAAGCTTCGCCACCCGTCGAGAAGCAAAAAGCTTAAGGATTATTTGGATTAAGGAGAAGCTATGGATTGGATACAGGTTTGCATTTATACAACATCTTTGGGAATTGAAGCTGTTTCGGGACGACTTTTGCAGCTTGGAATTTACGGAATTGAGATTGAAGACGAGCAGGATTTCAAGGACTTTTTGGAGCAGAACAAAAGCATATGGGACTATGTTGACGATGAGCTTGTAAAGCAAAAAGAGGGCGAGACCTGCGTCAAAACATATATCAGTGCAAACGACCCAGATATTCTTGCTGCAATTAAAAGCTCAATCATCGAGCTTAAGGAATATGATAAAGAGGGTGCGTTTGGTCGCTTAGAGATTTCCCTTAATGACATCAAGGAAGAAGACTGGAGCAATAATTGGAAGAAGTATTTTCATACAATGGAGATAGGCGACAGTCTTGTTGTTAAGCCGTTTTGGGAAAGCACCGAAATCGCCGATAAAAAAGTGTTTGAAATAAATCCGGGGCTTAGCTTTGGAACAGGCTCGCATCATACGACAAGACTTTGTCTTGAAGATATTCAGTCGGTAGTAAAAAACGGTGACGATGTGCTTGACTTGGGCTGCGGCAGCGGAATTTTATCAATAGTTTCGCTTATGTACGGTGCAAAATCCGCAATCGCTGTGGATATTGACCCAAATTCAGTGGACACCGCATATGATAATCTTGAAAGAAATGGTTTTTCAAAGGATGCGTACAATGTTATTATAGGCAACATACTTTCCGATGAGGACGTGCAAAGCAAGGTTTTGGAGAAAAAGTATGACCTTGTTCTTGCTAACATCGTTGCCGATGTTATAATTGCCGCACTTCCGATTGTGAAAAAGGCGTTAAAGACAGACGGCACATTCATAACCTCGGGAATAATCAGGGACAGAGCGGCTGATGTTACTGCGGCACTTTTGCAAAGCGGCTTTGCAATTGTTTCGGAAAGCAGCAGTGCAGATTGGGTAGAATATAAGTGTAAGCTTATTTAAAACAGGATTTAGGAGCATATATGTCAAAATTTTTTATTCCGAGAGAAAATGTTTTTTCGGACAAGCTTATAATAAACGGTGAAGATGTAAAGCATATTACTAAGGTGCTGAGGTATGGCGTGGGTGATGAAATAATCTGCTGCGATGGAATGGGAAATGATTATACTGCACGCATTATATCCTGTGAAAAGGAAATTGAGTGTGAGATAACCAAAAAAAGTAAGGCACAAACAGAGTCAAATATTCATGTAACAATTATACAGGGAGTCCCAAAGGCGGCAAAAATGGATTATATCATACAAAAAACCACCGAGCTTGGTGTTTGCGAAATATATCCATGTGAAATGTCGCGGTGTGTGGCGAAAATTGAAAATAATAAAAAGCTTGACAGATGGCAGAAAATATCACGCGAGGCGGCAAAGCAGTCCGGCAGAGGGATTATTCCGACAATACATAGCCCTGTAAATATTTCCGGGGCAATAGAAATTTTAAAGACTGCAGATGTAGCTTTTGCTGCATATGAATGTGAAGACGGACACTATTTAAAGCCTCTGTTAAAAGCTTCTGAAAGTCCGAAATCGGTTGCATTTATAATTGGACCTGAGGGTGGATTTGACAAAGCGGAAATTGAAGAGCTTATCAAAAATGGTATACCAACCATTTCTCTTGGAAAGAGAATCCTTCGTACAGAAACTGCAGGAGAAGCTATACTGGCAATGGTTATGTACGAAATCGGCGACATAAACGGATAAATATGAAGCAATATCAATAACGTATCGCCAAGCTTTGGGCGATACGTTTTATGCATATTAAGAAAGGCACAGCGATGGACAAATTTGAACTTGTATCGGATTTTCAGATGTCGGGAGACCAGCCGCAGGCTGTAAGGACGCTTACCGACGGTATCAAAAAGGGTATGAAATACCAAACTCTTGTGGGCGTAACAGGCTCAGGAAAAACCTTTACCATGGCAAATATAATTGCTGAAGTTAATAAGCCTACGCTTGTTCTGGCACACAACAAAACTCTTGCGGCACAGCTTTGCAGCGAGTTTAAGGAATTTTTTCCGAACAACGCGGTGGAATTTTTTGTGTCGTATTATGACTATTATCAGCCGGAGGCATACATCGCGGCATCTGATACCTACATTGAAAAGGATTCATCGGTGAACGATGAAATAGATGAGCTTCGCCATAGTGCCACTTTCGCACTTTTTGAGCGTAAAGACGTAATTATTGTTTCCAGTGTTTCCTGCATTTACGGTCTCGGAGACCCTGAAGATTATCAGAACTTAATGCTTTCCTTAAGAGTCGGAATGGTTAAGGACAGGGAAGAAGTCCTTAAAAAGCTGGTCGATATGCAGTATGAGCGAAACGATATTAATTTTATAAGAAACAAATTCAGAGTGCATGGCGACGTTGTGGAAATATTTCCCTCAAACAATGGAGAAAATGCTATCAGAGTGGAATTTTTTGGCGATGAAATTGACAGAATTGCGGAAATCAATGTCACAACGGGCGAAATAGTCGGCGTAAGAAATCACGTAGTAATATCTCCTGCATCACATTATGTCACAACCGGCGAGAAGATGCAGCTGGCAATAGCGGCAATACTTGATGAACTCAGAGAGCGTATACAATTTTTCAAAGAGAATAATATGCTAATAGAAGCACAAAGAATTGAGCAGCGTACAATGTATGATGTTGAAATGCTGCAGGAAATAGGCTTTTGCCAGGGAATTGAAAACTATTCCCGTCTTATAAGCGGCAGAAAGCCGGGCTCGGCACCGTATACGCTTTTAGACTATTTCCCTGATGATTTTCTGATGTTTATAGATGAATCGCATGTTACCGTATCACAGGTGAGAGCCATGTATAACGGTGACCGTGCCAGGAAGGAGTCGCTTGTTCAGTACGGCTTTAGGCTGCCGTCGGCATTTGACAACCGACCGCTCAAATTCGATGAATTTGAAAAACGCATAAATCAGGTTATCTTCACCTCTGCAACACCGGGAGACTATGAGAAGGAGCATTCCGTAGCTTTTGCAGAGCAGCTCATACGTCCTACAGGTCTTCTTGACCCGGAGGTTATCATACGTCCCGTGGAGCATCAGATTGACGACCTTATTTCTGAAATAAATATACGTGCCGAAAGACAGGAAAGAGTGCTTGTAACAACGCTTACAAAGAAAATGGCGGAAAATCTCACTGATTATCTTCGTGAAATGGGTGTAAAGGTAAAATATATGCACTCCGAAATCAAGACTATAGAGAGAACTGAAATAATACGCGATTTGCGTATGGGTAAATTTGATGTTTTGGTTGGAATTAACCTTTTAAGAGAGGGGCTTGACCTGCCGGAGGTGTCCTTAGTGGCAATACTCGATGCGGATAAGGAGGGCTTCCTTAGAAGTGAAACCTCGCTTATACAGACTATCGGACGTGCTGCACGAAACGAAAACGGACAAGTTATAATGTATGCAAATACAATTACAGGCTCAATGCAGCGTGCCATTGACGAAACAAACCGAAGGAGAAGCCTTCAGGACAAATTTAATAAAGAGCATGGAGTTGTTCCGCATACCATAAAGAAGGAAATACGGGAAATTCTTGAGGCCGTAAAAGCAGTTGAGCCGACAGCTGCGGAGGAATCCTCTGCAGACTATACCGTAATGCTTGAAAACCTGCGTGATGAAATGCTTTTGGCAGCAGAAAATCTCGAATTTGAAAAAGCAGCAGAGCTGCGTGACAGAATAAAACATTTAGAAAAAGAGTTGGGTGTAAAATGAACAGTTATATTACTATTAAAGGTGCAAAGGTGCATAACCTTAAAAACATATCGCTTAAAATACCGAGAGAAAAGCTGATAGTGCTGACCGGACTTTCAGGTTCGGGAAAAAGCTCGCTTGCTTTTGATACAATTTATGCAGAAGGACAAAGAAGATACGTAGAGTCGCTTTCTTCTTACGCAAGACAGTTTTTGGGACAGATGGAAAAGCCAGATGTAGAAAGCATTGAAGGTCTTTCGCCGGCAATAAGCATCGACCAGAAAACAACATCAAAAAATCCTCGCTCCACAGTCGGAACGGTTACGGAAATTTATGATTATCTGCGTCTTTTATATGCAAGAATCGGTATACCTCATTGCCCAAAGTGCGGCAAGGAGGTAAAAAAACAGACTATCGACCAGATTGTTGACCACGTGCTGGAGCTTTCCGAGGGAACAAAAATACAGATTCTTGCACCCGTAATACGCGGCAAAAAGGGTGAGCATAAAAAGATTTTTGAAAATGCAAAAAAATCGGGATATGTTCGTGTTAAAGCAGACGGTATTCAATACGACCTTTCGGAGGACATAGCTTTAGAAAAGACAAAAAAGCATAATATAGAAATTATTATTGACAGACTTATTATAAGAGAAGGCATAACAAAAAGACTTACCGACTCACTTGAAAATGCTCTTGAGCTTACCGGTGATGTTGTGATGGTGGAAATAATCGACGGAGAAATCCTTAATTTCAGCCAAAATTATGCCTGTGACGACTGCGGCATAAGCCTTCAGGAACTTGCACCGAGAAGCTTTTCCTTCAATAATCCTTACGGAGCGTGCGATTGCTGCGACGGACTTGGTATGCTTTCAAAAATCGACCCTGACCTTTTGATTGTTGACGATACCCGAACAGTTCTGGAAGGAGCTATCAACTGCATGGGCTGGTCCGCTCCGGGAATTGCCGACAGTATGGCTCACATGTATTTTAAGGGAATAATGGAGCATTTCGGCGTTGACTTTAATACCCAGTGGAAGGACTTGCCGGAGGTTGTTAAGCAAACTATTTTGTATGGCACAAATGGCGAAAAATTTGAATTCAGATATACCAGAAATTATGGCAGCGGAACGTTTAAAGCTGTTTACGAGGGTGTTGTAAATAACTTGGAACGCAGATACCGCGAAACCACCTCGGAATATTCTAAAGGTGAGATTGAAAAATTCATAAATGAAACAACATGTCCGAAATGTCACGGTGCAAGACTTAGTGACGAAATTCTTGCCGTAACAATAAACGGAGTAAATATTTATGAGCTTACCTGCATGCCGATAAAAGAGGAAATGGAGTTTATATCTAACCTCAAGCTTACCGAAAGAGAAGCCTTTATTGCGGCACAAATAATAAAGGAAATCAAGGCACGTCTGCAATTTTTGCTTGATGTGGGACTTGATTATCTCACATTATCGCGTTCTTCCGGAACGCTTTCCGGCGGTGAGGCACAGCGCATCAGATTAGCAACCCAAATCGGTTCGGGACTTATGGGAGTGCTTTATATTCTTGATGAGCCGAGTATAGGACTGCATCAGAGAGATAATGACAGACTTATCGGAACGCTTAAGCATCTTCGCGATTTAGGTAATACCGTTATTGTAGTTGAGCATGATGAGGATACCATGTATGCCGCAGACCATATAGTGGATATCGGTCCTGGAGCGGGCGTAAACGGCGGCGAGGTTATCGCAGAGGGAACAGTTGAGGAAATAAAAGCGTCGGAGCGGTCGCTCACAGGTCAATATCTGAGCGGCAGAAAAAAAATAAAACTTCCCGAACTAAGAAGACCTCCTTTAGACTATATCGAAATTATCGGAGCGGCAGAGAATAACTTAAAAAATATTGATGTTAAAATTCCTCTTGGTGTATTTACCTGCATTACAGGCGTTTCGGGCTCCGGAAAAAGCTCACTGATAAATGAAATTCTTTATAAAGAGCTTGCAAAAAAGTTAAATCGTGCCTCAACGCACCCCGGTAAGCATAAAACCATCAAGGGCATTAAAAAGCTTGATAAAATAATTAACATTGACCAGTCGCCGATAGGCAGAACACCGCGTTCAAATCCTGCGACATACACAAACGTGTTTAATGATATACGAGATGTATTTGCATCGACAAATGAGGCAAAGGTACGCGGATATAAGCCTGGACGTTTTAGCTTTAACGTAAAGGGAGGACGCTGTGAGGCGTGTTCGGGAGACGGTATTGTTAAAATAGAAATGAATTTTCTTGCGGATATTTTTGTTCCATGTGAGGTTTGTAAGGGACAGAGATATAATCGCGAAACGCTTGAGGTTAAGTACAAAGGCAAGAATATCTATGAAGTGCTTGACATGACAGTCGATGAAGCGGTTGAATTTTTCAAGAATATTCCTAAAATTAAGCGTAAAATTGAAACTCTGCAGCAAGTGGGATTAGGATATATTAAACTCGGACAAAGCTCAACAACACTTTCAGGCGGCGAAGCACAGCGAGTGAAGCTGGCAACAGAGTTGTCCAGGAAGGGGACAGGCAAGACTATTTACGTTCTTGATGAGCCTACAACGGGACTTCATACTGCCGATGTGCACAGACTTATCAAGGTCCTGCAGCAGCTTGTGGACGCAGGAAATACCGTAGTTGTAATTGAACATAATCTTGATATGATTAAAACCGCAGATTATATAATTGACTTAGGACCGGAGGGCGGAAACGACGGCGGAAATATCGTTGCCGCAGGAACTCCCGAAGAAATTGTTAAATGTGAACAATCCTACACAGGAAAATATCTTAAAAAGTATTTAGAGGGGTAAAATATGTTTGACTTATGCTTGTTTGACTTAGACGGAACACTGACCGACCCAAAAGAAGGAATTACCAACTGTGTAAAATACGCACTTGAATATTTCGGAATAGATGAAAAAGATGAAGCGACACTTCTTCGGTTTATAGGACCGCCTCTTTACGATTCCTTTCGCGGAATATACGGATTTTCAGATGCTGCGGCAAAAAAAGCGGTAGAAAAGTATCGGGAACGCTTTTCACCTATAGGCATATATGAAAACACTGTGCTTGACGGTGCATGCACTATGCTGAAGGAATTAAAGGAAAAAGGCAAAACCTTGGCTCTTGCAACATCAAAGCCGTATGTTTTTGCAGAAAAAATTCTTGAAAAGTATGATATGTCAAAATATTTTGATTATGCGGTAGGCTCTGAGCTTGACGGAACACGAAACTATAAGGACGAGGTAATTACCGAGGTTCTCCGCATGGCAAAACCGTCGGATTTATCAAGAGTTGTTATGATAGGCGACCGAAAGCAGGATATAATCGGTGCAAAAAAATGCGGCATTGCGTCGATTGGCGTACGCTGCGGCTATGCCGAGGAAGATGAGCTTGAGGACGCGGGAGCTGATTTTATCTTTGCAAATCTTTACGAGCTTACAGATTTTTTGCTAAATAATACTTGACTTTTTCCTTTAAAAGTGTCATAATAATATAAAGACAATGAAAAAGACAGTAATCATCTGCAAATCCAACAAGAGAGGAAATATCGCGGCTGAAAGTATTTCTTTGGTGGCAGTTGATGAACACCGCTTTGGAGTCGCGTATCGAACTAACAGTAGGTATTGCCGTTTCGCTTTACGTTAAAAGTAAAATTGAGTGATGATTTATCATAATTAGGGTGGAACCGTGCATTGTATTTTGCACCCCTAAGAAAGCGTGTAGTTTTCTTGGGGTGTTTTTTTGTCCCAAAAACTACGATTAAATATATCACAATATGAAAAGGGAGTAATAACCATGGAAATGAACGAACTTCAAACACTAAGACATTCTGCGTCGCATGTTATGGCACAGGCTGTAAAGAGACTTTTTCCGGAAACAAAATTAGCAATAGGTCCTGCGATAGATACAGGTTTTTATTATGATTTTGATTCCGAGCATACATTTACGCCGGAGGATTTGGAAAAAATCGAGGCAGAAATGAAAAAAATTGCCAAGGAAAATCTTAAAATAGAACGCTTTGAGTTGTCGAGAGCAGAGGCTCTTGAGCTTATGAAGGACGAGCCGTATAAGCTTGAGCTTATCAATGAGCTGCCTGAAGGCGAAGTTATATCCTTCTATAAGCAGGGAGATTTTGTTGATTTATGTGCAGGTCCGCATATTAACTACACAAGCAAAATTAAGGCATATAAGCTTTTAAGTGCGACAGGTGCATACTGGCGTGGTGATGAGCATAATAAAATGCTTCAGAGAATTTACGGAACAGCCTTCCAGACAAAGGACGAGCTTAATGAATTTTTAGAGCAACGTGAGGAAGCAAAAAAACGCGACCACAATAAGCTTGGACGTGAGCTTGAGCTTTTTACAACCTCCGATATAATCGGTCAGGGACTGCCGATTTTGCTGCCTAAGGGTGCAAGAGTAATTCAGCTCCTTCAAAGATTTGTTGAGGACGAGGAACAAAAACGCGGCTGGATGCTCACAAAAACGCCGCTTATGGCAAAGAGTGACTTATACAAGCTTTCGGGACACTGGGATCACTATCAGGACGGAATGTTCGTTTTAGGCGATGAGGAAAAGGATAAAGAGGTATTCGCTCTGCGTCCAATGACCTGTCCGTTTCAGTATCAGGCATTTTTAAACAGAGGACGCTCATACAGAGATTTACCGATGAGACTTAACGAAACCTCTACACTTTTCAGAAACGAAGCGTCGGGAGAAATGCACGGACTTATTCGCGTGCGTCAGTTTACTATTTCCGAGGGACACTTAATGTGTACGCCGGAGCAGCTTGAGGATGAATTTAAGGGCTGTCTGGAGCTTGCTATATATATGCTCAAAACTCTCGGACTTTACGAAGATGTTTCATATCGTTTCTCTCAGTGGGATCCTGATGACAGAGAGAAATATATAGGTACACAGGAGCAGTGGGACGAAGCTCAGGGCATTATGGAAAAGATTTTGAATCATCTTGAAATCCCGTACAAGGTAGGCGTAGGCGAGGCCGCATTCTATGGTCCTAAGCTCGATATTCAGATTAAAAACGTATATGGAAAAGAGGACACTCTTATTACTCTTCAGATTGACCAGATGCTTGCTGAAAAATTCGGCATGGAATACGTTGATAAGGACGGAGTAAAGAAAAATCCGTACATTATCCACAGAACCTCAATCGGCTGTTATGAAAGAACACTCGCTCTTCTTATCGAAAAATATGCAGGTGCTTTTCCGGCATGGCTTGCTCCTGTTCAGGTTAAAATTCTTCCT
Organism: Clostridia bacterium; assembly: GCA_017621875.1. Classification (GTDB taxonomy): domain Bacteria; phylum Bacillota; class Clostridia; order UBA1381; family UBA1381; genus UBA1738. The sequence continues at coordinate 225,353 of JAGASE010000020.1, forward strand.
ATCGCGGACAGACATCACGAATATGCAAGAGAAATCAAGAAAAAGCTTGAAGATGCCGGCATAATCAGAATTGAGCTTGACGACCGTGCAGAAAAGGTCGGATATAAAATCCGCGAAGCACAGCTTGAAAAAGTGCCGTATATGCTCATTGTCGGAGATAAGGATATTGAGAATAATGTTGTTTCTATTCGTTCCAGAAAGGAAGGCGATATAGGCAGCAAGACGATTGATGAATTTATCGCAGAACTTTCAGAGGAAATCAGAACAAAGAAAATTTAAGTACTTTTGGGAGTGCAAAGGCACTCCCTTTGTCACCAATTAAATACTTTTTCATATTATATTTACAAGGTGATTTATATGAAAATTGTATTGACTGACAGACTTAACCGAGGCAGACGTTTTTGCTTTTTTATGCTTTTTCTTTTGCTGCTATGCTCATTTTTGGTTGCGTCAATATGCATATTGGCACGCTTTAAGCCGGTATTTGAGGAAAAGGCGGGATATGCTGCAAAAATGAAAGCAACAGATATTATAAACAAAGCAGCAGACAGCGTTTTTGAAAACATAAATTCTGCCGACTTGGTAACCATAAATAAAAACGAAACAGGTCAGATGACATCTGTCAGTGCAGATACAATAGAAATGAATCGGCTTAAAACAAAGCTGTCTCTAAGTATTCAGAAATTTACCGAAAATACTGAAGACTCGGTGATTTATATACCTATAGGCAGCTTGACTGATTTTTCAGTGCTGCAAGGAACAGGCTACCGAATCCCGGTCAAAATAGCAATCGACGGCTTTTCTAAAATAGACTTTGATGATGAGTTTGTAAATGCCGGAATAAATCAGGTAAAGCACAAAATATATATGACAGCCTCGGTGAGAATATCGATAATCTCTGCTGTTATGGCAAAAAGCGAGACAGTAACAGCGGAAATTCCTGTTGCCGAAACAGTCATTATCGGTGATGTTCCGCAATATTACGGAGATAGTTTAAGTGTCGTAGGGAGATAAATTATGGATAAAATAGAAAAAAGAATTAAGGAACTGTCGGAATCGCTTGATTATCATGCAAAAAAATATTATGTAGAGGATAATCCCGAAATTTCCGATTATGAATATGATATGATGCTCCGCGAGCTTGAAAACCTGGAAGCTGAGTATCCGCAGTTTTTGTCGCCGTTATCTCCTACGCAGAGAGTCGGAGGAAAGGCACTTGACAGGTTTGAACAGGTTGTTCACCAAGTTCCTATGGAGAGCCTGCAGGATGCATTTTCCGAGGAAGAGGTTTACGACTTTGACAGAAGGGTTTCTGATGCAGTAAGCGGATATGATTATGTCGTGGAGCATAAAATAGATGGTCTTTCCGTTTCGCTTGAATATGTAAACGGAGAATTTGTACGCGGCTCTACAAGAGGCGATGGAAATGTCGGCGAAGATGTAACACTAAACCTGAAAACAATTAAATCTATACCTATGAGACTTGCAGAAAAAATTCCGTTTTTAGAGGTTCGAGGCGAGGTTTACATCTCAAAGGAAAACTTTAAGAAGGTAAATGAAAAAAGGGAAGAGCTGGAGGAGTCTACCTTTGCCAACGCACGAAATGCTGCTGCCGGCTCACTGCGTCAGCTCGACTCAAAAATTGCCGCACAGCGTAAAATGGATATTTTTGTGTTTAATATCCAGCAAATAGAAGGAAAGGAAATTAAAAGTCATATTGAAGGACTGCGTTATCTGAAACATCTGGGTTTTAAAACTATTTTGAATGACGATGTTTTTCCGGATATAGCCTCGGCTTTTAAACGAGTTCTTGACATTGGCGAGGAACGCGGAATTTTGCCGTTTGAAATAGACGGAGCAGTAATCAAAGTAAATGACCTTTCCTTAAGGACACAGCTTGGCTCTACGTCAAAATTTCCTCGCTGGGCGATTGCTTATAAGTATCCTCCCGAACAGAAGGAAACAAAAATCGTAGATATATTGGTTCAGGTCGGAAGAACAGGGGCTGTAACTCCTCTTGCTGTGCTTGAACCTGTGCATGTAGCAGGAACAACAGTTTCACGTGCAACGCTGCATAATCAGAAGTTTATTGACGAAAAGGATATAAGAATAGGGGACACTGTCATAATTCAGAAGGCAGGAGATATTATCCCGGAAATTATTGAAGTAAAAACGGACAAGCGTACAGGAGAAGAAATTATATTTAAAATGCCCGAAAAATGTCCTGTATGCGGTGCAAGCGTAGTTCAGGAGGAGGGGGAGGCTGCTTTCAGATGCACAGGTGCAAGCTGTCCTGCCCAAATTATGCGTAACATTATTCATTTTGTTTCACGCAATGCAATGGATATTGATGGTTTAGGTCCTGCAATAATCGAGCAGCTGCTTGAACGTGATATGATAAAAAATGCCGCGGATTTATACTATATCAAAGCCGCTGACGTTGAAGACATGGATAAGATGGGCAAAAAATCCGCTGAAAACCTTATAAATGCCATTGAAAATTCAAAGCAAAATCCGCTTTCAAGACTTATAACTGCACTTGGAATCCGCTTTGTAGGTGCAAAAGCATCAAAGCTTATAGCAAAATATGCAAAAAATATGGACAACCTTATGAAGCTTACAGCGGAGGAGCTTGTAACGATTGATGAAATCGGCGAAACCATGGCAGAGAGCATTTGTGAATATTTCAGCGAGCCGCAAAATATTGAGCTTATTGAAAAACTGCGTTCTGCAGGCGTAAATTTCGAAGAGCCTGTTGATGAAAACGAAGATTTGAGATTTGCAAATATGACTTTTGTTCTTACTGGAACTCTGAGCGAATTTACAAGAAGCGAAGCATCAGCAATCATTGAAAAATTCGGCGGAAAGACATCATCCAGTGTTTCTAAAAAAACAACATATGTTTTAGCAGGCAGCGATGCAGGAAGCAAGCTGGATAAGGCAAATAAGCTTGGCGTAACAGTTATTTCAGAGCAGGAATTTAAGGATATGATTTTATGAAGAACATTGTAATTGATTACAGAGCATCAGCAGATACAGTTGATGCTCTTTGTAAAATGGGATTTAATATTATTAAAACACCACGCTTGAACACAGTTTATACCACAATATGTGGTCACAGTGATATAATGATACATAAATTGAATGAAAATCTGGTAGTTACAGAGCCAAGCGTGTATGAATATTTTAAAGAAAAACTCACTGATAATACCGTTATAAAAGGACGCAGCAGATTAAATAATAAGTATCCATTTGATATTGCATATAATGCAGCAAGAGTCGGTGAAAAAATTTTTTGTAATGAAAAATTCACCGACAGTGTAATTATCAATTATGCAAATAAAAATAACATAAATATTATTAATACAAAACAAGGATATTCAAAATGCTCAATATGCGTTGTATCTGATAATGCTATAATAACATCAGATAAAAATATTATGGTTGCAGCAGAAAAAAATAAAATAGATGTATTGGCAGTTGATGACAACAGAATAAAATTAGAAGGCTTTGAACATGGATTTATCGGAGGCTCAACAGGACTTATAGATAAAAATACTTTGGTATTTAACGGAGATATAAATTTTCATTCAGATGCAAACAGAATAATTGATTTTTGTAATTTGTATGGAGTAAAGCCGATATCATTAAATAATGGTCCGATTGTAGATATCGGCAGTATAATTGCCATATAACATTAAAATATTCAATCTAAGTTGTATAAAGAGCAATTTATCTAATTTAGATTGAATTGTGATTTTAATCGCTTATTTTAATATTTCCTCTATTATTTCCCTTTCGGTTAATACAGATGTTATTTTACCGTGGTTATTTTCTTTGAAAATAATATAATGACTTCCTTGCGAAAAATTTTTTGCCAGTTCTCGGTAGCTTGCAGTTTCTTTAATTAAATAACCTTTAACCTTTTTGATTTGCGGCTGTGATTTATTTTTATAAAAAATCAATTCTTTTGCAAAATCCAAATAATATTTCTCTTTGTTGGTAAACAGATTTCCTGTTAAAAATATAACTGCAAATAAAACCGAAAAGTTAAATTTGCTTTTAAAAACCAGATATATCTGAAGTATTATCAGAAATAGAATTAAAACCGCGGAAATCATTCTCAGCAGCTTTTCGGACTGCCTATACCCTATTTTTCTTGCTAAAATCTTTTTTAAAACCACACCTCCGTCCATCGGCAATATTGGAAGTATATTAAATAAAAAAAGTGCTAAATTATTATAATATAAGAATTGGAAGAATCTACCATATCTAAGCATAGGAATTAAAAAAAGTGCCATTATTATATTAAACAGCGGTCCTGACAAATACAGTAAAATCTCATCAGCAATGCTGTATACTAAACTGTTTTTAAGCTTTAAATTTACGCCGAACGGTAGCATTGCTATATGCGATGGCTTCAGCCCTATAATAACAGCTGCTGCAAGATGTGCAAGCTCGTGCAATAAAATTGTTGCATAGCTTATAAGTAATATTTCTAAGTTTCTGTTAAAATAGCAAACCGCAAACAAAAAGATAACTGTAAAATGTATATATAAAAACTGTCCTATTTTAATCATTACCCCACCCCGGTTATTATATGAAAAAAGTGTGCCTTATAGCACACTTTCTTCGTTTGGAAAGATATCAGAGTTTATCATTTTATAAATCATTGTAGCAGCTTCCGCACGAGCCACCTTTCCGTTAGGACGAATTGTATTATCCTCATATCCGTTTACAAACCCCATCGAAACCATTGCGGAGACATACTGTGCAGCCCAATCCGGGATTTCGTCGCTATCAGCAAAGCTTATTTCCTGTTTGGCACTCGCAATAAGTCTTCCGAATACTGTAATTGCCTCAGCACGCGAAAGAATATCAGACGGTGCAAAATAAACATCTTCCCCCTCCAGCTTTCCGCTCACAAGCAACCTGTCGGTTACTGCTGCAACATAAGGCAATGCCCATTTGGAAATTTTGTCATAATCGGCATATTCACTCAAATCAAAATCAACATATTCTTCTGTGTCAATTCCAAGGAAGTTACATACTATAACAGCAAATTCCTCGCGTGTCATGCTGTTATCCGGCTTGAAATACAATCCATCTTCTTCCTCATATCCGCTGATTATATTTTTCTGATATAATGCTTTAATCATATCCTTTGCCCAATGCTCTGCGACGTCTTTAAACGGTATTTCAAATTCAACATTAAGCGGTATTTCCTTTACATATTCACCTGCCATAACCTTCAAAAAGCCCTCTCCGCCATCGGAGGTTATAACAAGCTCATTGTTTTCGGTTATGCATCCCAAATCGTTTGTAACCTCAAATTCAAAGCAATTTGCGGACGTTTTTAAATCAATATAATAATGCTGGGCTGTCAGATTCAGTTTAATTACATCATCTTTTTTAAGATTAAGGCTTTTGATTTCTTTGTTGGTTTCAGCATTATAGACATTGATATTAGTGGGCGTTTCGTATGTTGTATATTTGGCACTTCCTGTTATATTTCCGTCAGTTACGTCAACGGTAAACTCTCCGTTTCCGACAGCAGTTAACACACCGTCAGGCGTAATACTGCTTTGAGTACCGTCAACAGAAAATTCCAATCCGTCAGGAAGATTCATTTTATAATATGCTGTATCTGCCGCAGCGGGATATAGCTCCTCCGAATAACCTGACAGATAGTGCTGCTCAAACGGATACAGGTACAAATGTCCAAGCTCATCTGTAGGCTGCTGGGCGTTTTTTAAGAAAATGTAATTTGAGCAGGTGCGTAGTTTTCCTTCGGATGGCGAATTTAAAACCGCGTTCTCATCAGTTCCTGGATAAATTCCGGAAATCGCAGTAGAACCTCCACCATCTAAGTTGATTGCATCAATGCATCCCAGTTCCTTCATTCTGTTTGCAAGAGTCTTAATTTGCACACCATAGCTATACGGCTGCTGTCGACCGTCAATGACATAGAAAATAACATTTCCGCTTTCGGTAATTCCTACAGCGGTACGTGGTGCTGCTCCTGACGCAAAACCACTTTGTACCTCGCCGTCCTTTACAAGTGTATCACCAACGCTTCCAAGCCCCGAAACGGCGTCCTTCCAATCGTCACTTCCTAACGCTTTGCTCGAAATTGTTATCTCATCGCCTACATTTAAACTGCTTAAGGCATCTAAAAGCTCTGTTTTTCCACTTTCGTTAATGGTGAGAACTATCTTATCAGACGGAATTTTTATTGATCCTGTATAGTTGAATTTTTCTTCAACAACTGCTGTAAGTTCATCATCAATTCCTAAATTTCCGTCAATTTCTCCCAAAATCAAATTAAGGGACGGATAATTTGTGTGATTATTTTCGTCAAAGTCAGATGTATATAGATTTACCACATCAGTAATATCCTGGTTATATTTATTTATGTGTGCAATATCAATTACTGTTTCCCCTGATTTAAGTGTTGTTTCGATTGAAAGGGGCGAAATAAACGCTTTACCGTTCTCCAAAAAACCTATTGATTGATAGGTTTCGGTATCCTTTGATATAATTCTGCCGTCCGAAATAACATGCCCCATCGGAACGCCCGTCTGCCATGAAAAATACGATGCATTAATTCCTATAAGCGGCACCATGTCATTATCCTTCATGTATTGTTCTGCTTGCTTTATGGTCTTTAGTCCCCATATTTTCTGCCCGGTAACAACTGTTGGGATAACATTTTCATTCGGAGTATATTCCGCATAGTATTCTGCCTGCTTCCCCACTCCCGACTGTTCTGACATAAAAGTATTTTTATAAAATTCAGTTCCATTTGCTATCTCATGTGACCAGCTTGTGATAACACTTCCAAGAACCGACGCATGAACCTGCTGAGTAAGCAGCATAAACGCCGATATTATTGCAATTATCCTTTTTTTCATTACACATACCTCTTTTCATTACAAAGTCCATTATACTTTAAAATTAATGAAAAGTAAAGACGATAGTTAAATTTAATTTTGGTAGTTTATTACACAAACCCATTGTCTGAACAAAAAAACAACAGGACTTTAATAAAAATCCTGTTGTAAAAGCTTTTTTAATTAAAGTGACTTAAAGGCTGTAATCCACTCACGCTTAATAAGCTCGTGACCCATAGCTGTCGGGTGAACACCATCAGCAAGCCAATATTCAGCCGGAGCAAGCTTTACTGCATCATCAAACTTACTTTGAAGAGGAATAAATGTCAGATTGAAGCTTTTTGCCAGCTTTTCTGCCATTTCAGCTCTTTTTTCAACCTCTGCTTTAAATATATCCCAATACGCTTCATTACCCGTTCCCTTTAGAGTAAACGGTTCTAATATCATAATTTTAATTTCAGGAAGTGCCTTTTTTACTTCTTCAATAAGCATGGAATAAATTTTGAAGTATTTTTCAGCATCTACACCGTTTTTTGCGTCATTCATATATTCATGCCAGACATCATTAACTCCTATCAGGATACTCATAACGTCGGGATTTAAATTTATAATATCAGACTTTATTCTGGCATAAAGGTCAATTACACGGTTTCCGCTTATACCCCTGTTTAAAAATTCAAACTTATCGGGGCTTTCAAAACCAAGTGCTGCCTTTACCAACGTGGGATAACCGATACCTGTATTAGAATCATTTTCTCTTGAACGTCCGGCATCGGTTATTGAATCGCCTTGAAATAAAATTCTCATAGCATTTTCCTCCAAAGCTTATAAATCATAACCTGCCTTTAAGGCTTTGAGGTTCAATTCAAGCATATCTGCTTTTCTTGCCGGAATTACTTTTTTAAGACCGACCTCAATCGTATCAAAATCAACCACACCGGTTTCCTTAATCATCTTTCCGATGATAATCATATTTGCAAGAGTTGGAGCACCGATATCTGCCGCCATTTTGGTTGCAGGGACATAAAATGCCTCAACGTCCTCCCTTTCAACCTTTCTGGTAATAAGCGTTGAGTCAATAAAGATTTTCGCTCCGCTCACAGCCTCATTCTCGTATTTATCAAGTGACGGCAGGTTCATTGCGATAAGCACGTCGGGATTTGAAACAATCGGAGAGCCTACAGGTGTGTCGCTTAAAATAACACTGCAGTTTGCAGTACCACCACGCATTTCAGGTCCGTATGACGGGAGCCAGCTAACCTGTTTGTTTTCGGTAAGTCCCTTATATGCCAGGCATTTTCCTGCAAAAAGCACACCCTGACCGCCAAAGCCTGCAATCAAAATATTAAATGTACTCATTTATTTCTCCTCCTTGCCGCTTCTGTCTTTATAAACACCCAAAGGATAGTAAGGAATCATGTTATCATCTACCCATTTCAGTGCGTCCTTAGGTGTCATACCCCAGTTTGTAGGACATGTTGAGACAACCTCAACAAGCGAAAAGCCCTTGCCGTTAATCTGATTCTCAAACGCCTTTTTAATGGCTGCTTTTGCCTTCTTAATGTTCTTTACATTATTTACAGCAACACGCTCCAAATATTCAGGTCCTTCAAGCTCTGAGAGCATTTCGCAAACCCTTACCGGGAATCCGCACAGCTTTGTATCTCTACCGTAAGGCGAGGTCTGAGTAACCTGACCCGGCAGAGATGTAGGAGCCATCTGTCCGCCTGTCATACCATAAATTGCGTTATTTACAAAGATAACGGTAATATTTTCGTTTCTTGTAGCTGCATGCACAGTTTCAGCTGTACCGATTGAAGCCAAGTCACCATCACCCTGATATGTAAATACTATATTTGAAGGGTCAGACCTTTTAATACCTGTAGCAACTGCCGGAGCACGTCCGTGAGCTGCTTCAACCATATCACAGCTAAAGTAATCATATGCCATTACAGAGCAACCAACAGGTGCAACACCTATTGTCTTACCCTCGATGCCAAGTTCGTCTATCGCCTCTGCCACCAAGCGGTGAATTATACCGTGAGTACAACCCGGGCAATAATGCAAAGGAGCGTCTGTAAGAGCCTTTGGTTTATCAAATACGATCATTAGTTTTTACCTCCGTTTGCTTCTTTAATTTTTGCAAGTACCTCTTCAGGTGACGGAATCATACCGCCGACTCTGTTACAAAGCTCAACAGGCTTTTTACATCTGATTGCAAGCTCGATGTCCTCAACCATTTGTCCCATTGAAAGCTCTACAGAGATAAACTTATTTACCTTGTCAGCTGCTGCCAAAAGCGGCTTTTTCGGGAACGGCCAAAGCGTGATAGGTCTTATCATACCTACCTTTATTCCCTGCTTTCTTGCTTCAACAATAGCATTCTGAGATACACGGGCAGCTATACCGAAAGCAACAACACAGATTTCAGCATCTTCCATCATAAACTCTTCGTACATAGCTTCGCTTTCTTCAATCAGCTTATATCTTTCGTAGCGTTCAATGTTTGTCTTTTCAAGCTGATCGGGTTTTAAAAACAATGAATTTACAATATTATGTTCACGCTTGCAGCCTGTACCTGTAACAGCCCAAGGCTTATCATATGTAGTAATTTCAGCATCTTCGCGGATTTCTACAGGCTCCATCATCTGTCCCATTGTACCGTCTGCCAAAATCATAGAAGTCATTCGGTATTTATCTGCAAGGTCAAAGCCTTTAATTGTAAGGTCTGCCATTTCCTGAACAAATGCAGGGGCAAGAACAATCATTCTGAAATCGCCGTGTCCGCCTGCCTTTGTTGCCTGGAAATAATCGGACTGCGAAGGCTGAATTCCGCCCAGTCCCGGACCGCCTCTTTGCACATTTACAACAAGTGCAGGAAGATCCGCACCTGCAAGATAAGAAAGTCCCTCACTCTTTAAAGCAATTCCAGGGCTTGAAGAAGATGTCATAACCCTCTTTCCTGTTGCTGCAACGCCATAAACCATGTTAATTGCAGCTATTTCGCTTTCTGCCTGGAGGAATGTTCCTTCAATTTTAGGCATTCTTTTTGCCATGTACGCAGCAATCTCGGTCTGCGGTGTAATAGGATATCCGAAGTAGTGGCGGCAGCCTGCTTTGATAGCAGCTTCAGCAATCGCTTCGTTACCTTTCATTAAAACTTTTTCTGTCATTTTTTCTCCCTACCTTTCTACAGTAATAATGCAATCAGGGCACATGGTTGCACAGAATGCACAGCCGATACATTCATCCTGATTGGTGATTTCAACAGGAGAATGTCCCTTTTGATTGATTTTGTCTTTAGCAATAGTGAGCAAGTTCTTCGGACATGCATCAACGCAAAGTCCGCAGCCCTTACAAAGGTCTGTTTTGAATGTTAATTTCGCCATAACTATCTCTCCTTCAATTAATTTTATAATATTTATCCTGCAATTCTATTTTAAATATATCAGAATAATCATTTTTTATTGTTTCATATACGGGTGATACTGCAGTTGTCATATAAACAGGCAATCCACTGAGCTTTGACAGATTTTCAATGAAGTCTTGTGAGCTTTTAACTTCATCTGAAGTCGTAGCATCTCCTATATTTGAATTATTCACAATAGCCGTAAAAGGCAGATGCGATGCCTGCTCGATTTCCCTCATTATTTCAAGTGCGTCCTCCGCCGTTTTTGTAAGCGGACGATAGCAGTTTGCCACAAAAAGCATTTCAAAGCTATTCTCCTCAAGAATATCAGGTGTGTATCTTCCCAAAGCAACAGCTCCGCGGTCGTCTCCACCCACATCGATTACAAGATGTTTTTCCCTGTCATTTATCGCCGTATATATTTCCTTTGGCAATGCAGGTGCATCAAGGTTTGTGTTGGCATATTCCGAGCAGATTAACTCAATTCCGGCGTCCTCCAGCTCTTTTTCGCTATCCTTTGTTCTGAAATACGGATTTACAATATCAAGGTCAACGATAGCTACATTAAAGCCCTGTTTTTTTAAGTGCTTTGCCCAGCTTACCGCAATGCTTGTTTTGCCGCTTCCGTAATGTCCTGCAAATAATGTAATACGTTTCATTGCTTCTCCTTACAACTTAGCTCTTATAATCTTTCCGCTTACAGTCTTCGGAAGCTCGTCTCTAAATACCACAATTCTCGGATATTTATAAGGAGCGGTGTGTTCTTTAACATAGGTTTGAATTTCCTTTTTTAGCTCCTCACTCGGTACTGTTCCTTTAGTGAGCACAATACTTGCTTTTACTACCTGTCCCCTTACCTCGTCCGGCTCTGCTGAAACGCCGCACTCTAAAACATATGGAAGCTCCATAATAACATTTTCGATTTCAAACGGTCCGATTCGGTAGCCTGAGGACTTAATAACGTCGTCAATTCGTCCTACATACCAGAAGAATCCGTCTTCGTCGCGTGTGGCAACGTCCCCGGTATGATACAAACCATCATGCCAAGCCTCTTTTGTTTTCTCATCATCAAGATAATATTCTTTGAATAGGCCGCAAGGAGTTCTTTCAGACGTGCGGATAACAATTTCACCACTTTTACCTACTCCAACGCTGTTGCCGTCCGGGTCAACAATATCCACGTCATATCCCGGAACAGGCTTACCCATTGAGCCGATTTTATGAGTTCCTCCAAACAGGTTTCCTATCAGGAGTGTTGTTTCTGATTGACCAAAGCCTTCAATAATATGAAGGTTTGTAAGACGCTTAAACTGATTATATACCTCAGGATTAAGAGCCTCTCCAGCAGTTGTAGCATGCTCAATGGTAGATAAATCGTATTTCGATAAATCCTCTTTTATGAGCATTCTATACATTGTAGGCGGTGCACAGAAGGTTGTGATATTGTATTCTTTAAACAGAGGAAGAATATCGGCAGCGTTAAATCTATCAAAATCATAAACAAAAGTTGCCGCTTCACAAAGCCACTGACCGTAAAGTTTACCCCATGATGATTTTGCCCAACCTGTATCCGAAATAGTAAGATGCAGACCTTCCGGATTAACGCAATGCCAGTAATTTGCAGTTACGAAATGTCCAAGTGGATACTTGTAGCTATGTGCTGCAATTTTAGGATAACCTGTTGTTCCTGAAGTAAAGAACATCAACATCAGATCATTTCCGCAAGGTGTATCGTCTGTTCGGTCATATTTATCACTGAATAACTCGTATTCTGTATTGAAATCATGCCAGCCGTCACGAGCCTCACCTACAACAATTTTTGTTGTAAGAGTCGGAGAATCTTTTTCCGCCAAGTCTATCTGATGCGTAACATCACCGTCGGCTGTCGCAACAACTGCAGTTATTCCGGCTGCATTAAACCGATATGAATAATCATGCTCCTGAAGCTGATTTGTTGCAGGAATAGCAATCGCTCCGATTTTGTGCAGTGCTAAAATTGAGAACCAGAACTGATAATGTCTTTTTAGCACAAGCAGAACTCTGTCTCCTTTTTTGATTCCCAAGGAAGTAAAGTAGTTTGCAGCCTTGTTTGATTCCTTACGCATGTCATCAAAAGTAAATCTGCGTTCGGTTTTGTTTACATCAAGATGAAGCATTGCAAGCTTATCAGGGCGTTTTTCAGCCAGTGCGTCAACAACATCATATGCAAAGTTGAAATTATCCTCATTTTCAAATCTGAGCGATAAAAGTGCACCACGCTCATCCTCGGTCGGATGAATAAAGTTATGATAAATTCTTCTGTAAGGCTGATGCGTTTTACTTTCCTTCGGGTTGGCAAGCTGCGTAGCAGGTTTCTCCTCATCTGCACCCGAACCGGATAAAACTATCGCATAAAATTCACAGTTTTCACCGCCTAACGCAATCATACCGTGCGGCGTTGAGCTGTCATAATAAATAGAATCACCTGCGTGCAGGATTTCCTTGTGCGAACCGATTTGTATTTTCAAAGTACCGCTTATAACTATGTCACATTCCTGACCATTATGTGTTGTCAGCTCAATATCGCGGTGTTCTGCAGCTTCATCATAGATACAATTTACGTAAAGTGGCTCGGAAACACGCTTTCTGAATTCCGGTGCAAGGTTATAATAAATCATACCGTGTGCCTGTTCAATTTTTTGTCCCTCTCCCTTTCTGGTAACGGTATAGGACTTAAGAGTCGGACTTATTCCCTCTATAATATCAGTAACATCGACGTTAAAGGCTAAAGCACATCTGTAGATAAATGCAAAGCTCAAATCATGCTGACCATTTTCGCAGGCTATGTATTCATCTACCGAAACATCGGTAAGCTTTGCCATTGTCATGGCGGACATGCCTTCGATTTCCCTAAGCTCCTTAATTCTTGTTGCCATTTCCTTGATTTTTAAATCAAGACCTGTAATTTGATTTTCCATAAAAAACTCCTTCGACTAATGGGGCAAATAAAAAGCTCGCCCCAAAGATATAGTAAAATCCTTGAGACGAGCAATAACTCAAAGAATTATATACCCGCGGTACCACTCAAATTGCGTAAAAACGCCACTTCAGACTCTAACAAGCCCTATACACTAACGTAGCAAACACGGGAAGGTTCTACTTGCAAAAGCTTTCTTCCTTCCGGCTCCGGAGCTACAAGCCTTTGCAAAATCTTTTGACTCACACCAACCGTCAATTCTCTCGGAAGATTTTACCGCAAATACCCTCTCCTTCAATGCCTTTATATTAAATTACAAGAGTTATTCTACCACATCTTTGCTCTTATGTCAAGATATTTTTTTAGTTTTAGTAGTTTTATAGTTTATTTCTTTGAATTTTGCCGCTTATTGTCTTAGGAAGCTCTTCTTTGAATACGACAATTCTCGGATACTTGTACGGAGCAGTTTTTTCCTTTACATAGCTCTGAATTTCCTTTTTCAGTTCTTCTGTAGGCTCTGTGCCCTTTGTGAGTACAATACTTGCTTTAACAATCTGACCTCTGATTTCGTCAGGCTCTGCCGAAACGCCGCACTCTAATACATACGGAAGCTCCATAATAACATTTTCAATCTCAAAAGGTCCGATTCTGTAGCCTGATGATTTGATAACGTCATCTGTTCTGCCCACATACCAGAAATAGCCATCCTCGTCCTTCCACGCAACGTCGCCTGTATGATAAAGTCCGTCGTACATAACTTCCTTTGTCTTATCCTCGTTGAGATAATATCCCATAAACAATCCGCAAGGTGTATCCTTGTCAATGCGGACAACAATTTCTCCTGATTCACCTATTTCACAAGACTCGCCGTCCGGATTTACGATATCAATATTATACGGCGAAACAGGCTTACCCATCGAGCCAGGCTTTGGTGTCATTCCTACAAGGTTTGCGATAGTAAGCGTTGTTTCTGTCTGACCAAAGCCCTCCATAAGCGAAAGACCTGTCGCTTTTTTGAACTGCTTAAACACCTCAGGATTTAATGCTTCACCCGCGATTGTAACATGATGCAGTGAGCTTAAATCATAATTTGCAAGATCCTCTTTTATTAACATTCTATACATTGTAGGCGGTGCACAGAAAGTGGTAATGTTATACTTTTTAAACATAGGTAAAATATCTGCAGCATTAAATCTTTCAAAGTCATATACGAATACTGCACCTTCACACATCCACTGACCATACAACTTACCCCAAAGTGCTTTACCCCAACCGGTATCGGCAATGGTAAGGTGAAGACCGTCACGCTCTACGCAATGCCAGTATTTAGCCGTTACAAAGTGTCCTAAAGGATATTTGTAGCTGTGCTCTGCAATCTTCGGATAACCTGTAGTTCCCGAAGTAAAGAACATCAGCATCGGGTCATCACCGCACGGAGCGTCTTCTTCTCTTGTAAACTTTCGGCTGAACAGCGGATACTCCTTACTCATATTGTGCCAGCCTTCACGGTCAGCAGTTGCTGCAACCTTGATTTTTAGAGTTGTTGACTCGCGTTCTGCAAGCTCTACCTGCTCTAAGATATATTCATCATCAGAGCAAATGATTGCCTTAACACTTGCTGCGTTAAATCTGTAAGTATAGTCATGCTCTTTAAGCATATTTGTTGCAGGAATTGCAATTGCACCTAATTTATGCAATGCCAAAATTGAGAACCAGAATTGATAATTTCTCTTTAAAACCAGCATTACTCTGTCTCCGCGTTCAATGCCCAAGGATTTAAAATAGTTTGCAACCTGGCTTGATGCGTCCTTCATTTCCTTGAAGGTGAATCTTGTTTCAGTCTTATCATCAGCTACGTGAATCATCGCAAGCTTATCAGGATATTTTTTTGCAATGGCATCAACAACGTCAAATGCAAAGTTGAAATTATCTTCATTTTCAAATGAAATCGATTTTAATGAGCCGTCTTCGTTTTCAATCGGCTTTGCAAATTTATTAATAAGCAGATTTTCCGACTGTCTTGCAGAAACGATTGTACCTGTAATCTCCTTCTCATCATTTGTACCGTCGCCGGGAAGAACCACTGCACAGAAGGTACACTTCTTTCCGCCCATAGCAATCATTCCATGAGGCGTTGAACTGTTGTAATAAATACTGTCACCTTCGTTAAGAACAACGGTATTATCGCCTACCTGAACCTTCAAGCTTCCCTCAAGAACCAAATCAAATTCCTGTCCCTTGTGAGTAGTGCAGTGAATAGGGTGGTTTTGCTGTTCCTCGGAATATTCATATGTAACGTAGTAAGGCTCCGCAATTTTATGCTTGAACATAGGTGCAAGGTTTGAGATTGTTATTCCCTCCTCCTTTGCAGTTTGCTGACCTTTGCCTTTTCTGGTAACGTTATATGAAGAAAGATTTGCACTTACACCCTCTAAAATATCATTAATTTCAAGATTAAATGCAAGAGCACATTTGTGTATAAATGTAAACGGAAAATCCTCCTTGCCGGATTCAAGTTTCACATATTCGTCCGCTGTGACCTCTGTTTTTTCTGCCATTTCTTCAACAGAAAATCCCATAATCTCACGCATTTCCTTAATTCGTTTTGCCACCTCAAACAGTTTTTCGTAAGTAGTCGTCATAAAAATCACTCCTTTTTACATAATTTTTTTAAATAATAGCTGTACTTGAAGAATAAAAGCTTATAGCACATACAAGAATTAAAAAATCCGTCTCAAAGAAAAACTTTGAGACGGATATAATCCGCGGTACCACTCAAATTGCGTAAAACGCCGCTTCAGACTCCAACAAGCCCTATGCACTAACGTAGCCTACACGGGAGACATTACTGCAATTTTCACATCTCCGGCTCAGAAGTGATAAGTCTTTGGAAAAATTCACTATTGGCTCGCAGCAACCGCCAACTCTCTCAAAGCTCATTAATCCGACCGTCTTCATCATAGCCTTTAATATTTAATTATGATTAATATAGCATATTTTTTTTGAAATGTCAATAACTTTTTAAAAAAATTTCAAATTATTTAATTTGAGTGAGTATTTAAGAACTTTAATGTATTTCCTCAATGTCATACGGAGTTGTCTGGTACACGAAATAATTAAGCCAGTTGGAGTACAAAAGATTTGCATGACTTCTCCATGTAACAACAGGCGGTCTTGAATCATCATCATTCTCAAAATAGTTTTCGGGAATTTTGATTTCAAGTCCGGCATTTTTATCACGCATATATTCATTTTTCAAAGTATCAGCGTCATATTCCGAGTGTCCCGTAACAAAAATCTGCCTTCCTTTATCGGTTGAAACAACATAAACTCCCGCTTTTTTTGATGATGCAAGGATTCGCAGCTGTCCTACAGCCTCTATATCCTCTCTCAAAATTGTTGTATGTCTTGAGTGCGGCACCATAAAGGTATCGTCAAAGCCGCGGAACAAAATAGATTTTTTGTATTCCACTTCATGTTCAAAAACACCGAAAAGCTTTTCATCAAGCGGATGTTTTTTTATTCCGAAATGGTAGTACAGTCCCGCCTGTGCACCCCAGCAAATGTGAAATGTACTGGTAACATGAGTTTTGCTCCATTCCATGATTTCGCAAAGCTCCTCCCAATAATTCACTTCTTCAAATTCCATCTGCTCTACCGGTGCACCGGTGATAATCATTCCGTCATACTTTTTATGCTTAATCTCATCAAATGTTTGATAAAAATGAATAAGATGCTGCTCATCAGTATGCTTGGATTTGTGAGTTGCTGTTTGCAGAAACTCTAATTCTACTTGAAGCGGAGTATTTCCCAAAAGTCTTGAAAATTGTGTTTCTGTAGTAATTTTTGTGGGCATCAGATTCAAAAGGAGAATCTTAAGCGGACGAATATCCTGCGTTAAAGCCCTTGTTTCGGTTATTACAAATATATTCTCCTCGTGGAGAGTTTCTGTTGCCGGAAGGTCATTAGGAATTTTAATCGGCATTATTTCACCTCGCTCAGTGCTTGTTTTATATCATCTAAAATATCATCTATGTTCTCTATACCGACAGACATTCTCACAAGGTCTGCACTTATACCTGCGTCGATAAGCTGTTCATCGGTAAGCTGACGGTGAGTGGTTGATGCAGGATGAAGCACAGATGTGCGTGCGTCCGCAACGTGTACAACGATTGCGGCAAGCTTCAAGCTGTCCATGAACTTAACAGCAGCCTCTCTTCCTCCCTTTATTCCAAAGGAAACAACTCCGCAGGCACCTTTCGGGAGATATTTTTCCGCAAGACCGAAGTCACTGCTTGATTCAAGCTTAGGATAATTAACCCATGAAATTTTGTCATTTTCCTCAAGGAATTTAGCTACCTTCAGTGCGTTTTCGCAATGTCTTTCCATTCTCACATGGAGGGTTTCAAGCCCTAAGTTTAACAAAAATGCATTCATTGCACTTGGAGCAACACCCAAGTCTCTTACCAACTGAACACGCAGCTTTGTAATATATGCATTCTTTCCGAACTGCTTTGTATAAACTACACCGTGATAAGACTCGTCAGGCTCGGTAAGCTCCGGGAATTTACCGTTTGACCAGTCAAACTTGCCGCTGTCTACAACAACACCGCCTACAACTGTTGCGTGACCGTCCATGTATTTTGTTGTGGAATGTATAACAATATCCGCACCAAACTCAATAGGTCTGCAAAGAATAGGTGTTGCAAAGGTATTATCCACCAATAGCGGTACACCATGGTTATGTGCAATATTTGCGTATCTTTCAATATCAAGAACATTCAGTGCAGGATTTGCAATCGTTTCACCAAAAACCAAGCGTGTATTTTCATCAAAAAGTGCGTCTACTTCCTCATCACTCATTTCGGGAGTCGCAAATCGTACCTCAATCCCCATTCTTTTTAGTGTGACAGCAAACAGATTTATCGTTCCGCCGTAAATTGAAGAAAGACTGACAAAGTTCTGTCCTGCAGATGTGATATTCAAAATTGCAAGCAGGTTAGCCGCCTGACCTGAAGTTGTAAGTACCGCACCGATTCCGCCCTCAAGGTCAGAAATCTTATCTTCCACGCATGAAAGTGTAGGATTTGATATTCTTGAATACATATGTCCGTCCGCCTTTAAGTCGAAAAGATCGCCCAAATGGTCGGCGGAATCATATTTGTAGGTTGTACTTTGGTATATCGGAAGCACTCTCGGCTCACCGTTTTTCGGAGTATATCCGCTTTGTATACATTTTGTTTCTACGCTGTAATTTGACATTTTAATCATTCCTTTCTTTATTCCTGTTATATACGCCACGCCTGCAGGCGTAGGATTTAGGCAGCAGCTTTGTTATTTTTCATTGCTAAAAGCAATTCATTAATAATAAAAAAGCTTTCGTCAAAAGAACAAAGTCTTAAGGACGAAAGCTAAGGCTCCGTGTTACCACCTTAATTCATTTATACCTCGCAGTATAAACCTCACAGAGTACAGAAAATCAATACCCCTACGCTGTAATGGGCGTTCCCATCGTAGCCTAACACCAATAAATGCTCGGTACGCAGCTCCAAGACCATCTTCGGCACAGCCTTCCGCACCTCTTCCCAGCAACGAGGCTCTCTTTGGCGTATCTCTGTGCTTACTCTTCTTTTCATTGCCTTATCTTTTTACATAATAACATAATATTTTACGCTTGTCAACAGAATTTTTGCTAATTTGCCTTTGTTTCACAGTAAACACAGCGATATACACGATTTGTCCTGTCTGATAGCTTGAAAATATGTTCGATTTCATTTTCTACAGACGTAATGCATCTCGGATTTTTGCAGAAAATCACGTTACGCAAGGTTTCGGGAAGGTCTATTTTAGCTTTTTCAAACACTTTTCCGTCCTTTATTATGTTTATTGTTACATCAGGGTCAACATAACCTAAAATATCCATGTCGATATTTATATCGGCGTCAATTTTAATTATATCCTTTTTACCGGTTTTTGCACTTGATACATTTTTTATAATTGCAACCGAGCAGTCAAGCTCGTCCAGCTTTAAAAGCTGATAAAGCTTCAGGCTGTTTCCGGCAGATATATGGTCGATAACAATTCCGTTTTTGATAGAATCAATTTTCATTATTCCACCTCCAGCAGCTTTAAAATAAGAGCCATTCTGATAAACTTACCATTTAAAACCTGCTTAAAATAGCAAGCACGCTTATCATTGTCAATTGACGGAGAAATTTCATTAACCCTAGGCAGCGGATGCATTATACAAAGGTCTTCCTTAGCACCGATAAGCTTTTCAGGTGTCAGAATATATCTGTCCTTAAGCCGCAGATAATCCTCTTCGTTGAAAAATCTTTCACGCTGCACTCTTGTCATATAAAGAATATCCAGATTAGGAATTGCTTCCTCAAGGTTTGTTGTCTGAATATACTCTATATTATTTTTCTTTAAAACATCATTTTTTACATAACTCGGAAGCTTTAATTCCTCAGGAGATATGAGATAAATTTTGATGTTTTCATATCTTGAAAGTGCAGTAATAAGGCTATGTACCGTCCTTCCGAATTTAAGGTCGCCGCAAAATCCGATTGTAAAGTTATTAAGACTGCCCTTTTCACGCGAAATTGTCAAAAGATCCGTAAGGGTTTGTGTGGGGTGATTATGCCCGCCGTCGCCTGCATTGATAACAGGAATTGATGCGTTCATCATGGCAACCATTGGTGCACCCTCTTTTGGATGACGCATAGCGATTATATCTGCATAGCAGGATACGGTTTTTGCTGTATCGGCAACGCTCTCGCCCTTTGCTGCAGATGAGCTTTGTGCCTCAGAAAATCCCAGCACGCTTCCGCCAAGCTCCAGCATTGCTGCCTCAAAGCTCAGACGCGTTCTTGTAGACGGCTCAAAAAACAAAGCAGCTAATTTCTTATATCTGCATTTTTCACGATATTTTTCAGGGTTTGCAATAATATCGTTTGCAACCGAAATGAGTTCTTCAATTTCTTCTACCGATAAGTCGGTAATATTGATAAGGCTTCTCATTTATTTCCTCCAATCCAGCTTTCGTCACTTGGATTATTTCTGAATTTAATAAGTCTTTCAATATCGCTTTCCTTTATATAGCCTTCCTCTGCCGCAACCTTGGTTACTGCATCAAAATTTGAAAGGCTGACATTTTTCACATTTGCTGCTTCAAGACGCTCTAAGCCCTTCTTCATTCCGTAAGTGAAGATTGACGCTATACCTAAAACCTCTGCACCTGCTTCACGAAGAACGTCAACAACCTCAAGCACGCTTCCGCCTGTCGAAATCAAATCTTCGATTATAACAACCTTCTGACCTGCCTCAAGCTTACCCTCAATCTGGTTGCCTCGACCATGGTCCTTTGCACCGGAGCGTACATAGCCCATAGGCATATCAAGTATATGAGCAGTAATTGCCGCATGTGCGATACCTGCAGTTGCGGTTCCCATCAAAACCTCTGCTTCCTGGTATTCCTCTTTAATAACCTTTGCCAATCCGTTTTCTACATCATTTCTTACCTTAGGTGAAGTTAAAGTCAGCCTGTTATCGCAGTAAATAGGGCTTTTAATTCCGCTTGCCCATGTAAAAGGCTCTTCAGGTCTTAAAAACACAGCACCTATTGACAATAAATCCTTTGCAATCAGTTTTTCCATTATTTTATCCTCCGTTTAATCAACAAATTCCTTTATGCATCTTTCATATGCAGCCACAGGGTCGTCTGCCTGTGTTACAGGCCGTCCCACAACTATATAATCTGAGCCGATTTCTTTTGCCTTTTCCGGGGTTGTAATTCTTACCTGGTCTCCGACATCTCCGTCAGCAAAACGCACGCCCGGCGTTACTGTCAGAAATTCTTTTCCGCATACCTCCTTAACCTTGCCTGCCTCAAGCGGTGAGCAAACCACGCCGTCAAGTCCGCACTCTGATGCATTTTTTGCATAGTGCATAACTACCTTATCAAGCGGCTCATTAATCAAAAGGTCGTTTTTCATGCGTTCCTCACTTGTTGATGTAAGCTGCGTTACCGCTATTAAAAGCGGACGTGTGCCGTCAGGACGTGTGAGTCCCTCGATAGCTGCCTCCATCATCGCCTTTGTTCCGAACGCGTGAAGATTGGTCATATCCACATCAAGCTCTGACAAAACCTTCATGGATTTTTTAACTGTGTTTGGTATATCGCAAAGCTTTAAATCCAAAAATATTTTATGTCCCCTTGCCTTGATTTCCTTTACAATCGACGGACCCTCTGCATAGAAAAGCTCCATACCTATTTTTACAAACGGTTTTCTTCCTTGAAATTTATCAAGAAAGCTCATAACCTCATCCTTGCTTGAAAAATCACAAGCCACAATTACATCCTTACCCACAATGTGCACCCCCTATTATTTCTTTTAAGCTGTTTATTCCGTATTTTTCCATAACTCGCGGAAGGTCTTCAATGATATCCTTGCAAACATACGGGTTGACGAGATTTGCAGCACCTACTGAAACTGCAGTCGCACCGGCAAGCATCAGTTCAATAACGTCCTCCGCATTCTGAACGCCACCCATACCGAGTATCGGAATTTTTACAGCATCATAAACCTGATAAATCATTCGTACTGCCACAGGCTTTATGGCAGGTCCTGAAAATCCGCCCATTTTATTCGCGATTATAGGCTTTTTTGTCTTTAAATCAATTCGCATTCCTAAAAGTGTATTTATCATGCTTATTCCGTCCGCACCTGCGTCCTCGCATGCCTTTGCGATTGATACTATATCAGTAACATTTGGCGAAAGCTTAATCAAAACAGGCTTGGTTGTCACAGCTTTAACCGCCTTTGTTACCTCCGCTGCAGATTTTGCGTTATTGCCAAAATTTTCTCCACCTGCGTGCAGGTTAGGGCAGCTTATATTTACCTCTAAAATTCCAACCTGCTCCTCCTTATCCAGCTTTTCTGCCGCATAAGTGAAGTCCTCAATCGAAAATCCTCCGATATTAGCCACAAGCTTCTTTTTAAAGCGGTCCTTGATTTTCGGTAATTCTTCCGAAATAACCTTATCTACACCCGGATTCTGTAGTCCTACTGAATTTATCATTCCTGCGGTACATTCCGCAATTCTTGGTGTAGGATTACCGAAACGCGGTTCCTTTGTAGTACCCTTAAAGGAAAAAGAGCCGAGAATATTGATATCATAAAGTCTTGAAAATTCAAATCCGTAGCCGAAGGTTCCGCTTGCAGGAATAATTGGATTATCAAGCGTCAAGCCGCATAATTCAACCTTAGTGTCTACCATATAATCTCCTCCTTTACAAGCACCGGACCGTCTGCACAGATACGCTTATTTCCGTATTTTGTCTTGCAGCTGCAGCCCATACATACACCAAAACCGCAGCCCATTCTTTCCTCAAAGCTGAGTTGTCCGCTTGTTTTTGAAGTATTATAAACTGCCTTTAGCATCGGCAGCGGACCGCAGGTATAAAAATATGAATAGTCAAGGTTTTTAAGAACATCGGTTACAAATCCCTTTGTGCCTACACTTCCGTCAACGGTTGTTACATATACATCGGCACCAAGCTCCTTAAATTCCTCTTCGTAAAAAACCTCGTCCTTTGCGTTAAAGCCGAGGATTACAGATACCTTTTTACCCTCTCCGATAAGCTCTCTTGCCAGGTTATACATAGGAGGCACGCCTACTCCTCCTCCGATTAAGACAGGATTTTCTCCGCTGTCCATAGTATTAAAGCCGTTGCCGAGTCCGACAAGCAAATCAAGCCATGAGCCTTCAACCAATGCCGACATAATGCTTGTTCCCTTTCCTACGACTTTATAAATTAATGTAAGAGAATTTTTGTCGTAATCACAAATCGAAATAGGTCTGCGTAAAAACTCGCCTTCAATTTTGATATTAACAAACTGACCGGGGGTGATAACAGCAGATGTATCACCCTCCAGCTTCATTTCAAATACATTTTTCGCAATTCTTTTGTTAGAAATAACTTTAAAATATGCTTGTTTCATATTTACTCCTTATCAATAGTTGAAATGGTTATTGTCATTTCCTCAAGTACATCAAGTAAAACCTTTACGGTATCAAGAGCAGTAAACATTGTAACGTTATTTTCAACTGCACATCTACGAATCTTGTATCCGTCGCTCTGTTCACTTAAAGAATTAATCTCACGTGTGTTGATAACGTAGTTTACATAACCTTTGCGGATAGCATTTAAAATTTCCTCATTACCATCGCAGATTTTTGCCATTACACGTGTTCTTATGCCGTGTGCCTTCAAAAATTCCGCTGTTCCCTTCGTTGCCTCGATGTTAAAGCCCAATTCATAGAAACGCTTTACAAGCGGCAATGCCTCTTCCTTATCCTTGTCTGCAACCGTTACAAATATTGTTCCATAATTTACAACATTCATACCTGACGCCTTTAAAGATTTATAGAGAGCACGGGTTAACTTATCATCATAGCCGATTGCTTCGCCTGTTGACTTCATCTCAGGTGAAAGATATGCGTCAAGTCCTCTGATTTTTGAGAAAGAGAACGCCGGAGTCTTTACATACCAACGCTTTTTCTCCTCAGGATAAAGCTCGGTATAGCCTTGCTCCTTTAGTGAGAGTCCGAGCATAACCAGCGTTGCGATATCCGCAATCTGATATCCTGTTGCCTTTGAAACAAAAGGCACTGTTCTTGAAGACCTCGGATTTACCTCGATTACATATACATCTTCTTTTTCATCAACTATGAACTGAATATTGAATAAGCCTACAATGCCGATTCCAAGTCCCAGCTTCTTTGAATATTCCAAAATTTTCTGTTTAGCTTTATCCGAAACACTGAAGGTAGGATAAACACTGATACTGTCACCCGAGTGAATACCGGTTCTCTCAACATGCTCCATAATTCCCGGAACAAAGACATCGGTTCCGTCACATACCGCGTCAACCTCAAGCTCTTTTCCGATAATGTATTTATCAACCAAAACTGGCTTATCCTCGTCAATTTCAACGGCTGTCTTTAAGTATTGACGAAGTCCCTCTTCGTTTGCCACAATCTGCATTGCACGTCCGCCCAGAACATAGCTCGGACGAACAAGAACAGGATATCCTATTTCCTCTGCTGCCTTTACGCCATCCTCAATCTTTGTAACAGCACGTCCCTTAGGCTGCGGAATTTCCAGTTTTTCCATGATTTTCTCAAAGGAATCACGGTTTTCGGCATTGTCTATTGCCACGCAGTCTGTACCGATAAGCTTTACTCCTCGCTTTGCAAGCGGCTCTGCTAAATTTATAGCAGTCTGTCCACCGAGTGACGCAACAACTCCAAGCGGCTTTTCCAGCTCAACAATATTCATAACGTCCTCTACGGTGAGCGGCTCAAAATAAAGCTTATCACTGGTTGTGTAATCGGTTGATACCGTTTCAGGGTTGTTGTTTATAATAATAGCCTCATAGCCGGCACTTTTAATTGTCTTTACAGCATGCACTGTAGAATAGTCAAATTCTACACCCTGACCAATTCTTATAGGACCTGAGCCAAGCACAAGGATTTTCTTGTTATCGCTTACAACGGACTCGTTTTCTTCCTCGTAGGTTGAGTAGAAATACGGTGTATATCCTTCAAATTCGCTCGCACATGTATCAATCATTTTATATACAGGGAACATGTTATGTGCTTTACGCAGCTCATATACCTCGTCCTCGGTCATTTTCCACAGGCTTGCAATATATTGGTCGCAAAAGCCCATCTTTTTAGCCCTTGAGAGAACGTCGATATTTCCGATGTTGTCCTCCAAAACTTTTTCAAAATCAACAATATTCTTGATTTTATCAAGGAACAGCATATCAATTCCTGTAAGATTGCAGATTCTTGAATGGTCAACTCCCAGCCACATAAGCTGTGCGATAGCATAAATTCTGTCATCTGTACCCTCTTTGATATACGCCAGTAAATCATCAACCGACATCTTATCCTTATCGAATTTTGATTTATAAAGATGGCATACGCCTATTTCAAGAGAGCGGATTGCCTTTAACATACTTTCTTCGAGTGTTCTTCCAAGTGCCATTACCTCGCCCGTCGCCTTCATCTGTGTAGAAAGCTTATTTGAGGCTGATGTAAACTTATCAAACGGGAATCTCGGCATTTTTGTTACAACGTAATCAAGCGTTGGCTCAAAAGCAGCAAGCTTATCGCCGAGCATAATTTCGTCAAGAGTCATTCCGATTGCGATTTTAGCTGTAACACGTGCAATCGGATATCCGCTTGCTTTTGATGCAAGTGCCGATGAACGTGATACTCTCGGATTTACCTCAATTACATAATAATCAAACGACTGCGGGTCGAGTGCAAACTGAACGTTACAGCCACCCTCAATTTTAAGTGCCTTGATGATTTTAAGAGCACTTTCTCTGAGCATATGACATTCCTTGCTTGAAAGCGTCTGGCAAGGTGCTACAACTATTGAGTCGCCTGTGTGAATGCCGACAGGGTCAATATTTTCCATGTTACATATAGTAATAGCGGTGTCGTTGCTGTCACGCATTACCTCGTATTCGATTTCCTTATAGCCCTTGATGCTCTTTTCAACAAGAACCTGTGATACAGGAGACAGCTGCAGTGCGTTCTTCATAATTTCGCACAATTCTTCCTCGTTATCGGCAAATCCGCCGCCTGTTCCGCCAAGTGTGAAAGCAGGTCTTAATACAACAGGGTATCCAATCTCCTCAGCTGCCTTTTTCCCCTCTTCAATAGAATGTGTAATTACTGACGGAAGAACCGGCTCGCCAAGCTCCTCACAAAGCTCCTTAAACAGCTCTCTGTCCTCCGCACGTTCAATACTTTCCACCTTTGTTCCCAAAAGCTCTACTTGACATTCCTGCAAAACGCCCTTTCTTGCAAGCTGCATTGCAAGGTTAAGACCTGTCTGACCGCCGATACCCGGAACTATGGCATCCGGACGCTCATGTCTTAAGATTTTTGCTACATATTCAAGATTTAACGGCTCCATGTAAACCTTATCAGCAATAGAAGTGTCGGTCATGATGGTAGCAGGGTTGGAGTTTACAAGTACAACCTCAAACCCCTCTTCCTTAAGTGCAAGACATGCCTGCGTACCTGCATAGTCAAACTCTGCAGCCTGACCTATAACAATCGGACCTGAGCCGATAACCATTATTTTCTTCAAATCTTTTCTTTTAGGCATTTTTTTGACCCTCCTTCATACTGTCCATAAATCTGTCAAAGAGATAGCTTCCCTCAAGCTGACCGGGAGTGCTGTCCGGATGGAACTGCACCGAGAAAATGTTGTCGGCCTTGCACTGCACACCCTCAACTGTCTTATCGAGAACGTTTATATGTGTAATCTCAAGGGCAGTTGCATTTATCGAATCCTCGTCAACAGCATAGCTATGATTCTGATTTGCTATTTCTATTTTATTTGTCGAAAGGTCTCTTATAGGATGGTTTCCGCCATGATGACCGAATTTCATTTTATATACCTTAGCACCATATGCAAGCGAAATTATCTGATGTCCGAGACCTATTCCAAATATCGGATATTCGCCCTTTATGCTCTTAATTGTTTCAATAACCTCAGGAACGTCCTCAGGATTTCCCGGTCCGTTTGAAATGAGTATTCCGTCCGGCTGCATAAATCTGATTTCATCGGCTGTTGTTGTGTAAGGAACAACAGTTACATTGCAGCCTCTTAGGTTTAATCCCTTTATAATGCTGAGCTTAGTTCCGCAGTCTATTACAACAACATTGAATTTGTGATTTGACGTTCTGGAGTACCACTTTTTCTTGCAGCTCACACGTGACACTGCATCATGTGGAATATCTCGCGACTTTAGTACCTCAAGTGCATCGTCAAGACTTGTGTCGGCATCGGTAATAAGCACCTTTTTAATTCCTGTGTCACGGATACTTCTTGATAATTTTCTGGTATCCACTCCATGAATCCCCGGAATATTATTTTCTGCCAAAAGCTCATTAAGTGTTTTTGTGTATCGGAAATTGCTCGGCATATCGTTATAGTCTCTTACTATCATGCCGCCTATTGTAGGAGTCTTTGACTCAAAGTCATCATCGGCAATTCCGTAATTTCCGATTAACGGATATGTCATAACAACCATCTGGTATGTGTAGGAAGGGTCAGACGCGATTTCCTGATATCCTGCCATAGAGGTATTAAATATCAGCTCGCAAACCTTTTCACAGTTGCCGCCGAAACCGTAGCCGTAGTATTCACTGCCATCCTCTAAAACTAATTTTCTGTCATACTTTCTTTCCATGCTATATCCCCCTTGTACATTGTAAGAATACATTTTCCAAAAACTTCTTTTCCCTCAAACGGTGTGCTTTTTCCTTTTGATAAAAATTCGTCTGCATTAATCAGATATTTTTCCTCAAGGTCAAATACCGTAATATTCGCCTTCTCGCCCTCTTTAATATCGGTGCCGATTTGAAATCTCTCATTCGGATTATCATGTATGAGCTGCAAAAGCTTTTCTAAGGAAATAATTCCCGTTTTAACCAAGCTTGTGTATAATATCGGGAAGGCTGTTTCAATTCCGACTATTCCCATCAGGCTTTTTTCAAGCCCTCTTGATTTTTCTTCAAATGAATGAGGGGCGTGGTCGGTTGCAATCATATCAATGGTTCCGTCTCTGATACCGTGGATAAGTGCCAGGCGGTCCTCCTCACTTCGTATCGGAGGATTCATTTTAAATCTTCCGTCCTCCTCTATATCGCAGTCATTAAATACCAAATAGTGCGGACCTGTTTCGCAGGTTACCGACAGTCCCTCGGCTTTTGCCTTTCGTATCAAATCAACGCTTTCCTTTGTTGATATATGACAAATATGATATTTGCAGCCTATCTTCTTTACCAATTCCAAATCGCGTGCAATAGGTCCCCATTCGCTTTCAGAACAAATTCCTCTGTGACCGTGCAATGCCGCATACTCGCCGTCGTGGATATATCCTCCGTTTAAAAGCGAATTGTCTTCGCAGTGGGCAGCTATAATTTTGTCAAGCTCTTTTGCCTTACGCATGGCCGACGCCATCATTTCCTCGCACTGAACTCCCTTTCCGTCATCGGAAAAGCCCACAACAGCCTCTGCCATTTGCTCCATATCAGAAAGCTCGCCGCCATCCTCTCCCTTTGTGATAGAAGCATATGGATATACGCCGATAACAGCGTCCCTTTCAATAATTTCTCTCTGAACAGCAAGATTAGCCGCAGTATCTGGTACGGGGTTTAGGTTAGGCATTGAGCAAACTGCGGTATATCCTCCGCGGGAAGCTGCCATAGTGCCTGTTCTAATTGTTTCTTTATACGAAAAACCCGGCTCACGCAAATGAACATGTACATCTGTAAAACCGGGAAAAATATGATAACCGGTGCAATCTATAACAGGGTAATCTGCATCGGCAACTCCTAATGATTTAATTGTATCGTCGCAAATTGTAATATCGGTCTTTACAAACTTGCCGCCGATATAAACATTTGCACCTTTTAAAATGCAATCCATAAACTCACCCCATTTCGCGTGATTTAAGATTTATATACAGAAAAAGCTCTTGTTAACCAACAAGAGCTTTGCACACAAACACATACATGTCCCCAACAAAAGGACACAGGCATCTATTTAATACAAAATCTTGTCGGCATCTCTGTACCAATCTTAAAGATTATAAATATAATAGCATATATTTTCCTATTTGTCAATAATTCTTTAATAATTGTCTTAATTTTTTATAAAACATATTGATTTTTGATTAAAAAAGGAATAAAATGTAAATATTAAAAGTGAATATACACTTTTATTCAAATAAAAAAACTTAGGAGTGAGTAAAATGGATTACACAGGTACAAAGACAGAAAAAAATCTTATGGCTGCGTTTGCAGGCGAATCACAGGCAAGAAATAAATACACTTATTTTGCCTCTGTTGCTAAGAAGGAAGGCTATGAACAAATCGCAGCTATTTTCCAAA
Organism: Clostridia bacterium; assembly: GCA_017621875.1. Taxonomy (GTDB): domain Bacteria; phylum Bacillota; class Clostridia; order UBA1381; family UBA1381; genus UBA1738. The sequence continues at coordinate 254,604 of JAGASE010000020.1, forward strand.
AAACCGCAGATAACGAAAAAGAGCATGCAAAGCTTTGGTTTAAAGCACTGGGCGGTATTTCGGATACTCTTGCAAACCTGATTGCAGCTGCAGAGGGAGAAAACTACGAATGGACCGATATGTATGAAGGCTTTGCTAAAGATGCTGAAGAGGAAGGCTTTACCGAGCTTGCAATTCAGTTCCGCGAGGTAGCTAAAATTGAAAAAGAGCACGAGGAAAGATACAGAAGACTTATTGACAATATCAATATGAACAAGGTATTTGAAAAAGCAGGAGAAACCATGTGGGAATGCCGTAACTGCGGACATATTGTTGTCGGCAAAAAGGCACCCGAGGTATGCCCTGTATGTAAGCATCCGAAGAGCTATTTTGAGGTTCGTGCCGAAAACTATTAATTTCACTGTACAATAAAAAGCACCGATACTCAGGTATCGGTGTCAGACTGCAGAAAAAGTCCGGAAAAGTCCGGGCTTTTTTGCAGTCTTAGGTGATTAAAATGTTGAAAGCTTATAAAAATCAAAAATAATAAGCCGCATTTATTTACTTAGAAAACAGATTCTAAGTAAATTTCGATAAAATCTTACTATTGTTTTATCAGGAAATTATTTTTCCGTCTCTGATTTTTATTTTTTTCTTAATGTCCGGCATAAGTAGCTCGGCTTCAAAACCGTTCAGTCTTTGTGCTGCTGTCGGATTCACAAAATAACTTTCAAATCCCGGCAAGTCCGGCTTAAAGCCGATATAATACTTATATAGAAGATACACCGGAACTGCTGACCATGCGTGACACAAACTTCCCGCATTATCAAATGCAGACGCACCCTCCGAGGTTTCCCAAAGGGTATCCGCTCCTGAAAAGAGCATTTTACCCCAAATATGTGCAAGCTCGTCGGTAACTTGGTCAATATATTTTGTGCCTTTTTCAAGCAGGGCTTCATATTTAAATATCGACGTACTGAGTGTAGTTTTTACAAGACCGTTATCCTTTGCAATCAGTTTGTCAAGAATTTTATCATCTGCTGCGACCTTACTTATAGCCGCAAGTGCCTGCGTAAGCTCATGCCACAGCTCCCCTGAAAGCCTTGTTTTATATAACCCCTTCTTGCTGTCATAAAAGGTTTCATGCACACGCTTTCTCATATATTCAAGGTCAGCCCTATACGAGCTGCAGCCGATATACTCGCAGATTTTATTATAAGCCTCAGTAGCAATTATATAATAGAAATTAATCGGTGCGTCCAAATCACAGTCCTTAAAGCTTGTACCGTCCAGTCCCTCGGACCATTCATAGAAGTGCCACAATTCCTCGCTGCAGCAGTTTTTCACCAGTCCGTCCTCTATCGCAAAATAATCAAGGATTTTTTCTGCACAAGAAAGCACATCTCTGCCAAATTCAACATCTCCGCTGAAAAGAACATATTTTTCAAGCGATACAATCCACGCAAGAGAAAATGACGGAATTGTAATCTCTGCCCTTGCAGGTGCAGCAAGCTCCAAAATCCCATTGGGACGCTGCGACTGGGCAAGCAGCTTGAGTGATGCTCTTGCAAATTCATATTCTCCGAATGCGTAATATCCGCATAGCATCTGAACATAGGAATCATATGCATAAAGTGCCTGTTCACGCCATGGGCAGTCCTCATAATGCTCATGCATGCACAGCTTTAACGTCGAGAGAGAAACCTCATAGATTTTTTCAAATAGATAATCATTGCAGCAAAACTCCGCTTCTCTTTTAAGAGGATATACCGTCGGGATAATCCCAATTTCAGAAAATTCCACATCGCCCGCCATAGCGGTAATATGAATCTGAAGATACCGACAAGCGAATCTTCGGAAATAGCTGCAAAATTCTTCCCGTCCGCCACCCGAAATATAGCGGCAGGCAAAATTTCTTTCGCCTACACTTGTGCGTACCCTCAAGTCGTCAAGATGCTCGCCGTAGCCGATATCAATTACTGTGCCTTTTGGTGCCAAGAGCGTCATTGTAAAAAGTCCTGCATATTCACACCCCAAATCAATGATAAAATATGCACCGCTCTCCTGTTTTTTTACGGTGTTTCCGCTGAATATTTCGCCGTATTCTCTCCGCGAAAGGAAAGCCCTCTGCATTTCTTCGGCAGGCGTTGTGCCGCCACCTCTCATGAGAACTCCCTGTGTTTTAATCTCGCCGCAAACCACAGCTTCATACACAAGTCTTTTTATCGGTCTTTTCGCATACTCCGGCTTATAATCCGCAAGAACTGTTGCCTTTTGCCACCTTGTTTCCTCGCGTGAGGCGTCATAATGAAAGGCATAGCCAAGCTGATTTGTAATCAGCTCTATCTCGCCGCTTTCGTAATATGGGTGCAGCCTAACCTCGGTATTTTCGCCGGATAAAGCCACAGTATCGCCACAGCAAACAGCAAAGGATATGGCTGCTTCAGAACAGCAGTAGGTAAGTGTATTTTTTCCTTGATGATATGCCGTTACCGTCAGAATATTTTCGCCTTTTTTTACAAAATCCGAAATATCATACTCATCGTAAACCTTTTTGCCGGGGAAGGTCCTATATTGCCCCGCCCCGACAAATTTTCCGTTTATAAATACGGCATATTCTGCATCTGCACAAATCTGTAAATACGTGCCCTCCGTAGTATCAGCTGCAAACGCCTGTCTCGCCTCAACATATTGATTTTTTGTCACGTTATTAAGCCAAACAGGCTTTGCATTTTCTATCATATTCTTCTCCTATACAGCTTTTAGAATATTACAGAACTGATTTTTCAAACGTCAAACATTTTTATTCCACAGGATATGCATTCATGTACGGAATAATTTCGTCTACGCTGTTCCAGCACATAATCCTTACGCTAAGACCGCTTGTGTCAAGCTCGCCGATATCAAGTGTTTCATTTATATCACAGCTTGCATCAGCCGACAGTGTAACCTTTTTTATAACCGTATCCACAAGCTCCTCGCCGTTATAAACCGATACGATATAAACAGCCGATGTGGACGGGACATTTGAATTAAGCTTACCTGTAACTGTAATCTGTTTATCCGCGACAGTCTTTGCAGCATCGGTAACATATGCAAGTAAATTGTTTGCAAGTATACTTCCCTCAGCTGCTACGTTTCTCTGCCACAAATCCTCTGCATCGGAAAGTGCTACGGTATGCACGCCTGCTGCTATCGGCGTCTCAAATACAGCTGTAATATAAGTTTTTCCGTCCTCATAAACAGTATTCAGCTTTGCAGCGGTCTTTTCACCGTCAACCGTTATACTTCGTGCGTTCACATACTCTGTATCGAATACAAATTCTGCACCGCCGTAGCTGTAGGACACGCCTTCAAGTGTTGAAAGCATTTCATCCTCTCCGGGCATCGAGCGAAGTGATATACAGTCAAGGTAGTATGTTCTCTCCGGTGCTCCGCCTATAGGCGTTGCAATAATTCTGCTGCTCTTAAGCTCACCCTTCAAAGCCGGAACATCGTCACAGTATTCTACCGTTACACGCTGCCAATCTGTTGTTTTCTCAAGATATACAACAGAGTTAAACTGCGTATGATTTGAAGTAGTTCCGCTGGTGCTCCAGTAATCACGGAATACATATAGCCTGTCAGCTTCGCCGTCTGTTTTGATCATAAATGAGTAAATGTAGTTTGTATTGTTCTTTACAGCATATTCTCTCGGTTTGTTAAGTGATTCATAGCCTGATGCACCCTCAACCTTTAATGATGTATCTCCGCTGTATGACGCCTCATTCGTTATTGTATATGTTGCCTCGCCGTAATCCAAAATAGATGAAATGTCATCACACTCATACATATGTTCAAGCAAATTCACGCTATGGTCAAGCACGTAAACCTTCGCCGACGGTGCTTCTATCGACCTTGCCCAGATATCCGTAAGTCCTGCAAGTGCAACAGTATGGCTTCCAAAGGAAATTGAATCCTTGGCAATGTGAGCAGTTACAACTGTTTTTCCGTCAACTTCTTCATGTGTGATCTCAGCTGCAGTCTCCGTATCGTCAACCGTTATATACTCGCCTGCCTTGGATATATTAGCAGAATCAAAGGTATATGTAACGTCAAGTCCGCCGTCAGCGGTCTGACTGTACGCAGTCTCGGTACATTCCGGTGTCATCACACCGTCCTCCGGCAGCAGATATAGTGAAACATCATCAATCCAAAGTGTCTGTCCTGATGAGGTTTTAGCTCCGTAAGGAGTGAACATGAAGCTAAGCTCTGCCTCTTCCAAATCCGCCAATGCACTAAGCGATTCCTTATAAGTGGCATTATCAACCACAAAGGAAACCTTTCTCCAGTGATCGCCGCTTTCTCCGAACGGCACTCCGCCAAATGAGGTCCAGCTGCCGGTATTGTTATACCTTATATACATATTAAGTCCCGATGCTTGGTTTCTGTTTCTGTAATCAGTGCTTTCATTTCCGTCCGGCTTAAGCCACAGCGTACAAACATATTTTTTACCAAGGTCAACCTTTCCGGCACTTACTCTCATAATTTCTTTGAAATTCGCCTTATCGGTCACCTTGATACTTTGAGTTGCACTGTGGTATTCCTCACTGTCAAATGAAACTCCTGAGCTTGCCATAGAACCGTCAACCTCTGTAGCGGCGAAATCAGCCGTCTCGTCACACGTTGTTATGTGGCTGAAAAGATTGTCTGAATAATTTGTAAAGCTCAAATCACTTATGGTATTCGTCACTTCATTTCCCCATACATCAAGCATAACAACCTCGATTGTATGCGTACCCGTTGCAAGAGAGCCGTTATACTCAATTACCGCTGTTGTTTTGTCAGAAGTCAGGCTCTGTGTTGCCTTTACCGTGATATCCTCGGTTTCTGTTCCGTCGATTATCAGCTTTGCACCGTCTGATGTGACATACTTCGAGTCATAGATGTTGGTTATAACAAGCTTTCCTGAATCATTTATTGTGTTTGTGCTTTCAGTGCAGCTGATGGTATACTCTGCAGAAGGAAGCTCGCGGAAGGAAAGCTGGTCAATCCATATATACGGAACTGCAGACGCCGCTGCACGTGTTCCGTCAGCCTTTGTACTTGCATTAGGAGTCATAATAATATTGGCAGCAACAGTATCGGTTGTCTGACCTGTTCCGTCCTTATTAAAGGTTTTGACATTTATAGGTATGGTAACATACTGCCAGTCTCCGATTTTCTTGATATTTACACTCGTATTCTGATTTATTATCATTTTTGTTGTGTCAACAGTACTTCTTGACTGGACAAATCCGTAAAGTGAATCCAGAGTCTCGGTATCGCTGTTTTCCACCTTCATCCAGAAGGATAATACATAGCTTGTATTCTCTCTTATTTCCTTTTTGATAGAAAATACAGTCTGCTGATTTTTTTTGCCGGACACCTTAAGTGAGCCTGCACCGCTGTGGTATACGGTGTTATCAATGCTTCCGCCGCCATAGCCGTTAACGCCTGCAGCAGCAAAGACTGAGGTATCCTCCATCTCATATGCGTCCTCAACCATGTTTACGGCATATTGCGAAAGTGCATCTTCTTCTGAAAGGGACTCCTGCAAAGCATTTACGTTATAGAAAAGCAGATTATCCATAGTTCCCTTTAGACCTTCACCGATTTTAGCAGTCTGAATTGCCTGTCTGGTTGAATAATAATTTGATGAGGTTGTATGCTGTGCAACATATTCCTCACTGTCATTAACAATCAGTGAAAGGTCATAACGCATCGGAGTTTTTGCATTTGAGGTTGTAATATTTTCCGCCTCCTCACATGCAAGAGTCAGATTTACCTTCTGACCCAGAGGAATTGTATATCCAAAGAACTGATATTCTTCAGCATTATCCTGACAAGGTCCCGTGCCTTCATAGAAAATCTGACCTACAGAATCTATATACATACGCTCCGAGCCGTCATCATTTGCGAACAGATTCATAGTCTCTCCGCTTGCCGGGTATTCCGACAAGGTAAGGTCGAAGCTTACTGTGTACGGGAATCCGATTTTTTCAAACGGAATACTCATATAAGCACCTGCGGTGCCGTCAAAGGTCAATGCACCATCTGTTACCGATATGCCTGAAAGTATCGCATCATAGCCGTTTGCACTTGAATCTGCTCCGTCGGTATCAAAGGTGTACTCTGCAACCTTTTTAGTATCAGAAGCTACTCTTGCTCCCGGATTTGCCATAGGTGCATATTCTCCGAGCATATCTACTCGCTGCTCAAATTCTTCACCCGTCTGGTCTGAATCCTTATCGCCATGCCATGTTTTTTCGGATATGAGCATCACCATATCCTTAACCTGTGCAAAGATATCCTCATAAGAATAGCCCATATTCTGTCCTGCCGTATCAAACCACAGACATGCTGATGCACCGCGGTTTTGCGGATGTCCCTTTAAAATATTCTCATTGCTTGAATAGTAGGTTGTAATCTCCCAGTTATCAAAACGGTTTGCAAGCGGATAATTCTGCCAGTATCCCTTAACACCCGGCACAAAGTAAAGCCACCAGTTTTCGGAGTTTACGATATTAAAGCCGTAGTCAAGTGCAAGCTGTGCATCTCCCCACTGCTCAATCCAGATATTTGCTGTAACCATTTCGGGGTTTTCAATCTGTGCAAGCTCCGCCTCGGTATATGCAGGAAATTCGTCAGCATTTGTGCTGTCTCCAAGGAAAATCCACTCGCGTGCCTTTATTCCCTTGCCGGTCACATAATTCAGCATATCTATCGTATACTGCTTATAGCCCGACCAGATTGCAGTGTCCTGTCCCGATGTATGCAGATATTCATCAAGACCAATGTGCATCTCGTCATTTAACACAATCGGACCATGCTCGCTTGTCTGCACATCTCCGTTTTTATCAGTCCATTCTCCGCTTATAAATTCATCATACAATCTCTGTATTCCGATTTCAGCCTTTTCGCGATTTTCATCGGTGGTTACGTCAAGATGCGACGAATCCTTCATAGGAATATCCCAGTCGTTCTCGGAAAATGCTCCGGAATGTCCCGGTGTGTCGATTTCGTTAAGCACGCTTACGCCGTATTCCGAAAGCCTTTTTTCCATTGCAATATAGTCTGCCTTAGAATATGATTTTTCATTATTCAGAAAATCATACACCTCTGACTCAACCCTGAATGCACCTTCATTTAAGTGTGCATGGAACTCGTTCAATTTGTAATAGGACATATACATCCCTATGCTCTCGATAAACTCAAACGGATAATACGGTCTGGCAATATCCATCATAATCGAACGCACCTCATACGCAGGATAGTCACGGATAATTCCCTGCGGTGCAGTGTTTTCGTCACTGCTTTGACTCATAATCTGCGTCATGGTTGTGCCGCCGTAGAGGATACCAATCTCTGTAGGAGCTGTAATGACAATCTTATCTGTAATTTCAGCATAATAGCCCTCATCTCCCAGCTCTAAAGTCTTGGCTGTATCAAGAACCAGAACCACATCGCCCGAAGCACCTTCTGTTCCCTGTTCAACCGATACTGTATAGCCGAGCATGTTTTTGAAAAAGGTCTTTATCTGTTCTGCTTTTCCTTCCAAAGACGCATCATTATAAATAATCTTTGACTCCTGTGACATCACAAAATCACCAGTTCCGCCCTTCCATTCCTGAATTGCAGGAAGTGTTGCAGGCTTTTCATTGTCCGATTCAAAAGTCTCATAAAGTCCAGGAACTGTAACAGAAACGTTCGTTGTTCCTTTAGTTACACTTTCGCCGTTTTCTGCCTTTAAAATCAGATTTACCGTTTGGTCAACAAGCGGCGTATAAACCGTACCGTCTAAGCTAATGACCTGCTTGTTGTCCGAGCCGTAAATTGAAATTTCCGAGCCATCGTCAGTTTCCGGCATAACAAGCTCCGCTCCGCTCAAAGCAGGTGCTGTTGCAAGTGCGGTTTCAACAGGCAACGGGTCTGCATGAACGGTTGTCCACGCAGGTACTGCTCCCGATACAACGCTTACCGACAGCACTAATGAAAATAACTTTCTTAAATTCATTTTTACCTCTCCTTTTAAAAATTTTTATATAAAGAGCTTAAAGACAGAAGAACTACATATCCGCTGCAGCTCGACCTACCACAGGGGAAAATCCGCTGTCGCATATGCAGTTTTGCCTGACTTTTTTCTTTGATATATTATTTCAGAAAATAAAACTCCTTTTCCTCCGGAATATATTTGGTCTTTACACCGGTTTTGCCGCAGACAAAGTCAATCGGAAGATATGCAATTCTGTCCTCTATAACAGGTGCCGCTCCGAGCTTTTCGGGAGTTCCGTTTACCAAAGCAGTATCACTGCCAAAGGTAAAGACAATCTCCAATTCTTCATTTGCCACAAGCATCCTATTGTTCTCATAATCCCAGCTTGTGTATACCTCGGTCAGATCGCGTATTCCCTCAAATGGTACGAGTATTACTCCGTTTTCGATTATCGGCTCGGCAAAGAATCTGCGTTCTTCGCCATCTGCGTATACTCTTGTAGGCTTCACCTCATATTCCACAAGCTCTATTGATTCAATAGTGAAACGTCCCTTGCTTGCCGCAGGGTGCAGCCGCAAGCCCGTTACTACCTGCTGCCAGCTTTTTTTTGCGTATACTCCTGCATAGCATTCCTCCACATAGCTTTCGGTTACCCATGAGCTTACACACTTTTCCTTATCCCATACATTGTCATTTTCCGTTATGTATTCGAAGGTGTAGTGCATTTTTTCCACATCCTCAAGCTTGATTTTGATGCGGATATAGCATACATCCATGCAGTCTGCCGCCATCGGCTCATTTAAGTAAATATATCCCGAAGAGTCTTTTATCTCTCCCATGAGTGCTCCGTTTTCCGCTCTTAAGTTCTCAATCCCCTCCGAGGCACTCCAGGCTGCTATATCGGTTGGATTATCAAAGTACCAGCCCTTTATAACCTTTCCGTGTCTTGCAGGACGAGCACTTACCTGCTTTAGTGCCTTTCTGCCCTTTGGATACATGGTTTCAAGACGTGCACGCTGATTTTCGGTAGGAACAACATCTTCATGAGGTTTATTATCGGTAAATACACTTCTTACCGCATCAAGATAGGAAAATCCGTAAAGCTCGGCAGGCATAAAGAAATGTCCCTCGCCGTATTCATTCCAGTTGTCTAAAAGTACCATATTCTCAATATCGCCGCTTGCAATATCGCTATTTAAGAAATCATCTCTCACCCACTCAAGAGTTCTCTTGAAAAGTTCGGGGGTTATATATCCACCGTTGGTATATCCGTTCCACGCAAGGTCGTTATATCCCTGGCACACCGTAGGAATAACCTTGATAAGATTCATATCACGCTGTGCCTCTAAAATTTTAATCTGTGCGTCCTCCTCATGGCATATTCTGCCCCATGCATAGCTGAAAATAGCATCAAAGCCGCAGCTTGCCGCAACCCTCACCTGTGCAGGTGTTCTGTGCTGCTCATTTAAGATAATGCATGCACCGTCAAATCCAACCTTCTTACATTCCTCGCGGATAAAGTCAAGTGCAAGACACACCTTTTCGGCACTTCCGCAAATTCTAATGAACATATCATAGGACAAAAATCCTATAAGCGGCTTGTTGTTAACCAGCATATAATTCGGAGCTGTGAAGAAATTTTCTATCCAGTAAGGTACAAGATATTCCTTAAAATCCATTTCACTGACATTTCCCAAATCACAGATGTCAAGTGCAATCTTCATGTGATTCCAGTATCTTGCTGTAAAATAATCCTCATATGCCGTTCCGAACCGAAGCGGTCCGCCGTTATAGCCGTCCGGCGGATACCAGCATGGCAGGATAAAGGAAATTCCATGCTCTGCCATCCATTTAATCTCCCAATCCGCTTTTTCAGGTAAGGAGTCGTCGTACCAACCCAGATATGGCTTACGCTCAGGGTGACATTCAATCTTATCCCAACCGGGACCTATTCCCTCACGCCACAAAAAGCAGGTCTGCATACCGATTTTGTAATTCGTTTTCGGTTTCACAGGCTCAGTAGGATAATCCTCTGCCACTGCCGGTCTTGGATATACCAAAATTTCATCAATCTCGCAGTTCGTCCATTCAAATTCATGTGTTTTAAACTGTATTCCGTTGACTGATGTTATATCAGACGGAATTTCAATAGGTCCAAGTCTGCTGTTGTTTACGGTTATCTCCGCAGTATGTGCGTCAAGGTCGGCGTAAATTCGCACTCTCTGCCACACGTTAGGATTGTATTTTTTCAAAAGCGTATCGCCGGCGTATACACCGCTCCTTTTTGCTCTCAAGGTTACAGCTTCACTACTGTCCGACATAAGCGAAAACGCAATTCCGTTTTCCTTCTGGTCAGGATTGCTGAGATTGAATTTGAAGGAGAATACAACATTTCCTCCCGTTCTTTCAAAGCTTTTTGACACAACAGTGGGCTTGGGTGCACGGCGTCCGTCGGCAATCAAGAGCACATGGCTTTCTCCGCTGTCATAGCCCTTCAGATATTCAACAAACGCCTCGCTCTCATATGCTCCCTCCATTTTCCAGTCATATGGAAGACGCCTCGGAGCACAGCTTGAAAATTTTTCATACACAAGATAGTTTTTATACATCCTTGCATAGTAAAAATAAATCTCTGTCTGCTCGCTTGAAGGCGACGTCATGATAAATTCGTTTATTACTCCGCTTTTATCCGCAAGCGGATATGTTCCGTAGTCCGAGCCGTTTATACAAAGCTTACATTCCTTATTATCAAGGTCAATTACCGCTTTTAAAGGATAAATTAAACCCTCTTCATATGTAAGCACAGGTACAAGCGAATCGCCGCGGTCGTAACAGAGTGTGTTAGCTTTTGTTACCATGCGAAAAGCATGGTTTTTGCCGTTTCCGATTTCAAAGCTGAATCCGCTCGCCGCCTTTTTAATCTTGAATCTATATTCAAACGTCACCTTTCCGTCTGTCTGCTCACGAAAACGTCTCTTGCATCGGATAGGAAAGCGGTTTGAATTATTTAAAAACACGCCGCAGGCATGACCGATGCACTTAATTTCTCCGCCGCGGTCGTCTACCTCCCAGCTCGAAACAAGTCCAAATGTAAAAATCTCGTTCAGCAGCATTAAAGGATTTTTTTCCTGCATATTGATACCCCCTTTAAGGTTACTTTGCAAAATCAGGAATCAGCTCAAACTGGTTCTTGCCCGTAAACTCAAGCTCGCCGTACAAGCCCTTTACAACCGCTACGAGGCTTTCCTCAATCGGACTGTAAAGGTTAATATATGTATCTGCCTGCTGGAAATAGTCAAAGTATAGATACGGTGATCCTAAAGAAATTGCAATTGATTTCTTTTTGCCCGATCTCATGGAGAATGCCAGCGTTCTGAAGGATTCTCCGATAAAGGAATTACCCCAGCCGTGCGGCAGGTACGGTGCATATATAAGCAAATCGTACTCCTCAACAAGTGGAATTAGGTCAATTCCCTCGTATGGCTTTGTATCGTCTATATAATGACGTACCTCAACCTTTTCAACTCCGCGTGCAGTAAATTCACGTGTAAATACTTCGCGTACACGATTTACAACATTATCGTCATAGCCCGGACAGAATACAATTATCTTTTTGATTTTATCCTTTGACAAAGGAATCTTTTTATCGTTATCGCAGATAAGAGTCATGCTCTTTTCCGCAATTTCGCGGTTAAGTCTTCTGGTTTCGGCAACAAGCTCCTCCGGCAAATCCTTCACTTCGGCAGGCTCATCGGTAAACAGTCCCAGCTTTTCTTTCATATTAAGAACTCTTTGGCACGCATCGTCAATTCTGGATTCGGGAATTTCTCCCGAAAGAACTGCCTCCTCCATCATTTCAAGATAATGCTCAATATCTCTTACAGACAAAATAACGTCATTTCCTGCCTTGATAAGTGCTTTGTGCAGTTCATCTCTATCTTCATACATAAGGCTTAAGCCTCTCATTCCGATACCGTCGGTTACAACAACGCCGTCAAAGCCCATTTTCTCCTTCAAAAGACCTGTAACAACCTTCTCGGAAAGAGTTGACGGAACATATACGTTGCCGATTTTTGAATCGTCAACCGCTGGAAATGCATTGTGACCTACCATTACTGAATAAACACCTGCATCAATTGCCGCCTGATAAATTGCACCCTGATTCTTTTCCCATTCCTCAAGGCTTGCAGGGTTTATTGTTACCGAGCCGTGTGCATCACGGTAATCAGCTGTGCCCGGTCCCGGAAAATGCTTTAAGGTTGCGGCAACGCCTGCGTCCTGCATACCCTTTATTTCCGCTGTCACCATTTTCTTATTAAGCTCAATGCCGTCACCATAGCCTCTGTTAATCATTACATACATAAGCCTGCCGACCAAATCCGCAGGAGGTCCCCACAGCCAGTTAAGACCTGCATAGGTCGCCTCCTTTGCAATCTGATAGCCCTTTTTATATGCAAGAGCTTCATCATCAGTTGCACCAAGTCCGCCCGCCGTAGTAACGCTTGTCATCTGAGGAAACGGGAAACCCATACCGCCCTCACAGTCACTTGCAATAAGCAGAGGTACTTTTGAAGCACCATTTAATTCCAGCATCCATTCATGATATTTTTTTGCATAGTCCTTTTCTTTAAAGCCCTGTGCAACGCCGTCTACCATATGTATCTCACCGAAGTTTCCTGCACCCATTGCATGGAAGGTTCCGATAGGATTGTCTGCAATATACTTTACGGCACTTTCACTTTTAGTAAAATTGTCAAATACTGCGTTCTGTGACAGCATCGCTGTCTGGCTGATTTTCTCTCTTAAGGTTAGCTCGCTTAATTTAGGTTTTTTGTTCATTTTGCATTCTCTCCTTGATTTTTATTGTTACGGCTGTTCCCTCACCCGGTCTGCTGCTTATTGCAAGACCGCAGTCTTCGCCGTAAATTAATTTAATTCGTTTATTTACATTATACATTCCAACAGAACCTGCCTTAGGAGATTCCTTTTCAAGATTTTTAACAATCTCAAAAAGACGTTCCTCCTCAATCCCGTAGCCATAGTCCCTCACTGTAATGCTGATGTACTCTCCATGCTTTTCAAATTTAATATCAATACGTGCAAGACCGTCAAAATCACGGTATGCATGATTTATACAGTTTTCTACAACAGGCTGAATCAACAGCTTTGCAATTTCTGTATCCTCCAAATCCCCGTCAATGCTTACGTCAAGCAGAAATTTATTGCCAAACCTTAAATTTAAAAGCTCCACATACTGCCTGATGATTTCAAGCTCGTCCCTTATTAGTACATTCTGCAGCGAATTTGTACCGTAACGCAAAATTGAGATTAGCGAGGTAATAGATACCGATATGATATCCAGACCGTTACGCATTGCAATATTTCTTATGCAGCCCAAAGTGTTATACAGAAAATGCGGCTTAATCTGCTGCCTTAAATATTCCGCCTCCATTGCCTTGCTCATGGTTTCCTGGCGATAAATATTCTCCTTCATTTCAAGAATATCATTATTTCTTTTTTCATTTTCCTGAATAAAGAAGTTTATCGCCCCGATTATTTCCTCACATTCCGTATTATCCGCAATGTCCTCTGAAAGCATATAGCTTCCGCCTGCCGCTTTCATTGCCCTTATCTCGCGGACCACGGTATCTATAGGACGCAAAAATCCCTTGTACAGCCACATATTGTTTGCAAAAAACAAAATTATACATACTATTATGGCAATAAGAATAAATATTCCCATTCGTATACTCAGGTATACTCTATAATTATTCTCATTGCGGAAAATTATAAAGTTTTCTGTTCCCTCAATAGCTATTGGCTCAACAAATCCGGCTTTATCAAGCACTTCTCCGGCTTCTGCATTATCACTGTTAGACATAACCACATTATTTTCACTGTCGGTTATGACATAGTCGCAGACCATTTCATTTTCCGAAAAAGCCTTTTCGGCATCAAACACCACGACCACCGTTCCAATACGCTTATCAAAAACAAAGTTGTTTATATCATTGTCGTATACGGCACAGCTGTAATAAAGATAACTTTCCAAATAATGCCCTATTCCTCCTGTGTAATCCTCGCTCTGCATTATGTCCGTCGGCAGCATTACCGCCGAAACCGAGGTAGTACCTATTGGATAATTAAGTATTTTTCCGCCGTCATAGAATATGTATATCGCGTCTAAGGTTTTGTCTGTGATGCTCAGCTTACTTGCAATGCTTCTGATTTGCTCCGACAGAGTTATTCTGCTGTCTGCGTCCTTTGCACGCAAAAACCGCTGTACGATTTCATCATAGCCTATACCTTCTGCTATTTTTCTTGCATTATCCAATTTATATTCGATATTTCTCTGCACCTGGTTCTGCATGTTTTTCTCCTCCTGCTTCACCTTCTGCAGAGACGGAAGTATTAAAAACAGGCACACAGATATTATCGCAAGGATAATAACCGTGCAAAAGCCTATTGTTAATACCTCAAATTGTTTTTTTAGACTTTTCTTCTTATTCATCTTCTTTTTCATCGGCAGCTGCCTGCATTCTTATCTGGTTAGGAGTTTTGTTGAAGTATTTCTTAAACTTTCTGTTAAAATATGCATAATCATCAAAACCCGTCAGCAATGCAATCTCTTTAATTTCCAGTGCTCTGTCATTCAGCATTATAAGAGCGTTCTCCATTCTGATTTTTGTCAGCAGCTTAGAAAAGCCCATATTATAATACTTCTGACAAAGCTGAGTGCAGTAGCTTTTACTGATATGAAACATATCCGTTATATCGCTCATACGTATCTGATTCATATAATTATCCTGCAGATATTCGATAAGAATTTTAAAATTCTCATTCATGCCGTTGATTTTAGGCAGACAGTAATGCTTTTTTTCAAATGCAGCCTTTTCAAAATACTTGCGTATTTTTATAACAACACCTTCAACGATTTCCTTTGTGAGCGGCTTTAACAAATAGTCAAATACGCCGATATGAAGTGCCTGGAGTGCATATGAAAATTCATCATATGCACTTACCATTACAAACAGACTGTCTACATTAGCACTTAAGGCACGCTCTGCAAGCTGCAGCCCTGTAGTATTGTTCATTTTAATATCGGTAAAAACTACATCTACATGGTTGTTTTTAATATACTCCCATGCTTTATCTGCTGTATTGTATTCTCCGACTACACAAAAATCGTCATATTCGCTAAGGAAGAATCTCATATCGTCAATTGCCCATGACTCATCATCAATTAAAACAACCTTTAAAATTTTACTCCCCTCCCTTAAGCAGCGGCTTTATATTTTTGTCCCATACAAATTCTTTATATTCAGTAAATTCATTTGGTGTATCAACTTCATACTGAACACTGCAGGAGGCACCTCCTGCTGCTGTAAACGGCTTAACGCACACATCTATAAGCTCATAATCCTTATAGAACGCCGCTATAACATTTCCGGAAATTTCTCCGGCGGAAAGATTTATAAGATTTGTAATTCCCGTAACGGTTCCTGAAAACTGCTCCTTTGAAATCTCCTGCTGGCTTTCGGTTCCGTAATTGGTATAATACACCTTACTCTCCTGTTCAAGACCGCTGTAAATATTTACTGCAAGCACTCCCAAAGCTTCTCCGAAGGTGGTCGCAGCACCTGATAAAACAACTGTACATTCACCCTCCGAAAGCTTTGGAAGACCTATCAAAACCGCATTTTCGCCGATTTTTTCCAATGTAAGTGCCTCAGCTGTTTCAACACACACAGCCGCAGCTTTACTTATATCTATACTTTCCTCAAAGCTTAATAATATTCCGTCACAGATATCATCGGTTATATGATTTTCCTTCGTATACTGTGTATTTATTTTTCGCATAGATATATCATCTAACAGATAGCTTTCGCCGTAAATCGTATTCTCTATGCACAATGTAAGCCCGGAAACAGGCTTGGATTCATTTATATGAAGTTCTCCCGTTAACCTCGCAAACGCCTTGTTATAGAATTTATCCAAAACAAGCTCGTTACTTCTCTTTTCCACGCCGTCGGCTGTGTAGGAAAGATATGCTTTAAGACTTCCCGAGCCTGTATCGGAATAAGGAAGCTTTGCACCACATTCAAATGTATAAGAAGCATTTGAAGCTGTCTCGGAAATTGCCTGCTCCACTACGCCGTTTCCTGTTACCAAAAGTGCTGATGCACCGCGGTTAAAGTCATCATGTGTAATTTCAGCACTGCAGTTTCTAACGGAATACTCCTCCGCTCCTGCCTCAAAGCTGCCGTTTGTTACAAGGTCATCGCCCAGAGTAAAGAGTCCTTCAGTAACCAAGCCGATACTCTCTATCATAAATTCATGTCCCTGCGTAACCGGGATTCTTAAATAAAGCGACACCAGATTTCCTGTCCAGTTCTCGTCACCGTCCATATAAACGACATGTTCACTGATTATGTCCTTGTTCCAGTCAGCTTCAAAATCCACAAAATTATTATACCAGCTTTTTTCATCATCAACAGCCGTCTTGAAGTAGACGCCGCCTTCGTCGATATATGTATTGCCCTTTATATAAACTGCTTTAATATCGGACAGTTCTATATCCATACTAAAATCTTCAATACATATAAGCGACTGCGTTTCTTTTACAGTTCCCTTCAAAAGCCCATCTTCAATCCTGAAGTTATCTACTCTCACACTGCTTATTTTTGAGCTGTCATCATATTGAACAGCACCACTGCTCATCTCTTCATCAGTAAAATCCCACAATTTAATTATATGTCCCTTTTTATTGTCACTTTCAACATTACTTCCGCTTCTTCTGCGTCTGTCCTGCTGATAAAGCTTCGTTATACGGCTAAGCTGCTCCTCGTCCGGAATAACATCGCTATGACTGTCCTCGCCCACAAACACATCTCTAAATGCATCAAGATAAGCAAATCCAAAGGTTTTTGTCGGCATAATAAAATGTCCCTCGCCGTACTCATTCCAGTTATCTATAATAAGCATCTTTGTGCCTTCCGAGGACATTTTTGTGAAATCCCAGTCGGTAAGTAACTCATTTTTGAGCGTTTTTGCCAGCTCGCGGAAGGTTGCAGGGGATGTGTAAACATCAGCCGGTCCGTCCCATGCCTCCTGATTCTGACGCACTGCTAAAATTGGGATATTGGTGTCCCTTTCCTCTTGGGGATACCTTGTTGCCAGAGCGTCTGCCGACTTGTGCATATATCCATAGGTGAACTTACCTGCCACGCTGCCTGTATCCATAAGTGCATCATCTGCATTATATACGAATACCTTAACTCCGCCGAGTCCTGCCTTTTCGCACTCACTATTTAAATAGTCAAGCTGCTCCTTAACAGCTGCAGCCTGTTCATCAGCTGTTTCTGCATCACCGCTCAGATATGTCATAAGCTCCTTGCCTGAGAAGATGTAAAGCACAGGCTTTCCGTCAATTTTAGTATACCTCGGATCCTTGAAATAATGCTCAATCCAGAAAGGAACATACTCGTTTTGGAATATATTCTCCAGAGTATCTCTTCTTTCAACATACTGTGAGCCTGTATTTGTCCACATTATTGAGTAATCGAGCATATCAGAATATTCCGCGTCCTTATAAGCATTAATGCTGTTATTTCTTGCCGAAACGTCACTGTCATACCAGCAGAAAATCTGACTGTTTATTCCATGCTCAACCATATATTTGATTTCCCAGTCCGAAACCTCGGGATTCCCCTCATCATAGAAGCCGATTACAGGAGACCTTTCATCAAAGCCGCTGATTGTGTCCCAGCCTCTTCCTCCAGACTCCGTCCAAAGTCCGCAGGATAGAATTGAGGTGTAATATTCGGTTTTAACCGGATTCGGCTCCGGCACATAATTATCCGGCTTTATATATTTTTTAACTTTGACATCATCAATAGTTAAACTTGCAGTTGAATTATTGCCGAAAATAACACCGGCAAGGTCAAAGCTGCTTACCGAAACAGTTGCTTTTTTCATGTGGTTTATGTAAATATCAGCCTCGCCGTCAGCCATGCGGTAAATTACCTTTGCGTTATACCATACGTTTGGAAGATATTCGGAGACCACTGTTCCGTCCGAGGCTGTTATATTTCCGTCTGCATCAAGAGACAGAGACATAATTTTACTCTTAACAGGTGACAAATCTACATCATTTCCCCATATATCCTTAATGCCAACGATATCAACATACGCAATATTCGTACTCTCCGGCAGAGTAATCGTGATTTCATTACCGTCCTTAGCGACTGTATAGCCTTTAACAACCTCGCCGTTAACCCTCAGAATGTTATCCATGCAAGCTGAAACATCAACAAATTCTGTATTGAAAACAAGCTTAACTGTGTCTGTCGTATCATCTGAATATTCCACCGAGTTCAGATTTGTTTTTATCCTTGTTGCCGGAAGCTTATACATTTCAATCTGGTCAAGCCAGACACATCCATCCTCGGGAAGAGTGTAAGCACCGCCACTGCCAAGTCCAACCCAAGGCCACAAAAGATAAACGTTGCCGCCGTTTTCCGATAAGCCCTCAAACTCTGCCGTAACAGGAATAGATACTCTCTGCCAATCGGTTGTGTCCTTAATTGATACAGCTTGAGTGAAGGTCACATTTTCTCCGCCGTTTACAAGTCTTGTAACCAATCTGAGCGTAACCAGATTTTCGGTTACAAGCTCATTCTTTTTCATCCAGAAGCTAATCGCATAATCCTGCTTATTCGAGCCTGCTGTTGTATTGTAGATATCCTTGACTATCATATTATAGCCCTTGGAGTCAACATTCTGGATTCTGAGAGAAGCATCTCCATCATGTATAAACTCCGGATCCGTCTCGACAACTGATTCTTTATATCCGTTATATCCGCTTGCCGGTGCAGTTGTATTACACGCATAAAATTCCTCCGGCAACATACTTTCGGTAAAGCTTTCATCAAGAGTCCGATTAAGGCTGATTTCATCAAGCCACACATTTCCTGACAAAGTGCAGTTCGGACCGTTGTTCAGTCTTACCGAAACACGCAGTTCCGTAACTACCGCTCCCTCCGGTGCCTTTGCCAATGCATTGCTTACAGAAACAACATAGCTCGGATAATACCACTCCTCGCTGTCTGATTCAAATGCATTTGCTATAGAATAAACAGTTTCTTTTTTCCCTGTTGTGCCATCTTCTGCAGTATAGTTTGCAGTAAGATATATTCTGTAGCCGGTTATCGTCTCTGCCGTTGAGC
Source organism: Clostridia bacterium (assembly GCA_017621875.1). Classification (GTDB taxonomy): domain Bacteria; phylum Bacillota; class Clostridia; order UBA1381; family UBA1381; genus UBA1738. Next base: position 273,825 of record JAGASE010000020.1, read on the forward strand.
CTGTTGCAACACTGGTTATCGATGCATCCGCACTCTTTCTGATAGCATATGACAGCTTCAGGTTATCTCCCAGCGATGCAAGCTCCTCCTGTCCAATGGTGTATCCAAAAAGCTCCCAATGTTTGCTTGCAGACAGCTTAACTGCCGCATTTCCGTCAGCACCACCTGTCGCATCAACCTCCTCGGCAAAGCCGCTGCCGATATCGCCATCACCGTTATAATACTCATCCGGTAAAATGTTCTCAAGATATGTATCAGCCGCTTCCGGCTCTGCTTCACCTGTTAGTGCTATAAGCTCCGTATCGCAAAACGCATCGGTTTTAAAACGATATTCTATAGCAAAGCTGTCTTCGTCTTCCATAGGCACGCCGCTCACATTCTTCTGCGTATAAGAATTTGACGGCAGCACAACGGCACCATCTTCAATTTTAGTATTCAAGGAGCTTGTCCAGCTATCATTTACCGTTTCATTATCAAAGCAGTCGTTTATAATATAGCCGCTACTCAGAGATGATTTTATGATATTAATTCTTCCTGTAGCCGACTTTCCCGACGTAAACTTTGCGTAGCAAACAGTTCTTCCTGATGCTATTTTCCAGACTTCTCCTACTGCATCGCCGTTTCTCCAGACCTCAATAGTGCCGTCTGTCAAGTTAATTTCAGAGGAAATCTTTATAACCTCATTGGCAGAGTATGTACCTAAGCTTTTTTTGCCGCCTGATGTTTGGCAATAAAGCTTACCGCCATTTAATTCAAACGAAGCAATACGTCCTGTTTCGTCCTCGAGCGTAGCATAGAAAAGCGAACTTATGCTCGCACTTTCCACCTTTACAGTAAATTCCCATTTGACTGCACTCCCTGATACCGGGGACAACTTTTTCTGCATCGTAACGCTCTCCGAAGTGCTTGTATCAACCAGCCAAAAGCCACCGTAGGTATTTCTGCCCGTAACGTAGCCTCCGCCGCTTACGTCCCAGCCGGAGGCATTCGTCATCTCCTCGTCCGGGAGCGGCTGAGATGAACCAAACGTGTCATTCATATATATAGCGGGATCTTTATATGGATCTTCCAATTCTGTATCAGCTGTGCTGATTTCTGCAAAAGCTATAGTTGTAAACATCATACTCAAACAAATTATCCAAGATATAATCCTTTGAATATTTTTCTTTTTCATATCTATGACCACCTATCAATTATCCTTTTACTGCTCCTGCAGTCAAACCACCGATAAAATATTTCTGTGCAAAGGGATACGCAAGCATAATCGGAATTGTCGCCGTCATAACGCACGCCATACGCACCGCCTCCGAATGTACAACCTTTTGTCCGTCAGCAGCCATTTGGTCTGATGTCATAACATTTTTTGCAGCCTGCTGCAGGTCTCTTAAAATAGTAGCAAGCGGCATTTTGTTTGCACTTCGCATATAAATCATACCGCTGTACCATGAGTTCCAGCTTGCCACAAAGCTGTTAAGTGCCGTAACCGCAATAAACGGCAGTACCAGTGGGAATATAATTTGCCATACTATTCTAACCTCGCTTGCACCATCAATTTTTGCCGACTCCTCAAGCTCTACGGGTACAGAACGGAAAAATCTCGCCATGTAAAGAGCGCTGCTCCAACCAAAACAGCCGGGCAAAATCAGTGCCAGCTGGTTATTTATAAGGTGCAGCTTCTGCATAAGAATGTAGCTGGGAATAAGTCCTCCGGGAATTATGGAAGGTATAAGTACAAACACCCAAAATACTTTCTGACCCGGAAATTTCTTCGTAAATATGTACGCTCCGATTACCGTAAGAATTACATTAAGTGCAGCATGTGAAACACTTATTATAAATGAGTTTACAAATCCTCTCGGAATCAGCGACTCTGTAAACACATACTCATATGCCGAAAGGTCAAGCCTTTTTGGAATAATCATCGTTGGATTAAGAAGCAAATCCGCCTGTGGCACTATTGACACCAAAAATGAATTCCAAAACGGATAAACCATCGTAAACATACCTATAGTCAGAATAAGAGCCAGTACTACGTCAAAAAATGTTACACGGTCTAAAAATGATTTGTCTTTTCTTTTACTCATCCTCTTACTCCTCCTTCAAACATTCCTGTTCCTCCCAGCCTCTTCTGCAGTGCATTAAACGAGAACATCAGTATGCATGAAACAACCGAGTTTGTAAAACCAACGGCAGTTGAATATCCGTAAGACGGTTCCTGCATAAACGAAATCCTGTAAAGATATGTATCAATTGTATCAGCAACCTCATACAGTGTAGAATTATACAGATTAAATATCTGCTCGAAGTTACCGCTAAGCAGTCCTCCGAAAGCCATAATGAATCCAAGACTGAATATCGGTGCAATTTCCGGAATTGTTACATACCAGATTCTCTGTATTCTGCTGGCTCCATCAAGTGCAGATGCCTCATATAAGTTTTTATCAATCGCAGTTATAATCGCAATATACATAATTGATGACCATCCTGCAGACTTCCAAACACCTGTTACCAAAAGGAATATTCTAAATGTTCCGGGATTGGTTAAAAGATTTTGGTCCTCAAAGCCCAACGCATTCAGTGCCGCATTTACTATTCCCTCTGAGCCGAACATACTATAGATAATACCCGACAGAATAACCCAGTTAAGGAAATGCGGGAAGGTATAGGTTACCTGCAGCACTCTTTTATATTTTGTCATTCTAAGCTCGCTGAAAAGTATCGCGAGGATCGGAGGCCAGAGACAGCCTCCGAACAGATTGATAAGAGATATGGTTACAGTATTTTTAAGTGCATTTAAGAAACCAGCCTCTGTAAACATTCGCCTAAAGTTTGCAAGTCCTATCCATTCACTTCCCCATATTCCCTTGCTTGCATTATATTCCTTAAATGCAAGCTGTGCACCGTAAAGCGGAAAATAGGAAAATATTATTACATACGCAACAATAGGTATTAACAAAATGTATATGTACTTGTATTTATATAACGCAAGTCCTATTCTGCTCTTTAAGCTGTCCTTTTCTAAATTTTTGCTCTTCATTATATTAGTTTCGCCTCCAAAAATCAGATTTTATCAAAAGAGCTGTTACTTAATCACAACTAAAACGTAACCGATATATGCACGGGAATTCATAATAACCCTTGCACCTCTTCCGTTTGCCTTATAGGTTTCTATATCAGACGTACCTCCAAGACGTACACTGCGTTTGCCGCCTTCCTCCTCCAATACGACAACAGCAACTCTTTCCATCGGAAGGGTTTCAATTTTATCCCATGCAATGCGTGCGAGATTTTCATTCACGTCTGCAAGCTGAACATATCCGCCCTCAAGATTATATACCTGTGCCTGCATAATTCTTCTTCCGGTAGACTCATGATTTCCGTCTCCTATGTAGCTGTCGGAATAAAGTATATTCTCATCATAGTCATATACAAGCACGAAATTGCATATTTTGTTATCACTGTCGGTTGCATATAAAACCACATCACCTATATTTACCTTGAGATTGGTTACTGCATCATTGTTATATTGCTTTGCCGAAGTTAATACAGAATCCTCGCTTGTGTAAAGCTCAACCTCTCCCTGCTTGCCAACAAGTGTAACCTGCTGCACAGGCATATCATCCTCGTCCAAAGTGGTCACGATTTTCTTTACTACAGAAACATTTGCCTCGCTTGATGCTTCGGGGTTTACCGACGCATGCAGCACCGCAATGTCGCAAAGTGCCGAGCCATTGTTATACACATATCCGTCAACCTCATATGGAGTCTCATTTTGCAGTCTTGTTATCGGCTCTACCTTATACGTAGCCTCACCCGTTTCATCGTCCTCACTTACAACAAACATTATTGTGCTGTCCTTTAACGTAAGCTTACCAAAAAAGGATTTAAAGTACGAATAATATTTATATGTAGAGCTGCCGCTTTTAAATATGTTATATACTCCAAATTCTGACGGCACCGAATTAGGTCCGCCGGCTGTATAATCCGACGCGAAAACTACCTTGTCGATTCTTTTTTCCTCGTCTACCGTATATGCCAAAACAGGTGAATTGCTTGTAAAGAGATTTTTAAGCACCTCAGGGTCCTTTTCACTTCCGTGTCCCTCTACTCTCACCTTTTCTGCACAGGTATAACCTATAATTTTATTGTACGGAGTAAGAATCTTGACATAACATTCGCCGTCATCACCAACTATCGCCTTAGTTACATAGCCGATAGCCATTGGCAAATCATCACGGCTCATTCCGTCCGTTCCTGCAAGCTTTCCGCGGAAGTCAAGGCTGAAGGTGTATTCTTGATTAAATGAGAGTGAACTTATATCAATGGAATTACTTACATAATAGCTCACATCGTCAATCTCAACTATACCTTCCTCAGCGTCAATCCCTGTTACTGCTCCGCTTACACTCTCAGTGCTGATTATTGCTCTGTATGCAATAATTCCGTCCTCGGTTTCCTCACCGATTACAGATACTACATTACCCGATTTTACGTCTGAAATCTTCTTTTGGCTGCCGTCGCCTGTCGTTACGATAGTTTCAGTTCCTTGGCTTTCCGACAAAACTGCAGACAGACCGCTTTCCTGGTCAAAAATCGTTACCTGCTCATCATCACTGCTCTTTCCTGAAACATAGATGTTCTTATAATCAATAACACGCACAACATCAATATCATTGTCATCATTATTATCAATAAGAATGACATAACCGTTTTCAGGTATCATCTTCTTCTCGTCATAGGTCATCATTGCTCTGTCATTATATGCAATGTCTATCTCATATCCGAGTTTTTCACGCTTTGTTCTGCCCTCATCGGTTTCATAAAGATACGCCCTGCCAGTATATGAGCCTATTGAGGTTTCATCAATAACAATAATTTCATTTTCGTCATCGGCTGTCAAGAATACTACTTCATGGGTGTCTATATCTACAAAGCAGTCAACATTATATCCCAAAAACTCATTAAAATCATCATATGATTTGTAGCTCCTGCCATCAATGCTTATATATCCGTAATTAGCAGCTGTTTCCTTTACACTGCTGTAGCTGTCAGATTCCAAAACTCCTGATACTCTTTCTAAATTAAAGAAATATTCGGGGATGGTTTCACCGCCTGCTATATTGCCCGATACCGTTCCTGCCTCAACAAAGGTAATTGGCAGAACAGTTACCTCCAGTGCATTATAGATAAGCTTAACAAGCGTTGCATATGTTATTTTGCCGTTTACTGCATTTGCAATTCCGTCTGTTAATATATCGTAATTCTTTTCCGACACTATTTCCTCGGAATTAAATTCTATTATATTATCGGTTGCTTTCAAAATCAGCCTTACGGCATCAGAATATACGATAGGTTCATCGGGTGAAAATTTATTTTCTCCTGTTCCTACTACGAGCCCCATGCCTTTTAACAGCTCAATAGCTCCACACTCCTTTGTGTTTACCGTAACATCATCAAAGCTGCTTTTTGTTCCTGTGCGAACTGTTTCATTGATAAGAGCTGCAAGTGTTAAAACAAAATCCGCTCTTGTTATGTATTCCTTTTCCTTCAGCTTGCTGTCCACTATCGACAATCCTGTTACAACACGTTCTTTATACAAATCGTCGGTTATTTCAGCTTGGGCTAAGCCCTGCGGAATAACTGAAAGGGAGAGAATTGCTGCCAGAATAAAACTCATTACCTTTTTCAATTTGATCCCTCCATTCTTTCAACAAAGCCGTTTATAATAACTGCCGCCTGTGCTCTTGTCATATTGCTCTTAGGAGCAAAGCTTCCGTCGTCCATTCCATTTATCATTCCACAACCGGCAAGAGCGTTTACTGCCTCTTTTGCATATTCGGAAATTTCACCTTTATCGGTAAACTCTGCCTGAATTTCCGCATCCGGTGCTGTATCCTTACCGAGCAATGCACGGTATATGATAGCCGCTGCGTCCTGCCTCGTTATCGGCATGCCCGGTCCGAAGCTGCTTTCGCTTATGCCGCTTACAATTCCGTTTTCCGCCGCTGCCATTACATATTTATAGTACCATGCAGAGCTTTCGACATCATCAAAGCTGAGAGATGTATTCTCCTCTCCCATTCCCATTGCGGAAACAAGCATTTTAACAAATTCCGCTCTGCTTACATTATTCTGCGGATTAAAGTTTCCGTTTTCGTCACCTGAAACGATTCCCTTTCGGTATAGATTTTCGATGCTGTCTTTAGCCCATGCTACATTTGCAATATCGGCAAAAATTTCGATTGTCTGCACCTGCTGCATCTGCGGCAGCGATACCAAGGATGAACCTGTCGAACTGCCGCCTGAGCTGCCTCCGTTGCCGCCCGAATTTTTGTTCTTAAGTTTTTCCTGTATGCTTTCTACCGAGGAATTGAATTTTTTAACAATATCCTCACAGCTTGAATATGATTTTCCAAGCATGAGCTTTATTGCGTCAGAGCCGCTTGAGCCAAGCTTTTCATATTCCGTAAAATCTATTGAAAGCTCGCTCTTTGCACTCTCAAGCAAAGCGTACATATCTCCCCAAACGCCGGCACTTTCTGCTTGATTTGAAAGAACCTCGTCCTTAAAATATTTCAAAAGCTCGGATTTAAGTATAAAGTCCTTTCTCATCATAGCGTCAACAAGAGAGCCTTTATCATCTTCACCTGAATTTCTGAAGTAATTCGCCGAGGCAGGTGCGTCCACGTCTGCCAGCTTAAGGATTGTCTCCTCGTACAAAGCCGCGTCCTCTAAGCTGTTCATATACACAACAACACTGCAACCCGCAAAGGAATTTTTAAAGTTTGAAATTGTTGAAATATCTGTTGTAAGTATATTCTCACACACTGTTTGCTGTTTTTCAGCATCATCTGCAAGCAGTGAATAGTACGATGTGTCAAGCTGCAGATATGTCGCATACTTTTCAACAAGCTGCATAACCTTTGCCGCATCGTTTTCCTTTTTAGCCTCTTTCAAAGCCTGTAAAATCGTAGTTGTTTCACTTGTAGGATAATACGTAAACTCATTTTCCGCCGCTTCGTCAAGTCCGTCCGCTGCAACGCTGAAGGTGTAGCTTACACCGCTGTTCTCTCCCACCATCAGATAGTCAAAGCTGTAGCCGCCTTCAGAATCTGCCGTTGTCTGGTCATACCAGTTAAGCGTTCCCGTTTCCTGTGCGGCAACTCCGCTGATTCCGGGATTGGTTTTATAAACCGTAAGCGAAACGATTTCACCGGCAAGCTCCTTGCCAAGATTTCCGGTTACATAAATTCTTCCGGTGTCTGTATCGTAGTCTATTGTAGGCTGTGCCGCACTTTCGGCACTTGCCGCACCGCCCATGGCTAAAAGGGCGGCAGCGGCATATATAACAAATCTTTTCATTGAAGCTCTCTCCTTATTACTCTATCCTGATATAGTCAAAAAGAATTGCACCTGTTCCATTGATCGGGTCAATTCTCAGCTGAGTAACTGTACCCTTCCAGTTTTCATTCTGTGACATATCAAATGTATATTCAACAAATTCCTCATCTTTGGTTGAAATAGTCTGCTTTACCGAGTTTGCTGCACTTATTCCGCCCGAAGCTGTGGATGCAAAGAATATCTGCATGATGTTGCTGCTTGATTCATTCTTAACACCAACCTTGATGGTTTTTAAGCTTGATGCATCTATTTCAACCTTATGCGATATCTGTGGGTCGGTAGACATCGACTTAAGTGCCAGTACTCCGTCCTCAACCCTTGCACGAGAGAAATAGAACTGTGTACTTGCTGTCCAGTCTTCAAGGTCGCCCTTTAATTCAAACTCCCACTGATTTGGAACTCGCTGTGAAATATCATATACAATCTCCGGCTCACTCTGAGATTCCTTTGTTGTAATCTCAATTGTATTAGTTTCACCGTTCCACGCAACAGTTCCTCCTATTGCCTCGGCAATGAATCTTATCGGAAGATTCGGCAGATTATTTACAATCTCAATAGGTGCGTTGAGTTTATACTCTACGCCGTTTACAGTTGCAATATCACTTCCGATTGTAAATACAATTTCCGCATCAGAATGAGTAAATGTAACTGTCTTATACTTATTATTGTAAAATACTGCACAGTGCAGAGCATCCTGATATCCCTTATGCGGCCATGTAGGAACAAGCGTTGTGCCGTTCGTTATTATAGCTTCGCCCTTATAGCTCTGCTTTGCACCATCTACGGAAAGTGATATCGGAAGAGTCTCGTTTTCTAAAATCTCTATAGACTCAATACTGAACTGTGTATCCGCATTTTTACTCATATCGAATCTAAGCTTATTAAGCACGCCGTTCCAATACTTATTACTTTCCATATCAAAATAGTAATCTGTATAATCACCCGTTAAGCTTGCATCGCATCTTGCCGACTGTAACTGTGTCCAGGTGTTATTTTCCACTGTTGTAAAGAAAATTTCGACAATATCTGATGACTGTGCACTTGTTTTCATTCTTATTTTAATATAAGGTGAATTTGAAATATCAAGCCCTAAGTCATTTACCATTACTATGCCGCCGTCCTTGTCGGAAGACTTTCCTGCCATAGCACCGTCCTTTATCTCAATGCTTTCAAGCTGCTTTTCTATCTTCCACTCGTTAAAGTCGGATTCATTGTTAAAATACCAGCCTTTATTAACCTTCGTCGGTATTGTTTTTTTGTCAAGCTCTATGTATTTTAGCCACTTTCTGTCGTTCGGATATCTGTTATTTAATCTGTTCTTCTGATTTTCTGTCGGAATATCATCGGTATGCTCGCCGCCCTCAGTGAAGACCTCACGCACCACATCAAGATAGCCAAAGCCGTTAAGAGTAGACGGACTTATATAGTGACCTTCACCCCACTCATTCCAGTTGTCAAGCGTAACCATTCTGCTCGAAAGACTGCTTTTATCAAATCTTGGCATAAGGTCGTTCTTTATGTATTGTGCAACCTCCATAAAGGTCTCGCTTGTTGCGTATTCAACCTCCGGTAAGCCTTCCCAGCCCGATTTGTTATAGCCCACTGTTATATTTGGGATAGAATCCAAAACATTCATTGCCTTATGGTTTTCCATACCGTTTATCTGGTGCGAAGCCATATATGACTCAGGTCCCCATGAATACAGGAATGCGTAATCAAAGCCGGCATTTTTTGCCTTTGTCATCTCCGCTCCGCCATCCTTTGTCTGGGCACAGTAGCCAATCAGATACGCCCCGTCAAAGCCTGCCTTTTTACATTCCTCACGCAGATAATTAATTTCCTCATTCATTTTCTCAATGCTTCCGAACGATTTTTCCATTGCGTTCCAGCCAAACATGAATATTACCGGCTTATTATCTACAACGAGGTATCTGTCGTCCTTAAAGAACTGTTCTATCCAGTATGGAACAACGCCGTTTCTCCAATGATTTACCGGATCGTTTTTCGCAGGATATGAACAGACGATAAGTCCATACTTGATATAATCGGTATATTTTGCGTTATAAAATGCATTCATTGCTGAATTTGACGCAATAGGATTGAGAGGCTTTCCTGTATAGTTGCCCTCCTCCATATACCAGCATTTCAGTGTTGCGTCAACACCATGCTCCGTCATCCACTTGATTTCCCAGTCGGAAACCTCCGGCTTCGTATCATCATACCAGCCAAGGTACGGTATTCTGTTTTCATAGGCTGTAATTGAGTCCCATCCTATATGATGCTCATGCCACAGGTCACACACCTGCATACAGACAATAGTATTATCAGGGTCTGCAGGGACTTCCGGCTCGGTAGGATAGTCGGACGGAAGCTCCGGCTCAACATAAGCCACAACGTCACGGATAGTAATTTCACCTCTGCCCTTTACGCTTGTCGCAAATTCAAGTCTGTCAATATATTGGCAAGTTTCGTCAAACGGCATCTCGACAAGCTTTCTGCCATTATACTTAATAACAGCTGTATTCGTCTCGGTATTTGCCTCAATGCGGAGAATGTGCCACATATGACTTGAAACCTCGGTAAGCCTTTCTCCGCTGTTATTTACAAGGTAACCCTTTGACAGACTTAATTTAACCGCAGTTTCATTTTCATTTTTAAGCATAAAGCTCATGCCGTTTGCAGTTTCTCCGCCCAAAAATCTGAATTCGCAGTTTATAAGTCCGCTCGACTTATCAAAAACCTTCCTTACCACAGTGTTATCAATTATGTTTGTATCCTTAATTGTAAGATTCTGATATGCCATATCTCCCGTGCTCATAGGAGTAACGCTTACCGCATCGGTTTCCACCGATACACATTCCCAGTCATACGGAAATTCACCGGCAAAAAAGCCTTCATTAATAAGATAGTTTTCATACATATTCATGTAAGCTATCTGTACGCTCATTTCCTTTTCTTCAGGAGTTTTTACGCGTACCAGACTGATTTCATCGGTATCCTCGGTAAAGCTTTGCACTCCAATCAGCGTTCCGCCTATCGAAATTTCGGCTGTTTTATTATCAAGATTGGCAATCGCTTTAACCCTATACCAAACATTTTCGTCAATGTTTACAACACGTACATTTCCTTTTTTGCCGTCTTCATACACAAGCCAACCGTTGTCAATTCCAAAGCTTACTGCCCTTTCACCCTTTTCATTCATAAGGTCAAGGCTGAACCCCTTATAAATGTCCATGAATTTCAGCTTGCACTCATATGTAAGCTCGCCGCTGCTGCGGTTTTCCACTGCATGAGTCATTATAATCGGATATTCGTCCGAGCTGTCAAGAATATTTATGGAGGAATTGTTAGTCTCTGTTACCTCGCCGCCTCTGCGGTCTATGTTCCAGCCTGTTGGATTATTCGTACTTTCATAAATCGGAGCAGCCCATTTTCCGCCGCTTTCCAAAAGCCATTGCGGTTCCTTTGCACTTTCTGCACCTACTGCTACTCCCGTAAATATTGAGCAAGCCAGCAGTGTTGACAAAGCCAAAAATCCTTTTCTTCCCTTCATTCAGTTCGCCCCCTATCTTAATTCTGCTATCTCTGACATAGGTCTGTGAGTACTTGTGCCGTCCCAAAGGAACGCTCTTACATACTCTCCTGCTTCTGCTGTGACTGTTGCAGAAATCTGTTCGGTTTCTCCTGCACCAATCGTGGTTTCGCCGGAAATTGCAAATCTTTTTATTGTATCTCCACTGCAAGCAGCAATTACCAGTACCGCTGTTTTTTCTGCCGGCATATTGTTGCTTACAACAAATTTCGCTTTTATTTTTCCGCTCTGCATCGCTGTAATCGTGCTTTCATTGCCTTCACCGTCTACCGATACAAAGCTGCTTGTTACTGTAAACTTATCTATCGTAGTAAAGTCCGCCTCATAATCATCGGGAAGTGCTCTTCCCCAAATATCATATAAACCGGTAAGCTTTACGGTATATTCTTTTTTATTTTCAAAACCCTCTGTCGGTTCAATGGTAATTTCCGAATAAATACCATCATACGTACCTGAAATCTCCACAGGCTGACTGCTGCCGTTAATCAGCACATTTTCAGCCGTTATCAAGCCTGCTTCAACCGCACCATTGAATTTAAACACAATTTTATCTGTTGGAGCGGCTGTTTCACCGTCTGCGGGATTAGTACCGACAAATTCAGGTACATATTTATCGCTTTCGGGGATTTTTGTCAGGATAATTTTATCCAGCCATACGCTTCCCGTCAGGGTACTGTTCGGTCCTGTGTTCGGTCTTACCGCTACACTCATTGATGTAACCTTTGCACCGCTTGGTATCAACTCTTTAAGTGATTTTAATGCAAATGTATATCTTATGAAATGCCATTCAGTATTATCTTCAAATTGATTTGTGACGGTAATCTGTACTTCTTTTGTTGTACCTGCTTCTCCGTCCTTGTCTGTATAATCTGCCGCAAGATACAGCTTCCAGCCTGTGATTTTTTCAGCAGACGAGCCTGCTGCAACACTGGTAATAGTGGCGTCCTCACTCTTTTTGAGTGCAAAAGACAGGCTTAGATTGTCACCCAATGAAGCCATATCATCTACCGCGAATGTACCTTTAAATAAATTCCAGCCGCTGCTTGCGGAACGCTTCAGCGAGCCTTCTCCGTCATATTTAACGCTGTAGTCAACCGAGCCTGTATAAAATCCGGTGCCGCTGCCCAGGTCGTTTGACTCACACTTTGTAAATTTTTCTCCTAAAAGATTTTCGGTAAAGGTCTGCACCGTTTCAACCATAATTGATGCATTAACCGCCACGTCATATCCCCAGATATCCTTAATTCCGCTTACCGAAAATTTGTTCAGCATCTGGGCAGAATCAAATTCAATTTCAATATTTGATGTATCGCCCAAATCCTTAATTACTGCTGTATACGCAGTAAAGCTCTGACCGTTTAAGCTTGTGGTCATATTCTCAATACTTTCCTCTGAAATAAAATCTGTATCAAGTGTTAAAATAACACCCTCTGTCAGACCTTCGGAGTTTTGAGTTGCCGACATTGCGGTAACCGTTGTCGGCAGCTCGCCCTCCTGTGGAATTACTTTTAAAGAAATTTGATCAATCCAAATTGCACCGTTATTTAGCATGACAGGGCTTGAACCATTAGGCCACACACTGAATTTTATACCTGTATACGTGCCGTTATCGGGCAGCTCAGCATCATCCACGGTAATTACTTGCTTAAATCTCTGCCAGCCGCTTTTAGATATTGTTCCGATATCAGATATCTCAACAGCAGTAAGCTCCTTTTCCGAGCCGTCATTATAGCAGATATTGTAAGTAAGCTTAGCAGGACTTGTAAAGCTTGCCGTTGTATCTGCCTTAACCCAGAAAGAAATTTCTGCAGTTTTGCCGCGTAAATCCTCGTCAACAGTCTTTACAAACAGCTGTCTTCCCGTTCCTGTCAGTTTTACGGAAGCTGTGCCCTCATGATATACCTCAGAATCCACCTCCTGAGTATACCTAACAGCACCAATATCTGCGACATCACAGTTATAAAAGCTGTTACCAAACAGATTACTCGTGTACAACGAGCTGTCAGTTGCCGCACTTACAATAAGATTAGTTACTGTAAATATAAATAACAATACAGTGCAAAATAGCTTTTTCATCTTTCTCCTCCAAAATATTAAACAATTTGTCTAAAGCTTACTCCGCGTTAAGCTCTGCAAGTACAGCCTCAACATTCGGTCTTACCGAATCCTTCCACTTGTTAAATTCATTTTCAATTTCAGCTTCACTCTTTTCGCTCGGCATAAGTCTCTTGATAAGGTCAGAGCCGTCATAGAAGTATGCTCCGTGCTGTCTATATCTTTCACCGCCGAAGAATACCTGATTGAAATCGTATTTTCTGAAGTTTTCATCATGTGCTACAAGGAAATCAATATATTCGTTGTAGAGATTCATAATGTTCTCGCCGTACAGTTTTTCCTGAATTTCCGGAACAGCCGGTGCTCCTGCTACAAGGTTCTTCGCAAAGAACGGACATGCACCTGTGATTGAACCGTCTTCATTAACAAGTACCTTCTTACCGTCAACTACTGTGTGGTCAACGCCTTCAACACCGTACTGAATCATTTCGATACCTTCATCTGAAAGCACCCAGTCATAAATGTCCATAAGACGTTCCATCTTTTCATCAGACATATCAGGTCTGTAAATTGTGATTGACGAGTAGTTCATACCGTACTGTCCCCACATCTTTCCATCCGGAGCATACACTCTTGCGATAGAAATGCAGTCGTCTGCACTCTTGCTCTGAGTTGCCTCAAACTGTGTAAAGATATCAAGAAGTACATATGTAGAGCAGTTACTCATAAGAATACCACACTTACCGGTCTTGAACTTATCACTTGCTTCACTGCCGTTGAAGATAGCCTGGTCGCTTGAGAAAATACCGTCCTTAAACATTCTGTTTGCTGCCTTGATACTCTCTAAGGTTTCCGGTGCGTCCATAGCCCACTCATACTTTCCGTTCTCGTTTAATCTGTACTGCTCCCAATAAGGAGAATACATCATAAGACCTGTTCCGTAAGGATAAAGTCCTGCGTCCATTCCCCATGGAATAAATCCGCCGTCTGATGAATACTTATCACGCATTGCTTTTGCAAGCTCTAAAAATTCTTCCCATGTGTATTCATCGTTCTCATTATAAAGTCCCAGCTCCTGTGCCATGTCCTTACGATATAAAAATCCGTAAGGTGCAGGATTGCCGTGCGGACGCTCCGGGTCATATTTATTTCCCGAAACCCACGCGTAACGCTTTCCATCGATTGTGAAGTATGGGCTAACAGCAATGTTGTCCTGCTGTTCCTTGAGATTTTCCCACTTTGAAAGGTCCGGAATCTCTCTCACCAAGCCCTGATTTACCCATGATACAAAGGTGTTGTAGTTTGTACCGATACTGGTCAGCATAACGTCCGGCATATCACCTGTCGCCATCCAAATTCTTGCCTTTTCAGATGCATCCGCCTCTGAAACATAGTAAAATTCTGCATCAATATTAAATTTTTCCTTAATATACTGCCATGATGCCGATTCCTCAATCTGTGAATCGGAATGATATGCTGTCATTGTATATGTAAGCTTTTTATCATACTTTCCGTCCCCGGAAGCAGTTTCCTTATCTCCGCAACTGCTGCATGCACCGCAGATTGCCGCCATACTGAGTATGATTGAAATTATTTTTGTTTTCTTCATATTATTATGCTCCCTTTCATTATTGTCATGTTTACCGCGGATACCGCAAGGGGACTGTGTACTTCAATCCTACACAATCCCTTTCCTTGCGGCATTCACTTTTATGTTTTAGAGTGTTTCTCTATTATTCCATCGGAGTAGCAGGAATAACTGACTGCATACCCTCGATGCTCTTCCATACATAAATTATAACCTCAGAATCTGTTGTCAGGTCATTTGTGAATACTAAAGATTCATTGTCAATTACAGTTTCACCTGCCGGAGCTGTAAGTCCGTCTGCAATCATTTCTACGCTTACAACCTTTCCGTTGTCCTTGCGTACTGCAATAACATCAACAGTCTCATCTGAAGCTGTTTCATTCACAACGGTTACCTCTGCTCTGTATTGGTCATACCACTCTGCACCAAACTCCGCTAAAGAAGCAACAGTACAGTTTTCAGCAGACCATGTTTGCTCAAAAGTGTCACGGCAGGAGAAGCTTATGCTTGCGGTTATCTCTTTTTCCTTTTCAGGCATTGTGATATCCTTTGTTGTAACAACCGGGTTGCCCCACTTATCTGTCAGATTCTTAATCTCAAAGGTCTCAAATTCTGCTGCCTCGTTAAAGGTAATAGTTGCAGTTTTTGCGTCCTCTGACTGTGAAACAGTGAACGCTGCCGCCTCGCCGTCCAAAAGAACTGTTGCACCCTGGAGAGCACTCTTTGTAACAAATTCGCTGTTGAAGGTAACATCAACGCTGCCAATCTTTCCGCCTGCAGCAGCAACTGCTGTCTGTGACTCGATTCTTGTGTTTGAATAGATGTCGCTTGACGGAATCTTGTAAAGCTCAAACTGGTCTACCCAGATTGCACCTTCACCAAGGCTTCCGCTCTGGTTTCCGTTTCTTACGAAGAACCATACTACTCTCGGAGCACCGCCCTCCTCAGGAAGGTGTGCATAATCCATACTGATAGGCACTGATACACGCTGCCAATCTGTTGTATCCTTGATTGCAACGGTAGCAGTTACCTCATCTTTCTCATTCTCCTGTGTATATGAGCTGAACCATACCTTAACTGTGGTATCGGTTACTCCCTCACCCTTCTTCATCCAGAAGGTCAAAAGATATTCCTGTTTATTTGAGGTCACGGTATGTCCGTAAATCTCCTGATAATACATGTTATATCCGTCTCCGGTAAGCTTTACTGACGATGTTCCGTCATGACTTACGGTTGTATCAACAGCTGCAGATTTGTACTCATGAAGGTTGTCGGTAAATGAGGTCGCATCGTCACAGGCATAGCCTGCATCCGGTATCATGTTGGTTAAATAATCATCACTTAATACACGTGTTAATGAAAGCTGATCCAGCCATACATTTCCTGTAAGCTTACCATTCTTTCCCACATTCAGTCTTACAGCAATGCGAAGTCCTGTTAATTCTGCATCCTCGGGAACCTTTGCTTTTATACCTGCCAAAGGCACTGTATAGCTCGGATAATACCATTCTTCGCTCGATGCGTCAAACACATCCGTTACAAGATAGTTAGATTCTGCACTTGTTTCAGTTCCGTCTGCAGTTGTATAGAACGCTTTCAAGTATATTCTGTATCCTGTAATCGACTCATCAACGTCAAGTGCGTCCGCACTCTTTCTGATAGCAAAGGACAGATTCAGATTATCGGTCAGAGTATTCAACTCGTCCTGTCCGATTGTGTATCCGAAAGCTTCATAGTGACTGCTTTCAGAAAGCTTGACTGCTGAGCCACCGTCAACGCCGCCGGTCGAATCATCTGTATAAGAGAATCCGCTGCCGATATTGCCGCTGCCGTCATAGTAATTGCTCGGGAATATATTATCAAAGAAGGTATCCTGATTTATTCCGTCTCTTACATCTGATGCGTCAATTTCATATCCCCATGCTGTTACAAGTCCTGATGCATCAAAGCTCTTTACGCTTTCATTAGCTACAGGATAGATATCAAAGGTCTTTCCGTCCTCTAAAACTGTTATATCATAATCTGTGCAGGTCTTGTCATTTATAACGAAAGTTGCCTTTTTGAGTGTTTCCTTGCTGACAAGTGCATCATTAAATACCAGTCTTACACCCTTCTTGTCGCCGTCATATACCAAATCCTGCGAAAGCAGCTTGGTATCAAAGTACATCTCGCTTTCAAGCATCATAAATTCATAGCTGTCAAGATAAATTGCAGTATCTCCAAGGTCTACATAATGGAAACCGTTTCTCGGTCTTACAAAGGTATTTACAGAAATTATTTTTCCGCCTGCCAGTGCCATTTGTTCATATTCATGAGTCAGTTCAAGCTCAACAAGCTGCCAGTCGGTAGTAGCCTTAACAGCAACCTGATTGCTACTTTCAGTCGTATATGTATTGCCGTCCTCACCAAGATAGCTTGTTGATACCCAGATTCTTACGCCCATATAAGGAGCTCCCCAACCGGTACTTGTATCTTCCTCCAGGTCAATCCAATCCTGGTTCAACTTCAGCCAAAATGCGGTTCTGAAGGTCTGCTTATTTACAAAGGTCTGCTTATTAACTGTCCATGAAGCGTTAATAAGGTCATGTCCGCTTCCTGTATACTTGTATGATTTTGTTCCGCTGTAAGCTTCTTCATCGGTAATTGCAGCATTTGCATATTTATTACCTGCTGTAATATACTTTGTGTCATTGTTCTCGTCCAAATCGTCCTCAGACAGCCTCATTCCTCCCGGAATTGCTCTTTTTAAAGTAATCTGGTCAAACCATACATTACCAACAAGCTTAGCGTTCTGAGTCTGCAGGAATCTCATCTGAATATCCACGCCTGTAATTGTGCAGTCGCTTGTTACTTCGCTGCTTGCTAAAACAAAATCCTGTGACAAATACTGCCAGTCTTCTGTTTCTTCAATGAGCAGCCCTTTGTAACCGCCATTATTAGTTCTTATAGTATTGCTTCCGGTTGTCTTTTCTTCGCCTGCCGCATTTTTATATGTAATAGTATAAATGAGTGCTATACTGTCCAGCTCTGAATCATAAAAGGTAGTATCAAGCTCTTTTTTGAACCAAGCTGAAATATTAAGGGTATCTCCTATGTTAACAGGATGTGCAGCTGCGTCTATGTGAGCCGTCATCCAGTTATATCCTGAACTGTCGCTCAATCTAACAGAGCTTCCGCCATCATGATAAACCTCTGTATCCACTGTCCTTGTAAATTGTGAAAATACGCTTGAATCATCACATTCATAAAATTTATTGTCAAACAGGTCTACCGAATAATATGAATCCTCTATCACCACTTCTTTATATGAGAAGGAAATTCGGTCTATACTAATGGTAGTGTCTATATTTGTAGGCTTTATTGCAAAGCCTGTGATTGTTTCTGTACAATCGGAAATGTCAAATACATAATCCGTTCTGGATACAGAGCTTACCGGCTTTGAATATGTCTTTACTCCGCTTGCTGTTGTAAGCTCAAGAGTAACAGTTGTATTTTCGTCAATCGCATTGTTTCTCATTGTGAAAATAAACTGATTAAAGCCTGCCGGATCAACGCTGAGTACAGGTGACTTTATTGTGAGCAGTGCGTCCTCTTCCATGACGGTAGAAGTCGCCAAAAGGTTTCCGTTTGCAATACCTACGTTAAATCCGTTTTCAACTGCTATACCGTCAAATCCGTCATCAAACTCCCATGTAACTGCCTTTTTCCAAACAGCATACACTGTGATATCATCAGTTACCTCAACACTTTCAACAGTCTTTCCGCCCTCTGTAAGTGACCAGCCCGCAAACTGATAGGTTTCTCTTTCAGGTATCTGCTCGCTGAAGGTCATTGTGCCCTTTGCATATTCATTTTCCGACGGCATATTTGTAACCTCATCTTCTAACGAGCCTGCAGAATATGTAAGCGTATAGCAAGGTGACTGATTTGAAATTGTTACGGTTGCCTTACCCTCGATAGTTTCGTCATACTTGGATTTTGCACGTACAATAACACTGCCGTTGTTCTTTGCTGTGAGAAGTCCGTCCTCTGAAATTGTTGCGATATTTTCATTGTCTACCGACCATATAACGTCAGTTGACGCACCCTCGGGTAAAACTGCCGCACTCATCTGCAGAGTCCCGGCATCGGTTGTGATTGTCTGTCCCTCTTCAATAGTAATGCTTTCCGGATATATAACATATGTCGGCTCAAATGCAGCTGCGATTACAGGGTCTAGCGTTTCAAACATAGCTTGTGCCATATTCTCCATACCTGTATCGTTCGGATGTGCCTGCACACCGTCATGCTCAAATAAGCCAAATGCACAGTTTGCTGCCTTTTCTGTATCTGTTACGTCATAAGTTCCTATAGAAGTATCTGACAGATAAACATTATCATTAGCTTCTGCAACCGCAGCCTTTGCCAGATAGTCTGCTCCTGTAGGTGTACTCCAAAAGGCTGTGCAGAGGTTGATGATTATATCAGGATTTACTTCCTTAACTCCATCAACAAAAGCCTGTATTGAGCTCTCTCTTGTAGCCTGATCTCCTCCTCCGTTTTCGCCAAGCTGAAAATTAACTATATCAGGCTGCTTCTCGGCAACTTCTTCAACCATCGCTGCGATTATAGACGCACGCTCCGCCTCCGGAGTATCCGCAGTGATATTTTCAGTATCCAGCACAAATTTGCTGATTGAAAATTCCGGCTCGCCGTACTTATCACCAATCATGCTTACAAGTCTGTGAACGTAGTCCTTATCCCTTGACGACGCCGCCATTCCCCAGTCATTATTCCAGCCTATTGACGGTGACGGGTCATGCTTAGCAATTGAGTTTCCGATAAACAGAATTTCAAGACCTAAGTCAACTCCTCTGTTCGGCTGATTTGAAACCGTAACCTCTACAGCATCAAATGCGGCTTTATCTTCATTCGAAATTGCCGTAATGGTTGTTGTGCCGTTAACCTTGCCTATAACACGCAGCACATTTCCCTCTTCCTCAACAACCTGAACATTCATGTTGCTGGTTGACCATGTCACGCTCTCGTCAATGACACCGCCGCTCACTGCGGCTGTCAGCGTAATTTCGCCGTCTGCCTCAGTGATTTCCGTTCCGGGGTCTGCCGTAATTGTTACATCGGCATACTCTCCCTCTACTGCATAAGCAATATTGCCGGCTGTAGTCATCAACATCGTCGATGACAGCAACATACTTAGCATACGCCTTATCCACATTTTCTTCATAAAAAACCTCTCCTTCTTTTTATTTTTTTGTAGGCAATTTTATTATATAATGCTTTTTCCAAAAAATAAACGTAAAAAAGAACACATTTTAGGTACTTTTCAACAATTTTACATTGTTTTTAAATAAATTATCACAATATTTTATACAACCGACGTCTTCATGTTGTAATTTTTGTAAAAAATTTGTTACACGTTATTGACATTTTGCACAACTTGGTTTAATATAGATAAAAATTGCGTAAAGCAGAGGTTTTAATAGTAAGCCTCCATAGGTTTATTGTACGTGTGATTTTTTGTCAAAGGCAAAAATGCACATGGGAATAAATTCCGTTATACGCCTTATCTGCCCGCGATAAGGATAATCGTATAATTTTTAATTGCTTCTTGCGGGCAGAAAGGCTATGGAAATCAAAATGGATTTTAAAGTAAATGTTGAACATGACGGTGACATTAATATTCTGCAAATTACGGACATGCAGATAATTGATGCAAATCAGAGAAGATTCCCTGACAGAATCGATGGCTGGAAGCTGACCGAATGGGTACCCGAAAAAAATGATGTTAATCTATATTCACACATTAAGTATCTTGTAAAGGAAACAAAGCCCGACCTGATAATTATAACCGGCGATATTATCTACGGCGAATTTGATGATAACGGCAGCAGCTTTGTGGAATTTACCGAGTTTATGGATTCCCTTGAAATTCCGTGGGCACCGGTTTACGGTAATCATGATAATGAAAGCTACAAGGGCATCGATTGGCAGTGCGAGCAATTTGAGAATGCGAAATATGCACTTTTTAAAAGAGGAAATGTTTTCGGAAACGGTAACTATACAGTGGGCATTTACCAAAACGGCGAGCTTAAACGCGTGCTTTTTATGATGGACTCGAACGGCTGTGCGAGAATCAATATTACTGATGGTTTCCGCGACGATCAGCTTGCATGGATAAAGGAGCAGTCCTTAAAAATACATAAAACCAATCCGGACGTTCCCTTCTTCATCTGCTGCCATATCCCTACAAGGGATTTCTCCGACGCTTATATCAGTGCCGGCTACCAAAAGGAGCATGATGAAAGCCCTGAAAAATTTGCCGATTATGAGCTTGGTAAGGATATTCCGTCAAAGCCCGGCGACTTCGGAAGAAAGCGTGAAAATGTCACTCACTCAAAGCAGGTCATTCTTCCGCTGCTTAAAGAATGTGGCTTTGATGGATTTTTTGCAGGACATTACCACGTAGTAAATACCAGCATTATGTATGAGGGAATCCGATTTACCTTTGGACTTAAAACAGGATATTACGACTACTACGATGAAGAAGCAAACGGCGGAACGTTGATTGCACTTAGCGGAAAGGATTTTTCCGTTAAGCATATTCCATATGCAGCAAAATAAAGGTTTTCAGCAAAAATAAACAGGGCGAATATAAAATCTGCCCTGTTTACTTTATTCAAAATAAGATTTGTATTCTATTCCCAGCTTACTCTCAGGAAACAGGTGCTTGTAAAGCGAAATGAAATA
Organism: Clostridia bacterium; assembly: GCA_017621875.1. Taxonomy (GTDB): domain Bacteria; phylum Bacillota; class Clostridia; order UBA1381; family UBA1381; genus UBA1738. The sequence goes on from JAGASE010000020.1 coordinate 295,208, forward strand.
ATAATCTGTCATGCTCGCTATATAGTCCACGACTATCTGATTTGCTTCTTCATGCAGATAATTTGTGTCCTTGTAATACTGCACATTTTGTAAAATAAATGCAATATGGTGTGTGTAAATAAGCGAATCCTCATTTTTCGACCTGATATCCTCCAGAAATTTATAATAAATCTTTTCAAACATAGGCATGATTATATTTTCATACGCTTCCGAAAGCTTAGGGTTATTATAAATAACATCATAGTTTTCCTGCTTTGCTGTTTTCAAATCCGTGTATGCCTCATCGCTCAAAAGGATATAGCTATTTCCATAGCTATGCTCAATGATGTCCACTGTCAGATTATTTATTATCGCTGCATTTTCTGAACCGATTTTGTCATTTTTGAACTTATAGCTCTTGTCTATCACTCTTGCTGTACGTGCATCCTGGCGGTCCTTTCCCAAATATGCAATCATGTCGCAGATACGCACAACACACGCCTCCAAAGTAGACGGAACAAGTCTTTTTATGGCAGCCTGTCCCTCGGTATAGCAGCCTTCTATTTCAGCGTCCAAATCATCAAAGCTCTTTTGATACACAGGCACATATTCCTGCTGCTCAAATTCGCCGTTATGACAAAGCACTCCGTCCAAAGTCTGAAATGATATATTTCTTGCACACAGCTTATCCAAAACACGCACACTATGTACGTTATGATTGAAATATCTTCCCGTTTCCCTGTTGTAGAGCGTATTCAGAAATCGTTCGCCCGCATGCCCGAACGGAGTGTGACCTATATCGTGTCCAAGGGCTATTGCCTCAATCAAATCAAGATTCAAGCCCAAAACCGCTCCTATATTTCTGGCAATTCTGGATACCAACTGCACATGAAGTGCCCGTCGGGTTATATCGTCGTTATTGTAAAACGAAAATACCTGCGTCTTGTCGGCATATCTGTTATAAAACGGAAGGTGCATTATTTTTTCGATATCGCGTACAAATGCCGGTCTCCACATTGTCGGCTTATCATGAGCCGGGTCGCGTCTTACGGCATCGTCATCATCACATCTGTACGGATTTATCACTCCCGCTTTTCTGTCCTCAATAATTCTCTTTTGCAGCTCGTCACTAAGCTTTTCGTATATTAATTTTGACATCTTTAACTCCATAGCTTTATATTTGTTTTTAACATTATATCACAACCATCAAAATTATGTCAATCGGTACATAATAAATTCCAAAGGTTTATATATTCCAAATCTATCCTCACATATTTTATTCTCTTTATTTTTGTTTACAAAAAGATATGTTTATGATAAAAAAATACATTCAAAAATCTCTTCTTATATTATAATATATAAATAACTAAAAAAATAGAGGTGACCCAATGAAAAAATTTGCTATCATCGGCTTCGGCGGCTTAGGAAAGTTGCATTTTATAAATCTGTTAAAAATTCAGGAAAAACGCGGCGACATCGCACTCACTGCAATCTGTAATTCCGACCTTTCAGCAATAACAAAGACAACGCAGCTCAATATTGCGTCTGCATCCTTGGACGATATTGACTTTTCGGTCTATAATCTTTATACTGATTACAAGGAAATGATAGACAAGGAGCAGCTTGATTTTGTGTTTGTGACGCTCCCGAGCCATCTTCACGCAGAAGTTTGTGTTTACTGTCTGGAGCATGGTCTTGACGTTTACACCGAAAAGCCTATGGCAATAACTCTAAAGCAGTGCGAAAGCATGATTGCAGCTGCCGAGAAAAACAATAAAAAGCTCATGGTGGGACAATGCCTGAGATTTTCTGAGGAATATATCTACATAAAAGAGCTTATAGAAAACAACACATACGGAAAGGTTGTAAAGGCAGAATTTTCAAGAAAATCGCCAATTCCGGGCTGGTCGTTTGAAAACTGGATGCTGGACGAACAAAAGAGCGGCGGCTGCATTGTAGATATGCATATTCACGATGTAGACGTTATGGTGTGGCTCTTTGGCACGCCGCGTGATTTCAGCGTTTTATGCTCACATAACATGGCATCGTATGAAAGTGCTTTTGCTCTTTACGAATACGACGGCTTCGGCGTATCAATAATCGGCGATTGGGGTATACCCTCCTCCTATAAGTTCAAATCCTATTACGCCGTTACATTTGAAAACGCATATGTAGAATGTATCAATGGCTGCGTCACACTTTATACAAACGAAGAAAAAAAGGAAATCACCTTCTCCGGCGAGAATTATTTATACCGAGAGGAAGTTGAATTTTTGGAAGGCGTTGTGGACGGAAAGCCGTTTAAAACCGCAGATATTTACTCGGTATATGAAACGATGAAGTTGATTTTTGCAGAAAAGGAAAAAAGGAGATAGAATAATGTTATACGGAGTTTTTTTCGGACAATTATATTTTGCCAAAAGCAAAGGCGAGCTAAAAACACTGGCGGAAGGCTTTGAGCGTATCGTTCCAAAGGGTATATCCTATGTAGATATAGATTCGTCACTGTTTGATAAAATCGATATTGAGGAATACCTTGCACTTTTGAAGGGGTATAATCTCAAAACGCAGTCACTTTTCAGCCTTTTTGACTTTAATTTCGATGACAAGAGTGCTCTTGCGTCCTTTAAAGAAGACGCAAAAAGGCAGCTCGAAATGTGTGCAAAAATCGGTACCTCTATGTTTATGCCGGTTCCTGTTGTATCAAAGGTTAATAGCCCAAACGAGAGAACAGATGCCCGAAACGCATTAATCGATTACCTTGGCTACACAGTCGAAAAATCGCAGGAGTACGGCGTAACAACCATGATTGAAAATTACTCAAACAACAGCTGTCCGTTTTCATACATTGACGATATTAAGTATATACTCGCTCAAGTGCCTGATTTAAAATATGCACTTGATACAGGAAACTTTTACTTCTGCGATGATGATGCATTTGACGCGTACAGTCTTTTCCGCGAAAAGACTGTTCATGTGCATTTAAAGGATATTGCACCATCTTCCGGTGGAGCATTAACCATAAACGGAAAATGCTGCAACAGCCTACCTATCGGTGACGGTGATGTAAAAATCAAAGAGACATTACTTGCACTGCAAAAGGACGGCTACACCGGCGGTTTAACTATTGAGATAAACGATGAGAACGATTCTGTTCCAAAAATCGAAAAATCTGTTGACTATATAAAAAGTATTCTCGAAAACTAAAAAAACAAGTCCTTGCAAAAGCAGGGACTTATTTTTTATCTGTTATCCTCCCAACCAATATACGCAGCACATACACGATAAATCGGCATACCCTGCTCGGAAAATTTTGTTTCGTATTCGGTCATTACATTGTCCTCTATTCCCGAATTATGTAAATCAAAGGTAATATCTGACATTTTAAAATTTTCCTCCGCAAAAGAATTTAACGAAAACTCAAACAGCTTTTGGTTATCGGTCTTAAAGCACACCATATCGCCGTTTTCGAGAATTTGCTTATATATATCAAGAAAATTCTTATGCGTAAGACGGCGTTTAGCCTGACGGCTCTTTTTCCAAGGGTCAGAGAAATTCAAGTAAATCCTTCTCGCCTCACCCTTTTCAAAATATTCGGTCAGTCTTGCAGCGTCGGCTATGATAAACCGCAGATTGGATAGTCCAAAGGGCTGTGCCTTTTCCATTGCAAGCACCATAACGTCCCTCACAACCTCAATCGCCACAAAGTTTATATCAGGATATTTTTCCGCCATCTCGCAAATAAATTTTCCCTTGCCGCAGCCTATCTCAATATGTATCGGATTATCATTTGCAAATTCCTCATGCCAACGGCCTTTGACAGTCTCCGGCTCACGAATCCACAGCTCTCCGCTTTTTTCAAGTCTTACCTCACAATTTTTCTTTTTACGCATACGCATAAAGCAAAATCCTCCTGTTATTTGTCAGAACGTTCCGCCGCAATCAAAGCTTGCAGCTAAATATCTCTCATTCTCGCTTCATTCCACAAGAAAACGGCGAACCGCAAAGGCTCGCCGTAACTATCAAAGGGTTCCGAACAATCTGTCCCCTGCATCGCCCAAGCCCGGGACGATATATCCGTTTTCGTTAAGCTTTTCATCGACCGCTCCGCAATATATATCAACATCGGGATGAGCCTTTCGTAAAGCTTCAATTCCCTGCGGTGCAGCAATAATACATACAAATTTAATACGTACCGCTCCACGCTTTTTAATCATCGTAATCGCATCAATAGCACTTCCGCCCGTTGCAAGCATCGGGTCAAGCACCAGCACCTGACGCTCGGCTATATCGGTAGGCATCTTGCAGTAATACTCAACCGGCTCTAAGGTTTCTTCATTTCTGTAAAGACCGATATGACCGATTTTGGCAGCCGGTATAAGGTCCATAAGTGCGTCCACCATACCGAGACCTGCTCTTAAAATAGGAACAAGTGCAACCTTACGCTTAGTTCTTCTTCCAACCATTTTGGTTATAGGAGTTTCAAGCTCAAATTCCTCAAGCTCCAAATCCTTTGTAGCCTCATAGCCCAAAAGCAAGCCTATTTCATGAGCACATTCACGAAAATCCTTAACCGAGGTATTTTTATCACGCATAATCGACAGCTTGTGCTGAATAAGCGGATGATTCATTACAAATACTTTTTCGTCCATATTTATGTAGTCCTTTCTCTACTAAACTTCACTAAACATGATTATATAACAAAAATAAGAGTTTGTCCACAGCTTTTTTCAATATTCTGATAAAAACTAAAAGGATTTTTCCATTTCGTCAAGAATTTTTGTATCAAAATTAAGAAGCTCTCGTGCCTGTTTGGCGTTGCACCAGCGATATTCTGCCACTTCCTCCTTTTGAAGCCTGACTTTCACATCATTTCTCGGCGTTGCAAGAAAATAAACCACATCTTTATTAACTCCGCTCTTAGGGCTGTAATTGGAAACAACACGCTTGTGTCCGCAAAACACCACCAAAAGTCCCGTTTCTTCAAAAATTTCGCGGGCGGCGGTTTCATACTCGGTTTCTCCGTCTTCAACGTGTCCTTTCGGAAAGCCCCAATGCCCCATTGCATTTCCTTTTTTATTGAGCAGCAAAAAATATTCACGTCCGCCGTCACGGTTTCGGAAAATGACTGCTCCACAGGATTTTTCATAAATCATATTATCAATTCCTTTACATTATCTCCCTTAACAATATATACATTCTTTGCAAGGTCAAACATCGGCTTATCATTCATTGAATCAGTATAAAATCCGTCAATTTGTGCATCGGGAAAATGCGACCTGAAAATTTCCGCCTTATTACCTCTGAAGCACAGCCTTATCACCTTGCCGCTTTTTATATCCACCTCTGAGGCTATAACATGTCTTATTCCGAGCCTTTTGCACATTTCCTCTATCAAAAAGCTGCAGCTGGCAGATAAAATAACATCGTCTTCCTTTTGATTTTTAAGATAAAATTTCTTTATCTTTTTTTGGTTTTTATCCCAAAACTGCCGCACTGCTCCGTCAAGATTAAGTCCCGGCAGAATTTTTTCAGCATAACGCTCTGCCGTTTCCAAAAGCTCGGCTGTACTTATTCTGCACGCCTTATATCGTATAAGCATCTGCAGCATTTTTGGCATTATCGAAATCAGCCGTGGATTTTTCTTTAATATAAAAAAGTAGAAGTCCACAACACTCTCGCCGTCATAAATCGTATTGTCGAAATCATAAACGTTCATCTTCCACCTCGACAGCCTGTATATATGAAATATCCGACAGCTTAAAATTTTTCAGACAGGTTTCTTCAAAAGGAACATGCTCGCCGTTTTTCATTCCGGGGTCATTAAAGTATATATTTTCCTCATCATAGCAAACGGCAACCATGGAATGAGGATAACCCTCATATCTTACAATAACACCGCTTGGAAAATTATCCAAAGCCTCGCAGATTGCCTCTCTCGCCTCTTCGTCTGAGGTTACTAAAACGGCTGTTTCCCCTTTATTTTTGGTATTAAAGCCCGCATAATACGGCGAATTATCTGAAAGTGCCGGAACAAGCTTTAAACCAAATTCAGCCGCCAGCGTCTCATGACCTGCCATAAAGTTTCCGCTGTAGCCCTTATCTATATTATACTGTGCAATATCAAGCGGAGTTATAACACTTTTTGTTGCGTTTGAAAAAAGCATAGCGTATGAGCATACCCAACAATAACCTCTGCCGCTTCCCTCAAGCTCAAGCTCGGGCTGCGACTGATAAAAATGCACAAAATCATATTCTCCCGAGCCGGTAGAAATAACCTTTGGCTCATCAGTACCGTTTTCCTCCGCTGTCTCATCTTCTTCCCTTAGGTTTTCCTCCGTTTCTTTCTCCGTAAGCTCTTCCGATTTCTCACGGCTAGCTTCCTTCTTTTCCGATTCAATAGTCACAGTCTTCGTTTCACCGTCATAGTCGATTTTCTCACCAAACGGCTCTACGAGATTTCTCACCGGAACAAATGTATAATCGTTATGTATAACCATAGGCACGTCCATGGTCTCTTCCTGCTCATTTATGACTATTTTTTCAGAATCCTGAGTGAATATCAGGGTTGTTTCCTTATCCGAAAGAATAACACTTCCGTTTTCGCCCGAAAAATCAATGTCAAGTCCCATAGCCACAGCAATCGGACGCAGCTGAACCAATGTTTTGTCATTTACAATTATGGGCTTTTCACTAAAGCAAAGCTCCTCGCCGTTATATTTAATAACAATCTCGCTTTCGGCAAAGGCTGAATTAGTGCTTAATGCTGCAGCCAAAATAGCTGCAAAGGCAAGTATTTTTTTCATCAAACAGACACCTTTCCTAATTATAATACTTTTTCATTTTACCACACTTTACGTCAAAATTCTACATATTTTATCTTACAATTTGGTAACAAATATGACTTTTTTGAAAATTATCGCAAAAAGTTTAAAAAAGACCTTGTAAAATTTTTAATTAAATGGTATAATGTATCAGAGATATAATTAAAATAGGAGGTTACTGCAGATGAATACAGCATTTTTGGTTTTGCATATCATCGTAACTGTTGCTTTGATAGCTGTTGTATTGTTACAGGAGGGTAAAGATCCGGGTATGAAGGGTATCGCAGGTTCATCACCTGATGGCGGAGATTCTTTCTTCAGCAGAAATTCAGGTAGAACAAAAGCTTCAATGCTCTCAAAATTGACTACGGTTTTAGCAATACTTTTCTTGATTACAACTGTTGTTCTTTGCATATTAAACGCATAAAACTACGATTACTTGGCGGTACGGCTTTTGCTGTACCGTTTTTGTATTAATCGCATTAGCTTAAGGAGTACATTATGGAAATCAAACCTTTTGAAATAAAATCACAGCTTATTAACACCTACAAGTACAGAATTGAAATGCATGCACATACCAATCCTGTAAGTCCCTGCGGCGAGGCGTCCCCCGCCCGGCTTGTTAAAATTTACGCAGAGCTGGGTTATGACGCAGTCTGCATAACAAATCATTTCTTTAAAGGACTTTTTGACAACGAGCCGATTTATCAGAATCTGTCTAAGGAAGAAAAAATTGACCGCTATATTGCAGATTACGAAGAAGCAAAGCTTGCCGGAAAAGAGCTTGGAATCACCGTTATTTTGGGAGCAGAGCTGCGGTTTATCGAAAACAACAACGATTATCTGATTTTCGGCGTAGATAAGGACATACTTCTTTCAATATATGATTATCTTGACAATACTGCCGAATATTTTCGCCGAAACAAAAAGTTACCTGAGAGCATATTTATACAAGCACACCCGTTCAGAGACGGCTGCACGTTACTGGACCCAACTCTTTTGGACGGCATTGAGACATTTAATTCACATATTTTTCATAACTCAAAAATTCCTTTAGCCGTGAAGGCGGCAAAGCAGAATAATGTCGATATAACCATTGCCGGCAGTGACTTTCACCATCCCAATACCGGCAACGAGGGTGCTGCAGCTCTCAGAACAAAGGCTCTGCCTAAGGATTCGTTTGAGCTGACTAAAATATTAAAAAATCGCGACTATATCTTAGAAATCGGAGAAAATGCCATTGTTCTTCCGTAAAATACTGCAATAAAAAGCATGCAGCCTGCATGTCGAATAATTTGTTTAAGGAGTGACATTTTATGAATATATTACATATGAAATATGCAGTCGAAGTAGCACGTGCGGGTTCTTTAAGCAAAGCCTCTGAAATACTGCTTATTGCTCAGCCCAATATCAGCCGCTCTATAAAGGAGCTTGAGGCAGACCTCGGAATTACAATATTCGACCGCAGTGCTAAGGGAATGTCTTTAACTCCGCAAGGCGAAGAATTTATAAATTATGCCAAAGGAATACTAAAGCAAATTGAGCATGTTGAAAAGCTATACAAAAACGATTCGCAAAAAAAGCAAAAGTTTTCTATATCTGTTCCGAGAGCCTGCTACATTTCCGAAGCATTTATACAGTTTTCAAAAATCATTGGCAAGGATGCCGCTGAAATTTTTTATAAGGAAACCAATTCGCAAAGAACCATAAATAATATTTTAACTCACGATTACAAGCTCGGAATTATCCGCTATGCCGAAAACTATGATAAGTATTTTAAAGCAATGCTTGAAGAAAAAGATCTTTACTCGGAATTGGTTACGGAATTTTCATATTGTCTGATTATGAGTGCCGACAATCCCTTAGCACAAGCAGAAAATATTAATTACGAGGACCTTTGCGAGTATATCGAGATTGCCCACGCGGACCCTTATGTACCCTCCCTGCCTCTGGCAAAGGTTGTAAAAGAAGAGCTTCCCGATAATATCGACCGCAGAATTTTTATTTTTGAAAGAGCGAGCCAATTTGATCTGCTTTCAGAAAATCCCGAAACTTTTATGTGGGTATCTCCTCCTCCAAAAAAAATTCTTGACAGATACAATCTGGTAATCAAAAATTGTATCGACAACAAAAAAATATACAAGGATGTTCTTATATATAAAAAAGGATATAAGCTTTCCGACCTTGACAAAAGGTTTATTGACGAGCTTTTCAAAGCACGACAAATATATATGTAACCATTTCAGCCCGACTTTTGCAATCGGGCTCAGACTGTCGAAAAAGTCGCATAACCGCAGAAAACAAAAATTATTATCCCTGTTTGCATTTAGAATAGTAACTTTAATTTATTATATTTTTTATGGAAAATGCAGTAAAACTCTGCTTTTTCTGTTTCAAAGCCCTACCGTACCCACGTACGCCTACGTGCTTTAAAACAAAAAATTCTGCTTCCTTTTTCGGCATCTGCAAGCGTGCCGATAAGTTTATCGACACGCTCCAGCCCGACTTTTGCAGTCGGGCTTTTTGTTTTCCGAAAATCAATTTTTTAGGTATATCGATAAATATAACACTGATATAACATTTTAATAATTCCCAAACGCATAAATTTTTGTTAAAATATTAACAAAGTTAAAAATAGGAGGAAATATAATGGAAAACAAAACTTATGAAATTATAGACAGCGTTGAAAAGCTTGAAGAAGCCATTATTCGTATCAGAAAAACTCAACAAGTTTTTGCAGGCTATACTCAGGAGCAGGTTGATAAAATCTTTTTAGCGGCAGCTTCAGCTGCCAATAAGGCGAGAATCCCGCTTGCAAAAATGGCAGTCGAAGAAACAGGCATGGGTGTTATCGAGGATAAGGTTATAAAAAATAACTATGCCTCTGAATATATATACAATGCATATAAAAATACAAAAACCTGTGGGGTTATTGAAGAGGACAAAGCCTTCGGTATAAAGAAAATTGCAGATCCTATCGGTGTCATTGCCGCGGTTATTCCTACAACCAACCCAACATCTACCGCTATTTTTAAATGCCTCATCGCTTTAAAAACAAGAAATGCAATTATCATCTCTCCTCACCCAAGAGCAAAGGACAGCACTATTGCTGCCGCAAAGCTTGTTTTAGAGGCAGCCGTTGCTGCAGGTGCACCGGAGGGCATCATCGACTGGATTGACGTACCAAGCCTTGATATGACAAACACTGTTATGAAGGAGGCAGATATAATCCTTGCAACCGGCGGTCCCGGTATGGTAAAGGCAGCTTATTCAAGCGGCAAGCCGGCAATCGGCGTTGGTGCGGGCAACACTCCTGCAATTATTGATGACAGTGCTGATATTCTGCTCAGCGTAAACTCAATTATTCATTCAAAAACCTTTGATAACGGTATGATTTGTGCATCGGAGCAGTCAGTTATCGTTCTTGAGAGCATCTATGACGCGGTAAAGGAAGAATTTGCTTGCCGCGGCTGTTACTTCTTAACTCCGGAGGAAACCGAAAAGGTAAGAAAAACAATTATTATTAATGGTGCTCTTAACGCTAAAATCGTAGGTCAGAAGGCATCAAGGATTGCCGAGCTTGCAGGTGTAACTGTTCCTGATGGAACAAAAATTCTTATCGGTGAGGTTGAATCGGTAGAGCTTTCAGAGGAATTTGCTCACGAAAAGCTTTCTCCTGTACTGGCAATGTACAAAGCAAAGGATTTTGAGGACGCACTTTCTAAGGCAGAGCAGCTCGTTGCAGACGGCGGTTACGGTCACACCTCCTCGGTATATCTTAACGAGGTTACAGAAAAAGAAAAACTGGACGCATTTACCTCGCGTATGAAAACCTGCCGAATCCTTGTAAACACTCCCTCCTCACATGGCGGTATCGGCGACCTTTACAACTTTAAGCTTGCACCAAGTCTTACGCTCGGCTGCGGCTCATGGGGCGGCAACTCGGTATCTGAGAACGTCGGCGTAAAGCATCTTTTGAATATTAAAACAGTAGCAGAAAGAAGGGAAAATATGCTTTGGTTCCGTGCACCTGAAAAGGTTTATATTAAGAAAGGCTGTCTGCCGGTTGCTCTTGACGAGCTTAAAAATGTTATGGGTAAAAAGAGAGCCTTTATCGTAACCGATACCTTCCTTTACGAAAACGGCTACACAAAGCCAATTACTGATAAATTAGACGAAATGGGAATTGCTCATACAACCTTCTTTAACGTTGCTCCCGACCCGACACTTGCAAGTGCTAAAGAGGGTGCAGCACAGATGGCAGCCTTCAAGCCGGACACAATTATCGCTCTCGGCGGCGGCAGTGCTATGGACGCTGCAAAAATCATGTGGGTACTGTATGAACACCCCGAAGCAGACTTTATGGATATGGCAATGAGATTTATCGATATAAGAAAGAGAGTTTACACCTTCCCGAAAATGGGTGAAAAGGCTTACTTTATTGCAGTTCCTACCTCGGCAGGTACAGGCTCTGAGGTAACACCTTTTGCAGTTATTACCGATGAGGCAACAGGCGTTAAATACCCATTAGCAGACTATGAGCTTCTGCCGAACATGGCAATCATTGATACTGACTTCCACATGTCCGCTCCAAAGGGACTTACAGCGGCATCGGGTATCGACGCGGTAACACACGCATTAGAGGCATATGCCGCAATGCTTGCAACAGATTACACCGACGGTCTTGCTCTTAAAGCACTTAAAACCATATTTGAATATCTGCCCCGTGCATATGAAAACGGTCAGACAGATGTCGAGGCACGCGAAAAAATGGCGAATGCGGCAACAATGGCAGGTATGGCATTTGCAAATGCATTCCTGGGCGTTTGCCACTCCATGGCACATAAGCTGGGTGCTTTCTATCACCTTCCGCACGGTGTTGCCAATGCACTTATGATTGAAGAGGTTCTTCGCTTTAACAGTGCAGAAGCACCGGCTAAAATGGGTACCTTCTCACAGTATGACCACCCTCACACTTTGGCACGCTATGCCGAGGTTGCCGATTATCTCGGAATTAAGGGCGACACCAACGAAGAAAAGCTTGAAGGACTTATTAACGCCATAAACGAACTTAAAGCAAAGGTTGGCATTAAGGAAACAATCAGGGATTACGGAATTGACGAAAAGACATTCCTCGAAAGGCTTGACGAAATGGCTATGCAGGCGTTTGATGACCAGTGTACAGGTGCTAACCCAAGATATCCGCTTATCAGCGAAATCAAGCAGATGTATTTAAACGCCTACTATGGCAAGCATTTTACGGAAGCAGATATGCCTGCATCAAAAATTTCGGGCATAACTAAAGCCGGTGAAGTAAAAAAAGCATATAGCAAAGGCAAAAAAGCCTGAATTTCGTAATAGGAGGAAACAAAAATGAAACTTGATACAGTAATCGCAATAAGAAAAAACAAAACAATTTATCGCGACGGAGAGCTTTGTGTTAAAGTCTTTGATGAAAATTATTCAAAGGCAGACGTCCTGAATGAAGCATTAAATCAAGCAAGAATTGAGGAAACAGGACTTAATATTCCAAAAATTCTTGAAGTAACCATGATAGATGGCAAATGGGCAATAGTATCTGAGTATATTAAGGGCAAGACGCTTTCACAGCTTATGGAAGAAAACCCGGACAAAAAAGATGAATACCTTGAGCTTTTAGTTGATTTGCAGCTTATGGTTCATTCCAAAACCTGTCCGCTTTTAAATAAGCTAAAGGATAAAATGAATCGAAAAATAAGCAGCACAGAGCTTGATGCAACCACAAGATATGAGCTTCACACCCGCTTAGAGGGCATGCCAAAGCACAAAAAGGTTTGCCACGGTGACTTTAATCCGTCAAATATCATCATTACAGAGGACGGAACGCCTTATATACTGGATTGGTCGCACGCAACACAGGGAAACGCGTCAGCCGACGCTGCCAGAACCTATCTCCTGTTCTGGCTTGGCGGCGATATTGCAGGTGCAAAAAAATATCTTGACCTGTTCTGCAAAAAAAGCAATACCGCAAAGCAATACGTACAGAAATGGATGCCGATTGTTGCAGCATCACAGTCGGTTAAGGGCAATGAAAAAGAACGCGAACTTCTGCTTTCGTGGGTTGATGTTGTAGACTACGAATAGTCAGCAAATACTCACTGCCTAACAAAAGCTTTCCTATAGTACGCAGCAATCTTAGTTAACAAAAATGGTTGTCGCACTGCAGCGACAACCATTTTTTTTATAACTGTATCTTAAAACTATTAGCTACTTCAGTTTTCAGCTCTTTTTTAATGCAATTCTTACCCTTCCCTTAAGGCTTGTATCCTTAACATGAAAAACAAGGCGATACACATAATCATAGCTTTTTGATTTTACAAGCTCGACGCGGAGTGCAAGATTTCCGTCCCACACAATCGCTCCGTCTCCGATTAAGATTCTGTCATCTGATAAAATTGGTTTATTTTTCATTATCATAATGATTTTTAAATCCTCAAGCTTTTCCAGCTCATAGTCATCGGTTATTATGACATATTTCTCCTCCGCCTCAACGCTTCGCATCCAGCTTATAACGCCTGCGTCCTTTGGATATGTCCTTGTAAGGTCGATAGAAAGACCGTTCTCCATCTTTTCAACAAAAGCTTTTTTTGTATCGGAAAACTGCGTAAAGCCGTTTATAACGGGCAGATTGTGTGATTTTTCCAAATCCACAACATACGGCTCATTTTCAAGATATGCCATAAAATTACCCGCAGCCGAAGCTCCGCCCTTTACTGCAACCGAGAAATCCTTTGTTTTCTTGACAAACAAATCCATATTGTCAATATATCCGCATTCCTGCTCATCAAAATTGTCGCCGTACTGTGCTATTTCAGACGCATACTTAAGCGAATATAGCTTATGGAAAAGATTTGTACTTTGCGGCAAGGATTTTTCCGAAATCTTCAAAAATTCACTCGCACCAAAGTCCATAAGCTTTTTATAGTCCATACGCTTACCGAAAAGGTAAATTCTCGCTCCGTCCTCCTCGGTAACACTTTCGGAAAAGCCGTCGCTGCCCAAATGTGCCTTATAAATACTATCTGCAACAAACTTAACCTTTTCATCACTGTATACCGAAAATTTCTGGTCGGTTACATTATAGAGAATTTCAAGTATATCAAAAATATACGCCGACCATCTGTACAGACTCTGCTCACTTTTTGCCTTTATTCCGTCCTGGGTATATTCTCCTAAAAGAATTTCAAGTGCTGCCAATGTTTTATCAACTACCAAACGCCTCTTCTCCTCGTCAGGCTCTGCAAACATGCAAGCAATGAGCGTATGTGCCATATTTTCCGGCGTAAGCTGCCTTGCGTCTGCAAAAGGCGTGAGTACGTGCTTTTTAACCTCATATACCACTCGTTTTTTAAGCACAACCGGCAGCTCTTTTCTGAAAAGCTGCACAGCCTGAGCAAGCAATGCCGCAGTACGTGCGGAATTTACGTCAAATCTGGGATTTTCGCTGTCACGCAGAGCACCGCTGTTATCCGGCAGCTGCCACGTACTTTCCTCGCATATGCACCATATTCCGTTTATTATATCCTCGGTAAACCTTCCCTTTCTCTCTGCATGCTCTGCAAGAGCAAGCGAAGCAAGGGCTTTTCTTCTCATAAGGTAATTATCGCAAAAAGCACCGCTGTGTGCATCGGTATACATCGACGCAGTCAGCACCGGCCAATCATAGTTTAAATATCTGTTCCCCTCTCCGACAGCTTCCTTATATAAAAATTCGGGAACCTCACTCAAATTGAACAAATCCAGTTCATTCCGCTGCCAAAGCTCATACTCAGTAAACAGCAACATTACACCCCCTGTTTTATTATGCCGTAAAAAATATTATATCAAACTTACATACTAATTTCAAGTAATTTAATTAATTATATCCCAAAAGTCCGCGTACCGAAACCTCGCCGGAATTTACAATTTCACGTTTTCCGTCAATTTCGACTATAAGCTCACCGTTTTCGTTTATATCAACCGCTCTTGCAAGCTGCTCCTCTCCGTTTTTAATAATGATAACCTCTTTAGAAAGTGTTGCAGACAGTTTTTTGTATTCATCTCTAAAAGAAGCAAAGCCGCCCTTTAAAAACTCGTCGTAAATTGCAAAAAATTCCTTCAAGACCTTGGACAAAAGTTCCTCTCGGTCGGTCTTCTTTTCCGTTTCGCGATAAATTGACGTCGCTTTATCTATTAAATCAATTCCGAAAACCTCATTGTTTACATTAATTCCAATTCCGACAACGACATAATTTACCCTATCCATTTCAGCTGACATCTCGGTAAGTATTCCGCATACCTTTTTATTGCTCATAAGAACATCGTTGGGCCATTTAATGCGTGATGTAGGTATAGCTCTTGCAACCGCCAGTCCTGCTGCAAGCGTAAGCTGTGAAACCGAGGCAGCTGCAATTTTCGGCTTTAAATAAAGGCTCATCCAGATTCCGCATCCTGCAGGCGACGACCATTTTCTTCCCAGTCTTCCTCTGCCGCCAAGCTGCGTATCTGCAATAAAAAGGCTTCTATCCGGGACGTTCGCTGCTCGCTTTGCCTCAAGGTTAGTTGATTCTGTGCTTTTAAAATAATATACTTTTCCCGGAACAGATTTTTCGAGCCTGCCCGGATTTATCCTATCAGGTCCTCCGCACAGCCTGTAGCCTCTGCCTGTTACCGACTCTATTTTATAGCCGTCACGCCTCAGATTGTTTATATTCTTCCAGACCGCACTTCTCGTAATTCCCAATTTTTTTGAAAGGTCACCGCCCGAAACAAATTCACTGCCACTTCCAAGCATATCTAAAATTTTATATTTCATCCCATATCACCGTTTTTCTATGTTATAACCTTATTATAATACCTTATGCGAATATTGTCAAATTGTGTTTGGTTTACATAATTAAGGTTACAGACAGATTACAACAAGGTTACAATCCACGTTATCCACGCAGTTATCCCTCACTTTTTGTAATTTTTTTGTCACAAAACCGCAGTAATCCTACTTATCAACACCCCAAATGTGTATAAGAGGATAATTTTATCCACGTGTTATTGGTTAACATAAAATACCTATTTTCTAAATTTTTCCTTTAGCTTTTCTTCTTAAATTTACTAAAAAATGACGTTTTCTATTGACAAAATGAGCAATTTTAAGTACACTATATAGTATATGTACTTAAAATAAATAAGGAAATGGGTGTCAAACATGAAAAATTCAGAAAAAACAATGGAAAAAATCGTTGCACTATGCAAAGGCAGAGGCTTTATATACGCAGGCAGCGAAATATACGGCGGACTGGCAAACACATGGGACTACGGTCCTTTGGGTGTTGAGTTCAAGAACAATATCAAAAAGGCATGGTGGAAAAAATTCATTCAGGAGTCTCCATACAACGTAGGCGTTGACTGTGCAATCCTAATGAATCCCGAAACATGGGTTGCTTCAGGTCACTTAGGCGGCTTTTCCGACCCTCTTATGGACTGCAAGGAGTGCCACGCACGCCACAGAGCGGATAAGCTTATCGAGGACTATGCTCACGAAAGCGGCGAAGACGTTACCGTTGACGGCTGGAGCAATGAAAAAATGGTTGATTACATAAAGGATCACAACATTGTCTGCCCTGAATGCGGAAAGCAGAACTTTACCGATATCAGACAGTTCAACCTTATGTTCAAGACCTTCCAAGGCGTTACCGAGGATTCTTCGGCAACAGTATACCTTCGTCCCGAAACTGCACAGGGTATTTTCGTAAACTTCAAGAACGTTCAGCGTACCTCAAGAAAGAAAATTCCTTTCGGTATCGGTCAGGTTGGTAAGTCCTTCCGTAACGAAATTACTCCGGGTAATTTCACCTTCAGAACACGTGAATTTGAGCAGATGGAGCTTGAATTTTTCTGTAAGCCGGGTGAGGACATGGAATGGTTCTATTATTGGAAGGATTTCTGTATGAACTGGCTGAAAACCCTCGGCATCAGAGAAGAAAACCTGCGTTTCCGCGACCATTCACCTGAGGAGCTTGCATTCTACTCCAAGGGTACATCAGATATCGAATTTGTATTCCCATTCGGTTGGGGCGAGCTTTGGGGTATTGCAGACAGAACTGACTATGACCTTATGCAGCATCAGAATCATTCAGGCGAAAGTATGGAATACATTGACCAGATTACAAACGAAAGATATGTTCCTTACTGTATTGAGCCGTCACTGGGTGCAGACCGCGTAACTCTCGCATTCTTGGTTGAGGCCTATGACGAGGAGGATTTGGGCGACGGAGATTCCCGTGTTGTTATGCACCTCCATCCTGCTCTTGCTCCTGTTAAGGCTGCTGTTCTTCCGCTTTCAAAGAAGCTTAACGAGGGTGCAGGAAAGGTATTTGAAGAGCTTTCAAAGCAGTTTAATATGGAATATGACGATGCAGGCTCAATCGGTAAGCGTTACCGCAGACAGGACGAAATCGGCACACCGTTCTGCATTACCTACGACTTTGATTCCGAAGAAGACAAGTCTGTTACTGTCCGCGACAGAGACACCATGGAACAGCAAAGAGTTAAAATCAGTGATTTAGCTGCTTTCTTAGAAGAAAAGCTTGCTTATTAAGGAGTGAATACATATGAAAATTTTTGATGAATTTAAGAAATTTATTTCCCGCGGCAATGTAGTTGACATGGCTGTCGGTGTTGTAATGGGTACTGCTTTCACAAAAATCATAAATTCTCTTGTTACCAACATTATTACGCCGGTAATCAGCGTTATTACGGGAAAGGTTAACATCGCAGACCTGTCCGTTACGGTAAGCGAGGCTCTCGTTATCCCATACGGTCAGTTTCTGCAGGCGGTAATCGACTTCCTGCTTATCGCAGCTTCGGTATTCCTTATGGTTAAGGTATTTAACGCCCTTAAGGATAAATTTTCAAAAACCGAGGTAGCCCCGGAAGCTCCTTCAGAGCCTGAGCCTTCCAAAGAAGAGCTGCTCCTTACCGAAATCAGAGATTTACTTAAAAAGAACTAATTTAAAACAGAGCCGTTTTTGATATAAGCCTAAAGCTTCGTATCATCACGGCTCTGTTTTTATGCGTCAGGTGCGGACTTTATGTGGCGGCCACGAGCCGACTTTACTTTAGAAAAATCGTTTACCTGTTCAGGCACCACATAAATTCTGCCGTATGACTCCGCCTCCTCCTCATTTGTCGGCGGCAGTTGAATAAGCCCCGTACACTCGGTTGTAGATGCAACGGTATTCAGCTCATCAATTATATCAAGATCAAAATTTTCAAATTTTTTCCTTTTCATACTATCCTTCCTTTCCGCAAATTTATTTTTGCTCTTTTAATATATTTTATAGTATGAAAAATCATGAAATCTTGTGAAATAAGCCTGTACAAAATTTATTTTTTAAATATCGGAAAGTACAATAATTTTATCGCAAAATACAATGAAAATTTACAGGCTTTATGTTAAAATCAAAAAAATGAGGTGATATTATGAAAACTGTAAGCTACATTTCTATGAAGGATTCCTTTCTTAAAAGTAATGAAATCAAACCAACCGGCGGCGAAATGAACGGAGCTTTGACGGTCTTTTAATCATTCTCTGCCCTACTTGCACATATCTTAACCTTAAAATAGAAAAGGCGTGCCAGCTTTTATCAGGAGGCGAAGTCTCTATTCCCTCCATTTCGGAAAGCCTTGGTTTTTATGACAATGCTCATTTTTATCGGCTGTTAAAAAAAGGACCGCCATGACGCCGCTTGATTATAAGCTTAACAATAGTCAAAAATGATGAACAATTACCCTATAAAAACCGTTTTTTTATCGAATTATTACATATTAAATAAAATTCGTTTCAAAGCATTGACTTTTCCACTACACTGTGGTAGTATGGTAAAGTAATAAAGTGAAAGGTGATGTTATATTATGAAAAGCTTTCATTCACAATCGACAGAAGAATTTTTTAAGGCAATTCTCTCGCTTGAAACTATAGAGGAATGCCGCGACTTTTTTGAAGACATCTGCACCGTTAAAGAGCTGCAGGATATTTCGCAGCGTTTAGAGGTTGCACGCATGCTGCGAGGCGGAAGCAGCTATCAGACTGTTTCAAAGGAAACAGGTGCCAGCACCGCCACCATAAGCCGCGTAAACCGATGCCTGGTATATGGCAGCGGCGGATATAAGAATATACTTGAAAAACTGGACCAAGCTCAGGAATAATTACACTTATTTTCAGAAGGGACTGAATTTATAATGAATATCGACAGCTTAAAAAGTGATGAACAGGCAATTCTCAGTCTGCGTTCGCTTTATAGCAGATACGGATATCTGCAGTATAAAATGAGTAAATTTGAGGAATATGACCTCTATGTGCGTAACAAGGATTTTTTAGTGTCGGACAATATCATAACCTTTACCGATACCGACGGAAAACTCATGGCTCTAAAGCCTGACGTTACCCTATCCATAATTAAAAACACCAAGGATATGCCTGGCTGCGTGCATAAGGTTTATTATAACGAAAATGTATACAGGGTTTCAAAAGGCACCAATTCCTACAAGGAAATCATGCAGACAGGTCTTGAATGTATGGGCGATATTGATGATTACTGCATATATGAAATGCTGATGCTCGCCTCCCGAAGCCTTGATACCATTTCAAGCGATTATGTGCTGGATATTTCACATCTGGATATTGTTTCAGCAGTAATTGACAGCATGGAGGTTTCGGACAAAGCTCGCCGAGAGCTGCTGCTTTGCATAGGCGAAAAAAATATTCACGGAATCTCCGATATCTGCCAAAGGGAAGCCGCAGACGCTGCCGAGCTTAAAAAGCTTGTTTCCACCTACGGCTCACCCGAAAAGGTGATACCTATGCTTGAAAGCATCGAATGTGTAAAAAATTCCGCAGCACTTTCAAGTCTTAAGAAAATCACCAATCTGCTTTCGGAAAACGGCTTTGGCGACAAAATCCGCATAGATTTCTCGGTAATTAATCACATGGGCTATTACAACGGCTTTGTGTTCAAGGGCTTTATAAACGGAGTTTCATCAGGAATTTTGTCCGGTGGACAGTATGACAGGCTTATGCACAAAATGGGCAGAAGCTCCGGTGCAATCGGCTTTGCTGTATATCTTGACATGCTCGAAAGGCTCACAAAAGCCGAGGACGCATATGATGTTGACGCTGTCATTCTTTATGATGACAGCTCGGATTTAAAGGCACTAAACGACGCTGTTCGCTTGTTTACGATTGACGGCAGAAGTGTTACCGTACAAAAACAAGTTCCTGAAAAAATCAAGTACAGACAGCTTTTGAGGCTCAACGAAAGAGGGGTTGAAATCATTGAAAACAATGCTTAACATAGCTCTGCCAAAGGGCAGACTTGGTGAAAAGGTTTACGGTATGTTTGAAAAAGCAGGCTTTGAATGTCCCTCAATTAAAGAAAACAACCGCAAGCTTATATTTGAAAATCCTCAGAAAGGCGTCCGCTATTTTTGGGTAAAGCCGTCCGACGTTGCAATATATGTAGAGCACGGTGCTGCGGATATAGGTATTGCCGGCAAGGATATTTTGCTTGAATATTCGCCTGACGTCTACGAGCTTCTTGACCTTGACATAGGCAAATGCCGAATGGCGGTTGCCGCAAAGCACGGTTTCCGCGACAGCACGCAGAAAACACTCCGCGTGGCAACTAAATTTACAAATATAACAAAGGACTATTACGCAAAGCAGGGACGCGATATTGATATAATTCACTTAAACGGTTCTATCGAGCTTGCACCGATTTTAGGGCTTTCCGATGTAATCGTGGATATCGTTGAAACAGGAACGACACTTAAAGAAAACAACCTTGAGGTAATTGAAACCATCGTTCCCATAAGTGCAAGACTGATTGCGAACAAGTCCGGCTTTAAATTCAAAAATGACAAAATTGAAGAGCTTGTATGCGAGCTTTCAAAACAGACGGAGGGCAAACAATGATTAAAATATTAAAATACGGCGAGGTCGATAATAACGACATTTTCGCTCGCAGCACATCGGAGGTAAATGTCGAAGACATTGTTTCCGACATAATTTACGATGTACGCAAAAACGGTGACGCCGCACTTTTTAAATACTGCGAAAAATTTGATAAGGCAAAGCTTTCCTCACTTCAGGTAAGTCAAGAGGAAATTGACGAGGCTGTTTCTCTTGTTGAGCCGCAGTTTATCGAAATTCTGAAAAAGGCGGCTTGTAACATCCGCAAATTCCATGAAAAGCAGGTAAGAAACAGCTTCATTATAAATGACGAAAACGGTGTTGTTACAGGTCAAAAGGTAATCCCTGTTGACCGTGCCGGACTTTATGTTCCGGGCGGAACAGCAGCATATCCGTCAACCGTTTTGATGGATTCTATTCCGGCAAAAATCGCAGGCTGCCGCGAGGTTGTTATCGTTACGCCTCCAAACAGTGAGGGCAAAATTTCCCCGGTAATACTCGCCGCGGCAAAAATCGCAGGTGTTGATAAAATCTTTAAGGTCGGCGGTGCTCAGGCGATTGCAGCTCTTGCATACGGCACCGAAACCATACCGAAGGTTGACAAAATAGTAGGTCCCGGAAACGCATTTGTTGCCGAAGCAAAAAAGCAGGTATTCGGCGTTGTTTCCATTGATATGATTGCAGGACCGAGTGAAATATTGATTGTTGCTGATAAGACCGCAAATCCAAAGCACATTGCGGCAGACCTTCTTTCTCAGGCAGAGCATGATAAGCTTGCAAGTGCGGTTTTGGTAACCGACTCCTCCTCCCTTGCCGAAGCGGTAAGTGCAGAGCTTGAAGAGCAGATACCGCTCTTGGAAAGGGAAGAAATTGCACGCGTATCAATAGATAATAACGGTAAAATCATAGTTGCGGACAGTCTTGACGCCGCAATCGAAATCTCAAACGAAATTGCACCCGAGCATTTAGAGCTTTGCGTTGACAATCCGTTTGACTATCTCGATGCAATCCGTCACGCAGGTTCAATATTCATGGGTAAAAACTGTCCGGAAGCTTTGGGCGATTATTTTGCAGGACCTAACCACACACTTCCGACAAGCGGCACAGCTAAATTTTCAAGCCCTCTGTCGGTAGATGATTTCGTTAAGAAAACGCAGTACACCTACTATACAAAAGAGGCACTTTCCAAAGTTGCACGCGATGTGGAATTTTTTGCAAAAAAGGAAGGACTTACCGCACACGCAAAAAGTGCCGTAATCCGCATTGAGGAGTGAGTGATATGAGCAGGTTTTTCAGTAATAAATATTCACAGCTTATTCCATATACTCCGGGTGAGCAGCCAAAGGATACCAAGTATATTAAGCTTAATACAAATGAATCGCCGTATCCTCCATCTGAAAAAGCACAGGAATATGCAGCAGAGGCGGCAAAAAATCTTCAGCTCTACCCCGACCCCGAATGTCGTCAGCTTACCGAGGCCTTGGCAAAAGGGCTGGGCGTTTCAAGTGATGAAGTGCTTCTTACCAACGGCTCGGACGAGATTTTGAACTTTGCGTTTATGGCATTTTGTGACGACTCTCACCCTGCCATATTCCCCGACATCACCTACGGCTTTTACTCGGTATTTGCGGAAATTAACGGTATTCCGTACGAGGAAATACCGCTTTCAGGCGATTTTACAATTAACATAAATGACTACATTGGCATAAACAAAACCATATTTATCGCCAATCCCAATGCTCCTACGGGCATTGCTCTTAAAACCTCTCAAATTGAGGAGATTTTAAAATCCAATCCTGACAACATTGTGGTCATTGACGAGGCATATGTGGATTTCGGTAACGAAAGCTGTGTGCCGCTGATACACAAGTACGACAACCTGCTGGTTACGCAGACCTTTTCAAAATCACGCTCAATGGCAGGTGCAAGATTAGGCTTTGGCGTTGCGAGCAAGGCACTTATACAGGACCTTAATACCATAAAATATTCCACAAATCCATACAACATCAACCGCATGACTATGGCGGCAGGGCTTGGCGTTTTGGAGGACGAGGAGTATACTCAAAAAAACTGCAAAGCGATAACAGAAAACCGCAGTTATACCGCAGATGAGCTTAAAAAGCTTGGCTTTTCTCTTACCGAATCGGGTGCAAACTTTGTGTTTGCAAAGCACGATAGCTTTGACGGCAAGGAGCTTTATTTAAAGCTTAAAGAGCGTGGAATTTTGGTACGTCACTTCGACAAGCCGAAAATTTCGCAGTATAACCGCATCACAATCGGAACAAAGGAGCAGATGCAAACGCTTATCGAAACGATAAAATCCATATTGGAGGGAAAATAAATGAGAACTGCAGAAATTAAAAGAAAAACCGCTGAAACCGATATCAGCCTTACTCTTAACTTAGACGGCAGCGGAAAAAGTGAAATTGACACAGGCTGCGGATTTTTAAATCATATGCTTACTCTTTTTGCAAAGCACGCAAGATTTGACCTTGATATAAAATGCATAGGTGATACTGACGTTGACGACCATCACACCGTTGAGGACATCGGAATTGTCCTCGGTGAGGCAATTTCTGAGGCACTTGCCGACAAACGCGGCATTGTCCGCTACGGCAGCATGATGCTCCCGATGGACGAATCCCTCATTCTTACTGCTGTTGATTTATCAGGAAGAAGTCATCTGGAATACGCACTTAATATCCCATCAGAAAAGGTGGGCAGCTTTGATACCGAGCTTGTGCAGGAGTTCTGGCTTGCATTTGTAAGAAATGCAAAATGTACGCTTCACATAAAGCAGCTCGCGGGTACAAATTCACATCACATTATCGAGGGTACATTTAAGTCGGCAGCACGCAGCTTAAAGGCGGCAGTTGCAATAGATGCCGCATTTTCAAACGAAATTCCTTCAACAAAAGGGGTGCTTTAATGATTGCAATTATTGACTACGGCGTTGGAAATTTGTTTTCCTTAAAGAGCTCGCTTGCCGCAATCGGTGCAGACGCTATAATCACCGGCAGCTGTGAGGAAATTAAAAACGCAGATAAAATTCTTCTTCCCGGCGTAGGAGCCTTCGGCGACGCGGCCGAAAAGCTCAAAAACAGTGGTCTTTGCGATATCATCAAAAGCGAAGCAAATAACGGTAAGCCGCTGCTTGGAATCTGCCTCGGAATGCAGCTTCTTTTGGAAAAAAGCTATGAATACGGCGAGCATGAGGGCTTGGGACTTATTAAAGGTGAAATCCGCCCAATTTCCGATGTAATTCCAAATAATCTTAAAATTCCGCATATCGGCTGGAACGCACTGAAATTTAAAGGCGAAAAATCGCGTCTGTTTAAGTATATCAAGGACGGAGACTTTGTGTATTTTGTTCATTCCTATTACGCTGCAGACTGCGACGAGTTTGTAACCGCAACAGCGGAATACGGCAGTGACCTTACAGCATCAGTGGAAAACGGCAACGTATTCGGCTGTCAATTCCACCCCGAAAAAAGCGGCGATGTGGGACTTAATATCCTGCGTGCGTTTAACGAGATGGAGGTATGAGCATGAACATCTTTCCCGCAATAGATTTATATGATAAAAAGGCTGTGCGTCTTTTAAAGGGCGATTACAACCAAATGACCATTTACAGCGATAATCCCGCAGAATTTGCACAGGATTTTGAAAAGCAGGGTGCAAAATTCCTGCACATCGTAGATTTAGAGGGTGCAAAGGACGGCACAACTCCCAATCTTGATGTTATAAAGGAAATTGTAAAAAGCTGTAACCTCTTTGTAGAGGTCGGCGGCGGAATCCGCAGTATGCAGGTCATAAGCGAATATATAAACGCAGGTGTTGACCGCGTAATTCTCGGAACAGCAGCAGTAACCGATGAGGAATTTTTAAAAACCGCCGTTTTGACATACGGCGATAAGATTGCTGTGGGTGCGGACATAAAGGACGGATACGTTGCTATCCGCGGCTGGACGGAAAAATCCGCCTATTCCTGCTTTGATTTTTGCAAAAAGATGCAGGAAATCGGCGTTAAAACTCTCATCTGCACAGATATATCCAAGGACGGTGCAATGCAAGGTACAAACCACGAATTATACAAGCAGCTTTCCGAAAGCTTCAGAATGCAGATTACAGCCTCCGGCGGAGTTTCTACGCTTGATGACGTTAAAAAGCTTGCAGAGCTTGGAATTTACGGTGCAATCATCGGTAAGGCATACTATACCGGTGCAATTTCCATTAAGGAAGCAATCGAGGTGGCAAAATGATTACAAAACGTATTATCCCATGTCTTGACGTAAAGGACGGCAGAGTGGTGAAGGGCGTAAACTTTGAGGGGCTTTCCGACGTTTCCTCCCCTATCGAGCTTGCTAAGTATTACAGCAAAAACGGTGCTGACGAGCTTGTTTTTTACGATATAACCGCCTCAAGTGAAGGGCGTGCACTTTTTACCGATATTTTGTGCGAGGTCGCAAAAACGATTTTTATTCCTCTCACGGTAGGCGGTGGAATCAACTCGGTTTCGGATTTTGACAGAGTGTTAAAATGCGGTGCGGACAAGGTCAGCGTAAACTCCGGGGCAATTAAAAATCCCGACCTCATTTATGAGGCGGCAAAGCTTTACGGAAACCAGTGCGTTGTTATTTCCGCAGATGTAAAGCGTGTTGACGGAGTTTTCCGCGTATTTGCCAAGGGCGGCAGAGAAAACACCGGCATGGAGGCAATCGAATGGATAAAAAAATGCGTGCAGATGGGTGCAGGCGAGGTTGTTTTGAACTCGATTGACACCGACGGCGTGAAAAACGGCTTTGACCTCGAAATGCTTGAGGCTGTTACAAATGCGGTAAATGTACCCGTAATCGCCTCCGGCGGTGCAGGAAAAATAGAGGATTTCGCAAAGCTGTTCAAGGCAAATCCCAAAGTGGACGCAGGACTTGCAGCCTCAATATTCCACTTCGGCGAAGTCGCAATTTCTGACCTTAAAAAGGCACTTGCCGCAGAGACTATCCCGGTAAGATTATAAAGGAGAAAATATATGATTAACATTGATAAGCTTAAATTTGATGAAAAGGGTTTAATTCCCGCTATTGTGGTTGACGCTGTTTCCAAAAAGGTGCTGACGCTTGCTTATATGAACAGAGAAAGCCTTGAAATTTCCATGGAAAAAGGTCTTACCTGCTTCTTCAGCCGCTCAAGGAATGAGCTGTGGCTAAAAGGCGAAACCAGCGGAAATTATCAGCACATTGTTTCTATTACTGCTGACTGCGATAATGACGCACTTGTGGTTATGGTGGAAAAGGACGGACCTGCCTGCCATTTGGGCAGCGATTCTTGTTTTCAGAATCCCGTTTGGGAAAGCGAGGAGCTTTCGGAATTTTCATATGAGGGACTTATGACTCTTATCGAGGGTAGAAAGACCGACAAAAAAGAAGGCTCATATACTACCTATCTCTTTGAAAAGGGTATTGATAAAATTCTGAAAAAAGTCGGCGAAGAAAGCACTGAGGTTATAATCGCGGCAAAGGACAATGATAAAAAGGAAACAATTTACGAAATAGCAGACCTTGCATATCACGTTATGGTGCTTATGATTGAAATGGGTATTTCTCTCGAAGACATACATAAGGAGCTTGCATCACGCCATGTAATCGACCACAAGGTAAAGCAGGAGAAAATGACAAAATGATGAAGGATTTACATATTCACACCACCTTCTGCGACGGAGAAAATTCCCCTGAAGAAATGGTTGTTGCTGCAATCCGAAGGAATATGGATTGTATCGGCTTTTCCGCACATTCCTACACTTTTTTTGACGAAAGCTATTGCATGAAGAAAGAGGCTTATGACAGCTACAAGGCTGAAATTGCCGCATTAAAGCAAAAATACGGCGATAAAATCAAAATTCTCTGCGGTATTGAGCAGGATTTTTACTCCGATATGCCTACAAGCGGATTTGACTATGTAATCGGCTCGGTACATTATTTAAAGGTTGGAAACGATTATTTTTCAATCGACGATGCTGCAGATATTTTAAAGGACGCCGCACAAAAATATTATAGCGGAGATTTCTATGCCTTGTGCGAGGACTACTACTCTACCGCTGCAAAAATAGTACAAAAAACGGGTGCGGATATTATCGGACACTTTGATGTAATATCAAAATTCAACGAGCAAGGCGGCTTTTTTGATGAAAAAAATGAGCGGTATATTACCGCCTATAAAGCCGCGATTGATAAGCTGGCTGCCATGGGTGCGGCTTTTGAAATCAATACGGGAGCGATTTCCCGCGGATACAAAAGTGCCGCATATCCTTCGGGCGATATTCTTTCGTATCTTGCCGAAAAAAACTGCAAGGTTATCCTGTCAAGCGATTCTCACTCTACAGCAAGCCTTTGCTCGCATTTTGATGAATATATCAAAAAAGCAAAGGATATAGGACTTGAAATTTTATAGCAGAATACTTAAAAGAGCATTTATCGTAAAATAAATGCTCTTTTTTTAGCGTTACATATATATTGTATTTCTGCGGAATTTCTTGCCCTCTCTGTTCGCTGCACCTCTTGTTCTCTGCTGCTGGTCGATTACGCCGTTATGCTTTACATCAGGCATCTGGAACGCCATATTTCCCGTAACATTTCTTGCTTCGAGATATGTTCCAAACTCGTCAGTAATAATTTCAAAATCAAATTTTTCACTTCTGATATAATAACCAATCCAGTTAAGGACAGCGGTAGCATCATTCTTACAGTATTCCTCCGGGAAAAACCTGACTGTTGCATTTTTAAGTCCCGTTACCTTGATTTGTCTTCTTAAGGTATAGCATACCGGCGTGAGCTCCTCTGCTCCTACCACGCCGTCCTGCTGCTCAATAAAAATTCTGCATTCCTTATGCTCTGCCTTTGGGAAATTATAGGTAGCCCTGCCGTTCTCAAGCTTAGTCTGATAACCAAGCAGCACAGGTGCACCCAAGGGATGCTTAAGGGTTGTCTTTACCGTCGTACTCGGCGTATACACAGAATATATCCATGCATTGTCGGACCTTGAAATCATCATAACAGGCGATTTTTCTCCCAAAGGCTTATCGTAGCTTATCTCAAGACCGAACTTTGACAAGGCATTCAGCATAAGCCTCTCTCCGATGAAGTATTCCGCATCATTGTGCGGCACAGGAAGTCTTCCCTGGTCTGAATACTTTATCCGGTCTATAGATGCCGTACCTCTCAGCCAGATACAGGATTTATTTTTAACTCCGATTGCCCTATCGCCCGCCATCGCAAAGGCTTCTCCCGAAGCTGCCACTGTATCGATTTTTCCTGCGTTTATAAATTCATCATGCTTTATAACTCCTGCATGCTTTCCGTCCAAGGTCACATCAAGCTCGCCCGATTTTCCGCTTGCTTTTTCTATTCCGCAAAGCTTTAAAAATTCCTCGCTCGCATCGCTTACGTCACCGAAAAAGATAACCTTAAGTCCGTTTTCAATGTCAGCCGTAATTTTTCTTTCAAACTTACTTCCTGCCTGCGGTACTGCCGTAACAAGCACACTGCCGTCAAACAGGCTTTTATCTGTCTTTAAGAAATTATCTGTGGATATAATGCTTGATATAGGTGCTCCGTTATTGATACAGCCTCTTATAAACCAATCCAGGTGATACATTTTATTAATCATTCTGTTGTTGTCTGCATCACAGTATTCGCGGAATGGATATACCCAAACAACAGGAGACGGAGCATCAGGTGCGTCCTTTATCGCTTTTATCAGATGCGGTATCGGCTCATTTGCACACGCATCAGGCAAATCGCCCCAGCTGTTGTCTATCGAAAGCAGATGCATATGTGTCGGCATGCACATTTTTCCGTTTTCATCAATTCTGCCTATTGACATCGGAAGATAGATGTCATGCGGCTGTCCGCCGTATCGGTCATACCAAGGGCTGTTATTCCACCATGGGTCGTGAACGTAATAACGGAAAAGATATTCGTCTCCCGGAAGCTCCGCCATTCTGGACATATATCCCGTAAGCTCTAAACCGAAATCTCCGTCCAGTGCCGCCCAAGGAGAATTTGGCGGCGGCAGAAGATTCTCAACAGATTCATAAATGGTTTTTAGCGGCACACCGTCGCTTGCTAAATCTATTCCTACCGTCATATTTGTTCCGCGTACTCTTATCTGATAATCGGGACATTCTTTTCTGAACAAGTGCCAAAACTCCATAACGCTGTCCTTTACAAGCTGCAGATTTTCAGCATGGAACTTATCTCCGTCAAAAATATCACCTGTTACGTCCCATGTTTCTCTGCCAAAGCCAAGCCCGTTTGAAAACCAGATAAAGTCCATATCCATATCGGAAAGAAATATCTGTGTCTGTCGTCCGAAAAACGTGCCAAACGGAGTATCCTGCGGTATACCGTTCGGGAAGCCTGCATAGCACACATCGTCGCCGTTAAGCTTTTCATAGCAGCACACCATTGTATTCGGTCCCATGGCATTGCCTGTGCAAATTTCGCGGTGACGATTATATTTGAAGTCGGATTTCGCAAATTCCGGACCTACGTCAAAGGTCGCACCGACCGTTATTTCCTTATTGAGAATATTTCTTCCCTCTTCTTTAAGACATGCAACTATCTTTTTTAAAATGCCGTAGGTCATAACCGGCACATCGTTTGTATAGTAATATCCCTCTGTGTGTAACGATATCCCCTCCGGGTCATGATCCTTATACCACTCGGTATACTCATAATTCGGCTCGCCTACGAAATATGCCCATTCAAAGCTGTCAC
Organism: Clostridia bacterium; assembly: GCA_017621875.1. Taxonomy (GTDB): domain Bacteria; phylum Bacillota; class Clostridia; order UBA1381; family UBA1381; genus UBA1738. The sequence continues at coordinate 324,769 of JAGASE010000020.1, forward strand.
CATCATTTCCGCGGTAATCTAAAATTTCACTTCCGTCAGCAGCCCACAGCATAACAGACGCTGTTTCCGCATTCTTAAGCAAAGGCTTCCATTGAAAAAAGGCATCTCTGCAAACCTTTTTTATGTATGCATCATCAGTTTTTTTAAATGGCTTTAAGCTCATTTCCATTGTTATATTTTTCATACTGAAACACTTCCTTTCTATCTCAATTATAATAGCTTTTCTCTTTAAATAACAGGGTAAGTTTTAACCTGTATTCGTAAAAAATAAACCTAATTATAATAATTTTTTTCTTGATTATCTGTGCATATAGTGTTAAAATTAAGATAGAATGGTAAATTCATTCTAAAAAAATAACATATCAAGAGGATTGTATATGAAGCTTACAGAGATAAATCCATACATACGCTATGCACGAAAACACGAAACCTCAGTGCCAAAGGAGCTTATTTCCGCTGCGGACAACCGTATATTTTATTGTATAAGCGGCACAACTACGCTTTTGGTAAACGGACTTCGTTATACACTGAAAAAAGGTTCTGTCATATGCTGGCAAGGTGGTACGCTTTACTGCACCGAAAGCCGGAGCGAGGACCTTGATTTAATAGCCTTTAATTTTGACTACACTTATGCACACAGCCGCTTAAATGACCCTATTTGTCCGCAGTTTTTAAAGTCATCGGGTGTGGCTTGTCCGCTTGAGGAGCTTATCTTTGACGATGCAGAAAAGCTGAACGGCTGTCTGTTTTTGGAAAATATGTTTTCTGTAGAGGATAAATTCCGCGAAATCGTTGCCGAATATACAAATATGCGGTTATTTTATGAGGAACGCTGCTCGACAATTCTAAAGGACATACTGATAACCATAGTGCGTGCGGCAGAATTTTCACAAACTCCTAAAAACATTGAGTTTGCCGAAAGCATTTTGACCTATATCCGCGAAAACTACAGTCGAAAAATCACCAACCAAGATATTGCGGAGCATTTTAATTATCATCCCAACTACATCAACAGAATCATTGTAAATTACACCGGTATGTCGCTTCACAGATACCTGATACAGTGCAGAATAAATGCCGCAATTACACTTCTTAACAGTTCGGAAATGACAGTCTCGGAGGTTGCAGCAGCAGTAGGCATGCCCGATTTAAAGCATTTTTCTAAATGCTTTAAAAATATAACCGAGCATTGCCCGTCCGATTATATGCTCCGCCGCTGAAAAGCTTACAAAAAGGAGCCGCTATTTTAAGCCGCTCCTCTTGCTTTTAAAGGATAATATCCAATATCTCCATGAGATTATTAATCTTATAGTCGCACATCTCGCCAACACCTGCCTGGTCAATATTGCCGCCTGCAATACCGCAGCAGCTAAAGCCTGCAAGCTTGATTGATACAACGCCCGCCGATGAGTCCTCAATACCGAGAATTTTGTGGCGGCGTTCAAACGGAATACCAAGTCCCACTCTTGCAGTTTCTGCATAAAGCCACGGATGCGGCTTCGGTGCAAGCTCACCGAGAGTTCCTGTCTGACCGCGTCTTAACGCCTGACCCGCTGTAATTATTGCGTCGTAAAAATCAACAGGATTACCCATATCAAGCTGCTTAAATGCTGATATAATCTCCGGCATTGCCTTTTCGTAAAGTCCACTTGTGACAAGTCCGATTTTGATTCCTTCTTTTTTAACCGTTGTTAAAAATTCTTTCAGGTTAGGTGCAGGAGTAAATGCGTCCTGCTTGCCTCTTCCCTTCATAATTTCGTCCATTTCGTGGTTCACGATTTCAAAATAGTACTGACGTGCCAGCTCCAAGCTTTCGCTTTTAGCATATTTGTCTATCATGTACTGCAGATGCTCGGATACGCTGTGTCCCGATATAAACGGCTCGTCCTCTGCTTCTTTTTTGAAGCTGCTGTTTCCCAAAAGCCTTGCCGTAGTCTGCTCAATTACCCACATCCAAAATTCCTCACTATGTACGCTTGTTCCGTCAAGGTCCATAAGGATTGCCTCGGCCTTCGGCTCAAAGTGAGTTTCATACATCGGATAAATTGCAGGATATCCCATGCCGCTCTTTACATAGCATAGTGTTTTATCCTCAAACTCAACTATGTCAATCTTCTTATCATCAGGTGTTAAGATTTTTTTCACGCCCTCTTTTCCTGTTTCAAAAAAATCACTCTTTTGTATTTCTATCATTTTACTATCCTCACTGTAATAATTTTTTTAGCCGGAGCTGTGTAGGCTGTACCTATTTCCTCAATTATGCTTTCGTCCATTTTGCAGAGATACAATTTTCCGTCTGTCTTGATTGTAACCTTCTGCTCCCTATCTGCTGCGTTATAGTATCTTACGATAATTCCGTTTCCGTCCTCAGCCTGCTTTACGGCAGTAACATGAACATTTTTGTTGTCAATACTAAGCAGAGTATTTTCAAGCGGTAAATCACCTTTACCTCTGCCGCAGACTGCACATTTTACAGGGGCAAAGATTTCAGCCGCCTTGTTTGGAAGCTCTGTGTATTCGCCTTTATTAAACTGCATCGCATACTCAAATACACGCTTGCCCGGACACTGTACACCCTCGTCCTCAAGCTCCGTGACCTTTTCCTCCGAAACTGCAAGCTTAATTCTGCAAGCTCGGATTAATGTGAGTGCCATCACGCCGTCGTCAAATACCTCGTACTCAAACAGTCCCTTCGGCATTACCGCAAAGCCGTCCTTGCCGTCTGTTACCTCGGCAAAGGTTCTAAGCGGCTGTGTTCCAAATGCCTGTTCTACCCAGCCTGTTGAATCCGGGATTGCAATGTCATGCTTTACAATATCAAAATGGCTGTCTGTAATTGACACATCGGTTTTGATATCTGTCGGGAAATTAACCCTCAGCCAGTGGTCCTTTGCATTATTTGTAAGTTCAACCTTAACCTTGATGTAATCTGCATTTTCATCAAGCGTATATGTAGTCTTAATCGGGATTTTAGTGTAAATATCGCTCGGATTTTTCTCGCAGCTTTCCGGCACTTCAAATTCGCACTCTGTTACGATGGTGCCTGAAAGCTCACCGCTCTCTGTTACATAAATCTTGTGATTTGTTCCGATTGTAGAATACTTTCTGTCAAATTCGGGGCTTTCATGCTTCCATGCGTTGCCGACCTCTCCCTGCGATGTGTAGAAGTTCAAGCCTTTATATTCCCTGCCTGTTTCCTTATATAGCACATCTATTGTACCATTTGGATTAACTGTTACCTTTAATTTGCTGTTTTCAAGCACATTTCCGAGAGCGATGCCCGTCTTCTTCTGCAGCTTATGCGGATTAGGCTTAATTTCAAGTACCTTATAGCCCATTGCGGGAACGTTCTTAATTTCAGCATATACTCTGTGATGCATACTATCTAAGATAGTAGGAACTTCCCAAATGTTATCCACAAATATGCTTGACTTTTCGCTCTGAATTGACTGAAGTCTTACGCCATCTATTGTAATACCTTTGCCGAGTGTATCAGGCACTTCAATATCAAGCGGTACAATAACATCACGGCTGTACGGAAGTGTGTTATATACCACAAGCTGAACAATGTCCTGCTTTTGTCCATCGGGAGATAATTTTTTTGCAATTTCTACCATTGCATCATCTGCAACGATTTCCGCAATATCCTGTGCCTTTCGGAATCTGTATTCCATATCCTTGCATACGCAGTCGGGAGCACAGCCGCCGTTTGCATCGTGGCTGTGGTTGGAGATAAGATACTGCCAGCCCCTGTGCAGATACAGCTTGGAGTCATTACCTGCAATAGCATTTAAAGGCTCTGCGATGTAGCTAAGTGCGGTATATGCGTTAAAATCAGCCTGCTTTAAATATGTTCTTGCAGAAATTGTTCCGGGGAAAAGATATGTCCACTTGCCTTCTTTTAAGTAAGAACGTCTTTCACCTTCAAGCACTGTCATTTTGCTCTTGTCAAGATATTTTTCGGCATCTGCCCAAAAACCCTCAAGATTGGTATGCTCTATTTCAATTTCGCCCGAGAAAAGCTCCTTTGCATCCTTTATAACTTCGCTCTCACGAGGAAAGCCGACAGAAATATCATGCCCGTTCATGCCCAGAAATACAGGTGTTGTGAAATGTCCTTTTTCCTCCTCCAGCATATCGAGGATTGCTTTTTTAAGATTTTCTTTTTCATAGTTGGCAACCGGAGCTTTTAAGTCATAGTTGATTGACGGACCGATAAATCCGTCTGCACGCCGAAACGGTGCTTCATCAAACTCACCCCATTTATAGTCCTTCGACCAAACACGGTTACGGGAAACACTTCTATGTACCTGATAATACCAGTTGTATCGGCAGTAAAGTGCAAAGCGGCTCGCAAGCACTTCCGTTCCGTCGGGAGCACGCCATATGTACTCAGCCGGTGCTTCGTGATGTGAAATACCGCGGTAGAACATCATATAGTTCACGCCGAAATCCTTTAAAATCTGCGGATATTGTCCCGTCTGTCCCCAAGATGACGGAGTATAGCCGACCGTCGGCACCTTTCCGCCGTACTTTTCTACTGTTTCACGACCGAACATCATGTTGCGGATAAGCGATTCGTGGGAGATTGTGAACTGCTCCGGAAGAGTATAATAAGGTCCGATAATAAGTCTTCCCTCTTTTATAAATTTCTCCACCAGCTTCCGTCTTTCGGGTCGCATTTCCAAATAATCGTCAATCATAATAGAGTGACCGTCCATCGTAAAGGAATGGTACTCCGGGTCACTTTCCAGTATGTCAAGAGTAGTATCCATCATAACCAGGAGATTGTGACGGGTTTTCTCAAAGCTGAAACGAAACTCCCTGTCCCAATGCGTATTAGATACTACGTCTATCTTTTTTACGTCCATATTAACACCTGCTTTCTCAAGATTGTTAGGCATTTTCAATATTATACCATATTACCATACCATTTTCAAGCATGAGTGGAATATTTATACACAGCGATTTATGTTACAAACACATAAAAGAGGCTTTGACATGTATCTCTTTCCAAAGAATACTCAAAACCTCTTTAAAAATTTATTCTGTTTTTACAAACATTTCCTCTAACAGTCTTGCTGCGTCCTTGTCAACGCTGCTGATTTTGGCAATCATATACGAAAGCTTCTTTTTTCTTTCAAGTGCCTTTAGAGCTGCGTCTATAACCGAAACAACTTCTGTACCTTCCGACATATCTATTGCCGAATGCAGACTCGTCTCAAACTCCTTTTTCCAGTCATAATACGTTTTTCCGTCTGTATCAGGAATGATAACAGGAAATGTATAGAATCTGTCATAGCCGTTAAAACTGCTTATTTTATGCTCATAAATCATCTTACGTTCCGATTTCTTCATCGGGAAAATTACGCCTGCCTCATGAGCATTTATACTGTTCATATCCCTTATGCATTTATCATAGTCCTCAATGCGGTCCTTAAGCCCCTCTCCCGATTCATACAATGCCTCTCTCCAGCCCGGCTTAAACTTTGCATCCAAAATCATAAACGGCTCATCGCTTGAAGTAAAAACAAAATCAGGATATGTATTTTGCACAAAACCCCTGCTTCCCTTTGAAAACACCTTCACATTATACTGCGATGCAAGTGCCGCCTTCTGTTTTTCAAGCCTTGCATCCTTTCGTACACTTCTTCTAAGTATATCCTCCAAAAACAGCTCCCACAGGTCAGGAATATAGAACAAAACTCCGCTTGCGTCATCTTCATCGCCGTCAAATACCGATATTCCCTCGTTATTCAAAATCATTATACAGGTTTTACGCAAATCCTCATACTCGGTATAATACGGGTGCGAAATGGGGTTTCTGTTCTTTAAAAGCAGCTCTGAAAGGCTGTAGGAGGATGCGTCTGTGAGCGTTCTCAGCTGACCGATAATGTCTCGGATATTTTCGTCTGAGGTTAAAAGCGGGTATTTTTTATTTATATTTTTATACGCCGCAATAATTAAGTGATTTAAGCAATTATCCTCGGTGGAAAGCCTGTATGAATAGGCAATTTTGCCGTTATCCTGCCCCATATTCAGCTTTATATGCCGGGCAATATCAATACTGCCTTTAGGGCGGTCGTTATTCTTTTCAATTCTGCGGTAGGAACGGAAAAAGCCCTTTAAGAACGCCCGTTCAAGTTGATTTTTGAACTTAAACCACAGAAAATAATCAAGCAGATTATCCGAAGAAAATGGTACGCTGTTATCCGAAAGCTTTATATCGTTCCTCGAAAGGAGCATGGAAAGGAAATACGGATTTTTGTCATCAAATCGCGAAAGTACGGTAAGCGTAACCGATAAAATATCTCCGCCTGCGATTATCTCATTATATTTATCCTCAACAAGCACGCTTTTTCCGACTGTTAGCTCCGTATTCATAACTCCTACAAAGCCGCCAAAGCGTTCCTTTTGCCCGAAAACCGAATACATAGGCGGCTCTGCATATCTTGAGCGGTGATTTTTATACAGATTTTTTGTCCTTATATTCTCCAAAAACGCCTTAATCAGATTTTCCTTTATGGCAGAAAATGCCTCCTGCTCATCTAAACTGCAAGGCAGCAAAAAATTACCGTTCTTTTTTTGAACAGACATTTCCGCCTTTTCAAATTCCGTAAAATCCCTGCCTGTAATTTTGATTACAAAGCTATTCATTATGAAATTTCCTCACTTGCCGGCTTTTTAAAAAGCTTACCTCTGCAGTCCTCAATAAACTCGGCTACATTTCTCTCATTTCGTCCTCTTGTGTATTCACGTAAAATCGGCTCAACGCGGTTTTCCCATATCTTAATAAGAGACTTTTCCGTTCCGTCATATTCCTTGAAATATGCAGGTCCGATATGGAAAGCCTCACCAAGTCCGAAAATACCGTCTTCGCTTATCACTCTGTTCATAGCGATAACCCTTTCGGCAAGATTGCCGGCTTTGCCGCCCAAAATACTTCCCAAAGAGCTTTCCATAACCTCATTAGCCTTTATGTCAATCCATTTAAATCGGCGGCGAAGTGCAAAATCAAACGCCTCAACACTGCGGTCAATATCGTTCATCGTACCGATTAACAATACGTTTTCAGGGACATAAAATCCGTCTTTAAAGCAATCGTCTGCAAGGATTGCTGCCTTAGAGTCCGCTATTACATATGTATCAAGATTTGCATATTGTGTTTCAACCAGGCAATCCCTGCCGCGGTAGCTTTCCTCAAAGGAAAACATAAGCTCGCCGAAAACTCTTGATAAATCGGCACGGTTAATTTCATCGATAATGAAATAATAGGTATGACTTAGGTCTGTCGCAGCCTTGCGGCAAAAACGCTTAAACACTCCGTCCATACGCACAAATACCATTTGGGAATCTATCATAACAGGACGTAAGCCCTCAACAAAATCCGAGTAATCATATGAGGAATGGAACTGAATAAACTTATAATCTCCGCCGTTTTCCTCAACCTGCCTCTTTACGTATTTTCTTACGCTGTAGGTTTTTCCTGTTCCGGGAGCACCTGTAAAAACAACCTGCTTTGCTCCGCTTTGGAGGGCATTTTTTATGATTTCATCAACACTTTTGAGCTTTCTCATGCTTACAGACTCCCTTTTAGGCAATCCATTCTCGCCCGATGGGTCCCTCATCCAATCGTCAAGCCATCTCCAGTCATATCTCTCATCATGCAGTGACGCCGTACAGTCATATGTATTATTTCTTAAATTCCATGTAATTTTTTCCTTTTCACCCTCTTTTGGCGGCTGCTTTTCCGAGCTTTTTGCAAAGCTTTCCGCACTGCAGACGCGAATATCCAGATGTCTTTCGCCGACCTCGTCAATTAAGTATCTTAAGAAGAACACGCTCCAGCTTTCGCCGTTAAACCTTTTATGACCGTTGCTTATTGTATATCCAATACTTGTTTCGGTATCCGACGTATTGACCGTAGTTACGTAATTATACACCCTGCCGTCCTTTTCAAGCCAGTTGCGTCCGTCCTGCTCATTTACGGTAAAGCCGTTTTTACGCAAGGTTTCCTCAAGCGTACTGATTGCTATTCTTTTTCTTTCAAGCGGCTTTAAATTCCTTTCCTGCTCCATATTAATTTCCATAGCCTTTCTGTCCGCAAATATGATTATAAATCCAAGCTTCAGGTCTTATCGCGGACAGATAAGACCAACAGTAAAAAATCATTTTATAAGCACCAAATATCGCCATAATTCTATCATAACGCCTATTGTTTGTCAAGCATATCACCAACAAGCGAAGCAAGCACAGATAAGGACTTGAGCTTTTTGCTTATTGTCGCATAAGAAATCAACTCCATGTAATTTTCCTTGTTTATAAGCTGTTTTCTTTGTGCCTTAAAAATCAGCACCTTATTATCGCGGTTTATTATATCGCAAAGCAGCATATCTATCCTGTCATTTCGAGCTGTTAGGTCAAAGTTATTAATCAGATTCTGCATATCAGACATTGCCAAGACATTGAAATCCCGAAACTCACTTATATCCAATTTGACCTTTGCCGAAATATTTTTTATGTAATTTTCAACAAAATCACACCTTAAATCCATAACGGAATATAACTTTAAGGTAATTTCCGATTCCGAAAGACATTTGCTGCAAAGCGTTTTAAACTCCTCATCGCCGCCAAAAATAGCCCCGCTCATTCCTGCAATATACTTTATACATGTATCAATATAGCGGATTTTGGGAAGATATTTTACTATTTCCTTATATTCTTTTTCCTCAAGATAGGCATAACTGCAGCATAAAACCTTGAAAAGAATTTTTTCATCTGTCTCAGCAAAAAACTGCGTTAAAAATTCCGAGATTGTATAATCCTTTTTTGCATCATAACGCTTTAACATATACTTCCCGAAATTCGGCAGCAGAAAGTCCGTTATACATTCGCTGTGACGTGCCGCAAGCGTCACAAAGCTCTGGCTGTCGGCAGAAAATCTCAGCCCAATATCAAAAAGTGCCTGCATAACATCTACATTTTTCTGCTTTGCCGCAAAATAAAGATAAATATCCGACTTTTTCGCATCCTCTGCCTTAAAGCACCCTGCACATTTTCTTACAAGCTCCCCATTTCCGCTCTTTATGAGCACATAGTTTAAGTCCTTTAAGTGTCGGCTGTTTAAATATTCCGAATTTTCCGATATCCAATCGTTGTCTGACCAGCTCCAGCCTGTACTTACTTTTTTCTCTTTCTTTTTGCTTATTTGTGCCAGTGCGGCATCAGCAAGCATTTTTTCAGCTGCCGCATTCCCTCTTAAAAGCATTTTAGCATAAAAAGGAATGTTTACGTAGGATATATCGCTAAGCTGATTTTTCATCATCCCTTTGAATGCGGTAACGCCATACGCCTTTTTAAATACATCATAGTACCTTACATCATCACAGTACATCAGTGCAGTATCAAAAATATACAGCAGTAAATGATTATTGTCCAGCTCCATTTCATTTTCGACTGCTTTAAGCTCCTTCACCTTTTGCTCATATTCATTAATATCTCCTTTTGAAGCAATAATATTGATTATATCATCGGCAAGGTCACATTCCTTTCCCTTTATTGCAATCTCACTTTTCGCAAATATTTCAAAATTCTGCAATGCCATTTTAATCATTCCTTTCATGATAAATTTGTGTTGCTTTTTCGGCACTTTTAATATATAATTGATATATAAATTCACTAAGGGGTGTGTAGCTTGAAGGACAACAGCTTTAATGATAAATTACGTGCGGTTTCTTTTTTGGATGTATTTTTGTACCTGATGCGTTATTCCTCGGAAAATTCTCCGCTTTCCTGCAATGAAATCGCGATGGGACTTTCGGACGAATACTACTATATGCTTGAGAAAAACCGCGATTTTATTCTTGATTCCGAGCTTAACGAGCTTGACAGAATGCGAAGCGATATTATGAAATATCGAAAAGAGGACATTCCCGAAAGTATTCGCCGCCAGGTAGAGCGGATTTTGTCAAAATACGACAGCTTTGAAATGCCCTTCGGCAGAATATGCATGCTTTCGGACGAATTTGCAAGCGGCAGCCGAAAGGACCATTTCACAAGAGTTTATTATGCCGAAAGCGTATTCACCGAATCTCAGATAAACCTTCTTCGGGACGCAATCAGCGTTTATCCGTATGCCGAGCAGAACGTGACCGCCTCAATAATTGACGGTCTTAACAGCCTTACGCCGCTTTATAACCGCGAGCCGTACAACAAAAACAAATACAGTGCAAAAAAGTATCCCGGCTCATATTTTAAAAATCTTGAAATTATAACACAGGCATTTTCAAAAAAGATTTATTCCAACCCCGACAATATAACAACGCTCACACCTGCTGAGCGTGAAATGAATGCAGCTCATTTTGACAAGCAGTCTGAAAAGGGCGTATCTAAAATTCGCTTTAAATACTGCGAATACAACGAGGAAAAAAAGCTCGTCGTTCGTCCCGATAAGCACGGAAACGAAATCCGCGAGGTCAATCCCTTAAAGCTTATGTGGGTAAACGGATATTATTATCTTGTTACCCTCCTTGCCGAGGAGCATTCCTCACGCTGTCAATACATAAATTACCGTGTGGATAAAATGATTGACGTTGAGTGCCTTGACGAAAAAGCCGCCGTTGTATCTGATTTTTCGGTTGAGGAGTATAAATACTCCCACCCGGTTATGTATGCGGATAACCGACCGATATACGAGAAACAGAATATCATTATAAAGTGCAAAAAGAAGCTTATAAATAATGCACTCGACACCTTCGGTTTCAATATAAATATCGCAGCAGGGGCGGACGCCGCAAAATACGGCTACAGCTCGCTTTCGGACGATGAGGTTATAATCGACCTCGGCAAGGCAGGGCTTGAGGGCGTTTGCATGTGGGCACTCGAATACGGCTATGGCTGTGAAATCATCTCGCCGTTAGAGCTTAGGCAGAAAATGCTTGATGCGGCAATGCACCTTTACGAAACCTATAAATAACGCTCTGTGTTGTCACTGTAAATAACCTTTTCAATCCAGTCCGGTACCATACCAGGTGAAATAAAATTGTCCATATCTTCAGGTACAAAAAATATTGTTTTGTACCTTCTTTTTTCGGCAGGAAAGCTTCCGTATGCATCAGAAAAGAACAGCAGCCCCTTTATTTTACTTCCCCTTTTCCTGTCGATTTTGTCGGCGTACTCAAATACACATTCAAAATCCGTTCCGCCAAAGCCGCATACGTGAAAATTCTCGGTGAGCTTTTCGGCATCGCGGCGGCTTTTGATTTTACACTCGAACTGAATTTCGGTATCAAACATTACAAGATGTATGTTCACCCTTCCCGCAAGACACATATCCTCGAAGATTTTCACCAGCTGCCGCAAAAAGCTCTCTGCCGTATCACCACAGCATGAGCCGGAGCAATCCACCGCAATTATTATATCCGAGCTGCAGCCGTACTCCCTCTGCTCGGAAAATTCCACAATCGGCACATCATCGTACATTTCCATTCCATAGCTGTACATCATCATATCCAAGGTTTCCGGATCCTCGCAAAAAACCTCACTTTCAGCAAATTGTCTTAAATATTTCTTATAATCCATTTTGCTTTTTCCCTTGATTTCGATTTTTCTCTCGCCGTCACCCGAAGTGAATCCATATAAAGCACTGCTGTCTGCTGCAGCTGATACCATCAGTCCATACCAAATCCCCTCCTGTGCTTCCTTTTCGGCAGCCACAGCCGATAACGCATCTGCTCCTTCCTTCTTCTCCTCCTCAGCTTTGGGCTTATTTCTCCAGAACGTATGATCATCATATCTCCTGTTTTCACGCACCGAAATCAGCTTTTTACGCGATGTTTTTTTATCCTTGGCAAAGGCATATATCTCGGCAGCGGTTTTTAAATCCTCTCCGCCAAGAGCATTGCTTATATGTCTTTTAAAAAGTGCTCCGTCATATCCTTCGCCGCCCGACAGCGTCTCAATGACTCTTTGAATTTGTATATCCGCTGCCGCATCAAAAAGCTCCTCGTCTTCATACTTTGCCGACGGATGAAGAAACAGACAGTGCAGCACACAATGCAGTACCGACTCCCGAAGCTGCTTTTTCTTCTTTTTATACCTTTCAATCACATATGCAGGATTAAAGTAAATTTTGCTGTAATCGGCACAAATTGAAGAAATATCATCGCTTGCCTCCACCTCCAGGCTGTAAAATGACTGCTGCAGAAATTCATACTCACCGGCTATCTCGCGTTTAAGCTTGCGAATTATCTTCTCCGCTATTACCTTTTCCTCATCACTCGATTTTTTCTTATTCATGGCTATCTCCTTTAGAAAATCATACAGCTTCTGCCTTTTTAATCAGCTTATTTATTTCAGCGTCGGCATTGGCAGTAGCTGAAAGATATTCAAGAAATTTTTTATTCCGGTTCTTTATCGCCGCCGTTACGATTTCCGGCTCGGTAAGCACTCTGCTCATAAAAAGCTCCTGCTCATCTTCACCCGGAAAGGCTTTTTCAAAAAAGCTCATAACATTTTCAAAATACTCTCCTGCATTATCAAGGTCAGTTTCTATTTTAAGACGCAGACTTCTGCTGATTAGAACAGTGAATGCAAAACGTATACTTTTAGTCATATCCTTCATTCTTTTTATCAGATTTTTGTCCGTCTTACCCGACAAAATGCTTTCCAAATCCTGCTCGCTTACAGCTTTTTTCGTGAGGTTGTAGTGATTATAAAAATCCATCACCACCGCCTGCGACGAAATAAATTGATAAATAAACGCTTTGGTTATTTCATAATCATCTTTTTCATACAGGTCGAGGTTAATCGACAGTTCCTCCCAGCCTCTTGGCGTCACGATGCTTTCGTCCTCGTCAAATCGGTAAAAATTATCCTTTTCCATAGCCACGTAGGAAATAACGCTTGGATTGAGCTTTCTCTTTTCGGCATATTCAAGCCAGACGCTGCTGTCCGGGCGGACGTTAATCACTCGCATTCTGTCACGCGTTACAGCGTCAAATTCCTTTGCACTTCGGTTATATTCTCCCGGATTTCCGGCAAGCACCAAAATCCATCCCTCCGCAAGACTGCTCTTTCCCAAAGTTTTGTTCTGATACAGCTGCAAAAGCGGTGCAGTGAGCGTTTCAGATGCACAATTCACTTCATCTATAAATAATATTCCTTCGCTTTTTCCGCTGTTTTCAATTTCATCATTTACAGCCGCAATTATTTCACTCGTTGTGTACTCTGTCACAAGAGCCTCATCTTTTCCGTAATTTTTTGAAATAATCTTAGGAAGTCCCAAAAGGCTTTGCCTTGTATGATGCGTTATTGAATAGGAAAGAAATCCTATTCCCATTTCCTCCGCCGCTTGCTTGGGTATATCGGTCTTTCCGATTCCTGCAGGTCCTAAAAGCATAACAGGACGCTGACGGTTAAAAGGAATAACAAAGCTTTCGTCAGTATTCTTTTTTAAATAGGTACTGCAAATTCGCTTCAGCTCCTCCTTTGCCTCCTTAATTGTTACCTCAAACATTCTTTCATTATCCATAACATTTCTCCTATCTCCGCATATAGCGGTTAACTTGGTAAGGAATCCACTTTCTGCGGCCTCCTTTTGATATCACCATACTCCATTTGAAATTTTTGCTTCGGACAAATTTGTCCGAAGCCGTTTTTTCATATATGCTACAATGCAGTCATAAACAAAACAAGGAGATGAAAAGTATGAAATCATTACTACCATTTATCGAGGAGCATCGCGGACAATTCGGAGGAATATCATATTATGAGCCGTATGACTATGACTCAGACGATATTTTTGAGGCAATCAGGTCACGAAACAGGTTTAAAAATGTAACCGATATAATAGAAAAAATCAACCGCATAGGTTCATATGAGTTTTCGCATGGCTTTTCAAATCGATATTTTATTCATGCCCAAAACGCAAATGACGCACGAGTAGCCATGCTCGCACTGTACTATACAATAAGCGAAAAGACATTTGACACAATCGGAAATTACATTGTAGAGCGTACTGCACATACGGTTATGGGAATGAACGGTCCTTGCTTCGGTATGGACGATGAGCCGGAGGAGGATTATAAAGAAAAGGAGGATTTACTCGACAAGAACAATCCAAGCTTTACCTTTTATCATCCAATGTTTTTCTCGGAGTTCGATGACGACCAGAAAATCTGCTTTATGCTTTCAGTAACCAAAGATACCGACGCAGGCTTTAACGAGGACTTTGCCGATACATCTTTAAGGAACATGAAACAGATGGCACTTAAGCAAAACATGATTTACATAGATATAGAAAAAGACTCCAAGGAGGATTTGATGGAATTTTTCTGCAGTATAATAACCAACGCAGGCTTTACAACAGCCGAAATATCCGATAATATGGAGGCGGTTTTTAAGGGTCAAAATTCACCTGACGAATATACCTTAAAACGCTTTGCAGGATATATTTTAAGTAAGCACATGTTGGAAAATCCCGACGATGAAGCTCTGCACATAAGTGATATTGAGGAAGCCTTGTCAATACTTGAAAACAAAACCGAGGCTCCTGCATATAAAGAGCCGAAGCTTGTAGGACTTGAAAGTGAACGCGAAAAAATAAAGGGAATTATAGATATGCTTATGCTTGAAAAAAAGCGTGCCAACTTAGGCTTTGCACCAATATCAAGCGGCTGTAATATAGTTTTCGCCGGACCTCCCGGAACAGCAAAAACAACGCTTGCACGTCATTTCGCAAAATCGCTTGCCGATGCAGGAATTATTTTGGATAAGAACAATTTCATGGAATGTAAAAAATCGGACCTTGTAGGAAAATATGTCGGCTGGACAGCGTCCATGATAGACGATATGTTTAAAAAAATGGCAGAGAACGGCGGCGGTGTGATTTTCTTTGACGAGATATACACTCTCAGCGATTCGCAGACGGACTTTGATAAAGAGGCTATAACCTGTATAACTCAAAACATGGAAAACTATCGCGAAAAGGTTTACTGCATATTCGCCGGCTATGGTGATAAAATGGACGAATTTCTTTCTTCAAATCCCGGACTGCGTTCAAGAATCCAGTTTAACGTGAAATTCGGAGATTATGACACAGCTACACTTAAGAGTATTTTCCTCTCAATCGCCGGAAATTCCGATTTTACGGTAACAGAGGCTTGCGAAGATGTAATAAACAGATACTTTACTACCCTGAAATCACTTCGCGGAAATCAATTCGGCAACGGCAGAGAGGCACGAAACCTGTTCACAAATACAATCCAAAAGCTTGCCGCAAGAATTTCGGGAATTGAAAATATAAAGTCAACGGACCTTACCACAATAACAAAGGAGGATATTCTCGCAGCTGCCGATGATATCTTAAGCTCTGAACTGGGACAGGATACCAAAAAAACACGTGCAATTGGATTTATAGCATGATAAGTGATTTGATATAGTCAAACCCTAACCACAAAAAAGGACTGTTTCACAAGTATGCGTACAGCGTACACAATATTTGTGAAGCAGTCCCTCGTCTCCTGCTAATCAGCCGATTTGCAGGAAATCACTTACTACCTGAATCATTTCCTCTTTCTCACACACCGTATTAAACA
>JAGASE010000021.1 GCA_017621875.1 Clostridia bacterium
TATGGAAAATGCAGTAAAACTCTGCTTTTTCTGTTTTAAAGCCCTACCGTACCCACGTACGCCTACGTGCTTTAAAACAAAAAATTCTGCTTCCTTTTTCGGCATCTGCAAGCGTGCCGATAAGTTTATCGACACGCTCAAAGCACCAAAAGGTGCTTTTTTGTGTAGCAGAAAATTTTAGCCCTTCCTGCTATATTTAACTTATTAGCTGAGTCTTGCCTCGATAATGGTTGCAAGATATTGAGCTTTTTGTGTAATAATATCCTGATTTTCGCCTTCTATCATAACACGAACGCAAGGCTCTGTACCTGACGCACGAACGAGGATTCTGCCCTTACCGTCAAATTCACGCTCTAAGTTTTCGATTTCCTCCAAAATGACCTTATCCTTGCAGTAATCCTTTTTCTTGGCATTGGAAACCTTGGCGTTGATAATGCACTGTGGCATGGTATCATAAATTTTTGCCAGCTCCGACATCTTTTTGCCGGACAGCTTCAGAATTTTAAGAATGTTGAGAGCGGAAACAAGACCGTCGCCCGTTGTGTTGTGGTTAAGGAAAATAATGTGTCCCGAAGCCTCTCCGCCCAAGCAGTAGCCGGACTTTAGCATTTCCTCAAGCACGTATCTGTCGCCTACGTCGGTCTGAACAGTATTTATTCCAAGCTCCTTTGCTTTAAGGACAAGTCCTAAGTTAGACATCACTGTTATAACCAAGGTGTCCTTTCTGAGCATACCCAGATTTTTTAAGTATTCGGCACATATAAGCATAATCTTATCGCCGTCAATTACATTGCCCTCCTCGTCGATAACCATCAGTCGGTCCGCATCTCCGTCAAAGGCAAGACCTATGTCCACACCGGCATTTTTAACATAGCTGCATATATCCTTAAGATGTGTAGAGCCGCAGTGCAAGTTAATATTTGTGCCATTCGGGTGGTTGTGTATCACAAAAGGCTCACCGCCGAGAGCTGCAATAACCTTTGCGGCGGTTTTATAGCTCGCACCGTTCGCACAGTCTATGGCGATACGCATACCGTCTAAATTGCAGTCAATAACGCTTTTTGCAAATTCTGTATAATCCTCAATGGCTGTTTCGCATTTGCGTACAGTTCCCACATCATCGCCTGTAGGCAGGTCGATTTTTTCTG
This sequence comes from Clostridia bacterium, assembly GCA_017621875.1. Classification (GTDB taxonomy): domain Bacteria; phylum Bacillota; class Clostridia; order UBA1381; family UBA1381; genus UBA1738. The sequence goes on from JAGASE010000021.1 coordinate 1,149, forward strand.
CGTCATCAAGGACTATCGCCTCAATACGCTCCTCAATATCATCATTCAACTTATAGCCGTTTGAATTGAAAATCTTAATTCCATTATATTCCGCGGAATTGTGCGATGCAGAAATCATAATTCCGGCTTCTGCGTCATATTTACGCGTAAGATATGCAACGGCAGGGGTGGGGATAATGCCGAGCGTTACCACCTGAGCACCTACCGAGCAAAGACCTGCAGCTAAGGATGCCTCAAGCATATCACAGGAGATACGCGTGTCCTTTCCGATTAAAATTTTAGGCTTTCTGTGACATTCTGCTGTTAGCACATATGCCGCCGCCTGACCTATTTTAAATGCGATTTCGCAAGTAAGCTCCTGATTTGCAACGCCTCTTGCACCGTCCGTACCAAACAATCTTCCCATAATTCAAGTATCCTCCTACTATTATTCAACCGTAACCGATTTTGCTAAATTTCTCGGCTTATCAACATCAAATCCCTTAGCTGTGCATACATGGTATGCCAAAAGCTGAAGCGGAATGATTGCCGGGAGTGGTGCCAAAAGCGGGTCAACCTGCGGAAGCTTGATTATTTCATTGTATGCCGCAGTGTCCGACAGACATGCCGTAAAGCCGATGGTTTTTGCTCCGCGAGCCGTAACCTCTTTTACGTTGCTGTTCAACTTATTGCTGATTTCGGGGTTGGTGCAGATTGAAATTACAACAGTTCCGTTTTCGATAAGAGCAATAGGTCCGTGCTTTAATTCTCCGCTTGCGTAGGCGTCGGAGTGAATATATGAAATTTCCTTTAATTTAAGTGATGCTTCCATTGCGACAAAGTAGTCAAGACCTCGTCCGAGGAAGTAAATGTCACGCTCACCTGCGATATCCGCAGCGAGCTTTTTGATTTCATCATCTGATTTTAAGATATCCGAAACAACCTCGTCGAGATGGAGCAGCTCGTTTTTCATATCATCAAGCTCGGACTGGCGTACAGTATTTTTTAGCTCGGCAAGATGAATTGCGAAAAGATAAAATGCAACAAGCTGCGTTGTGTAAGCCTTTGTTGATGCAACGGCAATTTCCGGTCCTGCATAGGTATAGAAGACGTAATCTGCCTCTCTTGCAACCGATGAGCCTACAACGTTTGTAATTGCGTAGACGGTGTTGCCCAGCTTTTTTGCCATACGAAGAACAGCCAGGGTATCAGCGGTTTCACCCGACTGGCTTACCACTAAAACAGCTGTGTTCTTGTTTATAAGCGGGTCTCCGTAACGAAATTCCGATGCAAGGCAAACCTCACACGGAAGCTTTGCAAGAGTTTCGATTGCCTTTTTGCCTACAAGACCTGCATGATATGCCGTTCCGCAGGCTACAATGTAAAGCTTTTCGATATCATCCGAGAATTTGAGGTTATCAAGATTCAGCTTTAAATCCTTGTCAAGACGTCCGCGAAGGGTGTTGCGGATTGCAACGGGCTGCTCATGGATTTCCTTCAGCATGAAATGGTCATAGCCCTCTTTTTGTGACGCCTGTGCGGAGAACTGCACCTTAAAGATTTCTTTTTCTATCGGCTTTGCGTCTGCATCTGTGATAGCTACACCGCTTTTTGTAAGTGTTACAAATTCATTATCGTTTAAAAGATATACGTCCTTTGTTTCCGAAAGAATTGCAGGGATATCCGATGCAATAAAATTTCCGTCCTTTCCGAGTCCGACGATTAACGGGCTATCCTTTCTTACTGCAACAATTTTATCCGGCTCTTTTGAAGAAATTACGCCTATCGCGTAGCTTCCGTCAAGCTTCTCAGCAGCCTTTCGTACAGCTGATAAGAGGTCGCCGTCGTAATAATAGTCGATGAGGTGAGGTATTACCTCGGTATCGGTTTCCGATTTGAAGGAATATCCCTTTTTTTGCAGATAATCCTTTAAAGCCTCATGATTTTCAATGATGCCGTTGTGAACAACGGCAATAGTTCCGTCCGTGTTTGTGTGCGGGTGCGAGTTTTTGACAGACGGTACACCGTGGGTTGCCCAGCGGGTGTGACCGATTCCGATGTTTCCCGAAAGGGGAGATGTGTCAAGAACTTCTCTGAGTCCCGCAAGTCTGCCTTTTTCCTTGGCTACTGAAATTTTTTCGTTTTCCATAACTGCAATGCCTGCTGAATCATAGCCTCTGTACTCAAGGCTTTCAAGGCCGCTCAAAAGAAGCCCTGCTGCAGGCCGGGCACCTATATATCCAACTATTCCACACATATTAATAAATACTCCTTATAAAAGGGTACAAAAGTCCCTTTGTCCGACAAATTTTTATTTCATAGCAAAGGCGTTTGTTTACGGATTTCTCCGATGCTTTTCTTCCTGTGCTTTCGACATGACTGCCGTGGGGCATCCGCCGATAATTCGATACTCCCCATCCTCGTCAACCGATGCCGTTTGTCGGTTCAGGCGCTTTTTTTATCTTCATATTGTCCGACTATATAAATTTTAACGGCAAAACAATACATATTACATTATACACAATTTTTTCTATATTGTCAATAGAAAGCAAAAAGCAGCCCGAAATGAGGACTGCTTTTAGTTTGTCTTTAATTGTGTAAATTATTTCTTTATTTCTTCTTCCTTATTGCTTTTTGCGTTTTTCACAACAATCTTATGGAGAGCGAAAAGTGCGATAACGTTCGGGATAACCATAAGGTAGTTGAAGAAGTCGGTAAGCTCCCAAACGAGGTCGTTTGAAAGGAGTGAGCCGAGGAAAATAAATGCGATAGCGATAACCGAGTAGATAACTACAGCCACCTTGCTGTTCTTGAACAGATACTGAACATTTATTTTACCAAAGAAGTTCCAGCCGATGATTGTTGAATATGCGAAGAATAACAGGCATATTGCGACGAAGATATTACCGAAGTTTCCTAAAGGAATAGCCTTTGAGAAAGCCTGCTGCATTGCGTTTGTTTTTGAAACAATAGCGTCTGCACCGCTTGTTGCAGCAAGATATGCATCAGGTGACATATGTCCGAGACCGCCCTCGCCTGCATACAGGCAGGAGATTACAACTAAAGCTGTCATTGTAAGAACTACAAATGTGTCGATAAATACGCCAATCATAGCAACTACGCCTTGTTCATGCGGCTTTTCAACGTTAGCCATTGCATGAGCGTGGGGAGTTGAACCCATACCTGCTTCGTTTGAGAAAAGACCTCTTTTTGCACCCTGGCTGATTGCTGTTTTGATAGCATAGCCGATGCCGCCGCCGATTAATGCAGACGGAGTGAAGGCATATTTGAATATCATTCCGATTGTTTCAGGCAGATACTGGATTCTGATAATTATAACGCCGAGTCCGCCGAGAAGGAATAATGCTGCCATAATAGGAACAAGCTTTTCTGTTACAGATGCGATTCTCTGAATACCGCCAAGGAAAATGAAAGCGGATACAGCGGCAACGATAATACCGATAATCCAGCCGTCAATACCAAAGGCTGTGTTACATGATTCTGCAATTGAGTTTGACTGAACCATTGAGCCCATAAAGCCGAGTGCAAGAGTGATTGCTATTGCAAAGAAAACTGAGAGGAAGGTTCCGAAAGCGTTCGGGAAAGCCTTCTTGATGTAGTAAACCGGTCCGCCGTGAATTTCACCGTTTTCATCGGTTATTCTTGTTTCCTGAGCAAGAACAGCTTCTGCGTAGATTGTAGCCATGCCCAAAAAGGCGATAATCCACATCCAGAAGATTGCACCCGGTCCGCCGATTAAGATTGCACCTGACGCACCAACGATGTTACCTGTACCAACCTGTGCGGCAATCGCTGTAGCCAAAGCCTGGAATGGGCTTAAGCCGCTCTTGTTCTTTCCACCACGCAGAGAAAGATTGCCGAATACCTTTTTCATACCCTCGCCAAAGCAGCGAACCTGAACAAATCGTGTCTTTATTGAGTAGAAAAGACCGACTGCCACAAGCAGAACTATAAGTATGTAGTCTGCTAAGTACGAGTTGATTTCTTTTACGATGTTAAGAATTGTGTCTTGCATTTTTAAATACCTCCTGTAAATTAAAAAAACTATTGATAAAATCAATAGCTCCGGAAATAGGCATACCTATATGAGGTAAAAAGCCTGCTCCATTCTTTTGCCTGAGAGATTAGCGTGACCGCCTTGCACCTTCGGCACTCATTTAAGAGATTCTCCGGAGTTCCCTCCGCCTTCGGTTTTGCATGCAATTCTGAAGGTTTCAAAGGGAAATATTAAATTATCCTGTATATAATAACATATTATCATGGAAATTGCAATAGTTTTGTCAAAAAAAGTTGAAAAGGAAGGAATTTTGAAACAATATATAAACAATATATAAACAATATATAATATATAGGGAATAACTTTAAAGAATTTATCGGAAAAATATTGCAAAATTTTGGATTTTATATTATAATCATAATGGAAAATTATAGCTTACAAAAAAGGAAGGTAAAATAATGAAGAAACTAATATCAGTGTTATTTATTTTAACTGCAATTCTGAGCGTGTTCGGCGGAGGAGCCTCGGCGGCTACGTATGGTACGACAGAGAATGGACTCAGATGGGGTACAGAAGATGGTGAGGCTTATATAAGAGCTTACTGGGGTGATGACGGAGTAGCAGTTGTCATTCCATCGGAAATCGAGGGCTATCCTGTTACCTCTATCCTGGAACGTGCATTTTACGAAGAAGCGATAACAGGCATTACAATCCCGGACAGTGTTAAAAGTATTGGCGAATGGGCTTTCTATAACTGTGACAGCCTGGAAAAGGTAACTCTCGGAGCGGGAATTGATTATATGGGGGCCGGTGTTTTTAATTGGTGCGATAACCTGCAGAGTGTGACATTTTCCGATGGTATTACGTATATCGGTGATTATGCATTTAATCAGTGCAACAAATTGACAGGTGCGGTCAGTATTCCTGACAGCGTAACATACATAGGAAAGAAGGCATTTGCCGATTGCCATGAGATAAGCTCTTTAAGGCTTTCTAAAAATGCCAATATATCGGACGATGCATTTTATTACTGCTACAATATAACAAGCTTAAATATTCCGGAGGGCGTTACAACTATCGGAGCAAGGGCGTTTCAGGATTGTGCAGGTATTCAAAGTGTAACATTCCCTGCGAGTCTTAAGTCTATCGGTGAAGATGCATTCCGGTATGCTATAGGCGTGAAAACGGTAACGATTAAGGACTTGAATGCTTATATGAATATAGATTTTGCGAATTATAATTCGACCTGTAAGGGTACGAGATACTATAACAGTAAGGTTGTAACAAAGGTGACAATCCCGGAGGGTACTACCGAAATCAAGCCAACTGCATTTTGTCAATTTACTGATTTAAAAAGCATAGAAATCCCCGACAGCGTTACATCTATCGGAGATTATGCGTTTAGATACTGCAGCTCTCTTGAAGATATAGACATTCCTGACAGCGTTACGGAGCTGGGAGAGAGCGTATTCTATGGCTGTGACGGACTGACTGATATCGACTTTATGGAGGGATTTACAACGATACCGAAGGAGATGTTTATGTATTGCGACGGGCTGGTGAATATTAAAATCCCGGAGGGCATTACAACAATCGAACAATCTGCCTTTGAAAGGTGCTACGAGCTGACAGATGTACTGATTCCAAATAGTGTTACCGCCATTAGAACGAATGCATTTTATCGGTGCGAAAAGCTGACAAACGCAGCAATCCCGGAGGGTGTGACGACTATCGATAACAATGCGTTTGAATACTGCTATTGCCTTGCCGATGTGACACTCCCGAAGAGTCTTACTACGATAGGAAATACTGTGTTTAAAGACTGCGACGGTATTACTCACGTATATATTCCCGAAAGTGTTACATCTATCGGACACAGTGTATTTAATGATTGCAATAATTTATTAAGCGTTGTTTGGGACAGCACTGCACCTATAGCTGCGTCGACTTTTGGCTCCTGCCATCTGGAGGAGGTAGTTATAGCCGAGGGCTGTGAATCTATTGGCAATCAGGCGTTCTACTGGCCATATCACTTAAAGGGTATAACGATTCCTAAGTCCGTTACCTCTATCGCAGCAAATGCATTTGACGGTATATATAATAATAACTATAAGTTTGTAATGTACGGAGTTAAGGATTCCTATGCAAACAGCTATGCCGATACCAACGGTATTACCTTTGAGGCAATACCGGACACTGCCGCAGAAGTAGCGGAGGATAAGATAAATGTGACGATTACACCGCCGGAGTCGGTTGCGTCAAAGTATATGCCGGTTGCACTTTATGATATAAACGGCAAAATGCTTGATATTATCACAATCCCGACGGATGAGGCTGCGGACAGCTACAGCGGCGTGCTTGATAATGCTACAGGTGCAAAATATATAAAAGCGTTCATTTGGGATTCAAAAACAGGACTTGCTCCGCAGTCAAGAGCGGTAAAGGATTTCCTGGATCGTTAGGAAGGAAACATAAGTAAATAAGCATATAAAAATGACCACTTCGGTAAATGCTGATTAATTCATAATATTGTAGCTGGCGTCCGCGACAGCCCGAAACACGGGACGTTCGGGAAACCGTCCCCTGCGATATAATCAGTATTTGCTAAACGGTGGTCATTTTGCTTGTGTAGTGAAAAAGAATAATATAGATGCAGCTGTTTTGAGCTAAATTTTGTACTTGCGTGCAAAGCGAAATTATCTCGCTCCGCTTAGTAGCTAAATTGTTTTTTCAAAACAACTAAATTAAATTCGCCGTTAGCTGATCGAAGGTCAATTTAGCAGCGAAGTAATTTAGCGTGCATAGCACATTTAGCTCGCCGTCAGGCGAATTTAGCAGAAAAAAAGACTTGTTGAAACAAGTCTTTTTTTCTGGTACACCCGACTGGATTTGAACCAGCGGCACATAGCGTCGGAGGCTATTGCTCTATCCAACTGAGCTACGGGTGCAAATTTCAATAAACATGCTTATTATAGCAAATCAAACGCATATTGTCAAATATAAATGGGAAATTTTTAAAAATAAGTGCTCGTATAAAAAGCTGTAAAGTAAATGTAGCAAAAATGAAACATAATTCGTGTTGATTTTCGGGATATTTATTATATAATAGGTATATAATGGATTTATTAGTCGAAAAAATAGTTATGAAAGGACTTGGCGATAATGGAATTACTTGCACCTGCAGGCTCGTTTTCAGCACTTTGTGCGGCTGTTCAAAGCGGTGCGGACGCGGTCTATATAGGCGGAAGCGAGTTTTCCGCAAGACGCAGTGCCGCTAATTTCACGCTGGATGAAATAAAAAAGGCCGCGGATTATTGCCATGTTCGCGGCGTGACACTTCATGTGGCGGCAAATATACTTATAAAAGAAAAGGAAAAAGAAAAATTTCTTGACTATATAGGAAAGCTAAACGAAATCGGCGTAGACGCTGTAATAATTCAGGATATCGGAATGGCGGCGGCGGTACACCGAATTTATCCCGACCTGCCCATTCATGCAAGCACACAGATGACTGCGGCAAGCGTTGATGCGGCGAAAAAACTTAAAGAAATTGGATTTTCGCGTGTGGTTCTCGCACGTGAGCTTTCCTGCGAGGCGATAAGAAAAATCTGCAGTGAGGCAGGGGTGGAAACCGAGGTTTTTGCTCATGGTGCGATTTGTATGTCCTATTCGGGACAGTGCCTGATGAGCAGCATTATTGGCGGTAGAAGCGGCAACCGCGGCATGTGTGCACAGCCCTGCAGACTACCGTATAAAATAGAGGAAAAAAGCGGATATCTTTTGAGCCCGAAGGATTTATGTATGATAGAGAGACTTTCGGAGCTTAAAGAAATCGGAGTTACCTCGCTTAAAATCGAGGGACGCTTGAAACGCAGCGAATATGTTGCGGCGGTAAGCGGAATTTACCGAAAATACATTGACGAGCCGAAAAAGGTATCAAGCAGCGATATGCAGGAGCTTTTTGACGCTTTTTCGAGAAGCGGCTTTACCTGCGGATATTTTGACGACCGCATGGGCAGCGGAATGATGAGCTATAAAAATCCCGCAAACGCCGCTGAAAATATTTTTTCAGATGAGGTTAAAAGGCGTTGCACAGAGGGTGCAAATTTCAGAAAGACCGAAATTTTTATGTCTGCAGCACTGAAAAAAGGCAAGCCATTGTCGATTTCGGTATGGGACGATAAGGGCAATTTTGCCGAATGTGTCAGCGATGCTGCGGCAGAGGCGGCAATAAATCGTCCGCTTGACAGGGAACGGCTTTTAAAACAGCTTTTAAAGCTCGGTGATACGCCGTTTTTTGTAAAAGAGCCGGAGATAGAGCTTGATGAAGGCATAACAATCGCTATTTCCGAAATAAACAGTGTGCGAAGGCGTGCTGTGGAAAAGCTGATACATGAAAAATGTAAGATACCAAAAAGGCGTGATTTATCAGCAGAGGAAAGAAAGACAAGGGAAAAAGCAAAGCAGGCTCAAGGCACGATTCTTACGGCTCAGGTTACAACCTATGAGCAGGCAAAGGCGTGCATTGATGCCGGAATTTGTGAAATTTATGCCGATACGCCTTTGGCGAACAAGCTGCTTAGCGAATATAAGGGCGTGAATATAATTGCGAAGCTGCCGCCCGTTGCGAGAGACGACAGGGAGTATGAGATGCCGAAAACCGATGCTGTGCTGATTTCCAATATCGGTCAGCTTGACGAAAAAAAGCGTTGCTACGGGGATTTTCGGCTTAATATTTTCAACAGCGAGAGCGTGGAGTTTTATTCGGCTCTTGAAAGAGTGACGATGTCGCCGGAGCTGAATTTAAAGGAGCTTTCGGGAATTTCTGAAGGCTCGGAGGTTATCGCCTACGGCAGAATCCCGCTTATGGTAATGGAAAACTGCCCGCTAAAGGCACTCGGAAAATGTCAGTCGCATAAGCTTCGGCACAGCATAACCGACAGAAAAAACGAGGCTTTTCCGCTTAAATGCAATGAAGGCTGCGTGCTTGAAATTCTAAATTCCAAGCCGATTTTTATGGCGGATAAGCTTGAATTTGTGAACAAATTGAAAATTAGTGCACTAAGATTGATATTTACTGTTGAAAATTCTGCAGAATGTGATAAAATAGTAAATATATATAAAATGGCATTATTGGGACAAAAAGTAAATATGCCGGAAGAAAATACGTTTACACGCGGTCATTTTTATCGCGGTACAGAGTAATTTTTGCGAAGTTGTATATAATAAAGGTAAAATTATGAAAAAGCTTATTTTGGCATCGGGTTCACCGAGAAGAAAAGAAATTCTTAATAATATGGGGCTGAATTTTGAGGTCATGGTATCAAGTGCGGACGAAGGCTCGGTGGATTCAGCAAAGCTGCCGGTCGGAGTGTATGTTCAGGAGCTGGCACTTTTAAAGGCAAGTGCCGTAGCAAAGTCGGTAGCCTGCCGCGACGCATTGATAATTTCGGCTGATACGGTTGTTGCCTGCGATGGAAAAATTCTCGGAAAGCCGAAGGATGCAGAGGACGCTTTTTCTATGCTGAAAAGTCTTTCGGGAAAATGTCACAGTGTTTTTACGGGAATCTGCGTGATGCGGACAAAGGACGCCTACAGCGTTTGTGCAGCAGAGGAAACAAAGGTATATTTTAAAGAGCTGTCCGATGAGCGGATACAGCACTATGTGGAAACGAAAGAACCTATGGATAAAGCCGGGGCGTACGGAATCCAGGGCAAGGGCTGCCTTTTGGTTAAAGGCATTGACGGCGACTACTTAAATGTTGTGGGACTGCCTGCCGCCAGATTAGCGGAAATTTTGGAGAAGGACTTTAATTTTGATGTGTTTAAAGGAGAATGTAAATGAGATTCAGGGCTTTTGATTTTGGCAGTGATGTGTGTATTGATTTAGGTACTGCCAATACCTTGGTGTATATAAAAGGAAAAGGAATTGTTATTCGTGAGCCGTCGGTGGTGGCTATTGATAAGTATAATCAAAAGGTGCTTGCAGTGGGAAACGACGCTGATGAAATGCTCGGAAGAACACCGGAAAATATTGTTGCAATCCGCCCTGTAAGGGACGGCGTTATTGCTGATTTTGAAATTACCGAGGCAATGATAAGGCGTCTTATGAGCCTTGCATTAGGTAAAATGGGCGGACTTTTTAAGCCGAAGGTTACTGTGTGCGTTCCGTCCGGCGTTACCGATGTCGAAAAACGTGCGGTAATACAGTCGCTTACTCTTGCAGGAGCAAAATCGGTTGCTATTATCGAGGAGCCGATGGCGGCGGCACTGGGAGCAGGACTTGAGGTTTTGAAGCCTGCGGGAAATATGATTGTGGATATCGGCGGTGGCACATGTGAGGTGGCGGTTGTGGCACTGGGAGGTGTTGTGTCGTCACGCTCAATGCGGAGTGCCGGCTGTGCCTTTGATAATGCGATAATTAATTATATAAAGCGGAATTATAATCTTACCATAGGTGATAAAACCGCGGAGGAAATCAAGCTTGAGCTTGGCTCTGCACAGCCGTATGCCGATGAGGGGTATTACGAGGTCCGCGGAAGAGACGTTGTGACGGGACTTCCGAAAAATATACGTATTTCCGCCGGTGAGGTCCGCGAGGCTATGGCAGAAAATATCATGTGCATAATAGAGGAAATTCGCGACACGCTTGAAATAACGCCTCCTGAGCTTACCGCAGATATTCTGCAGAACGGAATCACCATAACCGGCGGCGGTGCTCTTATCAGAAACATTGACAAGGCGATTGAAGCAGCAATAGGTGTTCCTGTTCGTATTGCGGACGAGCCGCTGGACTGTGTGATTCTGGGGACGGGCATGGCGATAGAAAACAATGATATACTTCTGCGTTCATCGGTTGCACGCAGATAGATAGCTTTTTTGTGAGGTTGTTGTAATGCCATTTCTGAAGAAAAAATATGTAAAAATTATCTTATCACTGCTTGTGATAACCTTTATATTGTCGCTTGCGGCACATTTCGGAAATAATCCTGTGCAGCGTGCTTTGTATACAGTTATGTCACCTGTTTTTGACGCGGCGTACACTGTCATCACGCCTGTGAGAAAATTTTTCGGATATGCCGTAAAGGCTCCCAAGTACGAGGCGGAAATTGAAGCCTTAAAGACCGAACTTAATACATTAAAGGCGGAAAATAAGAGCAAAGAGGATTTCATCAAGGAAAACCGCCGCTTAAAAGAGCTGCTTGATTTAAAGGACGGAAGCATGGCAGGATATGAAACTGTCACCGCACGAGTTGTGTCCTATGAGCCGAACAGCTGGTATGATACTGTTATGCTGAATAAAGGTGCAAATGCAGGAATAAGCGTTGACGATATAGTTATAACCAATCCGGGAGTTGTCGGAAGGGTAATTGCCGTAGGTGCAAACTGGGCGAGGGTTTCAACTGTGATAAACGCGTCAAGCTCGGTGGGCGTAAAGCTGTCCCGAACAGGCGATGTCGGCGTGGTAAGCGGAGACGCAAATCTTGCACAGGATAAAAACTGCCGCCTTGAATATCTTTCAAACGACAAAAATCTGATTAAGGGCGATATCCTTGTAACATCGGGACTGGGCGGCGTTTTTCCGGCTGATTTGAGCGTCGGAAAGGTGACCGATATAAGGTCGGACAGTGCAGGAAACTTAGACTATGCGGTTGTAGAGCCGAGCGTGGATTTTTCGTCGCTTTACGAGGTGCTGGTCATTACCGATGTTTCTGCAGCTGTAAGCACAGTGCATGAGGAGCAGGCAGAGCCGATAGAAAATATTAATGAAAATATTAATGAAAACGTTGAGGTAAATATGCAGGAGCAGGGAGCAATAGAAGAATGAGAGTTTTAAAAAATGTAAAATATGCACTTATATGCTTTCTTATTCTTGTCTGCGAAATGACGTTTGCGAAATATCTTGAAATAGGCGGAGTTGTGCCGATGCTTTCGTTTTGTGCATGTCTTGCAGCGGCACTTATCGAAGATAATTTCAGCTATATTATTGCTGTGCCTGCAATTTTGGGTGTGGCTTTGGATATATGCTCGGGACACGGCTTTGGTACATATACAATAGCATTTACTCTTGCATCGGTTGCAAGCTTTGAGATAAGGGACAAGCTGTTTTCGTCCAAGGTGATTCTTCTTATCTGCAACGCATTTGTTATGACGGTGCTTTTGAACATGATGTATTACCTGTTTCATATAAATGATATCGGCGGAGGATTTGGTGCTCTGTTTTTGGGGTTTATGCTTCCTTCGGCGTTATACAATATTGCAGTGTCGCTGATTTTTTATCCGATATTGAAGAAAATTCTGGCAAAAAGGAGGTAATTTTGTGTCAAAGGGCAGATTACTTTTTATTAAGATAGTTCTTGTTCTGATGATAGGTGCGATTATATGGCGGTTGTACGACATGCAGGTTATTAACGGCGAAGGCTATAAAAATCTGTCGGATCAGCGTATTTCGGCGAATATAACCCAAAAAGCACCCAGAGGCGAAATTACCGACCGAAACGGAAAGGTTTTGGTCACAAACAGAAAAGGCTATTCGATAAAGCTTCAAAAAACAAGCATTTCAGATGAAGACTTTAATGCGATGCTTTTGAAGCTTTTTAACATTTTAGACGAGGACGGGTATGTTATATCCGATTCTCTGCCGATTACTGCCGAGCCGCCGTATGCGTACACCTTTGCGAGTGATGAGCAAAAGGCAGAGTGGTTTGAAGACCTTGCGGCACTTGATGCATCTATGACGGCGGACGAGCTTTTGGAGTATTACCGAAAAGCGTACAAAATTTCCTCCGAGCTTGGCACAAGGCTTATACGGCGGCTTTCAGGACTCAGGTATGAAATTAAAAAGTCGGGCTTTTCGATAAATTCTCCGTTTGTTATTGCCGATGATGTTTCGGCAACGGTGGTTTCAAAAATCAAGGAGCGTCAGAATGAATTTGAGGGCGTAACGGTAACACAGGAATATTTCAGGCAATATACCCAGGGGCAGCTTGCGGCACATATTTTGGGACGTATCGGAAAGATATACAAGGAGGAATATGACGAGCTGAAGGATAAGGGCTATGCAATGAGCGACCTCGTCGGAAAGCAGGGAATAGAAAAGGTGTGCGAGGATTATCTGCGTGGAACGGACGGAAGTAAAAATGTTTATTACGGCGAGGACTCCGAGCTTTTGGGAGATGAAACGGATATTCCTGCAGTTCCGGGAAATTACGTGGTGCTTACGATTGACAGTAATCTCCAGCGTGCTGCCGAGGAATCGCTTGAGCGTAATATAAAGCAGATAGCGGAATCGGGAAAGGATAAGGATAAAAAAGGCGGGGACGCGGATTCGGGAGCGGCGGTTGTGATTGATGTAAAAACAGGCGATATTTTAGCCCTTGCAACCTATCCCACCTATGACCCTGCGAAGTTTAGTGAAAGCTATAACGACCTTCTTTCAGATCCTGCAAAGCCGCTTTGGAACAGAGCTATAAGCGGAACATATACGCCGGGCTCTACCTTTAAGCCGCTAACGGCGATTGCGGCACTTTCAACAGGGGCGATATCCGTTAATGAGCAGATAAGCTGTGACGGTGTTTATACTTTTTTTGAGGACTATCAGCCCAAATGCTGGATATGGACAGAGCAGCATAAAACTCATGGAATGCTGGACGTTACAAAGGCGATTGAAAATTCCTGCAACTGCTTCTTCTATGAAACCGGCAGACGCGTGGGAATTGACGCAATAGATCAGTATGCAAAAAAGCTTGGCTTGGGAGAACGGACAGGCATTGAGCTTGCCGAGGAAGCAAGCGGAAATGTTGCAAGCCCTGACTATAAGAAAACGCTGTATGAGGACGCTGCCGACCGAAAGTGGGTGGGCGGCGATACGATACAAACAGCTATCGGTCAGTCATATTCGGCATTTACGCCGATTGGTCTTGCAAATTATGCCGCGACTATTGCAAACGGCGGCACGCGATATCGTACGCATATAATTAAGAGCGTTCATTCCTCAACCGACGGAAGTCTGGTGTATGAAAGCGAGCCGGTTGTTATGAGTAATGTGGAGATTTCCGAGGATAACCTAAATGCGGTCTTGAAGGGAATGTTAGGCGTTGCCGATGAAGGCTCGGCAAAGCAGATTTTTAACGGCTATCCGATAAGCGTCGGAGGAAAAACGGGTACTGCTCAGATAAGTAAAAAAGCGTCAAATAATGCACTTTTTATATCCTTTGCACCGTTTGAGGCCCCTGAAATAGCGGTTTGCGTGGTTATAGAGCATGGCTACCGCGGAGCAAATGCAGCGTATGTGGCACGGGATATTTATAACGAATATTTCGGACTTACAGGCAATGAAAATGCCGAAAATGCCGAAGAAAGCAACAATATGACGATTGTTAGTGAATTATTGCCATAAATTTTAAATTTTGTATTTACAAAATTGTATTTTTTTGATATAATAGTAACATATTTTGGTATTGGAGGTAATGAATTTGAATATAGCATGTATTGCACACGACAAGAAAAAAGAACTGATGATTCAGTTTTGCATCGCCTATAAGGGTATACTCGAGAAGCATTCCCTTTTCGCAACTGATAATACAGGTAAAATGATAACTGAAAATACCGGAATGAGCGTATATAGGTTTTTATCGGGCTCTCAGGGAGGAGATCAGCAGATTGGTGCACGTGTCGCTTATAATGAGATCGACCTTGTACTTTTTTTCCGAGACCCAATAACGCCGGAGTCCTATGAGCCTGATATATCAAATCTTTTAAAGCTTTGTGATATGCATAATATCCCCATTGCAACAAATTTGGCAACGGCGGAGGTACTTATCCATGGTCTTGAAAGAGGAGATATGGACTGGAGAGATATTGTAAATCCAAAGCATAAATAAGCAAAACATAAAATTAATAAATATTAAAAAGCAGCCCGGAGGCTGCTTTTTATGTACCTGTCAGCAGGTTGTGTTCACAATTCGCTCGTCAATTCTTATTGTTGCATCATCCAAAAGCTGAGATTTGTGAAGATTGTGATGCATTTTTGCTCTGTCGTTTCTTGAAGACTTGTCCCTTGAGCCGGAAAAGATATATCCTTCGGTTCGCATATAAGCACACCATCTCATATGCTCGGTTATTGAGGCTGTTTCTCCCGACAAATGCTCTGCTTTCCTGTATTTGTCATGAATGGCAGTTGCCATTGAGGAATTTCTGCAGTACTCGGATTTTTCAAATTCCTTGATTGCTTTTTCTTTTTTTACTTCCCATTTTTCGGGCGTGTCATCGGGCGATTTTGCCCAGCTTAAATGGCAATTAAGTGCAAGCTCCTCCAGTTCTTCATTTATAATAGAGTTATATGAAAAACGGCTGCTTATATTTCCTATTATTTCTATATCATAGCTGTCGCCGGTATAATTAACAAGATTTCTGGTTTCTAAAATTTTGTATTTAATATCGCTGTAAACTATTGCTCTTATTACAGGATAAAGTCCGATACGCTCAAAAAGAATACGCAGGTTGATTGCTGTTTCAATATTAAGCTCATCGTTTCCGAGGGACACATAAACCACCGAGGTGTTGGTAAGCGTGGAAACGATTTCGTGAAGCCTGTAGGTTTTGATATCAACTTCGTTGAAAAATTTGAGGTTATATCTTGCCTCTCCGAACTGCTCGTTTCCGTTAAGCGATATTATTTCGGGACATTCACTCTGAAAGCGTGCTTCGGCATTTTCCTTGTCAATAACATTTATTTCAAGATCATAGCCGGGTAGTTGTCCGCACCAAAGCAGAGCTTTTGCAATTTCCGTGCCGTAGCCGCCGAAGCCGACTATCAGGGTAGAAATGATTTTTTTGTCCTTGCGGACGGTTACATGCTCTGTTATCAGGCTGTTATAAATTATGGAATGAGCAAGCGAACGGTCCTCATTAATTCTGCGTACCTTCATAACGCCATGCTCAACCGAGTCAAGCAGCAGCTCGCCCTCTTTTGATGTGGAGAAGGTGTATACCTCGGTTTTCGGGCGGCTGTTGAATTTGTCTATTATATTAAGCGACGCCTCAAGATTGACCGATTCATTCTCGCTTAAAGTAAAGAAGACTGTTCTTGTATCGGAGCCGCGGAGCTTAAGTCCTGCCTCAGTTATGTCCTTTTTAAAAAATATCGCTTTTATTTCCTTTGCGTCTTCAATCAGGTCGTATGCGGCCTCATCCGATTCGGAAAAAACATTCATAAATGCAATGGCGGCAGTTGGGAATTTTTCTCGTATTGACTTTGCCAGGGCAAGAGATTTTTCCGAAAGCTCGGACAGTACAAAGATGTCATTTTTGCGTGTTGTAAAGTATCTGAAATATGAGGTTATGCTTTCAAAAAAGGATAATACAAAGCTGAAGGTACAAATCGGAGCGGCAAACAAAAGAAAGGATAAATAGAAAAAGGTAATCCATGTATGCGTTCCGACAAGCCTAAAGGCTTCGCCGAGATTTCCGAAGTCATAGCCTGTTAGCATGACCTGTATTGTATGAAAAAGTGCAAGAAAAATTGCAGCGAGTTTACCATATGCAGCTCTATAATCGGCAAAAAGCATTACGGAAAAGACTGACAAAAATGCACCTGCAACCAATATGTAGGATAATTTGATGCTTTTGTATTTTTTTTGAAGCTTTGATGTGGAAAATGCCAGATAAGCCGTAGCAATAAAAAAGCCTATCGATAAAATAAGACATAAATAACTCATAGTACGCTCCTTGTTTTTGTAACTTTGTAATTTTTCTGCCATGCCGGGCAGAGGTGTCAATGTGATAAAATTATACCATATTAATGAAGGAAAAGCAACAACAAGTAAAAAAAACTCATATAATGTTGAATTTTAAGAGGGGGTATGATATAATAATTAGAACTGGGGGTGCTTGAAATTAAAACTCTAATTGAATTATTTGACAGCTGTCAGATTGAAAATGTCATTGCGGGACTGAGGTTTAAGCCCGAAAAGATTATATTTGTCGGCTTTAAAGAGGTAATGACCAGAAAGAGGACGGAGGACCTCAAGCGTTTTTTTGAATTACGCGGCGTGAATATTGCCACAGAATATGAGGTTGTGGGCAGATATGATTTTGATTTTATTGTAAATAAGCTTAATGAGATACTTGATAACAACGAGGACTGCTGCTTTGACCTGACCGGCGGCAAAGAGCTTGTGCTGGCGGCTATGGGCATGGTGTCTGCACTAAGGGATATTCCCATGCTGCAGTTTAACGTGAGGTCGGGGAACCTTATCAGAGTTAAAAACTGCGATGATATTGAGGATACGCAGAAATCTTCAATGCTGATAAGCGAGAGCGTTGTGTTAAACGGCGGAGTGATTGTTTACAATGATAACGAGGATTTTAAATGGGAGCTGACCGCGGATTTTAAGCGTGATATTGATACAATATGGAGAATGTGCAAAAGAAATTGCGGACTTTGGAACAGGCAGTCAAATGTCTTTGAAAGCTTTGAGCGGTTCGGAAGAATTGACGACACTCTTACTGTAAGCGTAAGCTTAAAGCATATGCGTGACGGCAAGCACGATACAATGCTTAATTCGAGAATTATTAATGAGCTGATTAAAAACGAGCTGATTATGGATTTTGTCTGCGAGGAGGACTATCTGACCTTCAGATATAAAAACGTACAGGTTCGCCAATGCCTCATAAAGGCAGGGAATATTTTAGAGCTTTATGCTTACATGACCGCAAGGGAGATTGCAAAGGAAGAGCCTGATTATTACGATGATATTGATATCGGAGTCTTCGTGGACTGGGACGGAATAATTCATGACGGCACTACACAGGAAAGGGACACCAGAAACGAAATTGACATTATTCTTATGCGTGATTTAATTCCGATTTTTATATCCTGTAAGAACGGTGAGGTACATAAGGAGGCTTTGTATGAGCTGTCTGCAGTTGCGGAGAGATTCGGCGGAGAGTATGCCAAAAAAATTCTTTTAACAACGTATGTAAGTCAGGACGCAGAAAGCCGCAAATATCTTCTTCAGCGGGCAAGGGATATGCAGATTGACGTTATTGAGGGCGTTGACAGAATGGACAAGGACGAATTTTTTGCAACACTCAGAAAGAGAGCTAAATAATAAAAACTATTAATGAAGGTAGGTAAAAATAATGAAAGCCGGAATATTGGTTATAAAATTTGAGCAGGAATGGATTTCACAGAATGAGGATAGATATTCTGTTATAGATGATGTTCTGCGTGCGATAAGACCGCATTACAATGACGGTATGCTTGTGGTAGTAGACAAGGACGAAAATCAGTGCCGAGTGGTTGTGGCGGGAGATAAGCTCCTCGACGAAAGTGAGGTTATCGGTCTTGTTAAAAGCGATGTTTTAGATGAGGGCGAAGAGGTAAAATGCGATGTAAGCCTTGAGGATGCGGACAGTGAGAAGCTTAAAAGCGTTTTAGAGCCGATAAGGGACGAGCTTTTGGGACGGTACATACGGATTTTGAAGGAAGAATTTGCAGTCGATTTTCCGCCCAATAAAGTGGCAGCGGTAAAGGAAGAAATGCATAAGGAGAGTCAGAATAAGGATAAGGAAGAAGCTGAGCTTATAGGAATTGAGCCGATTAAGGCATGGGCAAATGAGCTTGAAGTAATCTCCAAAAGATTCAAGGACTTTACGCTTGATTCGGAGGTTATTAATAACCAGACATTTATTTTATCTATAAACAAGGGCAACGGTCTTACAACGGTTTTGAAGCTTATGACAAGGGCATTGGAGCAGTCGGGACTTATGCGATTCCGCGGAACAAAGGAATTTGTTGAATGGAAACTGGAATATAACGACAGCCCGAATGAATTTCCAAGCTTTGAGGGACTTTTAAAGGCGATAAACAGGTGTGAGGACGGCGAGAATTACAGAGGTCTTGTATGCATAAACATGGAGGAATGGCTGGACCATCTTTCGGATAAAAGAATAGACCAGCTGCTGCGGTTTGTATGGGGTTTCAGAAATCAGATAATCTTTGTTTTCACAATTCCGTATGCAGAGGATTCCGTTATTGAAAAGCTGTACGACAGAATTGACGACATAATAAGCGTACGAACAATGAAGTTTGTGCCGCCGTCAGACGAGCAGTATTTTGTCTTTTTCAAAGGCTTTTTTGAAAAATATAATATTTCCGTTTCGGATAATGTGAAGGCAGCCTTTATTTCCAAGATGACAGAGGAGAAAAATGACGGTAAATTTTACGGATTTAACACTGTGAATAAAATCGCCAACGAGCTTTTGTATAACGCCATTGTAAATGCTGCAAAAAATGACACTGAAATTTCTAAAGAGATAACAGCGGAGGATTTTGCAAAGCTGTACGGAATAGAGGAAACGCAGGATATAAGCGGAGTTGAGCAGCTTAATGGAATGGTAGCTTTGGAGGACGTTAAAAACAAGGTACGCGAAATATTGTCAATGGTTAAGCTTCAAAAGGAGCTGTATGCTAAGGGAAATTCCGAAATAAAGCCATGCTTCCATATGATGTTTTTGGGAAATCCGGGAACGGGTAAAACTGTCGTAGCAAGAATAATCGGCAGAATCTTTAAGGAGGAGGGACTTCTTGAGATAGGTAATTTCTTCGAGGTATCAAGAAAGGATTTTATCGGTAAATTTGTCGGTCATACCGCTCCTAAAACTATGGAAATCTGCAGAAATGCATACGGCTCGGTGCTTTTTATCGACGAGGCGTATACGCTTGCGGATGAAAGAGACGGCTACAGCAAAGAGGCAATAGGAACGCTGATTGCCGAAATGGAAAATAACCGCGATAAAATGGTTGTGATTTTTGCCGGATACGAAAAAGAGCTTGAGGAGCTGTTTGACATGAATCCCGGACTTCGCGACAGAATACCGCATAAGATTAATTTCCCTAACTATAACCGCGAGGAGCTTAAACAAATATTCTTCATGCACCTTAAAAATAAAATCAGCTGCGATGAAAGCTTTGAAAAAGAGGCAGACGTATTTTTCAGAGATTTCCCTGAGGAGATTATGCAGGAAAGAGATTTCAGTAACGGCAGATTTGTAAGAAATCTGGCGGAGCGAATTATTTCCAAGGCGGCAATGCGGTTTGAAATGTCGGGTACGGCAATAGAGGAATTTGCACTTACTGCAAATGATTTCAGCGTTGCTGTTGCAGATAATGATTTCAGTAAATTATTCAAGAAGGTGAAGCACGTAAAGACAATCGGATTTTAATAAATCTGAGAGAACTTGCAGCTTGTTAAAAATATTAAAGCCGGGCGTGGCGGGCAGAAATTTCTTCTGCACGTGGTTTGCCGGAAAAGAGGATATATCAAAGGAGGATAAAGAACAATGATTTTAATGCCTAATTTTTTTGAGAAGGAAAATGGAATGGAACGCGGATACGACCTTGCGTCACGTCTTTTAAAGGACAGAATTATTTTAATGTTCAGCGAGGTTAATGATGATTTGGCGTGCAGCATTATCGCACAGATGCTGTACTTAGAGTCGGTTGACCCCGATAAGGATATATATTTGTACATAAATTCGCCGGGCGGATCGGTAAGTGCAGGTCTTGGCATATATGATACGATGCGTCACTTAAAGTGCGACGTTTCAACAATCTGCGTGGGACTTGCCGCAAGCATGGGAGCATTTTTACTTTCTTCGGGAACGAAGGGAAAAAGGACATCACTTGAAAACAGTCAGATTATGATACATCAGCCTTTAGGCGGTGCACGCGGACAGGCAACCGATATAGAAATTACTGCAAGAAATATCATAAGAATAAAGGAACGCCTTAACACTATTTTAGCAAAAAATACAGGTCAGACGCTTGAGAAAATACAAAATGATACAGAGCGTGATAACTGGATGTTCCCGGAGGAAGCGTTAGAGTACGGCTTAATTGACCAAATTATCTCCGAGGACGAGTAAAAATTGATTTTATGCTGACTTCCTCCGATAGAAATATCGGGGGATTTTTTGTTATTAGGAAAATGCGTGTGAAATCTTACATAAAATTACAGGAATTTTACACAAACAATACAATCATGTGACATAAAAATGGCAGAATTTGTTGACACATGTGGAATTATGTAGTAAAATTTATAATGTATATTTGTATCGTTTACAAAATTTATTGCAATAAAGGGGAAGGAAAGAATGAAAAAAAGTATAAAGCATATGGCAATATGCATGCTTTTGATTGTGCTGAGTGTGTTTCAGCTTGACTGTGGAACGGTTTTGGAGGCGGCAACAGTAACCAAAAACAGCAAAACCTATGAGATTGCGGTTGTGTTTGACAATTCCGGCTCGATGTATAAGAATCAGGCATGGTGCAGAGCCAAGTATGCAATGGAAATTTTTGCGTCAATGATGAACTACGAAAACGGAGATGTATTAAAAATATTTCCTATGTGGCCCGTAACGACCGACGGTACTAAGCCTGCTTCGGGCGGAAGCTATGAAGGAATTGAAATAAGAAGCAGCAGTGATATTAATAAAATAAGCAATTTATATACGGTAGTGGCGTCCAATACGCCGTTTGCTCCTGTTACCGAGGCGTATAACGCACTTTTAGGCTCAGGTGCGAGCGAAAAATGGCTTATAGTTTTAACCGATGGTGAATTTAACGAGGAGGCTCGCGGACAAAAGGCGACAATAAAGCTGCAGAGCAGGCTTTCGGAGCTGGCGTCGGAAAATATCAAGGTGCAGTATCTGGGAATGGGAGCGGCTACGGCGTTAAAATCCGATGAATCTCGGTGCTTTTATGCAAAAAAATCCTCCGAAACAAGCCTTAAAGAGGATTTGGTGAGCATATGCAATACTATTTTTCAGCGTTCTGCCCTGCCGAATAATTATTTGTCAGGCTCTGCGTTGACGCTTGATATGTCCATGAAAAATCTCATTGTATTTGTCCAGGGAGCGGACGCCAAAATCGGCTCGCTGCTTGCTGCGGACAATACCCCTGTAAAGGAAATCTTAAACAGCGGGCAGAGAAGGTACAGTGAAATTAAGGCGGGCGGATATGAGAACGCACCTGTTGATACAACCTTGGCAGGTCAGGTTGTTACCTTCGGACCGTGTCCCAAGGGCAGCTACACGCTGGAATATTCAAACGCTGCGTCGATTCAGGTCTTCTATGAGCCTGATGTTGATATAAGCCTGTCGCTGACAAACAGTGACGGACAGCCGGTTGATTATAAAACAGGGCAGATAAGTGCCGGAAATTATACCGCAAATTACGGAATTATTGACGCTGTTACAGGCGAGGACGTGACAAAATCGCCGCTTATGGGCAGCGATGTTGTTATGTCAGGAAAGCTCGTGGCATCAGACGGCACCGAAACGGAAATAACAAGCGGCGGAACGGTCGCTATTAACCCCGATGATGCAACCAAGATTATAATTAAGGGTACATATCTTAAGGATTATACAATATCTACCGAAGACGATCCGGCTTCATTTCCGGCAATAAAGGTGGATTTTCCGGAGCTTAAAGGGCTGGGACTTAAGGCATCTACCGAACAGCCAAGCTCGTGGTTTCAGACAGGTAAGGAAAGCGGCTGGAAGCCCATCAGGGTTTCGGCAACGCTTGCAGGTGAGCCTCTTACAGATGAGCAGCTGTCGGCACTTATACCGAGTCTGACATTCTCAAAGGATATTACCTATTCATATAAAATCCTGCCGGGAGAGTCGGCGTTTGAAATTAATATAGGATATGATGAAAACGGCAGCTATACCAAGCCGGAGAGCGGAAAATATAAGCTAACAGCATCGGCAGCACTGACAGATGAATACGGACGTGATATGCAGGACGAGACCTCCATGGAATTTGAGGTACACGGCTACAGTGCAATATGGCGGTGGCTGAAATGGCTGATAATTATTTTAATACTTCTATTAATTACGGCGTTTATCCTTACAAGAAAGGCATGGCCTAAGGAAATGTATTTTGTATGCGGAAAACGCAGAGGAAAAATCAATATCAGCAAAAATATGAATATTGTATCAAACGCCTATCCAAACGTACTGTCGTGTGCGGCGGAGAAATCCTCCAAGCTGTATCAGAAGTTCGGCAAAAGTGCGGGAGTTAGAATCACAAAGGTTACGCCGATGTTCAATGTGGTGTCCTTCAAAATCGGAAGCAGTCCCACATACACTAAGGACGGCAAGGATTACGTGGACTCAAGCGGAAAGACGTTTAAGGGAGTAAACCTTAAGAACAACACGAGAATAATCGTGGAGTTTAAGGGAAATAAGCCGCCTATAGACGGCAAAATAAGCATGAATGGTAAGAAATAAAAAGAAAAGGGGTAAAAACAATGTACGAGAAGGAAAAAATTCAGCCAAATAAGGTAAATGCACCGGTACTTTTCATCGGAGTGGGCGGTATTGGCTCAAAAATAATTAAGGGCGTTGCGGACAGATGTATAGGCGATGATACAAGCAATATCCGCTTTGTTGTGATGGATACCGACGTAAATGATTTGATTAATGTCGATAAAGGAGCAAATATTACTGCGGTGCAGACCTCGTCGACAAGCACAGTCGAGGACTATCTCAAAAACGACCATGACGCGAAAAACGGCTGGTTCCCGGAGAATAAGATGCTTGACCCGAAGGCAGTTTCTGAGGGTGCAGGTCAGGTGCGTGCAATTTCAAGGCTTGCATTAAACGCTACAATTAAGCAGGGAAATATACATCATTTATATAAGGCGATTGACGATTTGTTCTTAAAGGACGGCGGCGGACTCAAGCAGGCTATCCGCGTGGTTATCGCTTCAACAGCTGCCGGCGGAACAGGCTCCGGTATCGCAATGGAAACAGGTATGCTTGTGCGGCATTATGTTAAAAAGAACTATCCTGAGGCTGCGGTAATGATTCGCGGATTTCTTATCATGCCGGGAGTTATGGATACAGTAATCAAAACTCAGAGCGAAAAGGACAGCCTGCGTTGTAACGGCTATGCAACAATTAAGGAAATTAATGCGTTTATGATGAAAGGCAGCGGATTTTTTGATACTGTCCCTGAGCTTCATCGTTACAAGGACTTGCATATAATGATTCCAAGCACCTCAAACGGCGACGAAAAGCTTAGCAATCTGCCGTTCGATTTCTGCTTCCTGCTCGACAGAACCGACTCAAATGCAGGCAATATGACAACGCTGGGACAATATATAAACTATGCCGCACAGTCGATTTATGAGCAGAACATCGGTCCTATGAGAAGCAAGGCGGCAAGTATGGAGGATAACGTTTTAAAGCTTTGCATAAGCCCGGAAAAGCTCGGCAGATGCCGCTTCGGCGGAACAGGTGCGTCGGTGCTTAAATATCCGTATGAGGACGTAAGAGATTATATTGCACTTAACTGGACTCGTGCCTCAATCATAGGCTCTTCCGCGGACGATAAGCTTACCGAGGAGGAAAGAAAGGCACTGCTTAAAAGCTCCTGGCTGCAGTTTGACGCGAAGTTTATTGAGGAAAGAAAGAAGTGGGACGACAACCCGAACAGAAGTGCCAAGAATGAGCCTACGCTTGCCGGCGTTTACACTGCCTCGATGGAGGGCGGAAAGGACAGCTCTGCAGGAAATGAGTTCACCTCAATGCTTTGGGATAAATACATAACTCCGAAGATTGACGCTTTATCAGGCGGTGCAAGGACTACCGAAAGACTTGCCAAAAGCTATATAAAGCTGATTGTTGATGAAGCAATCAAGCACAGACTTTCACTGGATTTCCCTGAAATGCTTGACGATATTATGACAGGACAAAAGCCGGTTTCGGAAAGAGGCGGCTTTGAGGCGAAATATCAGAGCATTTATCGACTTGAGAGCATGAGCCGTGATGAAAGCATGCCTGAAATTACCAAGAACTTTGCAAGAGAGGTTTTCGGAAGCAAGGCACCTATTGAAAAAGAGGATTTGGGCGAGTATATGCTCGAAAAATATCTGTCGATAAACGGCAAGGCAATCCACCCGAACGCTGCAAGACACCTGCTGTATGAGCTGAAAAAGGCACTTGAAAGTGAATGGATAGACGCACAGAAAGGCTCTGATGAGGCGGCGTTTAGTGAAGAGGTAAGAACAATCTGCTACGGTCAGGACAGCGGCAACGGAAAACGCGACACCTCTGAATTTGACGTAAAGGGTAGCCTTATCAACAAGGAAAAGGACCTTCTTACTATGTGTCAGTCCTGCGATGAAAAGGGCAACTCAAACGACATGGAGGAATGCGAGGGTAAGCTTTCGGTTTACTTTGAGCGTGTTGAAAAGTTCTACACCTGTATTATCAAGAATGAAATCTGTGCCGTTGCAATTCCTGCGGTAAGCAGACTTATAAAGGCATATGAGGCGTTCTATGCAACCTTTGAGAGCAAGGTGCCGAGCATTGAACGCAAAAAAGAGGATATCGTAACCAAGCTGCAGTTTAAAAACGGTGACTGCGTGAAATACGTTCTTGGTGAGAAAAAATATCTCGATAAGCTCACAGCAAGCGTCGGACGTCCTGCCGATACGGGAGACGAGGCTTCCAAGCTGTACGCGAAAATATTTGAGTCGGTAAGAGACAATGCTTATATTGAGGAGCGTAAGAGCGTTAATCCGTTTGCATATGAGGCAAAGAAGGATATTTTTGACGATATAATCATTGAATATTATAAGGACAGAGTTGAGGAATGCTGCGACATAATCAATGTAAAGGGCATTCTGCAGGCAATTAAGCTGGAATATGACGTGAAAAGCTCAATCGAGCTTGATGAGGTAAGCGAGGAGCTGAAGGACACAAGGGCTGCGGAAATTCACAGTCCGAGCAGACTTAATAAGTATATTACATCTATGATAAATAAGTGTAATAACCTTGCAAGCCCGGGAATTAAGAAGAAGGACAATGATGAGCCGAGAGAGGTAAGTGCTATTGCTTGCAACGACGGTATTGCAGACGGCGAGGGCATAAGAGTGAACGATTTTGTGCCGGAGGCTGTTCGTACCGATACAGTTTCAAAATACGAGCTGCATTTCTTCCGTTCGGTTTACAACATTATGCCGACGCAGCTTGCGAAGCTCAGTGCACCTTCTTATGATGACGAAACAGATGAGTTTTCACTCAGCGGCGAAAACGCATATGATCAGCTTTCAGCCGGCGATTATTTCCGTATTTATCAGAAGTACATGGATAGAATCGGACCTGACTGCAAAACAAGTGCTATTATCACTCCGCACGTTGATATGCGTTGGAATGCAATAGTAACAATGCCTGAGCTTGACCTTGATTATCAGAAGAGACTGATGAGAAAAATTCATAAGTCAATGATTTACGGCTTTATCTATGACAGAATCCATCTGTTTGCAACCTTGGATGAAGGCTCTGACGAAAAGAACTACAAATACTTAAATTCGGAAAATGACCCGTGTGATTTGATTGTATCAAACAAAACAAAATGCGACGTGCTTTATGAGGTTTTAGACTCTTTGTATAACGACCGTCTTGCGGTATCGGTTATCCGTGAATACGTAAATAAGCTACGCGATAAGAGCAGGTCTGCAGGATTCCAGTCATATGAGGACATTGAATTCTTTAAAATGTTAAAGAGCTTCAGATATAAGAAATTCATCAATGAGCCGGCTCTTAAGGGACTTGACGAGCAGGTTTCACTGTTTACCGTTGTGCTTATGTACTGTAACTCACTTCCTGCACAGAACAAGGATATGGCGGAAATGAAGACAATGGTAGAGTCAATTATAGAAATGATTTACTCTGAGATGAACCTCTGTACGTCAAACAAGGACAGCATTTGTGCAAAGGTTGCGGATATTCTTATTGAACAGTTTAACTGCCTGATTGACAACTATAATGCACATTCAAACGTATTAAAGTGCGGTAACTTCTCGGATCAGGTTATCGGTGCAATCCGCAGAACGCTCTGCAGCTTTATGGATAAGAGAGATTTGGAAAGCTATAAGGATAGGCTGACAGTTTTTGAAGAGGATTAATTTGTTTGAATTTTAAATTTTACAGCCCTCCGCTTTTGGCGGAGGACTGCAAGGCGGTGAGAAAGATGTTTACAGTTTTAATTTGTGACAAGCATATTATAAATGATTGTCATAATAAATATTACATATATTTTAAGCCCTTTCTTGACGATAAGAATTTTGCATTTTGCTCATGGAATACACAGGCTTCAAGCTTAGACGAGGCTGTTCCCGAATTAAAGAGTATTATAAGAGGTAAAAAGGAATGGCGTGCGATTGTTGTAAACGACAGCTCAACATGGGATTTTAATTCAGTCAATAAAAGAAATCCTTTCAATTTTGTTGACAGCCAAAACGCCGTACCGGAGTTTTCTGATTTTTCTGTGGTGGAAAGCTTTAGGGCAGATGAGCAAAGAATGCTGTCAAAAGCTCTGTCAAATCCTCTTGTTAAGCTGTCGGTATGGCTGTGCGGCTCGCCTATCAAGGTAAAGCCGGAGGTATGCTATTCAGGCTATGAGGAGGCTATAAATAATCCGAAGGATTCAGCTGCATATTTTGCAAAGCTTAAAGAATTGGGACTTTCGGCAAAGGATGCCGAGGCTGACAGAAGCCGTGCGATAAAATTTGAACGCCTTTCGGAAATGTTTGATTTCGGCGGAGAGCTGTTCAATCCTCCACAGTCGTTTTTGGCGGTTAGCGAAAGAGCAAAGGATATTGAGCGTGAGCTTGCAGATGATGCATGGAAAACCCATACCGAGTTTGATTACTCGCATTTTTATACCGAAAACCTGTACCCTGATAAGCTGAGATATCTGATATGTGATGTGTCGTATGTAAAAGGCGAGAGAAATGAAGGCTTGTATTTTAATTTCCTTACTCTTATGCTGCTTTTGGCATTAAATGAATGTCCGAGCGGCGTGCTTCGCCCAAATCGTGTATATACTTTGGGTGTGGAGATTGACTCGGACTGTGTGAGGGAGCTGTGCTATAGGTATAATGCAAAGCTTACGGCAACTCTCGGCAAAATCAGCAGTATGTCAAGAAAGCTGTCCGAAAAGGAAAAGGAGCCGATAGACAGGGATACTGCACGTATGTGCTTTGAAACCGATGTGGAAATTCCTGTTGAGGTTGATGGCGAGTTTGATAAAAAAAGACTGATGGCAGAATATGATAAAATCGGTCTTTCAAAGGATTGTCCAGAGGAGGAGTATAAGTATTGGAATGAGCAGTATCATTCAATCAGCAAGCTGTTTATACGCTACCTGCGTGAGCCGAGGCGTGCAGTTAAAACCGCCGCAAAGGTGGGACTTCGCAGCTCAAATAAGATATCGGATGAGCGTGCCCTGCAGCTGAATGAGTTTCAGCGTGAGGATATTGAGGACCATCTTTTGGAGGAAGAGCTCAACATGGTTTCAACAGTGACAACACAGCTTTACAATACCGAGGAATACAGAGCGGAAATAGATAAGGCTGATAAGCTGCTGCGGCGTGAAATCGGGCAGCGTATGACAAAGCGTAAAACGGTGTTTGCAGGACTTATTGCACTCGTTGCGTATTTTCTGGGATTTCTGCCTCTGTTTATAAGCAACTTAAATACAACTAAGTCCTTCCTATTCTCGATGGGAGTTACGGGAGTCACGCTTTTAGTGTTCATGGTAATCGGATTTGTTTTTCTGTTTATTTTGAGAAAGAGGCTTGTGAAACGGTTTAAGGACTTTAATGACGCAATGAATGAAATTCTTGCGGAAATTGAAGCGGGGCTTGGAAAATTTTCAAAATATTTAAGTCATGCATGTAATGTGATGCGTGGATTTTCGGTGCTTTCTTATACCGAAAATTCCTTTGAAAAAAGGCAGAATATTCTAAATCATCATAAAAATGTTATTCTAAATAAAATAAAAGAGGTAAACGAGTTGTTTTCTGATTACCTTACATCGGAAAACAGCGAGGCGGAGTGTAATATTCAGCCGTATGATTTTGATTTTGCAAAGTTAGTCGAATACAACTATGAAATGCCGTACAGCGGTGCAGCAAAGAGCATTGAGTTTATGCAGACGGGAAATCAGATACAAATACCGATTGATTACGTTAAATCGGTCAGCGTAAAAAGGGAGGAGTTATATGATTGATAAAATATTGTTTATTGCAAAAATGGTCATGGCTGTTCTTCCTTTTGTTGTGCTTTGCTTTGCAAGCAGCGGGATAAACTTTGAAAAGCCGGAGCGGAGCAGGCAGTATCCAATGCCTGTGCTTTCACTGATATACCTCATAGTGCTGATGTTTGCGGTGGATTCGATAAATAATTGGATTTTGCATTTTATAAGAAATCTTCCTGTGTGGATTACAGAGCTTGGCAGTTCTTTTCCGGCAGAGCTTAGCGAAATGTTTGCGATGGCGGGTGAAAAGGTTAATGCTTTTATTGAAGGGCTTAATCTCAATTTCTGGATATTCTTTATATCCAACACCGTTATAATGCTGCTTTATTTGACGGTAAAAAAGCTGTGTCTTGCAATAATAGACCGAGTTGTTCAGGAAGGCTCGGACATACATACCTTTGTTGCGGAGAATTTTTATGAATACTTTGCGGAAAAGGGAAAATGGTGTCTTCTGGAAAGCTATGTTCAGGCGAGAAGTCTTTTTAAGGTTTTCTATTACAGTGCAGTAATTTTGTCGGCTATGCTGATGCTTTTAAGCCGCCACTTTTATAACCAAGGCTTACTTGAAACAATTTACTATCCGGTATTCGGAGTTTTAATTGTGGGAGAGCTGTATTTTTATTTAGACGGTGCTACAAAGCGTGAATATTCGGTGGATATTCTCGGCGAGGACGAGGACGCGTACAGGGTAGTTAATTATTCGCTCCTGCGTAAGTTTCTGCGGAATCTGTTCGGCGATAAGCTGCTGGCGGAAAATACAAGCGTGAACAACACAATTTTTAATGACACTACCAATGACGAGGTTATAAGCAAGCTTGAAAAAAGCGAGGATTTAAAGGTCACAGCCTTTGGTACGTATATGAGAACGCTCAATGATACCGGCTTTGACCTGGACCATAACTATATTGCCTCAGCCCTTGACCTTTTGTGCGGAAAAAGTATATTGTTTAACAATCCGTTCTATAACGACCTTATTCCGTATGCGTTTTATCCCATGAACCGCATGCTGCTTGAGCATAAAAAGGTGCTTGTAATTTTGGGAAGGCACGCAATCGAGGACGATATTAAGACGTGGCTTGAGGACGGAATTAACGCTGTTACAAATATTCCGTTTTTATGGAATATCGGCATTTTGGATTCGCAGAAAAACGGGGATATGGATATAGGCATTTTAACCCGTTCGGACGTTTTGGATATAAAGCTGCATAATGCAAATGCGGAGTTTCTTGAAAAGGTGGGTTACGTGGTAATTATTGAGCCTTCAAAGCTCATTTCTACCGCACAAATCGGACTTAATCTTATTATAAAGAAATGCCGCGGCGAGGAGGACAGAAGTATCACATACTGTCTTTGCGATAAAAACTGTGACGGCTTGGTTGACGCGATGTCGCATATTCTTATGACGAGCCTTACCGAGGTTTCGGCAACAAATAAGCATAAGGGTACTTCGTCATACATGTGCTGGGAGGCGGATAATGAATATCTGCATCACAGAATTGTGCCGAATATATCAAGATATCTCGGATTGGGAACAGAGCTTTCCTTTGCGGCACTTAAAAATCAGGTATCAAAAACGCAGTGGTTCGGCGGCGAGGCTTTTCCTGTTACCGACGCACGCTGGATAGATAAGCAATATTATTATGACCTTATGAAATATTCAGGTCTGCCGACAAACCAGGAGGCAATGGACGAGAGGTTTTTGACCTCCGCGAATTTCTGGAGTGCAAAAACGGATAAGCATAATTACTTTACGGTTGAGGACGAGGCATTTAACATGTTTGAAATTCTAAGGAATTTCTCAACACGCTCAAAGGAGCAGGGCTTTATAAATGTTATTTCATCGGAATATCTGCTGAAGGACTATATGGCGGATAATGCGTCGATATTTGAAAGTGACGCAAAGGCAATCCCGTATGTTGTGGCAGATTATGTACGCTCTGTACGGAATACGGTTTTGCGTCTTGTTCTGATGATGAGTACCTTCCCGGTAAATGCCGAGGTTTTAAAAAGAGAGCTGTCCTTAATCGGAATAAAGGTTTACGATATTAAAAAGCAGCTTTGGTATGAAATTTTTCGCTGCTATGCGGATACCAAAACCTTAAAGGAACTTCCCGAGGAGTACAGAGCAGCGGTTGAGGCGGCATCACAGCTGTCGCTGACCGATTTTGATAATGGTGAATGTAAGACGGATATAAGTCTTCTTTTAGAGGCAGACGAGTTTAACGCAAAATACGGAAGAATGGAGCATACCTTCGCGATTAAGGATAGCTCTTTCCTTGACAGGTTTGTATCCGAGCTTAAATCCGCAGGATATGTCGCAGAGGACGAAAAGGGCGATAAATATTACCTGGGTGCAGAGCTGTGCGGTCATATTTATCAGAAGTATCTTCCGGGGCAATTCTTCACCTTCGGCGGTAAATATTATGAGATGCGTTATCTTACCGCGGACGGTCACGTGCTGGTAAGGCGTGCCGCAGACCATATTACCGACCGTGCGTCCTATCGGCAGATGCGTGAGTATACCATATGCGGAACAAAGCCAGCCGAGAGAATCGGCTCGTGCCGCGATATATCGGGAATGAAGGTTATACATGAGTATGCCGATATCAGGGTGGACACTCCGGGATATTACATCATGCAGAAGTATAACGATTTCGGAACTTCAAAGGCGGTATTGTTTGAGGGCGAAAAAAGCGGAATACCAAAAAGAGTTTATCGCAATAAGGAAATTTTAAGAATTGAGCTTCCGGATGGTGACGGAAAGCTTACCGATAGCGTGAGATATACCGTTGCTACGCTGTTTAATGAAATATTCAGGACGATGTTTGCCGAAAATCATGCATATATAGCAGCTGTTACCGATGACAGCTTCATCGCGGACAGCTCGGAGACTAAGCCGCTTACATATTCAATAAAAGCGGAGAACTGTGAGCTTTGCAGCGGCAGCATATATATCATTGAGGACAGTCAGCTTGATTTGGGGCTTACATCAGCTGTGGAGCGAAATCTTGAAAGGATTTTGGGAATTATAACCGATTATCTTGACTGGCATCTTTCGGCGGTGGAGAAAAGTCTGAATCCTCCGCCTGAGCCGCAGCCTCCTGTAAGCTTTACAGAGGCTCCGGCAGAGCCGAAAAAGGAGAAGAAAACCGGCTTTGTTGCAGATATTAGACAGCGTGCCGAGAAAATCAAGGAAAAAATCAAAGGTGTATTTAAGCCTAAGGATAAGACAAAGCCGGAGGGTGACGGCGTACAGCCGCCTGTGGCAGAAAAGCCTGAACAGGCTGCTGCAGAGCCGCAAAGCGATACGGCGGCGGTCGGTGAAGAAAGCAAAGCAGATGAGGTGATGACGCTTAAAAATGTGGCCGCACCTTCTGCAGAAGATAAATCTGCCGAAAAGAAAAAAATTGAGTTTAAGCGTAAGCCGTATCATAGCACATATTACCTTTTGTACGGCGGCAGCTCTGAGCCGTCCTGCCTTGATACAGCAGGTACGCACAGCTATCTTGGCACAATAGGCTTAGCGAAAAATCCGCTTAAGCAGGCTCGTGACGGCAAGGAAATCGCTAAGCTTGTCGAGGCGACCTTTAAGCCCGGAAAGTCCGACGTCCGCTATTGCGATTTCTGCGGCACAGAGATATACGGCGTGGAATACGAAACCCTGTCTGACGGACGTGACCGCTGCATAAGCTGCGGAAGAACAGCGATTAAGACGGGTGCGGAATTTAGAAAGATTTTCGAGGACGTAAAGCGAAATATGGAATCCTTCTTCGGAATTAAGATAAACACGGGAATCCGTGTGGAGATGGTTAATTCCAAGAAGCTTAATAAAAAGCTGGGTTACGCCTTTGTACCTACGCCCGAAATGGACGGACGCGTGCTGGGAGTTGCGATAAAGGATAAGAATGGCTATACTCTGATGATAGAAAACGGCTCTCCGCGTATGGCGTCCATGCTGACGATGGCACATGAGCTGACTCATATCTGGCAGTATCTGAACTGGAGCGACAGAGCTATCTGCAGCAGATACGGCAGAGATATGCGGCTTGAAATTTATGAGGGTATGGCAAAGTGGGTTGAAATTCAGTATGCATATCTTATAAATGAGCCTGCGGTTGCAAAGCGTGAGGAGCTTATCACATTAAGTCGAAACGATGAATACGGCAGAGGATTTTTAAGATATCTTGCAGCTTATCCGTTCTCACAGGGAACTGTTATAACAAAGCCTACTCCGTTTATGAATTTGGAAGAGCCTTTGGACCCGGAGTTTTGCGGACCTATTTCGTATCAGCCGGTAGAGGCCGATACTTCGGAAGCTGACAGTGACAACGGAGTATAGAACTCACAAAATCTGACGCGGCGGAATAGTATAGAATATAAATTTCATCGTCCCTATCCGGGACGATGAAATTTATATATGGGTAAATTAAAAAACACCAAAAGGAGAATGAAAATGTATATACCGAATCCTGTTGATACAAAAGATGTGGTGCTTGATGAAGAAATTCTGGAGCTGTCCGAATATCTTGCAAAAAATACGCATGAGGTGTGGGCAAAGGGTCGCATTGACGACGGCTGGTCATACGGAGCGGTGCGAAACGATGAAAAAAAGCTGCATCCCTGTCTTATTGAATACGAGCTTTTGTCCGAGGCGGAAAAGGAATATGACAGACGTACCGCAATGGAAACCTTAAAGCTAATTATAAAGCTCGGCTATAAAATCAGCCGCGAAGACTAAGCTTAATGCAATAATATGTTGAAAAATATCAAACCTTATGATATAATGAATATATCTATGCCGAATGAAGCATTAATATGAGGAAAGGTACATAATTATGGAGTTAATAAATCGGAATAATCCCAATCATCCGTATATTTTTGTGAGTTACTCCAGTGCAGACAGTATTCAGGTTTACTCGGATATTATGCGTTTGCAGGAGTACGGGGTTAATATATGGATAGATACCGAGCTGGATTTCCACGTAGGGGAGCGTTGGCAAAGCAGAGTGCATGCGGCAATGAAAAGTGCAAACTGCAAGGCGGTACTGTTTTTTGTCAGCGAGGCGTCGCTCACGAGCAGCAACGTATATGACGAGCTGGCGTTTTCGGTATCGGACGCGGTTAAAAACACGCATTACGGTAACGGTCTCGCGTTTTTGCCGATTGAGGTTACTCCGATTAGTGATATTACATCGTATTGCTTTCAGCTCGCATCGGAATACAGTATTTTAGAGCAGAATGCATCGGAAGACAGCAGAAGCCTGTCCGACAATATAAGTCTGATAAGAAACAGCTTTTTCCCGAATAATGATATAAAGCGTTTCAGGATATTTGACCGCAAGGATATTTCGCCTTTAATAGAACTGATGAGGGACATGCAGGTTTTGTCGGGAGAAAAAACACAGACAAAGCTTCCTGGCGGTCAGGCGTTTTACGATGAGGCGATGGAGCTGCAGGAGAAAAATAATTACAAGGATTCGATAGAGAGTCTTGTGCTCTCTGCGATACAGGGATACTATAAGGCATATCTTTCGCTTGGTCAGATTTACGCCATGGGAAAGTATGGAGAGCAAAGAAATGTGCGAAGAGCCGAGGGCTGCTTTTTAAGAGCTTTTGACCTCGGCAGTCCGGCAGGACTTTATAATATTGCTCAAATAAAAAAGGGACAGAAAAACTATGCAAAGGCTGCAGAACTTCTTATAAAGGCGGCAAGTCTGCCTGACGCAACCGTAAAGCTTAGGACAAACTGCAAAAACGGGCTTATAAGTATAGGCGAGCTGCAGAGAGAAGAGGGACATATAACTGAAGCGAACACAGCAATCGCCGCAGCTGAAACCATTATAATTTAAAAGGGGTGTGTATTTTGGAAAATAGAGAGGCTCAATATTTAAAAACAGTCGTTGATGATTTTTGGATTTTGATGGACGTATCAGCTGTTATGTGCCCTCATTTTGATTCGTTTATGGAGAATATTACTCCGGAGCTTAAAGAGCAGAACAAATTTGTGTGCATGACAGGCTTTGAGCTGGGAGAGCTGAAGCTGATGTCAGCCGAAAATTCGGAACGCGGAGCTGCAGCAAAAAGCGTGTTTGAAAAGCTGAAAAAGCTCAATAGCGAGCGTCTTTTCAGTATTCTCACAAAGTTTGACAGCTATGAAGCACTTTTTGCTGATTTGGATAAACGCAGTAGAATTTGTTTTGTAACGCAGAAGTGCAAAAATGTAGAAAAGATAACTTCAATCGAGGCGACAAAGGACTTTGCACAGTTTGTAACGCGTCAGCAGATAAACGGAGGATTTCTCGGAATCATAAATGCAAGACCGCAGGGCGGCGAGCATAAAATGACTGCAAAACCAAAGAGAAGACCGGACCTGCCGCAAAAGGACGAGGCTGTTGATTTTAACGTAGATGAACAGAATAAATTTCAAGTAAAACAGTCGGTTGTTCAGCTTAAAAATAAGCCGCTGAAAATTCATGTGCTGCCTAAAGCATCGGACAGCGTGTTTGATGAGGATAAAAGAAGCTATCGTCTGGTACAGGCTGTCGAAACACTTTCCGACAGCGTTGTTTACAAAACCGACAGCGGAATGTATGCAAAAATATATAAGGCGGAGGCACTGGATACATACCATTTTGAAAAATGTAAACTGATGGTATCAAAGCAGGTTACATATGCCGGAATTTGCTGGCCGCAAAAGCTTTTGTATAATTCAAAGGGTGAATTTGCAGGCTATCTTGCCGGCTCATATGAGGGACAACCACTGCAGCTTTCTGTCTTTAAAAAGGCAGGACTTGACACTCATTTTGCGAATTGGCAGAAGCAGGACCTTGTTCAGCTTGCAATAACAATTCTGCAAAAGATCATTATTTTAAATAAGCATAATGTACTTATCGGCTGCCCGGACCCTGCGTCAATAATGGTAAAGGACCCGCAGACGGTATATTTTACAAATACCGATAAGTATCAGGTGGAGGACTACCCGTGCCTTTTGAGAAATATTCTTTTCATTGCACCTGAGCTGCTTGGAGATATCGGCAAAATGTTTTTGTTTGATTCAAAAACCGAAAATTATGCAACAGCGGTAATGTTGTTTATGCTTATGATGCCGGGTAAACCACCATATGCACACCGCGGCAGAAAAAATATAAAGACAAGCATTTCGGAAATGCAGTTTCCGTATGCCTTTGGCGAAAATCATTCAAAGGGCGTACCGCCGGGCTTCTGGAGATTTGTATGGAGTCATTTGTACTATGATTTAAAGAGAATGTTCTATCAGACCTTCCAAAAGGACGAGGCATTAAATGCTCCCGATAAAAGACTTAGTGCGGAAAAATGGCTGTGGGTGCTCAAGCGGTTTTACGGCGAGCTTTCTTCGGGAGAATACTGCAAGAACGATAAATATTCGGCACTTATGTTCCCTGAAACCTTCAGAAAGGCAAAGGGTGTTGAGTATAAGCCATGCTCCTGCTGCGGCAGAGAGTTTCCTGTTTGGTTTATGGACGAATTTGATATTTGCAGAAGCTGTCAGCATAAGATGTCAAGCTCATATTTTGACTGCGTAGACTGCGGCAGACGCTTTTATTATACAATCCGAGAGGAACGCCTTCATATGCAAAGGGACTGGCATAAACAGAAGCATTGCGAGGAATGTAAGCGTCCTACGGTGTGTGCTGTCTGCGGACAGACATATCCGGCATATCAGCTTCGCGGCGGAAGATGCAGAGAATGTAATAACCGCCCTGTAATGACTGCTGTTTGTAAGGTGTGCGGAAGAACCTTTGATATCACATACGGAGAAAAATTGTTCTATGAAAAACGGGGCATGAATTATCCGCGTACATGTAAGAGTTGTAAGCAAAATAGGCGATAAGCGAAGGGGAGTGAATAGTAATGGCACAAACAAGAGAAAGCTTTTTGCAGGTGCAGGGCTTTGAAAATGACGGAAGTGAGCGTTTACCGATATGTTTTTGCTTAGATACAAGCACATCAATGACAAGGGTTGACGGCGGTGTTCCGACGGGAGAAACTTTTTGGAGAGACGGCAGAAAATGGACAGTGGTAAGAGGCGGAGAAAATTCACCGCTTGTTGAGCTGAAGGAGGGTATAAACCTTTTCCTGAGAAAAATCCGAAACGACGCGATTGCCAGCAAGGCGGCGGAGCTTTCTATTGTAACCTTTGACAGCTATGCAAAGTCGATACTGGATTTCTGTCCGCTTTCCGAGCTTGATGAAAATATCACAAGCAGTATATCAGCCGACGGTGAAACCTATATGGGTGAGGGTCTTAATATGGCACTTGATAAGCTGGAGAGCTGTGTTGAAAAATACAAAAGCTTCGGTATAGGCTGTTATTCACCGTGGCTTATTGTTATGAGCGATGGTCAGCCGAACGGCAGCTCCTACGAGCTTAGTGCCGCGAAGGAAAAAATTCAGAGAATGCGTAGAGAAAACGGACTCGTTGTTATTCCGATAGGCATAGGAAAAGAGGCGGACATGAAGGCGTTGTCTTCGCTTTCGCCGAACAGAAATGCCGTAAGCATACATAATATTGATTTTGCAAATCTGTTCAATAATATGGCACTGTATATCCGTGGAATAGCAAAAACAACTATCGGTGCAAGGGTTAATATAGATATTGAAAAAATCTCAAGCAAGCAGATAAACGAAACCGAGATTGACCAAAGCGATACTGTTGAAATTCCTTTCGGATTTATGAGTGACGCATTTGACTTTATGGATGATGATTAATTGTCCGAAATTAAAAATCGCAGGGAGACTGTCAGGTGACCGGCAGCCTTGCGGTTTTTTCATTTGCCAAATTTGTGTTTTGAAAAAAGTGACTTAAATAAATATGGAAGACCGGCTAAAAAATAGAAGATTTGATACAAATATACAAATTTTTTGTACTTTTTTTCGTTCACAGTGATTAATTTTTATGATAAAATATACATGTATTATTTCTTGAGGTATGTTGATATGAGGAGCATATGGAAAATGAAAAAGTTAATAAAAGGCTTTTATAAGCATAGTCTTACAAGAAAAACAGCCATTGTTTCTATAATTGTCAGTGTTGTAACGGTGGGACTTGCCTGCAATTTTACATATCAAAGCATAAGGGAATCATCGGTTGAGAATGCCGCAAAGCAGGTGTCGCAGACGATTAATCAGCTGTCCGACAAGCTGAATGACAACGTTCTTTACATATATGATTTGTATGCAAAGCTGGAAATTGACCGTGACTTTGTTAATATATCCTCAAAGCAGAACGGAAAATTCGATTTAGAGGACTTTTCGCTGCTGTCGCAGCTGTTTAATGATACCCATGTTCTCAATTCGGAGATAATAGACAGCATAGTGTTCGTTCGATATGACGGACAGATTTTCTATGAATACAGAAATGGCATTAACGAAAGTGTGGACTACCGCGAGCTTGACTGGTTTAAAAAGGCTTCATCAAATAACGGCTTTGCAATCTGGTATCCGCCGTACCGAAATGAATTGTTTTTCAATGTACGTAAGGATGCGGTTGGATTTATGAAGGCGATTACCAACAGTATCTATAAGCAGACTGGTGTTCTTGTTATGAATATCAATACCTCGTATTTCAGAAACGAGCTTGCAAAGCTCAATATTGGCAGCGAAACCGAGCTTTTTATTGTGGATGCAGAAAATAATATAATAGCATCTGCAAAGGATAGCACCGAGGGCTGCAAGGAGATACTGAAGCTTTTGGAGGAGGATGATATTCCCGACACCCTTTATTACAAAAACCGTAAAACGCACCTTATAAGCTCAGAAATAGGCAATATGGGCTGGAGGGTTATGGAGGTGATCCCGGAAAGCGAGCTTACAGTTGACGTAGACGCTTTAAAGCTGTGGATATTTACGGCGATATTCACAGGAGTGATTATTACTCTCACCCTGATGCTGTTTGTTCTCAAAAAAATCACCATTCCGCTCAATAAGCTGACAAACGTTATGCAGATGACGGACGGAAAAACCGGAAAGCGAATCCGCTATACCGGCAAAGAGAATGAACGCAGGGACGAAATCGGATATCTTGCTCAAAGCTATAATATAATGATTGACAATATTGACGAGCTTATGGAGCAGATAAAGAAGAAAAACGAAGAGGAATCAAAGGCACAGCTCAGAGCACTTCAGCAGCAGATCAATTCGCATTTTTTATATAATACGCTCGATACCATATACTGGAAGGTTATGGATGGGGATAAAACTGCGAGTGCGGATATGATAAAGCGGCTTTCAACATATTTTAGGCTGGCTCTTAATAAGGGTGATGACGTAACAACGGTATATAAGGAAATACAGCATATAGAAAACTATGTTGCAATAGAAAAATACCGATATAAAAATAAAATCGAGTATCGCATTGAGGTTGACGAGGAAATATATGAATTTAAGCTTCCGAAGCTTTTGATACAGCCTTTGGTGGAAAATGCAATAGTGCACGGCGTATTTACCAGAAGGGAAAATTCTCTTGTAACCGTTACCGGAAGGCAGTTGGGTGAAAATATTGTATTCACTGTAGAAGACAACGGCGTGGGAATGGACATTGACGTTGTGGAAAAATATGTTAAGAGCAACGAGAAGAGCGAGAAACTCAAAAACAGCTTTGCACTGCGGAATATTTATACCAGAATTAAGCTTTACTATAAGGAAAGCGGAGATATGGAATTTTATATAAATGAGTATGGCGGTGCCGGAATCAGAGTTATTCTGCCTGCAAATCTTCCCGATGATACCGAGGAACTATGATAGGAGTAAATGCATATGAAAATGATTATTGTTGATGATGAAATAGGTATTGCAAATTCAATAAAAGGCATTTTTGAGCATAACGAGCTGGGCATTGATGAGATATGTGTATTTGATTCGGGAGCGGACGCACTGGATAGAATAAAAAGGGGCGATATTGACATTCTTATGACCGATATAAGAATGCCGGAGATGGACGGGCTTGAGCTTTCACGCTATGCCATTGGGATAACGCCGGAAATAAAAATTATCATGTGCAGCGGATATGATGATTTTGAGTATGCACAGGCAGCTATGCGGATTGGCGTGATGGAATATCTTTTAAAGCCGGTAACTATCGAGGAGGTCACAGAGGCTGTGGAGCGTGCCGCCGATATGCTGCGAAAGGAAAGCCTAAAAAACAAGATTAAGGCAGAATACGAGAGCAGCCTGGATATGTATATTCAAAACACAAAAAACATGCTTTCGGCAAAGCTGATTCAAAAAAACGGAGTGCTAAAAAGTGAGGAGCTTAAAAAATACTTTGAGCTTATCAAGCTTAAAGACACGCCTCGTGCCGGCTGTGTGGCATGCATCGGAATTATGCCGCAGGGCGGAAGCGGGCTTTGGGATATTTCTAAGGATATTTCACTTTTGAGGTTCGGCGTGGACAATATCCTGAACGAAATGCTTGAGGGCATAGGCAGCTCGTTTTACGACGGTTCAAACTGCAATGTGGTATTCCTCTTCGGTGACTCGGAGAGCGAATATACCAAAACCGTGAAAAACTGCATGGAATCGCTCTGCGATACGCTCGGTGTTGAGTTTTCGGTTGGGATAGGCAGCACTTTGGAGGACGTCAGCAATATGTATCACTCATACTGTGAGGCACTTACGGCGTGCCGACATGGAGCGTTTTATAAAAAGAGCGGCATCTGCAATATAAAGGAACTGAAAACTTCATATAGATATCCCGAAGAGCTGGAAAGACGCCTTTTGGAAAGAGTAAGCTTCGCATCGGCAGAAAATGAGGAAACTGTCGAGAATGTTATAGACAAATACATTGATGACGTTGCTTCAAAAGGTAATATCCCGATAAGCGACATAAAAACAATATGCAGCAATATTTTAATAGCATGTGTAAAAAAGCTGCAGTCCTTAAATTCCTCCGGGCAGGAGCCTGTAATTTCAAAATGGCTTGAAGGGAACAGTGCTGCAGAAACAATAGATGAGCTGCGGCAGAACCTTATCAGCTCAATGAAGCAGGCACAGGAGC
Organism: Clostridia bacterium; assembly: GCA_017621875.1. Lineage (GTDB taxonomy): Bacteria > Bacillota > Clostridia > UBA1381 > UBA1381 > UBA1738. The sequence continues at coordinate 42,303 of JAGASE010000021.1, forward strand.
TTTTGGAAAGCAGCTCCGGCGACAAAAACAGGCTTTTGGTGGAAAACGCCAAGAAATATATTGAGGAGCATATGTCCGAGGATCTCTCGCTGGAAAATGTGTCACGAATATTTTTCTTTTCGAGCAGATATTTCGCACGTCTGTTTAAGGAATATACCGGCAAGAGCTATTCCGATTACGTCAACGATACAAAGATGGAAATTGCGAAGCAGTATCTTGCAAATACCGATTTTAACATAGGCGAAATCGCACGGAGAATAGGATATGACGACCAAGGACATTTCGGCAGGAATTTTAAAAAGTATACCGGAATGAAACCGTCGGAATTTAGAAAAAGGAAATAAATCAAAATCGACCGCAATTATATTGCGGTCGATTTTCGTAATGGAGGCAGGTGGAAAATTTTGTAACAGCCCCACATACCAAAAGCTACAAATGTTCAAATTTTGTGTACTCAAATCCATATAATTGTAACAAAAATTGTGGTAATATTTTTGTATAAATATACAAGGAGAGTGGTTTGGGAATGGATATTACCCTACAGGAAAAAACCAAAAGAAAAAGAAAGCTGACACCGGGAGAATGGTTTGAGGAGTATGGAAGCACATTATTGTTCATAGTGCCGACATTTATAATGTTTCTGCTTCTTACAGTGTATCCGATACTTTGGGTGTATAAGTACATGTTCTATGACTACGACGGCATTACAAAGGCAACCTTTACAGGCTTTGATAACCTTGTGAGAGCCTTCACAAGAGACCCGGACTGGTGGCAGTCGGTATTGGTAACCTTCAAAATAGCATTTTTGAAGCTGATAATAGAAATACCGCTTGCGACATTAACCGCGGTAATTATCAATGAGCCGAGAATTAAGGGAAAAGGACTTTTCCGCGGTGTTTATTTTCTTCCCACCGTTACAAGTGCGGCAGTTATGAGCGTTGTGTTCTCGTTTATATTCTCGCCGTATAACGGAATTTTAAATTCGATTCTTATGAATTTAGGAATTATAAACAGCAGCATAGATTTTCTGGGAAATCCCACATCGGCACTGGTATGCTGCACTGTAATTTCAGTCTGGCAGATTTTCGGACAGAATACGCTTTTGATTCTGTCGGCACTTCAGGGAATTTCGCAGGACGTTTACGAAAGTGCCGAGATTGACGGAGCGGGACGCTTCAAGTGCTTTTTACATATTTCGGTACCCCTTATGATGCCGACCTTCAGAATTATCCTGATGCTGGCTATAATCGGAAGCCTCGGAGTATTCGACAGTGTTTATGTTTTAACGGCAGGCGGTCCGCAGGGAGCTACAACAACCATGGCGGTTGCGATGTATATGCGTCTGTTCGGCGAGGGTATTCCGGAATACGGCTATACAGCGGCATTGTCTGCTATATATTCCGTAATATCGGGTCTTCTCACGATAATATATCTGACTATTTCTAAAAAAACGTCTGAAATTTATTGATAGGAGGGGATTTAGATGGCGAAAATAATAACAAATAATAAAAGAATAAATATCCCTGAGCTGTTAATAAGAGGAGTAATGTACGCAATACTATTGGCAATAGCGGCAGTAACTCTGTTTCCTGTTGTTTACAGTCTTTTGGGAGGCTTCAAAACAACACAGGAGCTTATGACGTCAAGCAGTCTTATACCGAAAAGCTTTTCATTTGAAAACTATGTTTATGTCTGGGACAGAGTAAATTTCGGAAGATATACCTTCAACAGCCTGGTTGTAACGGTTGCGGTGGTTTTAGTACAAATGCTTATGTCAACAATGACGGCGTACGCATTTTCAAGACGTGACTTCAGGTTCAAAAAGATTATCAGGATGATGTATATTTCGGTACTGTTCATTCATGCCGGAACAGCAACGTTGTATCCTAAATATCAGTTGATTGTGGATATGGGAATAAACAAAAACTTCCTTGGCTTGATTTTTGCGGAATCTGCCGCACCGATTACGGCTATCCTGCTGGTGGAAGGATATCTTGCAGGAATTTCAAAGAGCTTTGACGAGGCAGCTAAGATTGACGGCTGCTCGTTTGTAAAGACCTTTACGCATATCATATTCCCGATGATGCTTCCGGTTATATGCGTAAATGCACTGCTTGCTTTCAGAAGCGTATGGAATGCATATCTTATGCCGATGATTATAACCGCAGGCAACGATAAGCTGCAGCTTTTGTCGGTAGCGATTGTTGAGCTTAAATCGGGCGGTGCAGGTATGGCGACAAACTGGGCGGCAATTTTGGCGGCGGTTAATATTTCAATAGTTCCTGTTGTACTCGTTTATATCATATGTAATAAGCAGTTTATAAGCGGAGTTTCGGCAGGTGGAGTTAAGGGTTAAAATTTACGGCAAATGCCGTGAAATATATATTAAAAAAAGGAGAGGTAAAAATGAAAGGTATATTAAAGAAAACAGCAATGCTGCTCGCTTTGGCTTTGTCGGCATCAATGATGACAGCCTGCGGCTCAAGCGGCAGCCAAAACGGTGAAAAGGTAGAAATCAGAATTGTAACGAGCGAACGCTCCAAGATGGATTTGTATCAGTCGGCGGCTGATAAGTTCAATGAGGAGAACGACAAAAACATTCAGGTAGTATTTGACTTTAAGGCGGATAACATAGGCGAGCTTATCAAAACAGGCTACACTTCAAACAACGCTCCTGACATACATGGAGGTATGGGCTCTGCAATGGATAACCTTGCAAAAAAGAGCGGCTGGTACAGAGAGGTTCCGGAGGAAACTGTAGCGGCATGGAAGGAGCAGCACGGTGCAAACTCCGTAACATTCACAGGCGACAAGATTTATTCGCTAAAGACCGTTTCAACAATGGAGGGAAATAACGGATATAAGTTCCTTTGGAATAAGACGCTTTTTGCCGAGGCAGGACTTGACCCGGAAACTCCGCCTAAAACATGGGCAGAGGTAAGGGAATTTGCCAAGAAGATTACCGAGGTAGGAGCAGGCAAAAAATACGGATATGTTATGCCTTTTAAGGACGCTATCTTCACAAGATATTACATAATAATTCCGGGTGCTACATCAGGCATATATAATGCAGACGGCTTTGAGCCTACACAGGGCAAGTATGATTTCAGCATATATGCTCCGATGATTGAGGTTTACCGCCAGATGATTGCAGATGGCTCTGTATTCCCGTCACCGTACACTATTGATAATGATACTGCAAGAGCACAGTTTGCAGAAGGAAACATTGGTATGATTTGTGCAGCAGGCTGGGACGTAGACGTATTTAACGACCAGTTCCCTGTAAAGGACGAATGGGGCATTACGGAATATCCTGTAATTGAAGAGTTTGCCGGCGGATATCCTTACGGCGTAGGCTCGGGAACATCGTATTATATGAGTAACCAGTCGGCTCATCCTGAAGAGCAGCTTGAGGTATATACATGGTTTATGACATTGATTGAGGACGAGGAAATAAGAGCGGCTAAGAAGGGACATGAGGAGTTCTCAACCTTTAAATATCCGATTGCAAAGAGTGACGGTGCAAAGACACCTACGGGAATTTTGAAGATTGAGGGTGAGGATTCATGGACAATGCTCAAGAACCTTATTTTAAGCGACGGGGATATCAAGGAAGGTCTGCAGGCTATTTCAGACTCATATAATGCTGCACTTGAAAGAGCAAGACAGGACGGAGAAAATGTAGATTCCTACATACACCCTGATTACAGCTTCTACGCAGACAGTGAGGAGGAGCTTGCTGCTCAGGCCGAACAGCTCGCAAAGGAAGAAGCTGCAAGTGCAGAATAGCAAGAACTCGAGAAAGGGAATAAAAATATGTTAAAAAGAACAAAAATAATTTCTCTTGCAGGAGCGGCGTTAATGTCAATATGTACTGTCTTCGGCGTAGCTGCCGAGGACAGCGGCATTACAGTTACTCCCGACTACACAAGCTATGTAATTACTTTAAGCGGATTTGCAGGAGAAGAATACAGCGGAAAATTAGTAAATATTCAGATTTTTAATCCTATAGGAGAAGATGTGACGGAGCTGCCTGAGGTAACTACGGAAAATATTGATACTGTGTTAACACTTTTCTCAAATACCGGGGTAAAGACAGACGGCAGCTTTGAGTATAAATTTAAGCTATCCCAAAGTGCAGCTGCGGAAAATCCGTTCTGGGCAAGAGTGGACGTTGACGCTGCCGGAGCGGAAAATCCTGCACTTATGTTTACCGACAGCTTTTCATACACCTCAAAGCAGCAAATAGACGCAAAGCTTGAGGAGCTTAAAACCGAGATTGATATTGAAACCTTTGAGGCTGATGCGGAGCTTTTGGGTATAACGCTGCCTGCTGTGTGGTCAGAGCTTGACTCTGCACAACGCAGCTATGCAGCGGGCATAATATCCGCAAAAATAGCTGCGGCGGAGGACAGCTTTACAACAGAAAAGCTTGCCGAATACACAACCGATGCTGTTATGATGACAGCTGCAAAGGACGCAAACACTGCCGAGCAGCTAAAAGCGTTCTTGACTGCTGAGGTACAGAAGAGCTATTTCGGAATTGACCTTGAAAATACATATTATACCGAAATGACTCCGGCAAAGCAGACGGAGGTGTTTGCAAGAATGTTTGAAAGCATTTCGGCTGAAAGCACAAAAGAGGATATTGCGGTAATCTTCCGCGAGAGCCTGCTTTTGGAGAGTGTTCAGAATGCGTCATATAAAAATACTATAGGCAGCATAATCGAAGAATTTGCCGATGTTATTTCGAGCGAAAATATGGAGGATTATAACAGCATTTCCGGCTCAACACGCCTTAATAACATCTATTCCGATGTTATAGGAGCAAGCGATAAGGAGCTTGCGACGATGGATGCGTTTAATGAAATGTTTGCCGAGGCTATTAAAAATTCGGGCAAAAAAAGCTCAAGTTCAAGCTCAGGTTCCGGCTCAAGCTCCGGTTTCGGCTCGGGCGGTCTTGTTATGCCGGAGCTGCCCAATTCAGCAATAGAGGGCACTGTTATTTCTGAAAAATTTGCAGACATATCAGGTCACGAGTGGGCAAGAGAGGCAATCGAGTCACTTTATGATAAGGGTGTTATCAGCGGTAAGGGAGAAGGACTGTTCTGTCCGGACGATCATATAACACGTGAGGAAATCGTAAAAATGATATGCGATGCAGTGGGAATTGCAAAAAATACAGAAGCAAATTATTTTAAAGACGCAGAAGGAAAATGGTTTGAAGGATATGTGAATGCTGCATATGAAAAGGGTATTGTAAGCGGTATTGATGCAGAAAGCTTTGGTGCAGGACTTAAGGCTACAAGAGAGGATATCATGGTAATCATGGCAAGAGCTGTCGGCACCGATGAAACAGGAGCTGCTGTTTTTGCCGATGATGATGAAATCAGCGGCTATGCTAAGAACGCAGTTTGGGTGATGAGCCAAAAAGGTATTGTGTCAGGCTACCCGGACGGAAGCTTCAGACCGAAAAATGCAATGACTCGTGCGGAGGCAGCTGTTGTAATTTATAATCTTCTTAAGTCTAATGCGTAAAGGGGTGACAAAATGATAAAAATACTAAAAAAGTTTTCTGCATTGCTTGTGACTGCAGGTATTCTGGTAGGCAGCACTTGCGTGGTGCAGGCAAAGTTCATAGATAATTTCGAGGATTTTGCACTTTTAAAGGGACTGGGCATTGTGGCAGAGGAGACCGATTATGAGATGCCGGCAACGCGTGCGGACCTTGCACGTGTAGGTTTGGGACTTACCAATCGTCTCGGTCAATATGATGGTCAGCTTGCAGCAACTGTGTATACTGATGTGACAGACGAAGAGGTGGCATCAGATATTTACGGTGCGTATGCAACAGGAATTATGGTAGGCGACGGCAGCGGTTATTTTAAGCCTGATGAAATAATCAGTAAGGAAATGGTTACCGCTGTTATGGGCAGAGTGTGCGGCTACGGAGCTTTAGACAGGGAGCTTTGGGCAAGCTTTGGCATTAACGACTTAGAGCTTTATAAAAGAGTTTCCCTTTCAAGCCCGATAACACTCGGTGAGCTGTATAAGGTTGCACAAAACTGCCTTGATGCACAAATGCTTTCGGTAAAGCCGTCAAAGGACGCTTACGGAAACTATGTAAAGGCATATGAAAAAAGCGGCGAGTCGGTGTTGGAGTACTACTTCGATGTATATGAAGGCTCAGGAATCGTGAGTGCAAACAGTGTGTCGGGACTTATCTCGGCGGCAATGAACAGCCGCGTAAATACGGTTGTTATTAACGATATTGTGTATGATGTCGGAAACACCGACGCATATGAGCTTTTCGGACTGAATTGTGATTTCTATTATATGGAACGCGATAATGACGACCCTGTTCTTGTCTGCATAACAATGTCCAAAAAGGCGGAAATGATAACGATTGATTCAGGCGATATCTTAAGCTATGAGAATAACCGATATACCTATAATGATAACGGAAGAGCAAAAACGCTGAAAAGCCCGATATCGGAAACAGCGGACATTATCTATAACGGAAAGACGCTTGAAAGCCCTGATGATACAAGCTTTAATGCACCCGACTGGTACGGCGAGGTAACGCTGATAGATAACTTTGGTGCGGGCAGCTACGATGTAGTATTTATTTACAGCTATAAAAACTATGTTGTGGGAACACTGGACGCAAGAAACAATGTTATATATGATACGGCACATGATACCTCGATAAAGCTCGGATATTCTGAGGGAGAGGATTTTGACGTATACATAAACGGTGAAAAGGGTAAGCTTTCAGACATTGCCGTTGACGCGGTAGCATCTGTATTTGAAGCTAAGGACGGCTACAAGCTTGTATATGCAAGCAAGAATGTTTTATCGGGAAAAATTGAGTCTGTATCGGAGGAAGACCGCGAGATTACTGCGGACAGCATTGTATACAGCGTTTGGGACACCAAAGCACTTTCGGAGGCGAAAAACCACTACGGCGATACAGTAAAGCTTTACTTGGACGGAGCAATGCGTATTGCATATATTGATTTCACAAATAAAAGTGCAGATGAGAAATATGCAATCCTGCTTTTGGTTAAGCTCGCCGAAGATGAGGATATGCTGCGTGTGAAGCTGTTTACGCAGGACGGCGAGGTTATAACCTGCTACACAGGCGATAAATTCAAGCTGAACGGCGATACCGTAAAGCTTAAAAACGGTGCTGCGGGCTGGGAGGACCTTTGGAAGGACGGAGTAAGTGATAACAGAAAGCTTATTAAATACTCTCTTTCGGCAGACGGCATTTTGAAGGAAGTGGAAACAGCCGTTGATACAGCCTACAACGATGTTTATAACGGCAGTGTATATACCGGCTTCAGACGCGTACATAAGGTTAATACCTCATCAAACCAGGTCAGATACAAAACAGCCGGTACACACCTTGTAAATATGGATATGTCGGTAAACCCTGTTCCTACAAGCTTTGAAACAAGTGCGGCAACCCTGGTATTCGTAATGCCTGATGGTGCCGATTCTGACACAAGCTATTATGCTATCGGCTCTATGAGCCAGTTCGGTAATGACGAGCTTGTTCCGGCAGATATCTACCGCAGCTCCGATTCAAAGGCTGTAGACGCGATTGTATATAAGGGTACCGAAAGCCGTCAGGCAGGTGTGTATAACATAATTGTTCTTGATAAGGTTAAGGATATCTTAAATGCGGACGATGAGGTTGTTGTTGCAATGACGGGTACGATAAACGGAAAGGCTAATCAGACCTTAACCATCAAAGCAAACGACAGCTACACGTATTCAGACGGAAAAACTCTTGAGGAATTTGCAAAAAGCTTAAACAGGGGTGATTTCCTGCTGTATCAGGATAATACGAAGGGAGAAATCACCTATCTTGAAAGAAAATACGATGCTAAAACCAAAACGGCAGTTATGCCGGATACGATATACATAAACACCGGAAGAATTGTTTATGGAAATATCAAGGGATATAAGGACGGCATCGTAACGGTAGTTGAAGATGCAAACAATGTAGAACAGTCATATAAATACAGCGGAAGTGTCATTGTGCATGATACTACGGAGGAGATTCAGAGAGTGGGAACAAATGAGGAGCTCATTTACGGAAAGAAGCTTGCTCTGTATCTCTATGAGTCACGTGCGTACAGTGCGATTATATATGAGTAAAAATAAAAGAAGGCGGAGGCCTTAAAAATATTTGTGTTTTACAAGGAGGAATTTAAAATGAAGGTAAAAAAATTATGTGCGATGATCGTAGCATTTGCGGTAGCATGCTCGCAGGCAGTTATTCCTGCATTTGCAGAAACTGACACACCAAACGGTGACTGGACCGATGTAAGCGGTCTTACACCTGTGTATACAGCGGAAAGCACAACACTTGGAGCAGGTGGCACAATAACCACCGAGGAGGCTTACGGAGATTTCATAATTGAATTTGAGGCAACTTTAGCAGCTGACGACCGTTTCCAGTTCAGAAAGGACGCTGACGGAACGACTAAGCCTTTGGCATATGTTCAGCAGAGCTGGGTGAGTGCAAATCAGGCAAACAGCAAGCATATTCAGTATTTGCTTTCGGTAAACGGTGCTAACAAAAATGGTTGGTTCGCGGGCTATGCCAACGCGGACAGCGATTTCCCAAGCTACACTGTTGGTCAGAACATAAGATTTCGTCTTCAAACCAAGGGAACAACAATGAGCTACTGGGCAGCAGATTTGGGTACAGACGTATCTCCTGTAGCAAATCCTGTATACAAGTACGGCGGCTATCATACACAAAATGAGGTACGTATGCTATATCCTGTGCAGCTTTATACAAAGAATGCGGCTACTATAAATAACCTTAAGGTTTACAGCCTTGGCGGAACTGCAGAGCTTGCGGCAAAATCTGCAAATGCAGCAGTCCTGACGCTTTCCGATGCACCCTCTTCAGAGCTTGCGGCAGACGCTGTTACTCTTACCGATTCATACGGCAATAAGATAACCTCTTCTGCGGCAGAAAAGGTTTCAGATAAGGTGTATAACATCACCTTTGCAGGAGGAATTGTAAGCGGCGTAAGCTATGAGGTAGCTGTTGCTGCTACAAACTCACTCGGCGGAGAATATGCAGCCAATGATATCAAGTATCTTGCCCCATCGGCAGATGTTGACTTTGATGATGATTCATGGAAGGACGAGTTTACTCTCCGTACAAGCGGAAATCTTGAAACAGGCTCAAATGCACAGGCACAGGTTACAGGCGGAGTTGCAAATGTAATGAACTCCGACAAGCTCATCTCGCTTAAGGATTATGCATCAAATCTTATTCTTGAATTTGACGGAACAATTCCGACTACTAACACATCAGAGAATAAAGCATATATGCAGATAGAAACAAGTTCTTCAAATTATACAAACGGTGTTGCATATGACATGAACAGACTGTGGATTTATGCAAGTACTGACAGCTCAACTGCTGCTAAGGTTCAAAGACTTACTTATACAAATAACAGTGCAAATAACAGTTCAGGAAACAGTACGCATCACGGTATAGCGGCAGTCAGTGGCGGAGTGATTATAAATAAAGGCGATAATAACAGCTACAGATATGTAATTAACGAGGATGAGGTATCGCTTTATATAAAGGCAGAAAACGGTGAATACACACTGATTGCGACCGAAGTACCAACAACAGCTTACCCTGTAAAAACAAATTCGGGACGTATACAGCTTGGTGCAAATTATGCAGGCAGTGCTGTAGCTGCAGTGTATGATAATATCAAAATATATGAATTAAATTCTTCTGCAAAGGCAACAGTTAATGCAAATACCGTAACGGTTGAATATTCAATAGAGCCGACAGGCACACTTACTGCAAACGACTTTATCGTTACAGATGAAAACGGAAATACTGTAACAGACTTTACTGTAGAGAGAACAGGAGTAAAGACATATACATTTACTTTCGGAACGCTTGATGAGGGTACAGAGTATACAATAGCTACTGCTTCTGAAAATATCTATTCAGGCAGCACAGCTGCAGCAAGCTTTACTGCAGTAGGCTATGATGTGGCGGCTGAAACTGATTCTACAATCGTAACTATCACAAATCCGGAGGCTGCGGCAAATGCGGCGGTAATATTTGCAGTATACAGCGATGACGGTCTTGAAGATGTAGCCGTTAAGACCATGAGCGAAAAGGACGAAAATAATGCGTTTACATTCTCCGGCGTTGCTGACGGGCAGAGCTATAAGGTGCTTATCTGGGATTCTGTTACAGGTATGAATCCTTTAGTGAAATAATATTTTGCAAAGTTGAGGAAAAGACAATGAAACTAAAAAGATTTAACGGAATGCTGGCAGCCCTGGCTGTTATCTGTACACAGATAACAGCTCCTGCCCTTGCAGCTCCAAACGGCGATTGGACCGATACAAGCGAGTTGTCTCCGGTGTATGAGGCTGCGAGTACAACGCTTTCGGCAGGAGGGTTAATTACTACCGATAATGCCTACGGAGATTTTATAATTGAATTTGAGGTAAATTTTGCAGCGGGTGACCGTTTTCAGTTCAGAAAGGTAGTTGACGAAAGTGTTAAAACACTTGCGTATATGCAGCAAAACTGGGTAAGTGCAAATCAGGCAGCCGGCAAGCATATTCAGTATTTGCTTTCGGTAAACGGTGCTACCAAAAACGGCTGGTTTGCAAAATATACCGATTCTGATAGTGATTTCCCGGACTACACAGCAGGACACAATGTTCTACTTCGTTTTCAGACAAAGGGAACAACCATGAGCTATTGGGCAGCAGATTTGGGAACAGCCGAAGAACCTGTAGAAAATCCCGTATACAAATACGGCGGAAGTCATACTCAGGACGAGGTCGCAATGGTCGGACAGCCACAGATTTACAGCATGCAGGCTCAGACAGTAAAAAATTTAAAGGTTTACAGCTTAGAGGGAGCAATAGAGGTTACTTCAAGCGAGATTTCAGTAAAGCCCGGATGTTCATTTGATATTGAATTTTCACTTGAGCCGCAAAGAGCGTTAACAGCCGCTGATTTTGTGTTAAAGGATAAAGAAGGAAATACTGTTGACGCAATCGGCGAGGCTTCGGGAAGCGGAAAGGAATACACGGTTACTCTGGACGACTGGCTCTTGTATGATACGGCATATACTTTGGAAGTAGCCGCAGGAGTTAAAACCGTTCAGGGCTATGCAATTTCAGGCTGTGATTTTGTGACCGCAAAAACTCCTGAGTATAAGCTAAAAATAAGCGATGTCAGCGTTTCGGAGGGAGCGGCGACGGTTATTGTTGAAAGAAACGTAAATGAAAAAATCAGCACAACTGTTATTCTTGCTGTTTACAATGTGACGGACGGAGCTGAGGAATGTGTTGACCTTATTGCACAGGTTGTTTTGGAAAAAGAGGATAACAGCTTTACGCTTACCTTTACAGATGTAGCTGACGGACAAATTGTAAGGGCATATGCTCTTGACGGTCTTGATACAATTTCTTCCATGGCAGTGCCATGTGAAAATTAATTTGAAGCAGGCGGCGGACTTTGCAAAAGGGCATAGTCCCTCTGCCTGATTTGTAAAAAAAGGAGGTAGGAAGATTGAAAAAGCTACTTGCAGCAATGCTAAGCATGACGCTTTGTATTCAATCCCTTTCTTTATTAATATGCCCGTCTGTTGCTGCACAAGAGAGCGGCGTTTTGCAATTCTCTGACGATTTTTCCGGCGGACTTGCCGGCTGGAGCATAAGCAAAAAGCAATTTGTTACCATCGGAGATGAGGCGGCACTTTATAACGATAATTTATCAACCTGTACAGCTCATGTTGCAGGAGAAACCACAAAATGGGGTGCTGCTACCGTAACCTTCGGCGTGAATTTTTCAGAATCAAACGGGGGAGCCCTTCAGCTGAGGTTAAGAAATTGTCTGACAGAATATTTTACCTTGCTGATACGCCCCGGAAATAATAAAAGCTTCAGATATAATTACAAAAACAGCGAAGGCTCAAAAAGCGAGACTGTCTTTTCGGGAGGCTACAGTCTTGCGGTCGGCGTGGATTATGACATAAAGGTGATTCATTCCGATACCAAAACCGAGGTGTATTTCAAGGAGGCAGCGGACAGCGATTACGTTTTGGCAGGAAGTGTAGATATAAGCTTTACACAAAAAGGCTCTGTATATGTAGCTTCCTCCAACGTGATGTGCCGGCTTACCGATTTTAAGCTTTATAATGACGCACCCGGCAGCTTTTACTTTGAGAATAAGCTTCAAAAGGCGAAAGCCGGCAGTGCGATAACTGTGCAGCCTGTGAACAATACAGGGCTTAGCATGGATATTACATATTCTTCAAGCAATCCCGATGCGGTATCGGTTGATGAGAATGGAAAACTAACCTTTATAAGCAGCGGAAATGCAGTTATAACGGCGAGCGGCGTGGCAGACGGCGTCACATATTCTGACAGCTTTGACGCGGTTTCCACGGGTGTTATAACGACCTTTGGCTTTAATGGTACTTCGGCGGAGCTGTTTGTCGGCGATACCTACAACGTATGTGCGGTGATAAGGCCGGATAACGTGGAAAATAAGCGTATAACATGGGAAAGCTCGGACAGCGATATCCTTGAAATCGTCGGAAAAATGGACGATGAAAAATCAATTATCGCAAAGGCCGCAGGAACGGCGTATATTACTATTCGTGCTGCCGATACCGACTATAAGGGACGCTATCGGGAGGGTACGCTGGAGGTTACCGTAAAGCCGCTGCCCGATACGCTTGATGTGACATTTTCGGAGGACGGCTATGTACGAGAGATACCGCATGACTATTACGGAATGCATCAAAATCCTCTCGCTTACACCGCTTCAAACTCTGATAAAGCCGCGGTGATTGAAAATGAAGAAAAATATGCGGATTATTACACCGATTTAAAGCTTGATTTTATACGCTTTATGCTGAGTGAATTTGATTGGGAGGCAGGAAAATTCCCGGCTGCATCAAGCGATATGCCGTCCTATTCGATGTCGGACATATATACAGCATCAAGAAGGGCGGATATCCCTTACGTCATTGCGGTGGGCGACAATGATTCGGCAGATAAGGTTGTGGCAATGATTGAGGAAATCAAAAATGTTACAAATCAGCCGATTTATATTGAAATGGGAAATGAAAGCTGGGACATAGATCACGCCAAGCATTTTGAAACGGTTGAGGACTTTGCCGAGCGAACAAAAGAGGTTTATACGCAGGTTAAGCAGCTTGATGAGAATATAAAAATTTCCGTTCCCGTTTATGAGTGGGCGGTTTGCGAAAATACAAAAACCATGGATAATCCGAGTGAGCAGCAAAAGCGTTTTGCAACGTGGAATGACGGACTTTTGGAAATAAAGGACTATTATGACGCAGTTGTAATTCATCGCTACAGTGAAACAGTATCATGGGCAAAGAAAAGCACAACCGATATAATGGATAGCTTTTACAATATGATGATTTCGGACACTGCAGATTTTGCGGATATTGAGGAGCATTTTGACGGTAAGGAAATCTGGGTGACGGAATTTGGTGACCTGCCGAAGATTTTCAATTTCCCTGCAAGCTATGGCTATTATTACACGAATGACAGCAAATATTTTGCAGTACAGAGCGAAAGCGAGCGTGCAAGGCTGCAGTATGGAAAATCTGTAGGAAACGCCGTAGGATATGCGGCAAGACTTTTAAATTTCCTGAATACAAAGAACGTAACAATGGCGTCATATCATTATTTTAGTGACCCGCAGTGCTTTGGCGTAATTCAGGACGATACAAAGCTGCCGAGCTGGTATATGTTTGATAAAATGGGCGATATTTTGGACGAGAACACGCATTATTATAAGCTTAATGCTGCCTCCGAGGATAAGGTCACAGCCTACGGCTTTGGAGACAGCAGGGAAATGAAAACGGTTGTGTTTTCAAATCTGTCAAATGCCGACGCTTTAGCAGGGCTTTCGGGATATAAAATCAAAAAGCTTTGGTCATACGGCAGCAGCGACCCATTGCCTGATTTCGGAACATATGCAATGGAAAAATACACCTCGCTCCCGTCAGTAATACCGCAGCCTTTGGAGCATGACGAGAAAACGGCGGAGACGATTTCGCTTTCACCGTACAGCATAACTGTTGCACAGGTTTACTGTGACGAGCTTGGAATAATAGCAGATACCGAGGTTGATTTTCAAACAGGCGAAACCGAATTTGACGGAGTTACCACAAGCGGAACTTATGCAGACGGCGTTTTCAGTCTTGGAGGCTACAAAACTATTGAAACCGAGAATACATATTCCGATGCAATAATTGAGCTTGATTTTAAATTTGTAAACGGAGAGCGTCTTGATATCAAGTTTAATTATGAGAAAGACGCGGAGAATACATATTACAATCAGGTATTCTTCTTTGCAAACGGGAGCACGCTTTACGAAAAGGGAAGAACTATTGCAATAAGCCGCAGCGGTAAAATGGGAGACACAAGAATCCAAAGTGATATTGCACTTTCAAAGGACGTGAATTACAGGTTCAGGATTGTGAAAAAACAGAAAACGATTTCATATTACCTTATGAATCTGGACGCGGAAAATCCCGAATATGAATTTATTGAAACTTTGACAAACAATAATGTCAATACCGAAAGTGGTAAGGTTGTTATAACTGCAGCAACGAGCGGCAGCGGACAGATGGTTGTACCGCTTGCCCTGAGGGTTTATGATATTGCCGAAACCGACAATGTGCTGATAAGAAATGTTTCGGCAGAGGAAAGCACTTTGGAAAATGCAAATACGGTTTCGGTAAGCTGTGATGTATATTCCTTTGGTGCAATGCAGAATGCTTTAGCTTTTGTAGCGCTTTATGACGAAGAACAGCTTATAGGTGCAGCTGTCAAAAAGGTTGACTATACCGATTACAAAACATCGGTTACCTTTGATGACATACAAGCAGACTCGGAAAATTTTAACCTAAAGATATTCGTCTGGACCGAGTCGGGCTTCATGCCGCTTGCAGGCTGTGTTGAGTATTAACAGAATTAAATCATTTGCGAAAGGGAGGAATTGGCGAATGTTAAAACGTATTATTTGCGGTATAACAGTTGTTTCGATGCTGTTTTTAAGCACTATCACAAGTTATGCCGTGCTGCCGCAGAATATGAGCGGCGATATTGAGTCGGGAGGAGCGGTACTGGTTTTTCATGACGATTTTACTCATGGGTCGGGAATGTGGACGGTCAGCAACATGACTGTATCAAACGGCAAGGTTACAAGTCCTGACAGTACCTCATCGAATATCAAATTTTATGATACCGAAATAGAGCTTACCGATGCAGACTATTACATAAAATTTTCGCCGGTTAACTGGAACGAGGGACTGGCAATTATAGATGTAGGAGATACTCCCAAATACAGAGTTATTATCCGCGAAAGCGGAATTTCGCTTGCACCTGTCGGAATGACCGAGCAGCCAAAGGTTGCGTATCCTTTGAATGTAGGTACGAACTATGAGATTAGGATAAGCGAGGCAGGCGGTTCGGCAAGTATTTCAGTTAGGCAGGAGGGGTTTGAGGAATATACCTCAATCGGAATGGTAAGCGGAACAGATGCTGCAAGCGGCTTTCTGACTATCAGCGGAAACAAGTATGCAGTGGATTTTAAGGAGGTAACGGTATACGATACCTCATCAAAGAGCGTTGCATTTACCGAGAGATACCGCTTTGTCAACATCAATGAGCCGACACAGCTTGGGCTTATAAATAAAACCGAAAAGGAAATTATTTATACGTCATCTGATACCGAAATCGCCGAGATTGATGAAAACGGCATTGTTACGGCGAAGACGAACGGTAAGGTTACAATAACCGCAGCTACTGCGGATGGAAATACCACAGATACCTGTAATTTGATTGTGTATGTGCCGGTTACTGCAATAGCAGTTAAGCCGGAGGATTTGGACCTTTACGTAGGTCAATCGGAGGTGGTGAACGGTCAGTTCCTTCCGAAAAATGCAACCAATACTGCTTTTATGTATGAATCTTCAAATCCTGAGGTTTTGGTGCTAAACGGCGGAAATAACCAATATCAGTCGGTAACTGCTTTAGCTCCGGGAGAGGCAACTATTAAGATGATTTCGCCGGACGGCATTGAAGCTGAGCTTAAGGTTGTGGTTCTTCCCAAAGAGGAGCCACGGACGAATAATGCAGTATTCTCGTTAAACGGATTTTCAAGGGAAATCCCCGAAAGATATTTCGGCGTACATCATGCAAGGCTGATGAACGACTACCCTATGAATAAGAAAGAGCTTGACCCTGAATATATTGCGAAAAGCGAAAGGCTTGCGTCGGAGCTTATAAAGGACGTAGGTTTCGGCTCGGTACGAAGCTACTGGACCTGGTGGAACTGGCAAAAAGCCGGAAAATGGAATAATGATAATTCATGGACGGACCTTCCGAACAGGACAACTATAGAACAAATTTATCAGGTTACTCGTGACGGCGGTGCAAAGCATGTTCTGGCGTTCTCGGTATTCTCAACCGTTGATGAAATGGTGGAGGAATTTTTGGAAATCAAGCGTGTTGAGCCGAATTATGAAATTTACATTGAATACGGCAACGAAACCTATGCAATTAACGAAAAGAACAGAATGCCGACCGTTGAAGAGTACATAAAGCGTCTTGGTGAGCTTCGCACCCGCATAAAGGAAATTGACCCGACGGCAAAGATTGCAGTGCCGATTCTGGACTACAGACTTGAGCGTGCTATTTTCAACGACCCGAACAACTATCCGGACGGAGAGGCTAACTGGGAGTATACGCAGGGTATACGTGCACTGACTTGGAATGCGGCACTTTCCGAAAACAGTGATTTGTTTGACGCAGTTATTCCGCATATGTATGTATCGGCAGATAAGCTTAGGACAAATCAGCAGAATTATCTGAAGAACGTCCTTAAAAACATGCAGGGCAAGGTACGCGGAACACTTCGCCAGGAGCATCAGTTCCCGGGCAAGGAGGTTTGGGTTACGGAATACGGCTTCTTCCCGCAGGCACTTAATATCGGAGCCTCCGGCGGAAAATACAGGGATATGGAGCAGGACGGAAAGAGCCTGGGTGCGGCTATTGTTTCCGCGACAAGTGCTTTAATGCTTTTGGATACCAATACTACGGTAACCTCGCTGCATTATATGATTGACCCGCAGGGCTTCGGAATTGCTCAGTTTGCAGATGCGGAGAGAACAGGGCTTTCATACCTTCCGCATTATTATCTCTATAAGGAGCTTGGAAAGCTGTTTAATGGAAACTCGCATTATTACGGACTTACTCTTGAAGAGGGCGTGCATGAAAACGCACAGGTTAACTATAATCAGGAGAAGCAGTATGTTGACCAGCCTGACCTTTATGTATACGGCTTCGGAAACAAAAACGGCGTACAGAAGATTGCGATTGTAAACCTTGCAGAAAATCCTGCAAATGTAAAAATTGAGGGAACGCACCTGAAGCCTGTAATGCAGTATTGGAGCGATAATCCATGGCCCGACCTTCACACTTGGGAGGAATCCTACACAGCTATGCCGAAAGAGATACCGCTTCCTGAGCAGATTACCGATGCGGAATTTGCTGATAGTGTAGAAATAAAGCCGTTCTCGGTTACGGTTGTTGAAGTTTCAGGGGGCGAAAAGTCACGAATAGCCCAAACCGTTTCGGAAAAGCTTGGCGAATATGTCGTATACAAAAAGGACAGTGCAAGAGCATATGAGGGTATTTCAAGACGCGATTTAGACCCGTATCAGCAGGGCATGGGAGTAAAGACCGTTAACGGAAAAACCTATGTTCCGATGCGTAGCCTTGAAAAGCTTGCAGACCAGTTTGTGACATATACCCAAGACGAAAACGGACTTGCAACCTTCAGCATCATGGAATACAGGCATCTTAAAGAAGAAAAGGAAATTGAGGCAGACGTTTCAAAGGTAACATCTGTTGAAACCGGTCTTGAAATGGTGAACGGCTTCTACTGGAACACCACAATAAGCCTTGATAAAGCAAGCGGAAATATTGTGGGAGAATCGGTAGTACGCGACAATAAGGTGACTATTGATGCAGAAAATGCACCGATTATGCTTGACGGTACTACATATATTACGATGGAGCTTGCAGCTGATATTCTCGGATACAGCGTAAACTACTATGACAACGGTCTTGTGGTACTTTCACAGAATAGTGAACAGCTTACAGCCGATGAGTTGCAGTCAATTACAGATGAATACGCAAGATAATTTTCAAGGGCGGCGGCTTTAACCGCCGTCCTTTTTCAAAACAGAAATAAAGGTGATAATGAAATGAAAAATGCAAAAATTACAGAATCGGAATATATAATGTCTAAGGAGGCACTCTACGGTGCATTGTTCACTACCTCCAACGGATATATGGGAATCCGCGGAAGCTTTGAGGAAAATGCGACGCTTTCTGTTCAGGGAGGCTTTGTGCGTGGTCTTATTGATGAAATCCCGTTTAACCAGCCTCTCAGCATTGAGAACGAATACATGCGTAAATTCTATGTCAATGAGGACGCGGCTAAGGACGCCGAAGTGCAGGAGGGAGTTATCAATTTCTGCGATATTCTGCTTGTGAGGATTTCTATAGACGGCGAAACCTTTTACCCATGGGAGGGCAGGATTTTAAGCTGGGAAAGAACGCTTGATATCGAAAATAACTGTCTTGTAAGAACTGTTCTTTGGGAAAGCGGCAAGGGCGATGTTACCGAGCTTTGCTTTGAACGCTTTGCAAGCTTTGCAAACGACCACATATATGCCCAAAGGGTAAAAGTTACCCCTAAAAACCATGAAAAAGAGATAGAAATAACCTCCGGCGTGGATTTGAGAACAAAATCGGGCGGCTTTAAAATGTGCGAGCTTAAAAGTGCTGATTTTACCGATAATTCTGTCAGCTTTAAGCTCAGGACAAAGGGTAAGTATAATCATGAATTTAATATTTTTGTTCAAAACAGCTTTGAAACAGATAAAAATACAAATGACGGAAAATTTTTGACGCAGAGCGTGAAATATAAGTCGGAAAAGGATAAAAGCTATGTGCTGGAAAAGAAAACCTTTATAGTGACTTCGCGTGATACGGACGGTGCGACTTGTGAAAGAGAAATGCATTTGTCAAAGAGCTATAATGAGCTTTTTTCAGAGCATAAAGCTGCGTGGAGCGAATTTTTTGCGAAAATAAATATCAATATCGAGGGCGATGACAGAGCAGACACTGCACTTCGTTTCTGCAGCTATCACACCGCGGTATCAATTCCGAGAAATGACAGCGTTCACAGCTTGGCGGCAAAAAATCTTACCGGTGAGGGCTATAACGATTATGTATGGTGGGATTGCGAGATTTATCAGTGCCCTGTGTTTGTGTATGCAGGAATTGACAGCGTAAAAAATGTGCTGATGTACCGCTATGACAGACTTTCGGCGGCAAAGGAAATTGCAAAGGCGGAGGGAAGATGCGGTGCGAGATATCCGTTTATTTCATCGGTAACGGGCGAGGAGAAGGTGTGGAAGCATGTACGTCACCCATATATGCAGTATCACGTTGTTGCAGACGTTGCGTGGAGCGTGCTGAATTATTATGCCGCAGCTTCGGACGATGAATTTATGGAGAAATACGGAATTGAGATACTTTCGGAAATCTGCGATTACTGGGTGAGCCGTGTTGAAGAAGTGAACGGCAGGTATGAAATAAGCGGCGTTACCGGGTGTGACGAGCATCATCCGTATGTAAATAACGATGCGTACACAAACTATCTTGTTCATTACGTTTTGGAAAATACCGCAAGACTTTGCAAAAAATTAAAAAAAACTGAAAACAGCGAGTGGAAAAAAGTTGCGGATAAGCTGTATCTTCCGATGGGAAGGGGCGGACTTATTCCGCAGTTTGACGGATATTTTGATTTAAGCAAAAGCCTTCAAAGCGAGGGTGGAGGCACAGGAAGCTTCCAGATGAAGACAGCAGGCGGAATGTATCACAAGAGTCAGGTGATAAAGCAGCCGGACGTTATGGTGTTGTTTTCTCATTTGCCTATTAGCTTTGATAAGTCGGTTTATGAGCGGAACTGGGACTATTATGAGGCTATGTGCGAGGCGTCCTCATCGCTTACCTTTCCTGTGCATGCAATATGTGCCTTTGACAATAATCAGCTTTATAAAGGCTATAAGTATTTTATGGAATGTGCCGAGATGGACCTTTGTGACCTTCACGGCTGTGCAAAGGACGGTGTTCATGCCGGCTGCTCGGCAGGTGCGTGGTACGCTGTTGTGCGTGGTCTTGCAGGAATTGAGATGCAGGAGGAATATGTAAAAATTGACACTAAAATGCTGCCGTGGTGGGAAAGCGTGAGCTTTAATCTGAAATGGCAGGGCAGTGAGTTCGGAGTGAAAATTGATAACGAAAAGGTAATAATTTCTCCAAAGGCTCCGATTACGGTTAATCACCGCGGAAAAATTTTTGCTGTACAGGATGAAACAGAGCTTAGCTTATAGAAAAAACTTAAGAGCATATCGGAATATTTTTTTCGATATGCTTTTTTGCTGTGTAAAATATTGACTAAATAATGTAAATTGTGGTATAATAAAAATAATTGTTGTGTTCGGAAATAATAATGGAGGTAAAATAGTGACAAAAAAAAGTAAATTAAAGATAATACCATTAGGCGGTCTTGATGAAATCGGAAAAAATATGACCGTCATCGAGTTCGGAAGCGAGATGATAATGGTAGACTGCGGAATGGCATTCCCGGACGATGATATGCCGGGCGTTGACCTTGTGATTAATGACATTTCGTATGTAGAGAAGAACAGGCATAAGCTGAAGGGAATTTTTCTGACCCACGGGCACGAGGACCATATCGGCGGACTGCCGTATTTTCTTCGTCAGATAAATGTACCTGTTTACGGGACAAGGCTTACCTTGGGGCTTGTGGAGCATAAGCTTAAGGAGCATAATCTTTTGTCTAAGGTGAAGCTTGTGCGTGCAAAGGCAGGCGACGTTGTACGCGTGGGAAATGCATTCTCGGTAGAGTTTATACGAACCAACCACTCTATTGCGGATTCTGCGGCACTTGCCATAAAAACACCTGTGGGAACAGTTATCCACATGGGTGATTTCAAAATTGACACCACTCCGATTGTGGGAGAAATGATAGATATTGCAAGGCTCGGAGAGCTTGGAAACGAGGGTGTGCTTGCACTTATGTCGGACAGCACCAACGTAGAGCGTCCCGGATATGCGATGAGCGAGAGAACTGTAGGCAATAAGTTTGACGAGATTTTCAAAAACTGTAAAAAGAGAATTATTGTTGCAACCTTTGCGTCGAATGTGCATAGGGTGCAGCAGATTATAAATGCGGCGGTTGAAAACGGCAGAAAGGTTGCCGTTTCCGGCAGAAGCATGGAGAATATTGTGGAGATTTCGATACTTCTCGGATACATGAAAATACCTGAGGGAGTACTAATCAATCTTGACCATATAAATAAATATCCGCCCGAAAAGATAGTTATAATCACAACAGGCTCACAGGGCGAGCCAATGAGCGCACTTACAAGAATGGCATTTTCCGACCATAGAAAGGTAGAGGTTACCAAGGACGATCTTATAATAATTTCCGCAACACCAATTCCGGGTAACGAGAAAACCGTTTCTAATGTCATAAATGAGCTGTTCAAGATAGGTGCAGAGGTGATTTATAAATCTCTTGCCGAGGTGCATGTTTCGGGACACGCCTGCCAGGAGGAGCTTAAAATGATTCTGGCACTGACAAAGCCTAAATATTTTATTCCGGTGCATGGCGAGCATCGTCATTTGATGCTGCACGCAAGCCTTGCGGAAAAAATGGGTATTGAAAACACATTTGTTCTGCAGAACGGGAATATTCTGGAAATCGGTGCAAGAGATGCAAAGGTTACAGGCAGCGTTACAGCAGGGAAAATTCTTGTTGACGGTCTTGGCGTAGGCGACGTCGGTAACATTGTTTTAAGGGACAGAAAGCTTTTGGCACAGGACGGTCTTATTGTGGTGGTGGTTACCATTTCGGGAGAAACCGGAAGGGTTATATCGGGACCGGACATTATTTCCAGAGGCTTTGTGTATGTACGCGAGTCGGAGGATTTGATGGCAAAAATCCGCGACGTGGCAAGAGAAAGCATCGAAAGCTGCGGCAATTCTCATATAAGCGATTGGGCAACGATGAAAAATGCTGTTAAAAACAGCGTTTTCCGCTACATCTACGACACAACAAAACGCAGCCCGATGATAATGCCTATAATAATGGAAGTATAACGCTTTCGGTAGATTTTAAAGGGGTAAACGAAAGAAAATGAGGCAATTAAAGAATTATAAGCATACCATATATGCATGCTATCTTGCATATACAACACAGGCGATAGTAGTCAATTTTGTGCCGCTTTTGTTTTTGGTATTTGCTGCTGATTACGGAATTTCACTCGATAAAATCACAATGATTACAACGATAAATTTTCTGGTGCAGCTGACGGTTGACCTTTTATCGACAAAATTTCTTGATAAAATCGGCTACAGGACGGCGGCAATTTTGGCACATGCTTTTGCAGCCGTCGGACTTTTGGGACTTGCCGTTTTCACGTACCTTCCCAATGAGTATTTGGGAATACTGATTTCGGTGGTTTTGTACGCGATAGGCGGAGGTCTGTTAGAGGTTATAGTCAGCCCTATTGTTGAGGCGTGTCCGACAGACAGTAAGGCAGGTGCAATGAGCCTTCTGCACGCGTTTTATTGCTGGGGACAGGTGGCTGTTATACTGATATCCACTGCGTTTTTCACATTTGTCGGAATTGAAAAATGGAAGCTTATGGCGTGCCTGTGGGCAGTGATTCCGTTGGTTAATATCCCGTATTTTACGGTTGTTCCGATTTATTCGATTACTGGCGGACATGAACCGATGCCATTAAAAAAACTTTTGGGACAAAAGCTTTTTTGGCTTTTGTTGGTGCTTATGGTTTGCTCGGGAGCGTCGGAGCAGGCGATGGCACAGTGGGCGTCTTATTTTGCCGAGGACGCCCTTGGAGTTTCAAAGGCTGTAGGAGACTTAGCAGGTCCATGTGCCTTTGGTATACTTATGGGAGTTGCAAGAACAATTTACGGCAAATACAGCGATAAGCTGCCGCTTAAAAACATGATGCTGGGAGGCAGTGTTTTATGTTTTATCTGCTATCTTTTGGCGATTTTTGCGGCTAATCCGATTATGGGACTTTTGGGCTGTGCCTTCTGCGGATTTGCGGTAGGGATTTTCTGGCCGGGAACGCTCAGTATTGCCGCAGGCAGCCTTCCTGCAGCAGGAGCGGCGATGTACGCACTTTTAGCACTTGGCGGCGACATAGGCTGCTCACTCGGCCCGACGATTGTCGGACTGGTTGCAAGTGCGAACGGTGACAGCTTAAAGACCGGACTTTTGCCGGCTGTAATTTTCCCTTGCTTGATATTTGCAGGAATTTTGATTTTGAAGAAAAGAAAGTCAAGAAAATAATTAAAAGCCGGCTTGCCGCCGGCTTTTTAGTCTGCCAAAAAAAGTCGCATAACCGCAGAAAACAAAAACTATTGGTTCTGTTTGTATTTAAGTCAGAGTGTTTGCTTTACAAAATTTAAAATATCATGTTCTTATTATATGTATCTGAGGATAATCCGCTGAAAGCTTTTCTAAAATTATCTTTGCCTCATCTGTATGGGAATTGTCTGCAACAAAAATTTCCGACCTCGGATTTTTTTTAAGAAGCACACGAAGCCGTACTTCAATATTATCTGCTATCTCACCTGACGTGGTTAGTATATACGACACTTTTTTTCTGCATAAGCATTCTAAAGCTGTAATTATAAATATAACCGAGAGCACGGTAATAATTGCCGCTGCAAGAGGAGTCATATGGTATCATCTCCGTTCTGTCTGACTAATATCATAATATGAAACGGTGTGAATTTTGTGATTTATGACTTTTTTTAATATCATCGTACGGAAATATTGACAAAACTGAAGAAAAAGTATAAAATTGATATATTAAAGGACGGAGGAACGTAATATGGGATTAACATTAACAGAGAAAATTTTGTCAGCACATTTGGTTGAAGGCGAAATGGTAAAGGGAAGCGAAATCGGTATCAGGATTGACCAGACCTTAACCCAGGACGCAACAGGTACAATGGCATACCTCGAATTTGAGGCTATGGGCGTGCCGAGAGTAAAAACCGAGAAGAGTGTTGCGTATATAGACCACAATACACTGCAGTCGGGCTTTGAAAATGCCGATGACCACAGATTTATCGGTAGCGTGTGCAAAAAGCACGGAATATATTTTTCAAGACCGGGTAACGGTATCTGCCATCAGGTGCATTTGGAACGCTTTGGTATTCCGGGCAAAACCCTGATTGGCTCAGACAGTCATACACCGACCGGCGGCGGCATTGGAATGATTGCTATCGGTGCAGGCGGTATGGACGTTGCGGTTGCTATGGGCGGCGGAACGTACTACATAACCTGCCCGAAAATTGTAAAGGTAAATCTTACAGGAAAGCTGCAGCCATGGGTTGCCGCAAAGGATGTTATTTTAGAGGTTTTAAAGCGTCTGTCGGTTAAGGGCGGCGTAGGAAAGGTAATAGAATACTGCGGAGAGGGCGTGAAAACTCTATCCGTTCCTGAGCGTGCAACCATAACAAACATGGGTGCAGAGCTTGGAGCAACAACGTCTATTTTCCCGTCGGACGAGGCTACAAGAACCTTCTTGAAGGCTCAGGGAAGAGAGCAGGATTATGTCCCGCTTTCAGCAGACAGTGACGCAGAATACGATGAGGTTGTGGAAATAAACCTGTCCGAGCTTGTTCCGCTTGCGGCTTGTCCTCATTCGCCGGATAACGTAAAGAGCGTTGAAGAAATCGGAAATATGAAGATTGACCAGGTTTGTATCGGTTCATGCACAAACTCGTCACTTCTTGATATGTTAAAGGTTGCACATATCTTGAAAGGAAAAACAGTCCACCCGGACGTTTCGCTTTCCATTGCTCCCGGCTCAAAGCAGGTGCTTAATATGCTTGCCCAAAACGGTGCTTTGTCAATCCTGATTGACGCCGGTGCGAGAATTTTGGAAAGTGCCTGCGGACCATGTATAGGTATGGGACAATCGCCTAATTCAAAGGGTATATCCTTAAGAACCTTTAACAGAAACTTCGAGGGACGTTCGGGAACAAAGGACGGACAGATTTATCTTGTTTCGCCGGAAATGGCTGCAATTTCAGCCGTTAACGGATACCTTACCGACCCAAGAGAAATCGGTGAAATGCCGGAATTTAAGCTCCCTGAGGTATTTAAAATTAATGATAACATGGTAGTGCCTCCGATTGAGGCAGAAAAAATGGATACGGTTGAGGTTTTGAGAGGACCGAATATTAAGCCGTTCCCTGTATCCGAGCCGCTTTCAGAGAGCATTGAGGCAGGAGTAAGCCTTAAGGTGGGCGATAATATTACAACCGACCATATTATGCCGGCGGGTGCAAAAATTCTGCCACTTCGTTCAAATATTCCGAAGATTTCGGAATACTGCTTCGCTGTATGCGATGAGCATTTCCATGACAGAGCAAAGGAAATGGGTAAATCAATTATAATCGGCGGCTCAAACTACGGTCAGGGCTCATCAAGAGAGCATGCGGCTTTAGCTCCGCTTTATCTGGGTGTTAAGGCCGTTATAACAAAGTCATTTGCAAGAATCCACATGGCAAACCTCATAAATGCAGGTATTGTGCCGATGACCTTTGCAAACGAGAGCGATTACGACAGAGTTGCACAGGGCGATGAGCTTGTGATAGAGGATATTATTGGTCAGCTCAAGGGCGGCGACGTAATTAAGGTTACAAATAAGACCAAGGGCTTTAGCTTTGACACAAACGTATCACTGTCCGAAAGACAGAAGGAAATGATTTATGCCGGCGGACTTCTTAATTACACAAAGAATAACGCATAGTAAGGAAAATCAAACACAACAGGCATATTATTAAGGAATATGCCTGTTGATTATAATTGCTCATGCTGCAGATTATAAAGCATGACGCTGAAAGGAGAAGGGTTATGAAAAAAATAACTTCAATCGTGATTGCAATGCTGATTATGATTACAACAGTATTTGCGGATGCTCAGATTCCTGATTTTCTGAAGGAGATTTACACAAATTATACAGCAGACTACAGCATTTCGGTAGAATTTGAAAGCAGCGAGGGTGTCTATGCACTTTTAGAAAAGCTTGAAATGCCGAAGGAGGTCAGCTATTATGTTGATGTAAAGTCTCTTTTGAAAACGCTTTTGTCCTATGACGGAAAGATGCTTTTGCAGGCAGATTTTGACGAGAATTATGAAAAAATGAAGCTTGCTCTTACATCGGAAAGTGAGCATAATATAGTGTTTAATTCCAACTTGAATGTGGGAGTTGATGCAAAAATGGGAATGTGGATGAATGTAGATTTATCCGATGCGGAAAATCCTGTTTTTGATATTATATATTCTCAGCCGTTTATGAATAAATATCTCAAAATAAGCAGCACTGAGATTTTTGAAGAGGAAGATGCGGCTGTACTCAAAGAGGTATTCAATAAGGAATATATAGAAGCTATCAGCAAGACAGCAGTCGAGCTTTTTTCAAAGCATGCCGAAATAAAAGGCTCCGGCAGCAAGTATACTGCAAAGCTTGATAACGAGGCACTGACCTCGTATATAGACGAGCTTATGCTCTGCGTAAGTGATATGATAAATCCGATTGCTGGCGAGGAAGAGCTTGATTTATATTCGCAAATCCCGACAACTAAGGGCTGGCAGCTTTTGGGAAAGGACGGCATACAGTGCGTGTATACCCTTAGCGGAGGAAAAATTTCAGCCCAGGAGGTAAAGGCGGATATTTCGATTGATATTCCGACAATATATAATGCCATAACAGGCGAGGAATGGACTTTTGACCCGATAGGTACGCTTGACTTTACAATAGATGTATCGGCAGATGTTTCAAAAATAGGAAATACTAAGGTTGAATTTCCTGTTTTAACTGAGGGAAATTCCGTATCAATGCAGGACCTTATGCCGGATTACACTTATGAGGAATTTGAAGAGGAGACTGTGTATCCTTTGTGGTATGTAAGTGAAAGCTGCAGCACACTTCCTGTTGTTGACGGCGAGATTTATGTTCCGCTGCGTCAAACCTTGGAAGCAGCTTACGAGCAAAATACTGCGATAGACTATAATAACGGCGTGGTTACAGTGACAAGTGAATATTTCACTGATTTTAACACCCTCACAGTCACCGTCGGTTCTGACGTGGCATATGCAGACGATACCACGTACACGATTGGAAACGTACTTTTGATAGATGGTACAACGTATGTAAATAACAAGCTGTTCAGTGATATTTTCGGCTGGGAGTTTACATATGCCGAGCATAATCTTATGACGAATGAGTATCACTATACCTTCTATACAGAGCTGTATTGATGGAGCTGTATTGTCCAAAATGTATCGGACAGGTCACACATTCGTAGGATAAAATATTTAAAATTCCCGGTGCCGAAAATGTACCGGGAATTTTATGGGATTGGAGATAATCACATTGGAATTTGTAAAAACTAATTTGAAGTTTTCACTTGAATATATAAAGAGCCTTTTTAAATGGACTATTATTGCGGCAGTTATAGGGGCTTTGGGCGGCGTAATCGGAAGCGTGTTTCATATAGGGATTGACTACGCAACGGAGCTTCGGGCAGAAAACAGCTATCTGATATTTTTCCTGCCGCTGGGAGGGCTTTTGATAGCCGCAATATATAATATTTTTCGCTCAAAAGGTCATATAGATACAAACCGCGTTATAGAAGCTGTGCGGGAAAATGAAAAGGTTCCGCTTGTTATGGTACCGCTGATTTTTGTAAGCACGATTATAACACATTTGTTTGGCGGCTCGGCAGGACGCGAGGGGGCTGCACTTCAGCTCGGCGGAAGTATCGGCTACAATGTCGGCAGACTTTTTCGGCTTAATAAAAATGATTTGCACATTATTGTTATGTCGGGAATGAGCAGCGTATTTGCTGCACTTTTCGGAACACCGCTTACCGCAGCTATCTTTTCGATTGAGGTGTCCAGCGTGGGCGTGCTGCATTATGCGGCTTTGCTGCCGTGTATAATCGCCTCGATAACAGCATATCAGATTTCGCTTATGTTTGGTATAACTCCTGTGCGTTTTAACAGTGTGATATTCGGTGCGGTTTCGATAGAAACAATGATAAAGGTAATTATTCTCGCAGTTTTATGTGCGATTGTGGGTATTATTTTCTGTACGGCAATCAATAAATGCGAATTTTATATGGAAAAGCTTGTTCATAATAAATATCTGCGTGCGGTGGTCGGAGGTGTAATCATAGTTCTGATGACTGTGCTTTTAAACACATATGATTATAACGGTGCAGGTATGGATGTGGTCAAGCGTGCTATTTCGGGCGAGGCAAGACCGGAGGCGTTTATATTAAAGATAATTTTTACTGCTATAACAATTTCCGCAGGATTTAAGGGCGGAGAAATAGTGCCGGCGTTCTTTATAGGCTCCACCTTCGGCTGTGCCATAAGTGCCGTTTTGGGACTTGATTCAGGATTTGCTGCGGCTATGGGCTTTACAGCACTTTTTTGCAGCGTGGTAAATTGTCCTTTGGCGTCAATTATACTGTCCTTGGAGATGTTCGGCTCAGACGGGATATTGTTTTTTGCAGCAGTGTGTGCAGTGAGCTATATGATGTCAGGATATTTCGGTCTTTATAAGAGCCAGAAGATTGTGTATTCAAAGCTTAATGATGAGTATATTGATGTGAACACCAAGTAAAAAGGGAATGTATAAAAATGCACAGACCGTCCGGTGGCTTAAATGCTTAGTTTTTAAAGGCGAATTGCCTTTTATAATACTCAAATTAGGTAGAAATCCGCAATTTGCGGATTTCTTTTTTTAAACCACCGGACTACGAACGAAACTCACCACTCGACGTACCAATGTACGCCTTCGGGCAAGGTTTTATGCGATAAATCGCATAAAACTTCGTTTCGTCCGTTCTGCACTATTTTTCTGCATTCCCTAATAGTGTTTTTTACAACTGTTTTTGCAAAGTCAGGCTTTGTTTTTCTGTACTTCCTTAAATTTTCGCGGAGAAATGCCCTCCTTTTGCTTGAATACGTTTGAAAAATAATACTCGTCCGCAAATTTCAGCTCATAAGAAATTTGCTTTACCGAAAGATTTGTATTAAGCAGCATATTTTTTGCCAAGTCAATTTTTTTGTTCAGAAAATACGCATACGGAGTTATTCCGTAGGCTTGCTTGAATATTCGTATGGTCTGGGATTCAGAGTGTGCTATATATCTGCATAAGTCCTCCATGCGGAATTTCCCGTCTGCATGCCTGTCCAAAAATTCACGCATTTTATCGGGCAATGCATCAAAGCCACTTTCAGCGGTAAGAGATAAATACATTTTATTAAAAATCTGCGTAAGTATACAAACTATTTCAGAGGTATTATCCTCGGAGCTGCTCTTTATAAGATTTATGATTTCACACATTTCCTGTTTTATATCGAGACCTTTGTAATATATATGACCTTTTAGCTTGTACCCGTCCACAAGATTGTTGAGAAGGCTTCCCGATACGTTAATAAAATACTTCGTCCAAGGCTCGTTTGAGTCGGAATAATAATACTGATTTTGTCCTGTTTGCAGAAAATACGCATCGCCCTCGCTTACCCTGTATGATAAATTATCGGCATTTATAATTCCAAAGCCGCTGTCTACATATTCAATGCAGGCAGTAGATGAGTTTTTTCGTACAATTCTGTAATTTTTGTCGGGGTAGGTTATTCCGCACATACTGAGATTAATAAGCTGTTTATTGTCGGGAGCTTGGTATATATGATATATTTTTTCATTCATGACAGTATTCCTCATCTTTTTTCACAAATAACTCATTGTTTTAAGTTGATTATAACAGTATAATATAAAAAAATCAAGTATAAAGGAGTTATTTGCTATGAATACTTTCAGACCGGCTGCATATCCGCTTATTACAGTTGATCCATATTTTTCGGTATGGTCCTGTTCGGATACACTGGACGAAACCTACACAAAGCACTGGACGGGAAGACCTGCACCTATATACCTTGCAGTAGCGATAGGTGATGAGATTTACAAGGTTTGCGATTTTGACGTAAATTTTGTAAACCGTGCACAGCATTCAGGAAGACTACCGCAGACCAACGTAGAAGTTACGCCTCTTTCAACGGTGTATACATTTGAAAATAACAGGCTTAAGCTGACTGTGGATTTTACAACACCGCTTTTAATGGACAGGCTTGATATTATGACGCGTCCTGTCAGCTATATCGAATACAATGTGGAAATAAAGAACGGAAAAGCGGATAACGTAAGACTGATTTTCGGAATTTCATCGGAATGCTGTGTAGATAATAGCCGCAGGCAGATTGAATTTAAAAGAACGGGCTATTCCTTATGCTGCGGTAACACCGTTCAGAATCCGCTTGCAACGAGCGGAGACTCGGTTCTGATAGATTGGGGATATCTGCACCTTTGCGATACGTCGGCTTATGCAATGACAGTTGAGCCTGATGAGAAAATTGACATTACCACAACCTATAATCCGTATGCAGAAAAGCCGTATCTTATGGTTGAAAGGAATGAGGCAAGCGGAGTTATAGTAGTTGCATATGAAGAAATAAAGGCAATAGAGTATTTCGGTGAGCAGATTGACGAGTATTACACAAAGTATTTTCAGGGCTTTGGCGAGATGATAAGTGCCGCAAAAAGCGAATATCACGAAATCAAGCAAATGTGCCGCGACTTTGATGAAAAGCTTATGGGTGAAGCAGAAAAGTACGGAGAGCACTATAAAAATATCATAGCGTTAGCGTACAGACAGGCGATTGCCGCACATAAGCTGATTGAGGACAAGGATGGAAAAATCATTTTTCTTTCCAAGGAATGTCATTCAAACGGCTGTATAGGAACGCTTGACGTTACATATCCTTCAATTCCGATGTTTTTAAAATATAATCCTGAGCTTGTGTTTGGAATGCTGCGTCCGATAATCAAATATGCACAGTCCGATGATTGGAAATTTGAATTTACTCCGCATGATGTGGGTAGATATCCGATTGCAAACGGTCAGGTATACGGCAAGAATAACCGCGACAAGCAAATGCCTGTTGAGGAGGCGGGAAATATGCTTCTGTGTGTTGCTGCGGCATGTAGGTACTCAAACGACAAAGGCTTTTTCGATGAGAACAGGGAAATTTTGAAAAGCTGGACGGATTATCTTGTTGAGTTCGGCTATGACCCGGGTAATCAGCTTTGTACCGATGACTTTGCAGGGCACTTAAATCATAACTGCAATCTTAGCATTAAGGCAATTTTGGGAATTGCGGCATATGGTGATTTGAGCGGTGACAATTCATATATGGATATCGCGAAGGAGTATGCTAAAAAATGGGAAATTGATGCAAAGGCAAAGCGGGGAACACGCCTGACCTTTGATAAGGAGGACAGTTGGAGTCTGAAATATAACATTGTTTGGGATAATATTTTGGGATATCACATTTTCAGCGATGATATGAAGAAGGCGGAAATAGAGCTGTATATGTCCAAAATGAACAGATACGGAGTGCCGCTTGATTCCAGAGCCGATTATACAAAGCTTGATTGGCTTATGTGGTCAACCTGTATATATGACAATAAGGAATATTTTGAAGCAGTTACCGAGTCAATAATCAATATGATAAATGAAACGTATGACCGAGTACCGATGACTGACTGGTACGATACAAAAAATGCACTGCATCACAGTTTCCGGAACAGAACTGTTGTAGGCGGATTGTTTATAAATATGCTGTGAGCTTTGTTAAAGGTATTTTTTACGCCATACTACATACTGACGGTATGCTTGCAAGCGTGTGAGGTTATTATTTGAGTGCGGTTTTCCGCAAATGTCACGTATTTTTCTGCAGGTTTTCGTAAGCAATATTGATAGTGCGTGAGGTAAAACAGGTAGCTCTTTAATTATGCAGATTGCAAAAAAAATATTGTTTTTTTAAGCCATGATATATATGAAAAATCACATTTTTTTGTGTCAGACGTATTTATTATTGACTTTGGGAAATTTTATTTGTATAATTTAAATAATTCAAAACTATATTGTGAAAAGAAGGGATACCATGAAAATCAGAATAGGAATTGTTGGATATGGAAATCTTGGTAGGGGCGTGGAATGTGCAATAAAGCAGAGCAACGATACCTCTTTATACGGCGTTTTTACACGAAGAAAGCCTTCGGAGCTTAAAACCTTGACGGGAGCTTCAGTATATTCCATTGATGATATTTTAAATCACAAGGAAAACATTGATGTTTTGATTCTTTGCGGCGGAAGTGCCACAGACCTTCCTGTGCAGACGCCGGAGCTTGCAAAGAGCTTCAATGTAGTAGACAGCTTTGATACTCATGCAAATATTCCAAAGCATTTTGAAAATGTAGACACTGCGGCAAGGGCTGCCGGAAAAATCGCGATTATTTCGGTCGGCTGGGATCCGGGAATGTTCTCGTTAAACAGGCTTTATGCCGAGGCGGTACTTCCTGACGGAAAGGACTACACCTTCTGGGGAAAGGGCGTAAGCCAAGGTCATTCCGATGCAATACGCAGAATTGAAGGTGTTCTTGATGCAAAGCAGTATACAATACCGACAGAAGAGGCACTTGCTGCTGTAAGAGGCGGAAATAATCCGGAGCTTACAACAAGGCAGAAGCACACAAGAGAATGCTTTGTTGTTGCCGCACCGGATGCGGATAAGGCAAGAATCGAAGAGGAAATTAAGACAATGCCGAACTATTTTGCGGATTATGATACAACGGTGCATTTCATTTCGGAAGAAGAATTGAAGCGTGACCACAGCGGTATTCCGCACGGCGGCTTTGTAATAAGAAGCGGAAAAACAGGCTTAAACGGTGAAAATACTCATATAATCGAATACAGTTTAAAGCTGGATTCAAACCCTGAGTTTACCTCGTCTGTTTTGGTGGCATATGCACGTGCGGCAGCTAAAATGAATGCCGAGGGATTATGCGGCTGCAAAACAGTGTTTGACGTTGCACCAAGCTATCTTTCGCCTAAGTCACCCGATGATTTAAGAAGCAGACTGCTGTAAAATGTTATGCTTTAATAAGAAAAAATTCTGTAATTTATAATTTCATAAAAAAGAGGCAGATTAATTCTGCCTCTTTTTTATGCGTTATTTTGATGTCTTGATAAAAAATCCTTGATTTTTTCAAATGTCTGGTCGCTTATGTCGTGTTCGATTTTGCAGCTGTCCTCGTATGCAATTTCTTCGTCAACGCCCAAGGCGATAAGGGCCTTTGCAATAACCTGATGACGTTCATAAACACGATTTGCAATCGCAAGTCCTTTTTCTGTAAGTGATATATTCCCGTCTTTGTCAATCGTGATGTAGCCATCCTCGCGAAAATGCTTCATTGCAACCGAAACGCTTGGCTTGGTGAAGTTTAACTCATTGGCAACATCAATGCTTCTTACATATCCTTTTTGATTTTTTATCATTAAAATGGCTTCGAGATAATTCTCTGCCGATTCCTTTATAATCATACGACAAACCGTCCTTTCATTTTAAGGATAGATTGTTTTTATTATACCACATAAAGACGGTTTTGTCAAAGATTATATCAGTCCGTTACGGTATATCCCTGGTCCTCTACCGTTTTTTTCAAGGTCTCGAAAGGAATATCCTTTGAAAGCCTGATAACAGCGTTGTTCTGCTCGTGGCTTACAGCAGCTTCGATTACACCGTCAAGCTCCTCAAGGCACTTTTTAACTCTTGCCTCGCAGTGACCACACATCATACCCTCGATTTTCATTGTTTTTTCCATAGCTTTTTTCTCCTTTTTAATTTTGATTTTTTTATCCCTTGAAGCATTTCGGATATTGAATAAATTAAGCCTCAATGCATTGGTAACTACGCAAAAGCTTGACAGGCTCATCGCAGCGGCACCAAACATAGGATTCAGCTTTAGATTAAACAGCGGAATCCACACGCCTGCCGCAAGCGGAATACCGATAACGTTATATATAAATGCCCAAAAAAGATTTTCATGAATATTTTTAAGCGTTTTGCGGCTGAGTCTGATTGCCGCAGGAACGTCGGAAAGACGGCTTTTCATGAGAACAATATCGGCGGCGTCTATTGCAACGTCGGTTCCGGCACCGATAGCAATACCTATATCCGCACTTGTAAGAGCGGGAGCGTCGTTTATCCCGTCGCCAACCATTGCGGTTTTGCCGCGTTTTTTGAGTGAGCGGATAACGCTTTCTTTACCATCGGGAAGAACGCCTGCAATAACCTCGTCAACGCCGGTGACTTCTTTTACGGCGTTTGCGGTTCTTTCATTGTCGCCCGTTAACATAACCACATGTATTCCCATATTCTGCAGCTCTCGTACAGCCTGCGGACTGTCCGGCTTTACGGTGTCTGCAACCGCAATAATACCCATGAGCATACCGCCTTTGCTGAAAAACAGCGGCGTTTTTCCGCTTTCGCAAAGGTTGTCTGCCATACTGCGTATTTTATCGGGAATATCTGCCTTTTCCGAAATAAATTTCAGATTTCCGCCGCATATATCGAAATTGTCAATCTCGGCGGTAAGACCGTTTCCGGGAACGGCTGCAAAGCTGCTGCTTGGTTTTGCACCGATTCCGTCGGCTTCCGCTTTTTTCACGATAGCCTTTGCCAAGGGATGCTCGCTCTTGATTTCAAGAGAATATGCAAGCGATAAAAGCTCGTTTTGAGCAACATTATCCACAGGGATAATATCAGTCACCTCCGGCTCACCGCTGGTAATTGTACCCGTTTTGTCAAGTGCGATGACCTGTATTCTGCCGGTTTCTTCAAGAGCTGATGCGTTTTTGAAGAGTATACCGTTCTTTGCACCGATGCCGTTTCCGACCATTATAGCAACAGGAGTGGCAAGCCCCAATGCACATGGACAGCTTATAACCAAAACGGAAATTCCGCGTGCGAGTGCAAAGCCGACGCTTTCGCCTGCGAGCAGCCAAACGAGTATAGTGATTACAGCAAGGGTTATTACGATTGGTACAAAAACTCCCGATACCTTGTCTGCAGCCTTTGCGATTGGTGCTTTTGTTGCGGCTGCGTCGCTGACCATTTTTATGATTTGCGAAAGCGTGGTGTCCTCTCCGACCTTTGTTGCCTCGCAGCGGATAAAGCCGGATTGATTGACAGTTGCCGCGGAAACGCTGTCGCCCTCCTGCTTGTCAACAGGAAGACTTTCGCCGGTCAGAGCGGCCTCGTTTACGCTACAGTGCCCTTCGATTATGATTCCGTCAGCAGGAATACTTGAACCGGGCTTCACAATAAAAATATCACCTCTTTTTATTTCGGAGGCAGGAATTTCGGTTTCAACGCCGTTTGAAACAATTATTGCCGTTTTTGGTGCTAACTGCATAAGACTTTTTAGGGCGTTTGTGGTTTTTCCCTTTGAACGAGCCTCAAGCATTTTGCCGACGGTGATAAGTGCCAGAATCATTGCAGCGGATTCAAAATAAAATTCGTGCATATATGACATAACTGCAGCGGTGTTTCCTTTAACCTGTGCATCTGTCATGACAAACAGGGCATAGGTGCTGTAGATAAAGGAGGCACCTGAGCCGAGAGCAACAAGGGTATCCATGTTGGGAGCTTTGTTTAAAAGTCCTTTAAAGCCGTTTATAAAAAATTTCTTATTTATAATCATCACGCAGATGGTGAGAAGCAGCTGTACAAGTCCCACAGCGATGCAATTTCCCTCGAAAAACGGCGGAAGAGGCCAGCCCCACATGGTATGTCCCATTGAAACATACATGAGCAGCACTAAAAATATGACAGAAGAAATTAATCTGCGTTTTAAAGCAGGTGTTTCGCGGTCGGCTAAAAGGTCGTCAGAGTCGGTAGAGGATGATTTTTCTGCCCCTTTTTTCTGAGCCTTATATCCTGCGGCGGAAACAGCAGAGATGATGTCTGCCGACGCTGCCGTACCCTCTACGCTCATTGAATTGGTCAAAAGGCTTACAGAGCAGGAGCTGACGCCCTCGACCTTTGAAACTGCCTTCTCTACTCTTGCTGAGCAGGCGGCACAGCTCATTCCGGTTACTGTATATTGTTCCATTTGTACTCTCCTTATCTCATCAGCTTATGCAGAGTTGTAACCAACTCGTCTATTGTTTCGTCTCTGCCTTTTTTTATATCGGAGGAGACGCAGGTTTTGATATGGTTTGAAAGCAGCTCTTTGTTAAACGCATTAAGTGCGGCGGTGATTGCCGATACCTGAATCAGAATATCGGGGCAGTAGGCATTTTTTTCAAGCATACTGCGTATTCCGCGAACCTGTCCCTCAATTCTTGATAGGCGATTCATAAGAGCTTTGTACTCCTTTTCGGAACGCTCCTTTGTTTTGTGTATATGACAGCAGTCTTTTTCCATATGAAAAACTCCCTTCTGCAAAATACCCCGTGGGGGTATCTTTATTATATGATATACGTTAAGTCTTGTCAAGGGTGTTTTGTGTAATTTGCGGAATAAATATGCTGCTTGTTCAATTAGTACAATAAATAATGCAAACAACCTCGAAATATATTAAAATTGTTAAATTTCAAAAAAATTCAAAGAAAATATTGACAAAATGAGTTAGTTATGTTAAACTAACTGTGTTGAAGATTGAATGAGAAGACTGTTGTGGAATCGAGGTAAGCTATGACACTACGTGATGCACAGGAAGAAAAAGAATATATTATAAAAGAAATTGACACTGATGATGAAGAATTAAATGCCTTTCTTTTTTCTTTGGGCTGTTATAGTGGTGAGGCTATAACTGTAATTTCGCATTTAAAAGGCGGATGTATTGTATCTATCAAGGATGGTAGATATAACATTGATAATCAGCTTGCAGAAGCGATTATAATATAAGGAATATAAGCGACCGGCATATATTTGCGGTCGTATATATTTTGTCAGGTGGTTAGCTTTGCCTAACTGCTGTGGCATGAATTTCAGTTTCAGATAAATCTGTTACAAAGAGGAGGAATTTTTTATGAGAATTGCTTTGACAGGCAATCCGAACAGCGGTAAAACCACTATGTATAACATGCTTACCGGAAAAAATGAGCGTGTTGGTAACTGGGCAGGAGTTACCGTAGATAAGAAGGAAGGTTTTATCAAGAAAAACTATTGTGCGGGAGAAGACTTAATCGCGGTTGACCTTCCGGGTGCGTACTCTATGTCGCCGTTTACTTCAGAGGAGAGCATTACAAGCGGATATGTTAAAAATGAAAATCCTGATGCTATTATTAACATCGTTGATGCTTCAAACCTAAGCCGTAGCTTGTTCTTTACAACACAGCTTTTAGAG
Organism: Clostridia bacterium; assembly: GCA_017621875.1. Lineage (GTDB taxonomy): Bacteria > Bacillota > Clostridia > UBA1381 > UBA1381 > UBA1738. The sequence goes on from JAGASE010000021.1 coordinate 79,859, forward strand.
CTTGGTATTCCTGTAGTTGTGGCACTCAACAAGAGTGACATCAACGAGAAGAAGGCAACAAAAATTGACGTTGAGAGTCTTTCAAAAAAGCTGGGCTGCCCTGTTATAGAAACGGTTGCTACTTCAGATAAGGGGCTTGCAGAGGTTGTAAAGACAGCTGTAGAGCTCAAGGGAGAGGGACAGGTTGCTCCGTATGTTCAGGGTGATATTGACCTTACAAACAAGGCTGTTGTGGAAGAGGCGGACAGAAAACGATTTGCTTTTGTAAACAAAATAGTAGAAGCTGTTGAAACGCGTAAGGTATTGACAAAAGAAAGAAATTCACAGGATAAGATTGATGCTGTTTTAACAAATAAATGGGTAGGTATTCCGATTTTTGCAATCGTAATGTTTTTGGTGTTTGATATTTCTCAGGCAAGATTCGGTCCGTGGCTTGCAGAAATTCTGTGCGGCTGGATTGATGCATTCGGCGAAATCGTTGCAGGATGGGTAGAAGGTGCAAATCCTCTTCTGCAGACAATTATTGTTGACGGTATCGTTGGCGGTGTGAGTGCCGTTGTTGGTTTCCTGCCGCTGGTTATGGTTATGTACTTCCTTATCGCTTTGCTTGAGGATTGTGGTTATATGGCACGTGTAAGCGTTGTGCTCGACCCGATTTTCAAAAAGGTAGGCTTGTCGGGTAAATCGGTTATTCCTTTTGTTATCGGTACCGGCTGTGCGATACCGGGTATTATGGCTTGCCGTACAATTCGTAATGAAAGAGAACGCAGAGCCACTGCAATGCTTACTCCGTTCATGCCTTGTGGTGCTAAGCTTCCGGTTATTGCACTCTTCGCAGGCGTATTCTTTGCAGACGCGTCTTGGGTTGGAACATTAATGTACTTTGTTGGTATTGTATTGATTTTCCTGGGAGCTTTACTGGTTAACAAGATTGCAGGTTACAAAAACAGAAAGTCATTTTTCATTATTGAACTTCCTGAGTACAAGGTTCCAAGCTTTGTTTTGGCATTTAAGTCGATGTGCTCACGTGGCTGGGCGTACATAGTTAAGGCAGGTACAATTATCCTTGTTTGCAACGCATTGGTGCAGATTATGCAGATGTTTAACTGGAGCTTCCAGGTTGTTGAAGAGGGTATGGAGAATACTTCTATCCTTGCTTCTATTGCATCACCTATCGCAGTGCTTCTTATTCCGCTTGGATTTGGTGTATGGCAGATGGCAGCTGCTGCTGTTACAGGCTTTATTGCTAAAGAAAATGTTGTTGGTACGTTGGCTGTTGTTTACGGAATATCTAACTTTATCGATACAGAAGAGCTTGCCCTTATCGGCGGAGCTTCTGAAGTGGCAGGAGTATTTGGGATTACAGCTGTCGCAGCACTTGCTTGCCTGATGTTCAATTTGTTCACACCGCCTTGCTTCGCGGCTATAGGTGCTATGAATTCTGAAATCAAGGATAAGAAATGGATGTTCGGCGGAATTGCTCTCCAGCTGGGCGTAGGCTATGTTGTTGCGTATCTTGTTTACCAGATTGGTACACTTATTACAGAAGGCAGAGTTGGTGACGGATTCTTACCGGGTCTTATCGCAGTTGCAGTTATAGTCGGCATTGTTATTGCTCTTATTAAGAATTCAGACAAGAAGCTTAAGGAGGAATATGCTTTAACTGCAAAGCAAAAGTCAAAAGTATAATTAAGGAGTTTTTCATATGACGGATTTGATTGTTGGAGCTGTATTGGTACTTATCTTAGGAGCTGCTGTACGTTATATCATTAAAGCAAAAAAGAGCGGTGCGAAGTGTATCGGATGCCCTGCGGGAGGCAACGGCACCTGCTCCTGTGGCTGTTCAGGCGGCACGTCAAATGAAAAAGATGAAGATAAGTAAGCTTATCAAAAAATGAGGGTACTGCTCGATTTAGCGGGCAGTACCCTAAAATTTAAAGAGGTGATTCTATAGATGAGTATAGTTATTGTAGGCGGACACGACCGCATGCATTGCAGATATAAGGAAATATGCAAAAAATACGGCTGTAAATGTAAGATTTTTACGCAATGTCCGGCAAACTTCAAAAATCAGATCGGCAATCCCGATATGGTGATTGTGTTTACGCAGACTGTTGCACATAAAATGCTTCAAACGGCTTCGCAGCAGGCGGAAAAGGCAGGAGCTGTTATAAAGCACTGCAATTCTTCAAGTGCCTGTGCATTGAATGATGCGTTGTGTGAATATTTTAAAGAAGCGTAATTTTTTTTGCAAAGAGGTTAGTCTAAACTAACCCAAAAATAACCAAAAACCACATGCAGGCTAAGCTTTCATGTGGTTTTTAAGTATAATGACACTATTTATGATAGCTCTCGTTTGAGATAATTTTAAAGCTGCGGTAAATCTGCTCTAAAAGCACAACACGCATAAGCTGATGAGGAAGAGTCATTTTTCCAAAGCTCAGGCGAAGCTTGGACTCTTTTTTAACCTCCTCCCAAATGCCGAGAGAGCCGCCGATGATGAAGGTTATATGACTTGCCTCCATTGAAATATATTTGACTTTGTCGGCAAGTGCAGGACTGGACATTTCCTGTCCTTCAATGCAAAGCGAAATAACATAGCTGTTTTTCGGGATTTTGGAAAGAATCAAATTTCCTTCTTTTTCCAGTATCATTTCACATTCACGGCTTGATGCATTGTCGGGGATTTTTTCGTCCTTCACCTCAATAATCTCTGTTTTGGCAAAGCGTGACAGACGCTTTAAGTATTCCGATACAGCGTCGGTAAAAAACTTTTCTTTAATTTTTCCTACACAAATAATTGTTATATTCATTTAAAGCATGACACCTCGAATCTTGCCGCAACAGAAAGTGCGACGTCTTTATTAAGCTCAAGCCCGTTTTCGCAAAGCAGCTGTGCCGTCTTAGTGTATGCAGCAGTTGGTGTATTGTTCTCATTAGAAAGATGACCGAGCATGATGTGAGCAGTTCCGCTTTTTGCAAGCTCAACCACTGTTTTTGCGGCGTCATCGTTCGATAGATGTCCAAACTCACTGAGGATTCGTTTTTTTAAAACAGCAGGATATCTGCCGTTTTTCAGCATCGTTATATCGTGGTTTGACTCTAAAAGTACCGCTATGCTGCCCTTTAATTTTTCCATAATGTAGTCGTTCATTCTGCCTATATCGGTTGCAAGCGAAAGCTTTTTCTCGCCGAAGAAAAAGTTGTAGCCTACCGGATTTGCGGCGTCGTGCGGAATTGAGAACGGGCAGACGCCTATCGTACCGATTTCAAAATCAATATCGGGTGTGATATATTTAATATTCTTGTCGACAATGTTGCCTATATCCATAACCTCATGTGTTTTTGCAGTAGCAAAAACGGGCAGGCCGTATTTTCTTGATACAATGCCTGCCCCTTTAATATGGTCGCTGTGTTCATGTGTTATAACAAGAGCGTCAATGTCATGGGGATTAATTTTAACCTTTTCCAGTGCCTGCTCCAGTTTTTTACAGGATAGACCGCAATCAGCCAAAATAGTGGTATTTCCGTCCGAGACGAGAGTGCAGTTACCTGATGATCCGCTTACCAGGGATAAAAACATGTTTGATTAATTACTCCTTTTATTCTGTATATACAACTCTTTCGATGTTACCGCCGAGAGAAGCAAATTTTGCTTCAAAATTCTCATATCCGCGGTCGATATGGTGAATATCCACGATTTCGGTAGTGCCGTCCGCCATAAGACCTGCGATAATCATTGCCGCACCGCCCCTGAGGTCGGTTGCACGAACTGTTGTACCCATGAGCTTGGGAACACCGTTTATGATGGCAAGCTTTCCTTCAACAGTGATATCTGCACCCATACGCTTTAATTCGCCAACATATCTGAAGCGGTCATCCCACACGCCTTCACGTGCCGTGCTTGTACCGTTTACTGTAGAAAGATATGTAACCAACTGTGGCTGCATATCGGTCGGATAGCCGGGATAGGGAAGTGCGATAAAGTTGACTTTTTTTAGCTTTTTATTTTTGTCCGCAAAAACTCTGACGCTGTCATCAAATTCCTCTACCAAAATGCCGGACTCCTTAAGCTTTGCACTGATGCATTCAAGATGCCTCGGAATTACATTAGCAACGGTTACATCGCCGCGTGTTGCAGCAGCGGCAATCATGAAGGTGCCGGCTTCTATCTGGTCGGGGATAATAGAGTATGTGCCGCCGTGAAGCTTGTCCACGCCGGTGATTTTAATGGTATCCGTTCCTGCACCCCTGATTTTTGCACCCATTGCGTTCAAGAAGTTTGCAAGGTCAACAATATGCGGTTCTTTTGCCGCATTTTCAAGGATAGAAACGCCTTTTGCGGTAACAGCTCCGAGCATAACGTTTACAGTTGCACCTACTGAGGTTACGTCAAAGTAAATGTTTGCACCGGTAAGCTCGTCTGCCTTTGCTGAAACTCTGGCATAAGCAAGGTCACATTCAGCACCTAAGGCTTCAAAGCCCTTTATGTGCTGGTCGATAGGTCTTGTACCGAAATCGCAGCCGCCGGGCATGGCAACAACGCATTCGCGAAAACGTCCCAAAAGAGCACCGATAAGGTAGGAGGAACCACGCATTTTTCGGGCAAGGTCATCCTGTGGGTGGAAAGAATTGACCGTACTGCAGTCAATTTCCACGGTATTTTTGTCAATAACATCAACTGTCGCTCCGAGGTCACGGAGTATATTTAAAAATAACTTAACGTCCTTTATATCGGGCAGATTTTCCAAGCGGCATCTGTCCTTAATTAATAGACAAGCGGGGATAATAGCAACTGCGGCATTTTTTGCTCCGCTGATGGCGATAGTGCCATGGAGGGGATTTCCGCCTTTGATTACCAATTTCTCCACAATTTCACACTCCTCAAATTTAAAATACAGGAAAAGAGGCATCGCTGCACTTATCAGAATATCCCGCCGATTTTCCTACGCCCTGTATGAATTTCGGCAAAAGCCGATTTGCAGAGCTTATATAAAACGAATATTACGTAAAAATCATAGTGTAATTAATTTCATGAAAACCACGAATTTTAACATACTATATACAGTATAACATATAATTATCAAAAAAGCAAAATAAATATTAAAAAAATACAAAATTTTACAAGAAAAAAACAGAGGAACGTTTATTCCTCTGCCAAATCTGTAAAAATCAAACTGCACGTGTGACCTTTCCTGAACGCAGGCAACGGGTGCAAACGTTAACTGATTTTGTATTGCCGTTTACAACTGCTCTTACCTTTCTAATGTTAGGCTTCCAAGTTCTGTTTGATCTTCTGTGTGAGTGGCTGACCTTAATTCCAAAGGTAACGCCTTTTCCGCAGATATCACATTTTGCCATTTGAAAACACCTCCTATTTGTGCTAACGATTATCAAAACATAAATATTCTACCACATTTTTTTGGATAATGCAAGTATTTTTATAAAATTTTTTTAAATTATGCAGTCTATTTTATTTTTTCGGCAAAAAAGATAAATATTTGTAAAAATTTTAATTGAAATAAAGTCGGTTTTGGTATATAATAAAAATGTATACCTATGTCCAAACGGAGGTTATAGAAATGAACGATACAATTTTCAAAATACATCTTTCAAAGGTAATAGAGGAATTTTCCTTTGAAAAGATATATTCGTCGTCCGATATCGATGAAATAATGATTGATACTCCGGAGCTTAACCGACCTGCACTGCAGATTGCCGGTTTTTACGACTATTTTGACCCGAAGCGTATTCAGATTATGGGAAAGGTCGAGGCGACATATCTTGAACAGTTCCCGAGAGAAAAGCGGTATGAGCTGATGGACCGTCTTTTCTCAACTAAGTTTCCGGCACTTTTAATAACCAGAAATATTCAGATATTTCCTGAGATGCTGGAGCTTGCGGAAAAGTATGATATGACAATACTGCGTACCGAGGAAACAACGTCGAGTATAATGAGTGCCCTTATAAGCTATTTGAATGTGCAGCTTGCACCGAGAAGAACGCGTCACGGCGTTTTGGTTGAGGTTTATGGCGAGGGCGTGCTTATTATGGGTGAAAGCGGAGTCGGTAAAAGCGAAACGGCTATCGAGCTTTTAAAAAGAGGACACCGTCTTGTTGCAGACGACGCGGTTGAAATAAAGCGGGTATCGTCAAGAACGCTGGTAGGCTCATCGCCTGCTATTATAAGACACTTTGTAGAGCTTAGAGGCATAGGAATTATTGACGTAAAGGAAATTTTCGGTATGGGTGCCGTTAAGGATACCGAAGGCATAAATATGATTATCCATCTGGAGCCTTGGGTTGAGGGCAAGCAATATGACCGTCTGGGCATGCTGGACGAATATACAAATATAATGGGCATAAATATCCCAAGCCTTACGATTCCGGTAAAGCCGGGACGAAATCTTGCAATTATTATTGAGGTTGCGTCTATGAACAACCGTCAGAAGCGTATGGGATATAACGCGGCGGTTGAGCTTAACAACAGACTTATGAGGGAAATGCAAAGGCAGTCGGAGGGCGAGGAAATATAATCACAGATGTTCGCACATACATTTTGGTCATAAAAACGTTGAAAAGTGTCCGTATGACTGCAAAATGTGGAACGAAGAGCAAAATGGCTGCATAAGCTTATAGAGATAAACGCACACCCTGATGCGTGAGGAAATCTGATTTTTTTAGAAAGGCAGTTTAGAGCATATGAACATAAAAAAGAATGAGTTGATGAAAAATCATACTTCTTTTAAAATCGGCGGACCTGCCGATGAATTTTGTGAAGCGGTATCGGAAGAAGAGGTAAGGAATTTAATCGAATATGCTAAAAATAAGGGAATAGACTATATAGTTATGGGCAACGGCTCAAATCTGCTTGTGGGAGATAAGGGCATACGCGGGCTGGTTATCAAGCTTGCACGAGGCTTTGATAGCACAGAGGTTTCGGGAAAAACCATAAAGGCACAAAGCGGAATACTGTTGTCAAGGCTTGCAAATACTGCCCTGAAGCATGAGCTTTCGGGGCTTGAGTTTGCTTCGGGAATACCTGGAACCTTAGGCGGTGCGGTGTTTATGAATGCAGGTGCGTACGGCGGAGAGATGAAGGACGTTATCACGAGCGTGACCTATCTTGAGGACGGCGAGATAAGGACTGCAGATAAAGATGAGTTGGATTTTGGATACCGCCGCAGCATTTTTTGCGATAAGGACGCAGTGATTCTTTCAGCTGAAATGTCGCTTGATGAGTCAGAGTATGATAAGATAAAGGAAATGATGGACGATTTTAAGGAGAGAAGAACCTCAAAGCAGCCGCTTTCTATGCCGAGTGCCGGCAGTACATTTAAACGACCTGAAGGGTTTTTTGCAGGAAAGCTTATCGAGGACGCAGGCTTAAAGGGATTTCGTATAGGCGGAGCAGAGGTTTCACAAAAGCATTCGGGCTTTGTGGTTAATGCGGATAACGCGACAGCAAGGGATGTGCTTGGTTTAATCGAGCATATTCAAAAAACAGTTTATGATAAATTCGGAGTTAAATTAGAAACAGAAGTTAAGATGTTGGGGGAATTTTGATGCAGTTTACGGTAGTTACAGGAATGTCGGGAGCGGGAAAAACGCAGGTAATACGCTTTTTGGAGGACGCAGGTTTTTTCTGTATGGATAATCTGCCGCCGGTAATCATTCCGCAGCTTGCGGAGATGTTTATTTCAATAAACGGAAAGTATGACAAGGTTGCCTTTGTCATTGATTCACGAGTGGGAGAAATGATTGGCGAGCTTTTGGATAACCTTAAGATATTGAAGGAAAATGGTTATGATTATAAGCTGATTTTTGTAACGGCAAGGGACGAGGTTTTAGTAAAACGTTATAAGGAAACACGCCGTATTCACCCGATTGCGAGCAAAAAAGGACTTTTGGACAGCATACAGACCGAGCGTAAAATGATGGAGAAAATTTATGACGAGGCGGACGCTGTTGTGGATACCTCGGATTTTTCTCTGCAGCAGCTTTCAAAAAGACTTCGTGAAATATATAATGATGCAACCTGTGACAGCTTTTCGGTAAATGTGATGTCCTTCGGATTTAAGTTCGGTATTCCGCTTGATGCGGACCTTATATTTGACGTGAGATGTTTTGCAAATCCGTTTTATGTTGACGAGCTTAAGGATAAAACCGGAAACGAAAAAGAGGTTCAGGACTATGTTATGTCAACGCGTTCGGCAGTTGAATTTATGGACAAGCTGAATGATATGATTAAATTTTTAATTCCGCTGTATATCGAGGAGGGCAAAAGCTCACTGACCGTTTCTATCGGCTGTACCGGCGGAAAGCACAGAAGCGTGACCATGGCAAACCTGCTGGCTGCGGCACTGGATAACTATAACGTGAATATTATTCACAGGGATATTTTGAGGAGTAAATCGTAATGTCTTTTACGCAGAATATAAAGGCACAGCTTGCAAAGCTTGAAAACAGCTGCGATTTTTGCGATATTGCAGAGCTGTCCTCGATTATAAAGGTATGCACAAGCTATCGTGACGGGCAGATTTTGATTGTGACAGAAAATGAAGATGTTGCGGAGCGTATTCAGTTTTTATTTGGAAAGGTTTTCGGGCTGCAGATTGACTATATTAACAGAAACGGCTCTTTCAAATTTAGACCTGATTTTGAATTTTTCACCGATGTTATGGCAATGCGGCTGCTGCTCTTTAATACAAGTGATGCGGAGATAACGCCGTTGGACTGCTGCAGGGCAGCGTATATACGGGGTGCGTTTTTGGGCGGAGGCTCAATGCTTGACCCCAAAACGCGTTATCATATGGAATTTGATGCAAAGCATGAAAGCTATGCAAATCAGATAAGGGATATACTGAGCGAATTGGGAATTGGCTCAAAAATCACCTGCCGAAAGGGACGGTATGTGGTGTATATCAAGGAGTATGAGGCGATTGCGGACGCCCTGGGAGCTATGGGAGCTGTTGGAGCGGCAATGGAGCTTTATAATATTTCGATTGAAAAGGAGCTTCGCAATACCGCAAACCGTCAGGCAAACTGCGAGATTGCCAATATTGAAAAAACAACAAAAACCGCTTTTCGCCAGATAGAGGCAATTAAGAAAATAGAAAAGTATATGGGCTTTGACGAGCTGCCCGAAACCTTGAGGGAGATTGCCGAGATAAGGTGTAAATATCCTGAGGAAAGCCTTAAGGAGCTTGGTGAGCGGCTCAGTCCGCCGATTGGAAAATCGGGCGTAAATCATCGACTTAAACGAATTACGGAAATAGCAGAAAAGCTTTGAGGGGAGGAAATACCGTGTTTGCACATTTACATACGCACTCGGAGTTCAGTCTTTTGGACGGTACGGCAAGCATAAAAAAGCTGATATCGAGAGTAAAAGAGCTGGGCATGCAGCATTGTGCCATTACCGACCACGGAGTTATGTACGGCGTTGTGGATTTTTATAAGGAAGCACTTGCACAGGGAATAAAGCCGGTAATCGGCTGTGAAGTGTATATGGCTCCGCGAAGCCGCTTTGATAAGGTGCATGAATATGACTCGAAATACAGTCATCTTATTTTGCTGTGTGAAAATCAGACAGGGTATAAAAACCTTTCATATATAGTGTCAAAGGGCTTTACCGAGGGCTTTTACTATAAGCCGAGGATAGATTTTGAGCTTTTGTCGCAGCACAGCGAGGGGCTTATTGCACTTTCTGCATGCCTTGCCGGAGAAATCCCGAAGGCACTTGCCGCCGATGATTATGAGGCTGCAAAAAAAATCGCTGAAAAATATATTGGCGTGTTTGGGAAGAATAATTTTTTCATTGAGCTTCAGGATCATTCGATAGCCGAACAGAAACGCATAAATCCTCAGCTGATACGTCTTGCAAAGGAGCTGGGAGTAGGGCTTGTTGCCACAAATGATATACATTACGTAAAAAAAGAGGACGCCAAATATCAGGACGTCCTAATGTGTATTCAAATGCAGAAAACGGTGGAAGACGACGACAGAATGAAGTTTGAAACCGATGAGTTTTATATAAAATCGCCGGAGGAAATGGCAGAGCTGTTTCCGTACGCTCCTGAGGCTATTGAGAATACGGGAAAAATTGCCGAAAGGTGCAATGTGGAATTTGATTTTGAAACAAGGCATCTGCCAAGCTACGATGTGCCGGACGGCAAAACCGCATGGGAATATTTAAACGAGCTGTGCCGCGAGGGCCTTGGCCGCAGATATTCCGAGGTGACGGACGAGCTTTCAAAAAGACTGGAATATGAGCTTTCCGTCATAAAAAGCATGGGCTTTGTGGATTACTTCCTTATAGTATGGGATTTTATTAACTATGCAAAGAAAAACGGTGTTGGAGTAGGACCGGGAAGAGGCAGTGCGGCAGGAAGCATTGTTGCGTATACGCTTGAGATTACCGATGTTGACCCTATAAAATACAGCTTGATTTTCGAGAGATTTTTAAATCCGGAGCGTGTTTCCATGCCGGATATCGACGTAGACTTTGCACCCGAGGGCAGACAGAAGGTTATCGATTATGTTGTTCACAAATACGGCGAGGAAAATGTCGCACAGATTATTACCTTCGGTACGATGAAGGCAAAGCTTGCAATCCGCGACGTAGGAAGGGCATTAAACATTCCTTATGCCGAAACCGATAAGGTGGCAAAGCTTGTGCCTAATGAGCTGAATATTACGATAGACAGGGCACTTGAGGTGTCCGCGGAGCTTTCGGAGCTTTATCATAATGACCCGAAGATTAAGGAGCTTATTGATACCTCAAGGGCTTTGGAGGGCTTGTCAAGACATTCGGGAACGCATGCGGCGGGCGTTGTTATCTGTAAGGAGCCTATCGTGAACTATATGCCGCTGCAGACGAACGACGACGTTTTAACCACGCAGTTTGTAAAGGATACTGTTGAGGGACTGGGACTTTTAAAAATGGACTTTTTGGGACTCAGAAACCTTACTGTTATCAATAATGCACTTTCTATAATAGAAAAGACGCGTGGCATCAAAATAGAGCTTGATAAGCTGGACTACGGAATAAAAGAGGTTTATGATTTTATTTCGACAGGAAATACCGAGGGTGTTTTCCAGATAGAAAGTGCCGGAATGAAATCCTTTATGCAGGAGCTAAAGCCCAACAACCTTGAAGATATTATTGCGGGAATTGCTCTTTATCGTCCGGGACCTATGGATTCCATACCTAAATATATATACAACAAAAACCACCCGAATGAAGTTACGTACAAGCACCCGATTTTAGCGGATATTCTTGATGTAACCTACGGCTGTATCGTGTACCAGGAGCAGGTGCTTGAAATCGTGCGGAGTATGGCGGGGTATTCACTCGGAAGTGCGGACATGCTGAGGCGTGTTATTTCCAAAAAGAAAGCAGACAAAATGGAAATTGAACGCAGAAACTTCATTTACGGAAAGCAGGACGAAAACGGCGAGTGGATTATTGACGGCTGTATAAGACGAGGAATTGATGAAAAGGTTGCAATAGATATTTTTGATGAAATAAACGAGTTTGCAAACTATGCCTTTAACAAATCTCACGCTGCGGCATATGCGTTTATAACATATCAGACGGCGTATTTAAAGACCTTTTATCCGGTTGAATATATGGCGTCGCTGATTTCGAGCGTTGAGGATTTGGATAAGATTAATTCCTATCTTGTAAACTGCAAAACACTCGGAATAGACAAGCTTCCGCCCGATATCAATATGAGCGGCGAGGGCTTTACGGTTGAAGGCAGTAACATCAGATTCGGGCTTACTGCGGTGAAAAATGTAGGCAGGAGCTTTGTGCAGGCTGTTGTCAGCGAGCGTGAGAAAAACGGAAAATTTAAAAGCTTTGCGGATTTTATTCACAGAATGACCGATAAGGAAATGAATAAGCGTGCAGTAGAGGGGCTTATAAAATGCGGGGCTTTTGATTCGCTCGGAGTTTTAAGGGCACAGCTTATAAATGTCTTTGAAGGCGTTATTGAAAGCGAGGCAGGCGAAAGAAAATTTAATGTAGCAGGGCAGATGTCGCTTTTCGGTGAGGATACGGCAGAGGCGGCAAAGGAAACCGACCTTCCTGATATTTCGGAATATCCGAAAAAGGAGCTTTTAGCATTTGAAAAGGAAACTACAGGAATATATTTTTCGGGACACCCAATGGAGGAATATGAGGAAAAGGCAGCAAAGCTTACAACGGTAAATATCGGCACTGTGATGTCGTCAATAGAACGCGACGAGGACGGTGGATATAAGGAAACCGAGGGTGGAATAAAGGACGGACAGTATGTGAAGCTGTGCGGAATTATTACCAACCGAAAGAATAAAACAACTAAAAATAATTCGCAGATGGCTTTTCTGCGTATTGAGGATCTGTACGGTGCGATTGAGGTTATAGTTTTCCCTAAGATTCTGACAAGCTTTAATCACATTCTTTCGGAGGAAAGCATAGTTATGCTTGAGGGAAGAGTAAGCCTTCGGGAGGACGAGGAACCCAAGCTTTTGTGCGAAAAAGCCTCGCTTCTTGCCGGAATAAAAGAGCCTGATGCGGATAAAGCTATAAAGGACGAGCAGAAAATCAATCCTGAAATGCTTAAGGACAAAAGAATCCTTTATGTAAAAATGGGAACTCTTGACGATACCGTCTTAAAAGCCGCAGTGCGGCTTATGGAAAGGTCATGCGGAGATACGCCTGTTTGTTTTTTCTGTGCCGATACAAAAAAACGCTTTTTTGCTCCGAAAAACTGCTGGATTGATGAAAACAGTAGTATTTTAGATGAGTTAGAGGCTGTTTTTGGGAAAAATAATGTTAAATTCGGCTAAATTTTGTAAAAATATATTGAAATTTACATGAAAATGATATACAATACTGTTTTGACAGGAGTTGATAAAGTCTGAATGAATTTCCGCATTTTACCACCTTTGCTCGGGCAGTACACCTGTACGGTAGCCATCGCATTAAAGTGGAAATCTGCGAAAATTTCTTTCAGCCTTGGATTTTGTGACTGTAGAAAGGAATGTTATAACAATGGAAGAGGATATCATTTTAAATGATTATATTGTTGTAAAAGCTTTGGAGGACGGCGTGAATATTATGGGTCTTACAAGAGGCTCAAGCACGAGATTTCACCATACAGAAAAGCTTGATGCAGGAGAGGTATACATTGCACAGTTTACGCAGACAACCTCTGCTATCAAGGTGAACGGAAAAGCCGAAATTCTGACTAAGCACGGCAGTATAAAATCCGGAAATGCGGAGTAGAATATGTGGACAGTAATATATATGGCTAAGGATGAGAATGACGTGTCCTTGCTGAAAAAAGCGTTAAAGGATAATAATATTATATCTATGGTCAGAAAGGACGACGAGTATTTTGAAATATTGGTACCGTCGCAGGAGGTAAGTCAGGCACATAGTATAATTATTGATACGGAAATCTGAATTTCTAAAGATTTTTGCAGCTTGCTGCAATGGAAAGGATAGGGAATAAAATGGGAAGAGAAATTAAAAAAATCGGTGTTTTAACAAGTGGCGGCGACGCACCGGGTATGAACGCGGCTATTCGTGCAGTTGTACGATGCGGTATATATAACGGAATTGAGGTTTACGGCGTAAAGAAGGGCTATAACGGTCTTATCAACGGCGACGTAGAGCTTATGGAGGCAAGAAGCGTAGGCGAAATCCTGCAAAAGGGCGGAACTATACTTCAAACTGCAAGATGCCTTGAATTTAAAGAAGAGGCAGGAGTTAGAAAAGCGGTTGAAACTGCGAAAGAACTCGGTATTGACGGTCTTATCGTAGTTGGCGGAGACGGATCTTTTCGCGGAGCAAGAGATTTGTGCCGTATGGGACTTCCGACAATCGCGATGCCGGGTACTATCGACAATGACATCAGCTGCAGTGAATATACTATAGGCTATGATACCTGCTTAAATACAGTTATTGAAGCTGTTGATAAGCTGAGAGATACCTCATCAAGCCATGAGAGATGCTCGGTTATTGAGGTAATGGGCAGAGGCGCGGGATATATCGCTGTTGAGACGGCTATTGCCTGCGGAGCTGAGGTGGTTTTGGTTCCTGAATTTGAATTTGACTTTAACAGAGATGTTATCGAGGTAATAAAAAAGGGTATCGCACGCGGAAAGAAGCACTGTATCGTAATTGTTGCAGAGGGCGTAGGCGGAGCTGTCGAGATTGCTAAGAAAATTCAGGAAGAAACAGGAATGGAATCAAGAGCAACTATCCTCGGTCACGTTCAGAGAGGCGGCTCGCCGACTGTTAAGGACAGAGTGGTTGCAAGCCAGATGGGTGCAAAGTGTGTGGAGCTGCTTTTGGACGGCAAGGAAAACAGAGTTGTCTGCATAAGAAACGGCGAGATGGTTGATATCGAAATAGAAGAAGCACTGTCAATGAAGAAACAGCTTTCCTATGAGCTTATGGGACTTATCAGAAAATTGTCAGTATGATTTGGTGAATTTTATCATAAATAAGTGTTGGGACATCTCAACACTTATTTGGTTATTAAAAGGAGAGAAAAAATGGAAAAACTATTACCGGTACGGCTTTTGCCGGCATTTAAGGATTACCTTTGGGGCGGCACGAAGCTAAAGGAAAGCTATAATAAAAAATCCGACCTCGATATTGTTGCGGAGAGCTGGGAGCTTTCCTGTCATAAGGACGGACAAAGCGTGATTGCCGAGGGAGAATTTTGCGGAAAAACTCTTTCGGAGTACATAGATATCAACGGTTTTGAGCTTTTGGGAACAAAGGCACGTGAATTTGATTATTTTCCGCTTTTAATAAAGTTTATAGATGCAAAAAATAACCTGTCAATACAGGTTCATCCGAACGATGAATATGCACTTTCGGTTGAGGGCGAGTACGGAAAAACCGAAATGTGGTATATTTTGGAGGCTGACGAGGGTGCGTATTTGTATTACGGCTTTAACCGGAGCATTACAAAGGACGAGCTGGAAAAGCGTATCAGGGAAAATACCATCTTAGAGGTTTTGAATAAGGTTAGTGTTAAAAAAGGTGATGTGTTCTTCATCGAGTCGGGAACCGTTCACGCAATATGTGCGGGAATTGTGATTTGTGAAATTCAGCAGAACTCAAATACTACGTACAGAGTGTATGATTATGACAGACGCGATAAGGAGGGAAATCCACGCCAGTTGCATATAGAAAAGGCGATAGAGGTTTCAAACCTTGAAAAAGCACCGGAAATTTCGGAAAAAGCCGCAGACGGAGTGCTTGCGGAATGTAAATATTTTACCGTAAAGAAGCTTGAGGTTAATGGAAAAGCGTCAGAACTGCTTGACAAGACCTCATTTGCGAGCGTAATCGTTGTTGACGGAAGCGGAAAAATGAGCATAGGCAGAAAAAGCTTTGAGCTTAAAAAGGGCGACAGCCTGTTCGTGCCGGCACAGGAGGCTGAGCTGGAATTTGAAGGTGAGCTTGAGGTTATTATTTCACGTGTATAGGAGGAAGAAAAATGTATTACATAGGAATTGATTTAGGCGGAACAAATATCGCCGTAGGTCTTGTTGATGAAAACGGAAAAATTCTGGCGGATATCTCTGTGCCGACAAAGGCAGAGCGTGACTGGCGTGAAATCGTAAAGGACATGGCGGAGGTTTCAAAAAAGGTTGTCCAAAAGGCAGAAGTATCAATCGATGATGTAAAGGGAGTAGGAATCGGTTGCCCCGGCTCGATTGACAATGCAAAGGGGATTTGTACCTACAGCAATAACCTGAAAATGGAGAATGCGGAGATTGCAGAGGAATTTAAAAAGTATCTTGACCTGCCTGTAAATCTTGAAAATGACGCAAATGCGGCGGCTTTGGGAGAATATGAAATAAACGGCAAGGGTGCTGAGAGCTTTGTCTTTATCACACTCGGAACAGGCGTCGGAGGCGGCGTTATAATCGACGGAAAAATCTTCCGCGGCTTTAACGGCGTGGGAGCGGAGCTGGGACATACCGTAATTGCGGCAGACGGCGAGCCTTGCACCTGCGGCAGACTCGGCTGCTGGGAGGCTTATGCCTCGGTAACTGCTTTAATCAGACAGACCAAGGCGGCAATGGAACAAAATCCCGAAAGCATGATGCATGAGCTTGCAAAGGCAGAGGGCAGAGTGAGCGGAAGAACAGCGTTTGACGCAGCCAAAAAGGGCGACGCAGCTGCTAACGCGGTTGTAAGCAAGTATTTTGAATACATAGGCGAAGGTATTACAAACATGGTAAACATATTCCAGCCGGAAAAAATAGTTATCGGCGGCAGTATTTCAAAGGAGGGCGACTACCTTTTGAAGCCTGTTATCGAGTATGTGAGAAAATACGACTATAACCGTTATATGAAAAAGGCTGAAATTGAGATTGCGACACTGTTTGGCGATGCAGGCATAATCGGTGCGGCTTTGTCTGCAAAATAAGCAACACTGCTTTGAGTTGGAACTTTAAATTACAGAAAGGCTTTGGAAAAATGAAAATTGTAATTCTGGACGGAAAAACCCTTGGGGATGACATAAATCTGAATATTTTTGACGGCGAGGTAAGCGTTTTCGCAACGACCGAAGCCTCGTGTGTTTCAGAGCGTGTCAGGGACGCAGAGGTTATTATCGTAAACAAAATAAAGCTTGATGCGTCCAATCTGGAGAATGCAAAAAATCTAAAGCTTATCTGTGTTGCGGCTACAGGCTATGACAATATAGATACCGCGTATTGCGAAAAAAGAGGCATTGCGGTTTGCAACGTAAAGGGATATTCAACGCAGTCGGTAGCACAGCTTACGGTATCAATGGCGTTGTCGCTCGTTATGCATCAAAAGGAATACTGCGACTTTGTACGGAGCGGCGAATATACAAAAAGCGGCGTTGCAAACAGGCTCACGCCGACCTATTATGAGGTAAACGGAAAGACCTGGGGTATTGTCGGACTGGGCGATATCGGAAAGCAGGTGGCAAGAGTTGCTAAGGCTTTGGGCTGCGAGGTGCTTGCATTTAAGCGTACAAACGATGAAAATTACAACTGTGTCGGACTTGGTGAGCTTATGGAAAAATCCGATATTATTTCGGTGCATCTGCCGTCAACTCCTGAAACGAATGGTATAATTTCACGCGATATGCTCAGCAAAATGAAAAAAACAGCAGTGCTTATCAATGTTGCAAGGGGAGCGGTGGTTGACGAGGCAGCACTTTGCGACGCGGTTTTGGAAAATCGCATAGCCGGAATCGGTGTAGACGTTTACACTAAAGAGCCGTTTGACGCGGAGCATTGCTACAACAAAATAAAGGATATGGACAATGTTATATTAACGCCGCATATTGCATGGGGTGCGTATGAATCAAGGGTAAGATGCCTTGAGGAAATCAAAAAAAATATCGAGAGCTTTAAAAAGGGCGAAAGACGTAACAGAATTGTCTGATTTTAACTAAAAGGGCGGTGTCGGAAAAAGATGCCGCTTTTTTGATGACAAAATACAGCTTTTTGTGACAAAATAGGTTGAAAAAAGCCGTGAAATGGTATATAATATACTTTGTATAACTAAAATAGGAGTGAATAATTTGGAGAATATACATACGCTGCCGCTTTTGCCGCTGAGAAATCTTGTGGTATTTCCGCGTTCATCGGTGAGCTTTGATGCGATAAGACCTAAATCCATCAGAGCGTTGGAGGCGGCAATGAATGGCAACAAGGAGATTTTTCTTGTTACGCAGATGGACGTGACAAAGGAAAATCCGTCGATTTTGGATTTATATAAAGTAGGAGTGGTTGCAAGGGTAAACCAGACAATCCGTCTTCAAAGCGGAGCTGTTCGTGTAATGATAGACGGTGTTTACCGTGCCCGTCTTTGTGAGGTTTTGTCCGATACACCGTATTATCGCTGTGCGGTAGAAAAAACAGAGGAAAATGACACAGACCAGCTGATAATAAACGAAGGCTTTATACGCAGTCTTGAAAGTGCATTTGATGAATATTTTGCACTTAACAAAAACCTGCCGCCGCAGAATTTTATTACTGCAAACGGAGACGTTCGTCCCGGAAGATTTGCCGATGCGATTGCGGCGAATGTTAATCTTGATTACAAAATAAAGCAGGAGCTTTTGGAGGAGCAGGACGTATATGTCCGCATAGAAAAGTTGGTTGCTGCCCTTAATAAAGAGGTTCAGGTGCTTAAAATTTCACGCGAAATTGACAGTAAGGTCAAGAAGAATATTGACGCAAATCAGCGTGAATATTACCTTCGTGAGGAGCTTAAGGTTATCGAAAAGGAGCTTGGCGAGAAAGAGGGAGTACGCGGAGAGGCACAGGCTTACCGCGAGAGCTTAAAGAAGCTGCGTCTTAAAAAGGAAATTGCGGAAAAGCTTGAAAAGGATATTTCACGCTTTGAAAAGCTGCAGACCTCATCGCCGGACAGTGCGGTGATGCGAAATTACTTGGATACGGTGCTGTCGCTTCCATGGAATAAGCGTACTAAGGAGAATATAGATATTAAGACGGCACAGGAAATTTTAGACGCCGACCATTACGGGCTTGATAAGGTAAAGGAGCGAATATTGGAGTACCTTGCAGTCAGAAAGCTGACTTCGGGAAAGGACGGCTCTATACTATGCCTTGTCGGACCTCCGGGAACAGGAAAAACATCGGTTGCAAAAAGTATTGCAAGGGCACTCGGACGTAAATATGTACGAATTTCGCTCGGCGGAATCCATGATGAGGCGGATATCCGAGGTCACAGAAAAACCTATATCGGTGCAATGCAGGGACGCATAATTTCTGCGGTTTTGGAGGCAAAGGTCAAAAATCCGCTTATCCTGCTGGATGAAATAGACAAAATGGGGCAGGACTATAAGGGCGACCCGTCTGCGGCACTTTTAGAGGTTTTGGACGCAGAACAAAATTCGGCATTCCGTGACCATTTCATAGAAGTACCGTTTGATTTGTCCGGCGTGATGTTCATAACAACGGCGAATACCCTGTCAACCATTCCCGAACCGCTTTTGGACAGAATTGAAGTGATTGAGGTTTCGGGATATACAAATCAGGAAAAGGAATGTATTGCAAGAGAGTACCTTTTACCCAAGCAAATCAGGAAAAACGGTCTTGAAAAGCATAAGGTCACCGTTACCGATGACGCGATTGCAGATTTGATAAATTACTATACCCGCGAATCGGGAGTAAGGCACTTGGAGCGTGAAATCAGCTCGCTTATGCGAAAGGCTGCAAAGAAGATTTTGGCGGAAAATAAGAAATCGCTTAAAATTACCTCAAAGAATCTGACCGATTATATGGGCAAGCACAAATATCTTGTAGACATGATAAATGATAAGGACGATGTGGGAATCGTACGCGGCCTTGCATGGACAAGCGTAGGCGGCGATACATTGTCGGTTGAGATTAACGTAATGGAGGGAACGGGAAAGCTGGAGCTTACGGGAAACCTCGGCGATGTTATGAAGGAATCCGCCGTTGCTGCAATCAGCTACATACGCACGCGTACCAAAGAATTGGGAATTTATGATAAATTCTATAAAACCTGCGATATCCATGTGCATGTGCCGGAGGGTGCTGTGCCTAAGGACGGACCTTCTGCCGGAATAACCATGGCAACGGCTATGGCGTCGGCTCTTACAGGCTATCCTGTGCGACGTGACGTTGCAATGACGGGCGAAATTACTCTAAGAGGCCGCGTTCTTCCGATTGGCGGACTTAAGGAAAAATCGGTTGCGGCATATCGTGCGGGAATTAAAACGGTTATTATCCCAAGCGAAAATATGCCCGACCTTGATGAGGTGCCGGAGGTTGTAAAAAGTGCGATAAAATTTGTGCCGGTTTCTTCAATGGACGAAGTACTTTCTGTGGCACTCGGAAAGAAGAAAAAGCCGGGCAGCTTTAAAATACCCAAGGAACAGAAATGAGGTGTGATTATGAATTTACACAATGCCGATATTGCCGTTTCGGCGGTAAAAAAGGAACAGTATCCCAAAACGGGTTATCCCGAATTTGCGTTTGTGGGACGCTCAAATGTGGGAAAATCCTCGATGATTAATAAGCTTTTGAACAGAAAATCGCTTGCAAGGGTAAGCTCAACTCCGGGAAAGACAATAACGATAAATTTCTATAATATTGATGATACTATTTTCCTGGTGGATTTGCCGGGCTACGGATATGCTAAAAGAGCGAAAGCTGATGTAGAAAGCTGGGGAAATATGATAGACGATTATCTTTACCGTCGTCAGCAGCTTCGCAAGGTTATGCTTCTGGTGGATTCACGCCATGCTCCCACCGAGGATGATAAAATGATGCTCGACTGGATTCGTGCATCACAGCCGGACGAGGGAGTAATCGTGATTGCGACAAAAACCGATAAGCTTTCAAAACGCGAGCTTGAGAAAAATCTTGAAATGATATACAGTGAGCTGAAACTGGACGAGGACGACATTTTGGTACCGTTTTCGACCAAGAACGATGAGGGAAAGTACACTGTTTGGGATATGATTGAGCTTATGAGAGCACCGCAGTAAAACGGTGAGAACGAAAAAAGAAGGTAAGGTAATGAAAAAGAGTATTTCTTTTATTCTCCTGGGAGTTATCTGCTTCTGCATTTTCTACGGAATACGTTATCTTGAAAATCCTGTGGAAACGCAAGTTGCTATCTCGGAGATTTATGAAAACAAAATAGATACCTCAGGATATATTGTCCGCACCGAGCAGGTGTATAATGCACCGGCGTCGGGAACTGTATATCACTATATACAGGAGGGAACACGAGTTGGCAAAAACCGGGTTCTTTCTACTGTTTATACAGGAGCTGTTTCGGAGGAAACACTGAATGAGCTTAACAATATAAATAAAAAAATTGCGGAGCTTGAAAATTCGGTGGAGGGAAGCTCGGCGTATATGACAGGCGGAATGAACAGCGAAGAGGATATTGAAAATATAAAAAACAATATCATAAAAGCGAAAACCAATCATAACATTTCTAAAATAGCGGAATATAAGGCACAGATTAACGGAATTATAACTGGAGATGTGCAGAATACCGCAGCCGAGGACCTTGAAACGCTGCAAAGTAGAAAAAATTCTCTTGAAGCGAGCCTTAAAAGCGTGAAAAATGATATATATTCGCAGATGTCGGGAGTTTTCTCGAAGAATGTGGATTCGCTGGAGGAGCTGCTGACTCCGAAAACCGTTATGTCGTACAAGGTTGCGGACTATAACGGGCTTGCTGATGCGGTTAAGGAATATAAGACAACGGCAAGCGCAGGTCAGCCTGTCTGCAAGGTGGTTAATAATCATATCTGGTACGTTATGATGACGGTGGACAGAGAAACTGCACAAAATCTGAAAATCGGAAGAAAAGTAAAGCTGCGTTTTAATTACCTTCCGGGAATTGAGGCGGAGGCTTCGGTGGAATACATATCTACTGAGGACAGTGAAACTGAAAAAAATGTAATAGTAGTTAAATGTGAGCAGTATAAGGAGGGTGTGTTCTCGCTTAGATTTTCCGGGATTGAGCTGATTTTGGAAAGCTACGAGGGCTACAGGATTCCGGTATCTGCACTTCGCGTTGCGGATAGCGGTGAACGGGGCGTTTTGGTGAAAAGTGCCGGAGCACAGGTGTTTAAGCCGTGCAATGTGATTTATACCGATACTGTCGGCGGAACAGTTATTGTTTCTCCGGTGAGCGGCTCACAGAATATGCTTAGGGAATACGATAATATTGTGATAGGTGAAAAGTGATGTCATTTATAGAAAAAAATTTAGACGAGGTTCGCAGGAAGATAAGTGCTGCGGCACAAAAAAGCGGCAGAACAGCAGAGGATATTACTCTTGTTGCGGTAACTAAGACGCACCCTGCAGAAATGATAAACGAGGCTATTGACTGCGGAGTTACCGATATAGGCGAAAACAAGGTGCAGGAAATATTGGAAAAGTATGACCATGTAAAGCCTGTACGCTGGCATCTTATAGGACATTTGCAGACAAATAAGGTAAAGTATATTATTGACAAGGTGTATATGATACATTCTGTGGATTCGATAAAGCTCATGGACGAAATTGAACGTCAGGCAGAGAAGCATGGAGTTGATACCATACGAATTTTGATACAGGTGAATATCACAGGTGAGGAAACAAAGTTCGGAACAGGTATTGATAATGTGGACGAAATGATAGAGCACGCAAAAGGTCTAAAACACGTGAAAGTTTGCGGATTAATGACAATTCTGGCGAAATTTGACAGTGAGTTTGCGGATAGATTACATTTTCGTGACATAAATAACAAATTTATTGACATATCGCGAAATAAATATGATAATATTACTATGAAATTTCTATCTATGGGTATGAGCGGAGATTATGAAATAGCCATAGAAGAAGGTTCGAATATGGTACGTGTGGGTACAGCCATTTTCGGACACAGGGATTACTCTACATAAAATAAAAATGTATAGGAGGAAGTTTTCATGGGATTTGTAGATGCGGTTAAGGATTTTGTCGGCTTTGGTGATATAGACTACGAAGAAGATTATGAAATGGAAGAGGAAGAGGCTGAAGAACAGTATGAGGAGCGGACCTCGCTGTTTGCAAGAAGAAACAAGGTTGTTCCTATTGACAGACAGGCAAATCAGCCGAGTATTGTTGTGTTAAAGCCGAAATGCTTTAACAATTCAACAGAGGTTGCTGACCAGATTAAGCAGAGACGTCCTGTTATCCTCGATGTAGGCGGACTTGACCCGGAAGAAGCCAGAAGAGTTGTTGATTTTATTGCAGGTACAGTTTACGGACTGTCCGGTGATATCCAGAAGGTATCAGGTGGTATCTTCATTGCAACTCCGTCTTCATATGGTATTTCGGGCGAATTTTTAAGAGATAAATCAGGTGCCGGCTTCGATTGGAGCATGTTCAAATAATGCGGTATTTATAAGGCGGAGCATGCTCCGCCTTATTGAAATTCAGGGAGAATTGTATGAGCGATGATATTTTTATAAAAAAGATGCAGGACATTGTAAGGCTCTGCGAAAAATATCATACTCCGAGGTTCTCAAAGTTTTTGGACGAAAAGGAGCAGGCACTTTTAAAAAAGGAAGGTATTCTCGGCGGAATTTTATTCGGCGGATATGAAAATGCCGAACGGTGCATGCTGGGTGTGTTCCCAAAATGGCAGGAGCCGGATACGTCATATTTCCCGATAAAGGTACTTGAATTTACGAAAAAGTACGATAAGGAAATCACTCACAGAAATTATTTGGGTACGATTCTGTCCCTTGGTATAGAACGGAGCAAGATAGGCGATATTCTTGCCGGGGATAAGGTGTCCTATGTTTTTGTTTCGGAGGATATCTCGGAATTTATAAAGGACAATATCAGGAAGGTGTCGGGCTGCGGAGTGGATATCCGTATGTGCGGATTTGATGAAATAACCGTTCCCGAAAGGCGTTTTGAGCTAATTGATGCGGTTGCGGCGTCGCTTAGGGCCGACGCGGTTTTGGCGGCTCTTTTAAAAATCAGCAGGAGCGATGCCAAGGCGTTCATCCTTTCAGGGAAGGTATCGGTAAATCACTCCGAAATATCGGGTGTAGATTTTCTCTTAAAAGAGGGCGACCTTTTATCAGTCAGAGGCTTTGGCAGGGCAGAGCTTTTTGAGGTAGGAAATAAAACCAGGAGTGACAGAATTCATGTTACGTTAAGGAAATATATATAGGGAGAGTGGAAGCTATGTTAACACCAATCGACATACAAAGACAGGACTTCGAGGTTAAACTGAGAGGCTACAACGCCGATGAGGTTGATGATTTTCTGGATTTGGTAGGAAGAGACTATGAGAAGCTGTATAAGGAAAATGCAGAGCTTAAGGAACAGATTAAGCAACTCAACAGATCGATAGAGCAGTATAAGGCAATGGAGGCCACACTCCAGCAGTCAATAGTGCTTGCTCAAACGGCCGCTGAGGATATCAAGAAGAGTGCTGCAGAAAAAGCTACCGTTATCGTAAACGAAGCTCAGTCCAAATCGGAAAATATGTACCGTCAGCTTGACCAAGATATTCAGAATAAACGTAATGAACTGGCAAGCGTTCAGGTAGAAGTAACGGGGTATAAGACAAGAATTAAAGAAATTTGCTCCGCACTACTTGAAATGTTGGACAAATTGGAGTAAAATAGTAGGGATAGCTTTC
This sequence comes from Clostridia bacterium, assembly GCA_017621875.1. Classification (GTDB taxonomy): domain Bacteria; phylum Bacillota; class Clostridia; order UBA1381; family UBA1381; genus UBA1738. The sequence goes on from JAGASE010000021.1 coordinate 104,052, forward strand.
GTTATCCCTGATTTTATTTATAGAAAGGACAAAAAATATGTGCGAGAATTGCAAGGATTACACAAAATCAGTTAATCTTCCGCAGACCGAGTTCCCTATGCGTGGAAATCTTCCGCAAAGAGAGCCGGAGACAATGAAGTATTGGGAGGAAATTGATTTATATAATAAGTTAAAGGAGAAGAATAAGGGCAAAACCCCTTTTATTCTGCATGACGGACCTCCTTATGCAAATGGTGACATTCATTTAGGTCACGCTCTTAATAAAATACTTAAGGATATTATTGTACGCTATAAAAGTCTGCAGGGCTTTTATGCACCGTATGTACCGGGCTGGGATACCCATGGTCTGCCGATTGAACAGCAGGCAATAAAAAAGCTCGGCATAAACCGTCATACGGCAGGACCTGTTAAGTTCAGACAGGCATGTCGTGAATTTGCGTGCTCTCATGTTGAAAATCAGAAGGAGCAGTTCAAGCGTCTGGGCGTTATCGGTGACTGGGACAATCCATATCTGACGCTCAAAAATGAATTTGTTGCAAAGCAGATTGAGGTTTTTGGCGAAATGGCTAAAAACGGCTTGATTTATAAGGGTTTAAAGCCTGTTTACTGGTGTCCGCACTGTGAAACGGCTCTTGCTGAGGCGGAGATTGAGTATGAGGAGGATAAGACAACCTCAATTTACGTAAAATTTGCGGTAAAGGACGATAAGGGTCTGTTTGAGGGTCTTGAAAACGTGTATTTCGTAATTTGGACAACAACGACATGGACACTGCCGGGAAACCTTGCTGTCTGCCTTAATCCTGACCTTGAATATTCTTTAGTTAAGTTTGAAAACGGTGAGATATATGTTCTTGCAACCGAGCTTATTGACGCGGTTGTTGCAGCTACAGGACTTGCCGGCAGCTATGAGGTTGTAAAGACCTTTATGGGACAGGAGCTTGAGCTGATGACCTGTCAGCACCCGTTCCTCTCGCGTGATTCGCTTGTTATCGTGGGTGACCACGTTACGCTTGACGCCGGTACCGGCTGTGTTCATACAGCTCCGGGCTTTGGTGCTGATGACTATATTGTATGTAAGAAATATCCTCAGCTTGACATTGTTGTGCCGGTAGACGATAAGGGCTATCAGACAGAGGACGCAGGAGAATTTGCAGGACTTTACTACGAGGATTCTAATGAAAAAATACTTGACAACTTGAAGGCAAGCGGTGCACTTTTGGCTGCACAGGATATTGTCCATCAGTATCCGCATTGCTGGAGATGTAATCACCCAATTATATTCAGAGCTGCCGACCAGTGGTTCGCGTCAGTTGATGCATTAAAGGAGGACGCTGTTCGTGCTATCAGCGGAGTTAAGTGGATTCCCGAATGGGGTGAGGACAGAATTAAGTCAATGGTGGTTGACCGTAGTGACTGGTGTATTTCACGTCAGAGAACATGGGGTGTTCCGATTCCGATTTTCTACTGCAAGGATTGCGGAAAGGACATTATAAATGATCGGACTATTTCAGCTGTTGCAAAGCTGTTCCGCGAGGAAGGTCCGGATAAGTGGTGGGAGCTTGACGCTTCCGAGATAATTCCGGAGGGTCTTGTATGCAGCTGTGGCTGCAGCGAATTCACCAAGGAAAAGGATATAATGGACGTGTGGTTTGATTCCGGCTCGTCACATATTGCTGTCTGCGAGGAAAGAGATGACCTCGTATGGCCTGCAGATATCTACCTTGAGGGTAATGACCAGTACAGAGGCTGGTTCCAGTCGTCACTTCTGACCAGTATCGCGGTTAAAAAGCAGGCACCTTATAAGATTGTTATTACCCACGGCATGATTCAGGACGGCGAGGGCAGAAAGATGTCCAAGTCCAAGGGTAACAGCATCAGTCCGCAGGAAATTGTGGATAAATTCGGTGCGGACGTTCTGCGTCTGTGGGTTGTATCCGCCGATTACAGAACAGATATGAGAATGAGCCAGGATTCGTTAAAGCAGCTTTCTGAGGGCTACAGAAAAATCAGAAACACTGCAAGATATATCCTTTCAAATATCAATGACTTTGACCCTAACTGCGATATGGTCGCATACGCTGATATGCTTGAAATTGATAAGTGGGCACTTTTGAAGCTTAATGAGGTTGTTAAGAAGACAATAGCATCTTACGAAAAATATGAGTTCCATACACTATATTCTGCAATGCTGAACTTCTGCATTGTTGACATGAGTAACTTCTATCTTGATGTATTAAAATCGAGACTTTATACCGAAAAGCCTGATTCGCATGAAAGACGTTCGGCACAGAGTGCGATGTATTTGATACTTGACGCAATGGTTAAGCTTTTGGCACCTGTTCTTGTGTATACATCAGAGGAAATCTGGAAGTTTATGCCGCACACAAGCGGTGATGATGCGGTTAGCGTAATGCTTAACGAAATGCCTGAACCGAGAGACGAATACGAAAGCAGCGAGCTTGCGGAAAAGTGGGATAAGATTATTGCTGTAAGAAATGATGTAAACAAGGCACTTGAGCCTGCAAGAAATGAGAAAATCATCGGTAAGTCACTTGATGCAGAGGTAACTGTATATGCAGGCGGCGATATGTATGATTTCTTGAAGGCACAGGAGGCTGAGCTTGCAGAAATCTTTATCACCTCAAAGGCGTCTGTTGAGCCGGAGGAGAACGCAGAAGATGCAGCCGAGGGAGACGTCGTAAAGGTTAATGTTCGTGCAAGCGAGCATGAAAAATGCGGCAGATGCTGGGTTCATTCCGAAACCGTCGGTACAATCGAGGGATTTGACGGAATTTGTGCAGACTGCGTAAGAAAGCTTACAAAATAAATTCCAAAAATTAAGAGCTATATCAATTCGACTTCAAAATCGTTTTGATATAGCCCTTTTTGCAGCGACAAAAGAGGTGCAATATGAAACCAAAAATAATTTCCTTTGGAGAGATAATCTGGGATGTGTATGAATCGGAAAGTCTTATCGGCGGAGCAGGGCTTAATTTTGCCGCTCACTGCTTGCGATGCGGTGCTGACAGCTTTCTTTTTTCCGCTGTTGGCAGGGACGAGCTGGGCATAAAGGCGGAGAGTATTATATCGGATTTTAACGTTGACCGCCGCTTTATAAAAAGCTCGGATAAAACAACGGGAAAGTGTATCGTAAAGCTTGACGAAAAGGGCGTACCTGATTTTAATGTTCTTGACGACACTGCATTTGACAATATAACTGTGAGTGATGCGGACATTTGCGAGGTAAACAAAATCGGATTTGATGCACTGTACTTCGGAACGCTGATTCAAAGAAGTCCCGTATCACGCAGTACATTAAAAGAGCTGTGCAAAAGGTGCAGCTTTAAAGAAATTGTCTGCGATGTGAATTTGCGTAAAAACTGCTATGATGCCGATTCCGCAAAATTCTGTCTGGAAAATGCGACCATACTGAAAATAAGCCAAGAGGAGGAGCCGCTATTGCGAGAGCTGAAGCTTTATTTTGCAAACTCTGATTCTCCTGAAAAGCTTGCCGCGGCAATCTCCGGCAGATATCCGCAGATTAAGTATATAATTTTCACACTGGGCGAAAACGGCTCGTTTGTATATTGTGCCAAAAGCAAGAAAGATTTTCAGGTTGCGGCAAAGAGAGTTGCGGTAGCGTCAACAGTCGGTGCGGGAGACAGCTTTATTGCCGCATGGATTACGGCATACCTGTCGGGCGTATCTATCGAAGAATCAACAAAGCTTGCTTCTGAGCTTAGCGGCTTTGTGGTATCAAGGGCAGAGGCAATACCTGATTATACTATGACTGGAGGCGTTTTAAATGAAAAAATATGATATGCATGTGCATTCAAAAAATTCGCATGACGGTAAAAACAGTGTGGAGGAGCTTGCCGAAGCTGCTCTTGAAAACGGAGTTTCGGCATTTGCGGTTACCGACCACTGTGACATACAGTTTTTTATCGAAAGAGCTGTTCCTGCCTGCACTAAGGCATCGGTAGATGAAGCCGGGGCGGCAGCGGAAAAATATAAAGGAAAGGTTGAAATTCTAAAGGGCGTTGAGCTGGGAGAGGCATTCTGGGACGAAGCACGAACAAAAGAGATTTTAAGCAGCAATGATTTTGACGTGATTATAGGCTCGGTACACTCTGTCCGATACAAAACCTACACTGACCCTTACTCAACCATAGACTTTTCAAAAATGCCCAAGGAGGAGCTTGACGCATACATGAACAGATATTTCGACGATGTTCTGGAAATGCTCGAAAAAGTCCCATGCGATATAATGGCACATCTCACATGCCCGCTCAGGTACATAAACGGAAAATATAAATTGGGCGTGGATTCAAGAAAATATGAGGATAAAATTTGCAGGATACTCAAGGTTATTATAGAAAAGTCAATCTCGATGGAAATAAATACATCGGGAGTCGGAACCGGATACGGAGAATTTATGCCCGATGAATGGATAATCGGCAAATTCGCCGAGCTGGGAGGATATCTTGTAACTCTCGGTTCTGATGCACACACGGCAGCAAATGTAGGCAAGGACATTGATGCGGCAATAGAGCTTTTGAAAAAATACGGATTTAAAAGCTATTATTATTACAGTAACAGAAAAAATATAGAGTGCAGAATATGAAGGGAAAAAAGCGACGGATATATGATAATTTTTGACAGAAGGTGCAATTATTAATTTTTTTTTAAGAAAAGGCTGAAAAGCCTTTTCTTTTTATTTCATTTGTGGTACAATAATATATAAATTTATATGTTGGAGTGTTTAAATGTTAGTTTGGATAATTATTGCAGCGGCGGTTGTGGGTATTGACCAACTTGCAAAGGTGCTTGTGGCGGCAAATTTGAGCGCTACGGATTGTATTCATGTGATTCCCGGACTGTTTGATTTTGTGTATGTAAAAAATACAGGTGCGGCGTTTAGTATTCTTTCGGATAATACAGCACTTTTAGGCGTTATTTCGGTGTTTTTCTGCATAGGCGTTATTGTGTACTGGTACATGATGAAGCCGAAGCATAAGCTTTTACGCCTTTCAGTTACTTTGCTTTTTGCAGGAGCTTTGGGCAATGCGATTGACCGAATTTTCCGCGGCTTTGTTGTGGACTTTATTTCTACGGCGTTTATGACATTTCCCGTATTCAACATTGCGGATATTGCAATTACGGTTGGTGCAGCGTTATTAATTATATACCTTTTATTTTTTGATAAGAGCGAGGATAAATCCGAATAATTTCAGGCTAAACGGATAAAAGTTTGTAAGATGGAGCGGCAAGGATAAGATGAGAACGATAACACTTCATGTATTAAATCCGAATAATTTGCGTATTGATAAATATATCAGTGAAAATGCGGAGGAAATTTCCCGAAGCTATGCAGCCGATTTGTGCGGCACCGGTAAGGTTATCGTATCGGGAAGAGCCGCGGATAAAAAGTATAAGCCGGCAGACGGAGAGGTTATTGAAATTGAGCTGCCGGAGCCGGAGAGTCTTGATTTGACTGCGGAAAATATTCCGCTTGACATTGTTTATGAGGACGATGACGTTATTGTAGTGAACAAGCCGCAGGGAATGGTGGTACATCCGGCGGCAGGGAATACCCACGGTACGCTTGTCAACGCACTTTTGTACCACTGCGGCGAGAATTTATCTGCGATAAACGGTGTTATAAGACCGGGAATTGTGCATAGAATTGATAAGGATACGGCAGGACTTTTGATTGTCGCAAAGAATAATGACGCTCATCTGGCACTTTCTGAGCAGCTGAAGGAGCGTAAGGCGTCGCGGAGATATTATGCACTTGTAAACGGAAGAATTTCAGAGGACGGGACGGTAAATAAGCCTATTGCCCGTCATCCCAAGGACCGCAAAAAAATGGCGGTTGTCAAAGGCGGAAGAGAAGCCGTTACGCATTACCGCGTGCTTGAAAATTTGGGCGGCTACACTCTGCTTGAGTGTATACTTGAAACGGGAAGAACGCATCAGATAAGGGTGCATATGGCGTCCTTGGGGCATAGCCTTGTAGGGGACAGAGCCTATGGGATAGCGAAGGAAAAAATTAAAACCGAAGGTCAACTGCTTTTTGCAAAGACGATAGGCTTTAATCACCCGAAAACGGGCGAATATATGGAATTTACGGCAGATTTGCCTGATTATTTTGAGAAAATATTAAATAAACTTAGGGGGAGTGATTACCGTGCTTGAAAAAATAAGAGTGTGTGTGATATTCGGAGGACAGTCGCCGGAGCATGAGATTTCGAGAAAATCCGTGACCTCGGTTCTTAACAATCTGGATAAAAATAAATATGATATTGACGTGATTGGTATTACAAAAAAAGGCGAATGGTATCTGTATACCGGGGATACTGCCAATATTGAGGGCGGCGAATGGGAAACCGATACTGCAAACAAGAAAAAAGCGATTCTTTCACCCGATGCAAGTCAAAAGGCAGTCATTGTTTTTGAAAATGACGGAATTTTTGAGATTCATCCCGATATTGTCTTCCCGGTGCTTCATGGCGAATACGGCGAGGACGGCACTATTCAGGGACTTTTGGAGCTTGCGAATTTGAAGTATGTCGGAATGGGCGTTTTAGGTTCGGCAAATGGCATGGATAAGGCATATACAAAGATAGTGCTTGACGCAGCAGGTATTCCGCAGGCGGACTGGGTTGTTGTAAGGACATGCGAGGGACAGGAAAAATACATATCCGAAATTGAGGCAAAGCTTGGTTATCCGTGCTTTGTAAAGCCATGTAATACCGGCTCATCGGTAGGCGTGGGAAAGGCACATAACCGCGATGAATTAATCGCCGCACTTTGCGAGGCTGCAAAATTTGACAGAAAAATTTTGGTTGAGGAAAATATAGACGGCCGCGAGGTAGAATGTGCCGTTCTCGGAAACAGCGACCCGAAGGCTGCGACTGTCGGAGAAATTGTTCCTGCTGTTGAGTTTTATGATTTCGACGCAAAATATAACGATAATTCCACAATTTTGAATATACCAGCTGATTTGCCGAAGGATATATATGAAAAAATCCGTGAATATGCGGTGATGGCATTTAAGGCGATTGACGGAATGGGACTTTCGCGTGTAGACTTTTTTGTCAGAAACAGCGATAATGCTATCATTCTTAATGAAATCAACACAATGCCGGGATTTACAAACATCAGCATGTATCCGAAGCTGTGGAACGCAGCAGGTGTAGGATATTCGGAGCTTTTGGATAGGCTGATAGAATTGGGACTCGAAAGGGTAAAATAATGGATAACAGAAGTATCGGAGTTTTTGATTCGGGGCTTGGCGGACTTACTGCAGTAAAGCAGATTATGCAGGAGCTGCCGGAGGAGAATATAGTTTATTTCGGCGACACAGGGCGTGTTCCTTACGGCACACGCTCGCGTGAAACTATAATCAAATATTCTAAAAATGATGTGAATTTTCTTTTGTCGGAGAACGTAAAGGTAATTGTAATTGCCTGCGGAACGGTAAGCTCGGTGGCAATTTCTGCACTCAAGGAGGAGTATGACGTTCCTATTATCGGCGTTGTGGAGGCAACCGCTGCGGCGGCACTTTCTGCTTCAAAAAACGGAAAAATCGGCATAATCGGCACGCCGGGAACGATTAAGAGCGGCTCGTATGAGCGGCTTTTGAAGGAGAAAAAACCACAAATAAAAACCTTTGCAAGGGCTTGCCCGTTATATGTGCCGCTGGTGGAAAACGGTCATTTTGAAACAAAGGTTTCGGAGCTTGTAACCGAGGAATATCTTGAGGAAATAAGGGAAAAGGGCGTGGATACGCTGATACTCGGCTGCACGCACTATCCGCTTTTGAAAAAAACGATTGCACGATATATGGGCGATGAAGTCACTCTTATAGACGCAGGTGCGGAGGTCGCAAGGGCATTAAAAGCGTATCTTGATGAAAACGGCTTGCACTCTGCAAAGCGTGACAAGCAGCAATATCGGTATTTTGTCAGCGATAATGTAGACGGCTTTGAAAATTTGGGCGGATTATTTTTGGAAAAGAAAATTGACGGTCAGGTGGAGAAAATTGACATTGAAAAATACTAAGGAAAATGCTACAATAGCTATGGTAAGCACACAGCGTGCAAATGGAGAAGAAAACAAAATCGAATTTACCACAAGAGGCGGATTTTATTTTCGTGACGGGAATTTTTACATAACCTATCAGGAGCACAGTGATATAGGAATGGGAGATTCCAGAGTGATTTTGAAAATCGGACAGGACTGCGTAACAATGCGTAGAATGGGCGATTTTCAGACGGTTATGGTTTATAAAAAAGGGGAAGTTACAGACTTTATTTACCGAGTGCCGTTCGGCGAGCTGAGCTTTAAAATTGACACTAAGGACATTAAAAGCACTCTTGGCGAGGACGGCGGAAGGCTGACCTTTTCATACCTGTTAATAGCGGCAGGCGACGCAACACAGAATGAAGTCAGCTTAACGGTCAGAAAAGAAGACTGAAGCAGAGCTTCGGCTTATGAAGGGAGTAACGGGATAAATTATGAGAAAGAACAGGCTATTATCTTTATTTTTGGCAGGTCTTGTGCTTTCAGCTCAAGCGGTATTTGCCGAAACCGAAAGCGAAGAATATGAAAAATTTGAAAGAATTTCAAGCTATGCGGCGAATTTGTACATAGACGAAAATGTAACTACCGAAACGATTATGGAGGAAGCGTTAAGGATTGTAATGAAGGACAAGCCGGAGCTTATGAACGAGCTTATAAAGGCGGGTTTTCAGAGCCTTGACGAATATACCGAATTTTACACAAAAGAGGAATATGAGCTTTTTGAAAAGAATTTAAACCATATTGTTTACGGAATCGGCGTAATAATTCAGCAGCTTGACGATTACGTTACCGTAATGAGCTGTACCGAGGGCGGCGGAGCTGCTGCAGCGGGAGTTCAGTCGGGAGATAAGATTGCAAAGGTAGACGGCGTGGACGTTAAAGGTCAGAGCGTGGACAAGGTGCAGGACTTGGTTGTAGGCGAGCTTGGCACAGAGGTTACAATCACCTTCCTTCGCGGCGAGCAGGAGTTTGAACGCACAATTACACGTCAGGAGGTAAAGGGTACAACGGTAGCCGGAGAAATCCTTGAAGGAAATATCGGCTATATTGCGATTGTGAATTTTGCATCAGAAACGGCAAATGAGTTTGTCAAGGTGCTTGAGGAGTTTGACGCATCGGGAGTTACCGATATAATTCTTGATTTACGTGATAACCCCGGAGGATATTTGGGGGCTGCGGTTGATATCGCGTCGGTGACTGTGCCGGAGGGAGTTATCGTGGATACGGTTTACCGTGACGAGAGAAATAATAGTACAGCGTATTCGTATCTGAAAGAGCCGAAGTACAAATTTGCGGTTTTAATAAACGAGAATACGGCGTCTGCAGCCGAGGTGCTGGCAAGTGCCATTGGCGACAGCGGAATCGGAATATTGGTAGGTGACAGGAGCTACGGCAAGGGCGTAATTCAGCAGATGTTTGAAATATGGGACGGCTGTGCGTTTAAGGTTACAACCGGCAGATACTTCACCCGTAACGGATATGATATAAACGGAAATGGAATTGAGCCGAACGAGTATGTTGATAATACGACGAAGCGGATTGATATAACAAAGTATTCGACCTTTGATTATCAAACCAAGCCGAGCGTGGGCGAAACCTCGCCGAATGTGCTTGCGGCAAAGGAACGATTGAAGATTTTGGGTTATTATACAGGAAGTGTAAATGACAATTTTGATGAAGCCTTCCGGGAGGCTGTTACAGCTTTTCAGGCGACAAACGGACTTTTCCCGTATGGCGTGCTGGACGTTTCAACCCAGGCAACGATGGAGAATGTGTTCTATAAATTAGAGGAGCTTGTGGATAATCAACTGTTTTATGCGTATGAATATTTTGGCGGAAACAGGGCGGATTTGATGGAATAAAAAATTACAGTGCTGCAAAAAAGTGGCACTGTTTTTGTTTTAAAATTATCTGTACTTTTGACCGACCAAAAGTACGAAAAGTCGTCGGGACACCCGAACCCGTTGTGTTGCGGCTTCGGACAAGTCGCAAGTTTCGTCGGCTTTAAAAAAAGCCGCAAAACTTCGACAACTCGCCTTGAATGTGTAGGAAAAAAGTGAAATTAAAAATATGCGTCACAATTGCGTCAAAATATATTTTGATTACACAGCTGTGCTATAATGTTCGTAATAATTAAAGGAAGGTGATTATTATGAACTATGATTTTCATAAGCGGCTAAAAGAACTTCGTATGCGAAGCGGCATCAGTCAAAAGGAACTTGCAAAGCAAATGGGAGTAACGAGAACAACAATCAATTCATGGGAGTCGGGTATAAGTTTTCCAAACGCATATTCACTCACTATGCTGTCCGAGTATTTTTACATTACAACTGATTACTTGTTAGGCATGGACGATTCTGAACTGCTGAACATAAGTGATTTAGATGAAAATGAAAAAAATATGATTTACGACATGGTAAAGCTTTTGACGGATATAAAGAAGAAAAATAAAAGGTGATTGCGATTTGCAATTCATATGCAAGTCAATTTTCATAAAAACTGGGAAAAAATTAACCCGTATTTTTACATCAAAAAAGAAAAAAATGTTGATTTTTGGGTTGCATATTATCAAATTTATGATATAATTAAGATAGTGTGCTAAAAAAATAGCAAATATCGAAAGGAGAAATCTACATGAAATATTCACGCGAAGTAGAAGAGATGTGTCCACTCGCAAAGGGTGCATATCACGGTCCTGCTCCTATTCCGGAAGAGGGTAAATGGGTACAGGTTAAGGAAGTAAAAGACATTTCCGGTTTGACACACGGTATCGGCTGGTGTGCTCCACAGCAGGGTACATGTAAGCTGACACTTAACGTTAAGGAAGGTATTATTCAGGAAGCTTTGGTTGAAACTGTAGGCTGCAGCGGTATGACACATTCAGCTGCTATGGCTTCTGAAATCTTAGTTGGAAAAACACTTCTTGAAGCTTTAAACACTGACCTTGTTTGTGACGCTATCAACACAGCTATGAGAGAGCTGTTCCTGCAGATTGTATACGGAAGAACACAGACTGCTTTTTCAGAGGACGGTCTTCCAATCGGTGCAGGTCTTGAGGACTTGGGTAAGGGACTTCGTTCACAGGTTGGTACAACATATGCAACACTGGATAAGGGTCCAAGATACTTAGAGCTTGCAGAAGGCTACATAACAAAGATTGCTGTTGATGACAACAACGAAATTATCGGTTATAAGTTCGTTCACCTCGGCAAAATGATGGAAATGATCAGAAAAGGTATGGACGCAAACGAAGCACTCGAAAAGGCTTCAGGTCAATACGGCAGAGTTGATGATGCTGCAAAGCTTATCGACCCAAGATGCGAATAATAAAGGGGAGGTACGAAGATTATGGCATTATTTGAAAGTTATGAAAGAAGAATTGACCAAATCAACGCAGAGCTTGCGAAGCATGGTATCTCTTCAATCGAGGAAGCAAAGAAAATCTGTGACGACAAGGGCATAGATGTATATAACATAGTTAAGGGTATTCAGCCTATCTGCTTTGAGAACGCTTGCTGGGCATACATTGTCGGTGCTGCAATCGCTATCAAGGACGGCTGCACAAAGGCTGCTGATGCGGCTGAAAAAATCGGTGTAGGTCTTCAGTCCTTCTGTATTCCGGGCTCTGTTGCGGACGACAGAAAGGTTGGTATCGGTCACGGAAACCTCGGTGCAATGCTGCTCCGAGAGGAAACAAAGTGTTTCGCATTTTTGGCAGGTCACGAGTCATTTGCGGCTGCTGAGGGTGCTATCGGTCTTGCAAGATCAGCTAACAAGGCAAGAAAAGAAGACCTTCGCGTTATCTTAAACGGTCTTGGTAAGGACGCTGCTCAGATTATTTCAAGAATTAACGGCTTTACATATGTTCAGACAAAGTTTGATTACTTCACAGGCGAGCTGACAATCGTTAAGGAAACAGCTTACTCAAACGGCGAAAGAGCAAAGGTTCGTTGTTATGGTGCAGACGACGTTCGTGAGGGCGTTGCAATCATGCACAAGGAGGGCGTTGACGTTTCTATCACAGGTAACTCAACTAACCCGACACGTTTCCAGCACCCGGTTGCAGGTACATACAAGAAGGAATGTATCGAACAGGGCAAGAAATACTTTTCAGTTGCATCAGGCGGCGGTACAGGACGTACACTGCATCCTGATAACATGGCTGCAGGTCCTGCTTCCTATGGTATGACAGATACTATGGGTAGAATGCATAGTGATGCACAGTTCGCAGGTTCTTCATCAGTGCCTGCCCATGTTGAAATGATGGGCTTAATCGGTGCAGGTAACAACCCAATGGTTGGTATGACCGTTGCAGTTGCAGTTGCTATCGAGGAAGCAATGAAATAAAAATTTGAGATTGTTTTGCGTATTTAAGCCATTTAAAGCTGTGCTAAAAGTGATACGTGTGTATAATACACACAGTATACAGACGTAATACAAAAAGAGAAGAGGGCATTATATAAAAATGTCCTCTTTTTGTATGCATTTTCGGACAGAGAGCCATGCACGCGGAGGTCATTTGCGGCATATAATAATCTGAGGTGAGCTTATGTCGGAAATTATAATGCAAATACTTCAGAATGTGATGCTTCTTTTAGGGTTTGTGGGCGGTGGAAACGCATTTCCCAAGCCTCTTTCGCCAAAGGAGGAGCAGCACTGGCTAAAGCTATGGGCGGAGGGTGACGAGAATGCGAAAAATGTACTGATAGAGCATAATCTGCGATTAGTTGCACATATCGCGAAAAAATATGCGGCGGATAACAATTTTGATGATTTGGTTTCAACCGGAACGATTGGTCTCATAAAGGGCATCAACACCTTTGACATGACCAAAACCTCCAAGCTTACGACATACATTGCAAGGTGTATCGAGAACGAGGTTTTAATGATGCTGCGGCTTTCCAAGAAAACCGCGGGCGACATATCGCTTGAGGAATGTATCGGCACCGATAAGGAGGGCAATAATATGACCTTTTCGGACATTTTGCCCGCCGACACCGAGGACATTTCCGATATGATTGCGTTGAAAATCAATATCAAAAAGCTGTATAGTGCGATGGGGGAGGTTTTAACTCCCGATGAAAAAAACATACTTTGCTGGCGATATGGTCTGGGCAATAAAAAGCGAAAAACGCAAAAGGAAATTTCACAAATTTTAGGAATTTCGCGTTCATATGTGTCGAGAATAGAAAAGCGTGCGATAAAAAAGCTTTCGGAAAAAATTGAGGAATAGTTTTTATACGCTTTACCGAAAATATACATAATGAAGTCGCAGACGTTTTAAGGTACGTCAGAAAGGATTTGAAATGGAAAATATAAGAACAGACCTTGCGATTGAAGCACACGAGATGTGCAGCAAGGAAAAAGCGGAGGAAAATCATTTAGAGGGAATTGATGTTAAGGAATATGAAGAAGACGGTGTTGCCGTCACTGTTATCGAGGTAAAAAACAAGCAGGGAGAGCGGATATTGGGAAAGCCAATCGGCAAATATATAACGATTGAAGCACCGGGACTTAAATTTTCAAACGAGGTGTATGAAAAGGCATGTATTGCGGTTTCGGAGCAAATACGTGCAATCTGCGATATAACTGAAAATACGAAAACGCTTGTTGTAGGGCTGGGAAACAAGCTGATTACGCCCGATGCCCTGGGACCGCAGGTGGTTTCAAAGCTCATGGTTACAAATCATATCAAGGCACATATGAAGGATTTTCTTGATGATTCTTACAGCTCGGTATGTGCGATAGTGCCCGGAGTTTTGGGGACGACGGGCATTGAAACTACCGATATAATAAAGGGCGTTGCAGACAAAATCAAGCCGGAAATCGTAATCGCAGTGGACGCTCTTGCATCAAGGAGTATTGACAGAATATCCACAACGGTGCAGATTTCCGATACAGGAATAAATCCCGGCTCAGGCGTTGAAAACAAGCGTGAGGGAATAAATGAAGAAAGCATCGGTGCGAAGGTGATTGCAATAGGCGTGCCTACCGTTGTGGACGCGGCAACCATTGCCTCGGACAGCATTGACATGGCACTGGGCGACAGCGAGAGCCTCGGCAACTGCTTTTCAGATATTGATAAAAGAGAGATAATACACAAGGCACTTACGAAAAATGTGGGAAATATGATGGTTACACCCAAGGATATCGACCTTGTTATAGAAAGGGCGGCAAAAACCGTTGCAAACGGTATAAATCTTGCCCTGCACAGAGATTTATCCTTTGAAGATATAGAAAGTTATGTTGGATAATATTGACATTACTCTGATTGTAGGTTAAAATATATTATATGGGTAAAGGAGTTTATAGAAAAAGGAGATTAGGAGAATGTTAAAGGTTATTCCGATTAATGACAATATTCGACTTAATTATATTCCCATGGATAAGCTTAAGACAACATCAATGGGAATGTATATTCATAGAAAACTGAAGAAGGAGGACGCCTCCAAGAATGCAATTTTGCCACATATTTTAAAGCGTGGCTGCAAGCTCTGCTCAAGCTCGCAGGAGATTGCACGGTATCTTGAAAATTTATACGGTGCGAAATTTTCTGCAGGAATAGGCAAACGCGGCGACGACCATTTGCTTTGCTTTGAATTTGAAACTATTTCGGACAAATACGCACCTCGCGGCGAGCGTCTTGCGGCGGGAGTTGTAAAGCTGATGATGTCTATGGTATTCGGCAGCCTCGATGAATTTGACAAGGATTCCTTTGAGCAGGAAAGGGCAAATTCAATCACAAAAATTGAAAATATCATAAACGACAAGCGTATTTATGCAAACTACCGCTGTCAGGAGGAAATGGCCAGGGGCGACAGCTTTGAAATTCCAAGGCTTGGATATGTTGAGGATATGAAAGCACTCACACGCGAGGAGGTTTATGCATACTACAAGGAAATCATTGTAAATTCGCCGATTGACATATATGTATGCGGAGATGCAAATATCAGAGAACTTGAAGCTGAAATAAGAAAAGGTATAGAGGGTTTTGAGTTTAAAAAAGCCGAAATGCCGTCCTGCACAATACTTCGCCGTAATTCGCAGGTGAAAAATATAACGGAAAAATTAAATGTTACCCAGGGAAAGCTTTCAATGGGATTTTTGACCGACATGAAGCCTACCGACGAGAATTATTTTGCACTTTTGGTGGCAAATGCGATTTTTGGCGGCGGTGCACAGAGCAAGCTGTTCAATAATGTGCGAGAAAAGCTTAGTCTTGCTTATTATGCAGGCTCGATTCTGGATAAATTTAAGGGAATTATGATGGTAAACGCGGGTATTGAGTTTGATAATTTTGAAAAGGCGTATAACGAAATCATGGCACAGCTTGATGAAATGAAAAAGGGTAATATTACTGACCTTGAGCTGGAGGCGAGTAAGGGCTTTTTGATAAACAGCCTGACCTCCTATTATGACGACCAGCACAGCATGATTTCCTTCTATCTGAACGAAAAAATCGGACAAACCTTTGCCGATATTGACCAGTGCATAGAGCGGATTAAGCTGGTAACCAAGGCAGATGCCGTAGATGCAATGAGCGACGTGAAGCTTGATACCGTCTATTTTCTTACGGGAAGGGAGGAACAGTAATGGAGAGGATATATGATAAGCTGACCGGCGAAAGCGTATATTATAAAAAGCATGAAAGCGGTCTTAATATTTATATAATGCCGAGAGCCGGCTATAACTCAAGCTATGCAATTTTCGGCACAAAATACGGCTCGGTGGACTCGGAATTTATTGTTCCCGGAGAAGCAGAGGCTACAAAGGTGCCGGACGGAATTGCACACTATCTTGAACATAAAATGTTCGACCAGCCGGACGGAAGCAATGTGTTCGACAGATTTTCAAAGTTCGGCGGCGAGGCAAATGCTTTCACAAGCTTCAATATGACTGCATATCTGTTCTCTGCAACGAGACATTTTTATGAAAATCTCGAAACGCTTTTGGACTATGTCCAGTCTCCGTATTTTACCAAGGAGAGCGTGGAAAAGGAGCAGGGAATTATCGGTCAGGAGATAAGAATGTACGACGATAATGCACCATGGCGGCTGTTCTTTAATTTCCTGGGACTTTTGTATAACAACAATCCCGTAAAGCTCGATATTGCAGGAACAGTTGAAAGCATCGCCGAGATTGACGAAAAGCTGCTTTATAAATGCTATAATACCTTCTATAATTTGTCTAATATGACCTTGTTTGTAACAGGCGACCTTAATGTGGAGAAAACTCTGCGTATTATTGAGCGGAACATAAAGAATAATGAGCCTTTTACCGAGGAGATAAAGAGAATTTATCCCGAAGAGCCCAAGCAGGTTGCGGGAAAATATAAGGAGCAGAGGATAAGCGTGGCAACTCCGATGTTTATGATGGGCTGGAAGGATAACGACGTTGGGTATTCGGGAAAGCCGCTGCTAAAAAAATCAATCGAAATGGAGATTTTGGTCGAGATGCTGTTCGGCAAAAGCTCAAAGCTGTATAACGAGCTTTATGACGAGGGACTTATAAATCAGAATTTCTCATTTGAGTATTCGCCGCAGATTGACTACGGCTACACCGCAATTGACGGAGAAAGCAAAAATCCCGAGGCGGTATATGAAAAAATTACAAAATATGTTGACGGCTTGAGAGAAAGCGGTCTTTGTGAGGACGATTTTAAGCGTATAAAGAAAATTATCTGGGGAGACTTTATCCGTTCGTACAATGATATTGAAGGGTATGCACACAGCTTTTTGTCTATGTCATTTTTGGATATAAGCTACTTCGATTATTTTGACGAATACAAAAAAATCACCTTTGAGGACGTAAAAAAACGTTTTCTTCAGCAGTTTGACAATGAGTATTG
Organism: Clostridia bacterium; assembly: GCA_017621875.1. Taxonomy (GTDB): domain Bacteria; phylum Bacillota; class Clostridia; order UBA1381; family UBA1381; genus UBA1738. The sequence goes on from JAGASE010000021.1 coordinate 120,988, forward strand.
CGTATTATCGGTAATCAAACCTGAGTGAGTAGAAAGGGCAGAGTAATGCCCTTTTTTGCTTGATAAAAATGCTTTGAATGACTTATTAAAACAATTTTTTTACAAAAAGTTTATCGAATTTATGTAAAAATGGGAACAATTAATGTAAAATTTTGCACAAGTTCAACAAATTGTTGAAAGCTTGACTTTTGTTTTGATATAATGTTGATGTCTTAAGCTGATATTACGAAGTCGGCTTAAAAGTACAAAGAAAAGGAGAGAAACATTATGTTAAAAAAACTACTTAGTACGGTAATGGCATTATCAATGCTGCTAACGGGAGTGCAGGCATATGCGGCAGATAAATTTGACGCAGACACCGCACCGTACGGAAGCCTTATAAGCTACGGTGATTTTGAAAACAAAACCATTGGTACCTGGGGCTTGGGTGATGCCCCACCGTCAGACTGTACAATGACAATTGATACAGAGGAATATTGGGACGGAGCAAAGTCGCTCAAAATTTCTGATTTCGGAAACGGTTCTACTTTTAATGTGGGATTTGACGTGAATTACAAAAGCGAAGAAGAGGCGACAGTAACATTTGAAGCAGGTGAGATTTATCATCTGTCCTTCTGGCTCAAGCAGGAGTCTGCAGATGCTGACTATCCGGACGGACTCTGGTCGGGACTCACAGTGCAGAATTTCGCAGGAAATGCACTTGTAAACGACGAGGACTACTACAGATATGTTTTTAACGGAGGAGCTTCAGCAGGAAAGCTTAGTATTGCAAGGCATTCGGATTGGCAGTATAAATCGATTGTTTTTGTGGCAGGAAATACTGTTGCAAATCCGAGATTGTATATGACTGGTGTTCATAGTGCCAACGAAAACGCATCTACACCGAAAATTAATCTGTGGATAGATAACCTGACTATAAGAAAGGTACCGAATCCTGAAAAGTACACTGTTGACGGTGCAAGTATTCTTAATCATACGAACAAGGTTGCACCATACACAAGTGCAGACTACAGAGACAGCAGAAACAAAAGTGCAACTGCACAGGAGGATGTTATTTCTCAGATTACTTTAAAAAGCTACAGCATGGACGATGAGTACATAAATCTTGTATTTAATGACGAGATTGGAACAGCAATGGGTGTTTCGGGTGTTGAAAAGGGCTTTTTCAATAAGGACGTATGCTTTGACGTGGTTACCACTATCACTCCAAACCTGTCAGTTGAAGGTGTAAGAGTAACAGGTGCTCCTACTGCGATGATTGACGCAGAGGCTAAAACCACAACAGTTAAAATTCCGTATACTGCAGAAAATGACCCGACATTGCCGATAAGTATGACAGTAAACCATGTATCGGATATTTGGGGCAAGCATATTGATATGAATGCAGACGGCAAGCCGGGAGCAGTTACATTGACCTTCCCGAGCATAGAGCAGGCAAAGGCATACGGTAACTTACTGTTAAACGCAGGCTGCGAAAGCCTTGATTTTTGGGGAAAGGTTCAAGGAACTACTCTTGAATTGGATACGAGTGTTAAAAATTCGGGAAATGCTTCAATAAAGGCGGGCGGAGTTGCAACTCCGGAATATCCGCTGAATCAGGATTTCACAACTTATCTTCCTTATGATAAGGACATCGTGTTCAAGGCAAATGTTATGTCGGATATTGATGGCGTTGGAATAACCTATGGATTGGTTATAAACTATATTGAGGACGATGCTTCAAAGAGCAAGGTTATATATCTCGGTTATGGTCTTCCTGTAACAAAGGGAGAATTTTCTGAAACCATGATTAAATTCAATATGGCAACAAAGTGGGCAGATTATGCAAATATTGATGAGTCAAATGTTACGGGCTATCAGTTATTTTCAATGAGAGGTGACTCGACAGGCAGCGACGCAACAATTTGGTTCGATGATATGTACTTAGGTGTAATTCCGTCGGATTTGACTGTTGAATCAAGAGGTGCATTCTGCAGCGTTGATAAGGAAACAGGTGCAGAAAAGCTTATTCTTGCTTTTAAGGCAAACAAGGATATGGGTAAGCCTATTGTAGACGCAGGCGGAATTGATGCGGACGAGATAATCTTTGACGCAGAATTTTCGGATTTGGCTTTGTCAGAAGTTGTAACGGGAACTCCTACAGTAACATATTCAGGCTATAATACCTTTGTAACCTACGATATCGAGCTGGACGAAATATATGATTCGCTCCCGTTTGCGGTAAAGGTTACGGGCGTATACAATGTTTACGGCGGAGATATTGCGTCATTTATGGTAGATACTCAGAAGGCATATTCCGATAATGTGCTTGTAGCATATAAAACAGCACATTTTATTGATGGTGCATGGAGCGACGGCACTGTTTACGGTGCGATATATGATGATGCTAATATAGCACTTGACGAGGCAGTAAGCAACAGATCAAGATTTAATCTGCTCGTTTATAATCCGACTGAGGCTGCAGTTACGCCTGTATGCTATGTTGCATATTATGACGAGGACGGAAAGCTCTTAAAGGTAGGAACAAGAACTCTTAGCTCAGTTGAGCCGGGAGAAATAACCTATACTCAGGACACAAGCGATGTTAACAGCGGAAAGTTTATTGATATATTAAATACCGATAAGGACGCTGCAACAAGCATTTATTCAATGTGGTGGACAGCAGGAAATAATGTTCCTTGTGCACCGAAGATGCTTATTAAATAAAAACAATAAAAGGTAAAAAGGATAAAAGGACGGTAAAAATCAATGGAAACGATGTATCTTATAGATGACAGCATTTCGCGTTATATAACAAGTTGGGATATAGATGCAAGGGGCGGCAGTGTAAAGCCGAAGCCGGAGAACGGTGCGTGGTATATACAGCTGAAAAGCAAAAATGACAGATTTGCGAACAGCATGAAGCGTACGCTTCCGCTGCAAAAAAGCGGTGTTTTGATATATGAAACCGCAATAATGCTTAATATGGAGAAAAGCGGATTTTCTATCAGCTTTTCTGATGAAGAGGATACACCGTTTATTGATTTTAACACTAAGGAAAGCGGATTTTATCTTAATGATACATTTATCCGCGAATATGATAAGGACTGTATGTGGCGGTTAAAAATCATCATTGATTTGGACCGCGGCATATGCAGCTGTGAGCTTAACGGTAATCCGGCGGCAGAAATCCCCTTCACCGCCGGAGGCGTTAAGCATGTTACGATTAAAACACCGAAGCAGAATTGTTATGAAGCACGTATTTATTTTATACGCTGCTACAAGGGGTATCTGATTAACGAAAATTTTGCTCTTTACGGCGGTGGAAATTTGCCGAAAGGCGACTGGAAGACGGACGGCGATATGTACATAAGAAAAAAAGCCGGACTTTCAGTTCCTTATGACCATGCACTTTATATGAAAAAAGGTGCAAGTCTGTCGCAGGATATACCTAAGATGGACGGCAGACTTTTAGCAGAGTTTATGACACTGTCCGATAATTTTTCGGTTAAGCTGGGAGAGCTTGAAATAAAAGCGGATAAAAGCGGGGTTTTTGCAAATAATGAGCGTATCGGCGATACAAGCCTTGCGTATTGGTCGCTTTTCCGAATAGAATATAAAAACGGCGTTGCCGAAATTAAAATGAACAGAAGGGTAAGATGTGAGATTAAATGTGCCCTTCCCGAAAAGATTGAATTTATAAGCGGAGACGAGCTTTGGGTAGATAATATAAAGGTTTCCTGCCCGGACCCGATTCCGTCCGATTATGTTCCGAAGCCCAAGCCGGTACGTCGCGATGACATTCACGTGGGAATGATGGCGTGCTCCATCTGGCATGAGGGCGGTCACTTTGGCTGGGACAAAATAAACCCGTTCCCGGAGCGTAAGCCATATAACGGTTTTTATGACGAGGGAAATATTGAGCAGGCTGACTGGGAAATCAAATACTTGTGCGAGCATGGCATAGAGTATGAGATTTTCTGCTGGTATGCACCGAGAGAATGGCTTGAGGGTGCTGTTCAGCCGAGAGAAGCAGCTATTGACGCATTTTTTAATGCTGAATACAGAGATAACTTAAAAATTACATTTATGTGGGAAAACGGTGCAAGTAAGACCTCACAAAAGGGCTTTTATGAAAATCTTGTCCCGTATTGGATTGAATATTATTTTAAACAGCCGGAATTTTTGGTAATAGATAACAAGCCGGTAATTTATATATACACACACTGGGGACTCCGCGACCACTTTGGTGCTCCTGAAAATACCCGTGCGGCAATGGAGTATCTGGACGCCGAGTGTAAAAAGGCGGGATTTGACGGTGTTATCATTATTCAGGCACTTAACCAGCGTATTAAAAACGCATTTTTAGAGGTTAAGAGCATGGGTATTGATAATGTTTTCTCCTATGCATGGGGAACGGATTCTACCATCGACCAACAGAAGGATGTTCTTACAAAGCAGCATAATTACGGCGTTTTGGATATTGTTCCGACCGTTTCGATAGGATGGGACGATAAGCCGTGGATTGGGCGTGCGAGCGGATACTATATTCCGCCTAAGGAGCTTACCGAGCTGATAAAATGGGTAAGAAGTGAGCATCATTCACGCTATGAAAAGGATAAGATTGCATCGCGTATGATGGTTTTGGATAACTGGAATGAATATGGCGAGGGACACTATTTTATGCCGACGCCTATGACAGGATTTGACTATCTTGAGGCAGTAAAAGAGGGACTTGAGCTTCAAAACGAGCATAGCGATGTTGTGCCCGAGGGAGCACAGCTTGACAGACTTTGTAAGCTGTATAATACCGATCGCGTTTTGTATAAGACGTGCTATTTGGCACCTCATGCAAGCGACAGGGTTTTGAAGGGCTGGTATTTTAAGGAAGAAAAGGACGTAGAAAGCTGGAAGGCAAACAGCGGTATTTCAAATTTTGTCAAGGGTGAGAATACCATAACGGGTCATACAGAGGCGGACGGTGCATTCACGTTAGAGCTTTCAGAGGGTATTGATATTAACAATGCCTCAACGCTGCGTGTTACAATACGTCTTGAAAACCATGATTTTGACCAGTTTAAAGTATGGTTTGCAACAGAGGAGGAGCCGGAGTTTTGCGAGGAAAACACTATTAACGGATATTCCTATGAAAGCTTCCTGCGTGGCTGGATGCTTCCGGCGGGAAGCCGTCCGGGCTGGCACGGAAAGCTTAAAAAGCTTCGTCTTTATCCGAATACTACAGGCGGTGATTTTGAAATAGAGGCTGTAGAAATTTTGGAAAATGAGATAAAGATGCCGCAGCTTAGCGTAAACAATACACTTGTACGTATGACTAACTGCGAATATATACAAAACGATGTGCTGATTGCGATAAACGAGGATATTTTAAAGGCTGTAAACATGGCAATGGTTTCGCAAAGCGATGGAAGTGTAATTCTTAAGGCCGATACCAAGAATGAAATTGTTTTGAAACCGGGCGAAAAAAATGCACGCTTAAACGATAGAGAAATTACACTTTCGGCAATCTGCATAGAAAAAGACAGATTTTTTATGATACCGTTTGTTGAAATTATGACGGTTTTGGGTTATAATATAACATATGATAATGATAGCATCACGGTACATTATTAAGGAGAGGTTTTAATGCTGAGTACTGTTATTCTGGACGATGAAATTTGGGCGGTCAGAGATATCGAACGGCTTTTGGGCGGCATTTCTGACTTTGAAATTGTGCTGCGTTCATCTGATCCGCAGAAGGTTATAGAATTTTTATCCGTTGAAGGGGCAGATGTCCTCTTCACGGATATTAAGATGCCTGGAATGACGGGACTACAGGTTGCACAAGAAATTAAAAGCATGGGAATTGACACGCTTGTTGTCATAATCAGCGGCTATGATGATTATGAATACATGCATGAATCAATCTTAAGCGGGGTGTTTGACTATCTTTTAAAGCCGATTATGCGTGAGGATTTTGAACGTGTTTTGGAAAGAATAAGACATGCTTTTCCGGCGGACACCGGCTCGGAAAATCAGCAGAGTGAAATCTTTAAAAAGCTGCTGGAGTACATCAACGATAATTATGATAAGGATATCAAGCTTGCAGATGTTGCCAGTCAAAATTATGTGAGTGAGCGGTATGTTGCACAGCTTTTTAATCGCTATTATGATATGTCGTTTCTGCAGTATCTTACAAAGCTCAGAATGGAGCGTGCGAGGCATCTTTTGCTGACAACGCAGAAGACTATTTCTGAAATAGGAAATGAGGTGGGCTATTCCAACGGCTCATATTTCAACAAGGTGTTCAAGAAGTATTACGACCAGACTCCCAATAGCGTGAGAAGGAATGGTGCTTATGAATAAAAGTATACGGCAAAGCTTTTACGCAATCATATCAGTTGTGGCTGCGTGTTTTTTGCTTTTATTTTCTTATGTGGCAATAGCCTATCTGATTCCTGCACTTAGCGAAAGCCGTGAGTTTTACAGCTATACTTTGAATAGTGTTGAGAAGAATATAAATAAAAGTATGCAGAGGATTGTCAATGTTTCGGAAAATGTGATTTATAATGAGAATTTACAGGAGCTTTTAGACGGAGATGATAGCTCACGTGGAAAAAACATCAGCGACATGACAAACCTTCTAAAGGCATACCGTGAGGTTGATGAGGACATAAAATATGTTGCCGTTCTGGATATATCGGGAAGCTACTATGATTTTCTTTCCGACTGGCAGAATACCGATATAACTGCACGTGCAAGACGGATTATTTACGGCTATGACGGAACGGATGTTAACGGCGAGCTTAAATTTTTTACGGAGCGGGACGGTATAGAGGAAAAGGGTTTTTTTGCCTATGTTCTGCCGATTTATAAGATAGACAGGCAGAACTTTTATTATAAGAAACGGATAGGAAGTGCGATTTTTGTATATTCGCAGGAGCTTTTAATACGCGATATTCGCGAGGCAAGCTATGATGTTGTTGATAAGATTGTGATTGCGGACGAGAATGGAACTGTTCAGCTTTCCCAGACAGCCGAGCTTGTTGGTACAAAGGTGTCCGAGGATATGTATGCTGACAGCATAGAATTAAAATACGGCAGACTACACCTTTACAGCAAGCCCTTTGACAAGTATTCAGGTGCTGTTGAACGTATGCTGTTTTTCATGCTTGTTATGGTGCTGGTGTTGCTGATTTTGTCATTGCTTATCATAAATTACTGGTTTAAGCGATACATATTAAGTGATGTCACACAGATTTTGTCAGTGCTTAAGGATAATCAGAACGGTTCGGCAAAAAAGAGGATTTCGCTGCCGAGAAAGAACGAGTTTCAGACTATTGCAATAAATATAAATAGTATGCTGGACGGTATTGAGGAATATACCAAAAAGGCGTTTTATGGTCAGCAGCAGCTATATGAGCTTGAGATACAGCTTAACAAGATGCGTATTTATATGCTGAAGGACCAGGTGAATCCACACTTTTTGTATAATACACTCGGCTGTATACGAAGCCTTGCCGCGGAAAAAGGACTTGATGAGGTTGTGGATATTTCCGAGGCAACAATCAGTCTTTTGCGGTATAATCTGAAGGAAAAGGAACGTGTTACGCTAAAGCAGGAGCTTAATGAATGCAAAAAATATATCAGGATTATAAATGTTCGCTATGAAAATATAGTCGAGCTGAGCTTTGATACCAAAGAGGAGGCTCTGGGCGTTGAGATTATAAAAATGATTGTTCAGCCGGTTATAGAAAATTCTGTGTATCATGGGCTTGTTTCCTCCGCAACTGTTCTGCATATTCATATAAAGGCATATGTGGATAACGGATTATTGAAGCTCAGCATTGCAGATGACGGCAACGGAATGAGCAGTGAGACTCTTTCGGAGCTTAAGACGCGGCTTATGAATGATGAGGATTCTACCGAGCATGTGGGACTTTATAATGTTCATAAGCGTATCGAAATGGAATACGGCAAGGGCTTCGGCATTGATGTGGAGTCTGAAAAGGGTAAGGGCTGCACAGTGTATATAACTATTCCGCAAAAAAGATAAAAAGGACGGCGATGCATCAAAATGAGATGTGTCGCTGTTTTTGTTGTTGTAAAGCTCAAATGTATTTTTTTCTAAATATTGTTATTTTTGTTTGTATGTGATATAATGCTTTTGATATGAAATGGAGGAATACATATGGCTTGGTATGATGAAGCGATATTTTATCACATATATCCGTTGGGAATGACAGGAGCACCAAAACAAAATTTTTATGGAAAGCCGGAGCATAGATTAAACACCTTGCTCCCATTGGTTTCACAAATTAAAAAACTTGGCTGTAATGCACTCTATATTGGTCCTCTTTTTGAATCTGTGGGACATGGTTATGAAACAACCGATTACAAAAAATTAGATACAAGACTTGGCACGAATGAAGATTTAACCGAATTTGTAACAGAATGCCATAAACAGGGAATACGGGTAATTTTAGACGGTGTATTCAATCATACGGGGCGTGATTTCTTTGCTTTTCAGGATATTAAGCGTAATAGGGAATCTTCACCGTACATAGATTGGTATTGCAATGTAAATTTTAACGGCAATAACGAATATAATGATGGCTTTTCGTATGATAACTGGGGCGGATATAACTTGCTTGTTAAGTTGAATCAGCATAACTCTGAGGTTAGAGAGTATATAAGCGATGTTATTCGTTTTTGGGTGAAGGAGTTCGATATTGACGGAATTCGTTTGGATGCCGCAGATGTGTTAGATTTTAGTTATATGCAGATGATGCGTCGGGTTGCTAATGAAGTCAAGCCTGATTTTTGGCTTATGGGTGAGGTTATTCATGGTGATTATATTCGTTGGGTAAATGGAGACACATTGCATTCTGTCACCAACTATCATTTGCATAAGGCACTATATTCCGGACATAATGACCATAACTATTTTGAAATTGCACACACAGTGAAGCGTTTGTATGAGATGGGAGGCAATAGGGCGGACGGGCTTAAATTATACAATTTTGCAGACAACCATGATGTGGAGAGAATTTATACAAAGCTAAATAACAAAAAACATTTTATACCGGTTCACATTCTGCTGTATACTCTGCCCGGTGTTCCTTCAATTTACTACGGTTCGGAATTTGGTATTGAGGGAGAAAAACAACGAGGATCCGATGATTCTTTAAGACCTGCTATTTCTTATGAACAGTACATGAATGCTACCCGGAAAAATAATCTGACAGATTTGATTTCCCTATTGGGAACCATACGTGAGGAGGCAAAAGCCTTATCCTACGGAGATTATAAGGAACTGCTTTTGACAAATGGTCAGTATGCATTTGCGAGAAATTATAACGGACAATCTGTGCTTGTGACCGTGAACAATGGCGATGATGATTTTATGATGAATCTTCCGGCAGAAAATGCGGAAGAATATGTGGGTGGACTTTCAGGAGTGCACGTGTTTGTAAAAGATGGGAATATTTCTGTGAACGTGAAGGCAAATTCCGGAGAAATTTGGTTGCCGGCAGCAAGTTCTACAAAACAGTGTCAGCCAATAAAACTCAGTGTTAATGAAGAGCCTGCAGAGATACTAAATCCTGCGAAAACGGTCCAAATTACAGAAACAGTAAAAGCAGAGGAAAAGAAACAATCCGCTAAAATTAAAATAGACCCCGGTTTAAAACGTAATAAATCATTTGAAGAAATGACAGTTGAAGAACTTCAAGAAGCAATACTGGAGCGTATGAAACGTAACGGACCTGTCACAGAACAGATGAGGAAAGATGTCTTAGAAAATATCTATCACAACTCTCTGGTAACATGGATTAAAAGTTTTAACTAAACAAACATAGATTAAATTCATCAAGTTAAATTTAGCAAAATTATTCAGCCATTTTTAAATTAGGTTGACAATATCCTACAATCTGTATATAATAAATTGTAGGATATATTTATTGTATAAAAAATAGGAGGTAAGATATGAATATAAATACAGAAACAATTACAACTATGACAGAAGCAAATCAGAATTTTTCAAAGGTTGCTAAGGTTGCAGAAAGTAAAGGTCAGGCTGTTATTTTCAAAAATAACAAACCTAAATTTTTACTCATTGATGTTGAATCAAACTCTTATTTTGATATTACCGATGATGAAAAAATTGATGTGGCAGCTAAAAGAATTATGAAGAGATTTAAACCTGCATTTGAGGAGCTGGCAAAATGATAAAAATTGATAAGGAAAAAGTTTTGATTTTGCATCAACTGATTGCCGAGGAAACGGGCGGCAGTGTTGGGGTCAGAGATGTTGACCTTTTAGAAAGTGCTCTTAATAACGCCTATGCTACATTTGACGGCGAGGAGCTTTATAAAACAAAAGAGGAAAAGGCGGCCGGTCTTGGATTTTATTTAATATCAAATCATGCCTTTGTTGATGGCAATAAAAGAATCGGTGTATATGTGATGCTGACCTTTTTAGAAGCCGAGGGAATTAAAATGAGCTGCACAAATTCGGATGTTGTTAATTTGGGATTGTCTGTTGCATCGGGAGAAATGAAATACGATGAAATTTTAAATTGGATTAAGAAATTTAAAATTTAATTTTTATCCCTAAATTGACAAAAGCATACAATAAAATGGAGGGATATGTATGAATCTTAATGAGTTTAAAAATACGGTTTATGATAAAAATATATCTGTAATCGGACTTGGGATTTCTAATCGTCCGCTTATAAAATATCTTGTAAAGCTGGGGGCTAATGTTACGGCGTATGATAAGCGTACCAAGGAGCAGCTCGGCGAAATTTATGACGAGTTTTCTGCTTTGGGAGTTAAGCTTATAACGGGAGAGAGCTATCTTGACGACTTGGGCGGTGAGATTATTTTCAAAACTCCCGGACTGCGTTTTGACCACCCGGCACTTTTGGCGGCAAAGGAAAAAGGAAGCATAATCACGAGTGAGATGGAGGTATTTTTCGATATCTGTCCGGCTCATATTATCGCAGTGACCGGCAGTGACGGAAAAACCACTACTACAACGCTTATTCATAAAATGATGACGCAGCAGGGATACAAAACCTGGCTGGGCGGAAATATAGGAAATCCGCTGCTTACCGAAACCGAGCAGATGAGTGAAAACGATTGGGTGATACTGGAGCTGTCAAGCTTTCAGCTTCATACTATGCGAAAATCGCCTGAGATTGCGGTAATAACAAATTTAAGCCCAAATCACCTTGACGTGCATAAGGATTACGCCGAGTATATTGACGCAAAGAAGAACATAATGCTGTATCAGAATGGTACCTCAAAGCTGGTTGTAAACGCCTCAAACGAAGAAACCGCAAAAATCGGAAAAGAGGCAAAGGGTACATGTGTTGACTTTTCGTCAAAGGAAAAGGCGTATGTATGTCTTGAAAATGGGCAGATTATGCGTGAGGGCAAAGCTGTTCTTGATATATCGAAAATAAAAATTCCCGGTATGCATAACGTGGAGAATTATATGGCGGCAATAGCAGCTGTTGAGGGACTTGTTGACGATGCGGTTATAGCGGAGGTTGCAAGAACCTTCGGCGGCGTACCGCACAGAATAGAGCTGGTGCGGACAGTAAACGGAGTGCGTTATTACAACAGCTCGATTGATTCAAGCCCGAACAGAAGCATAAATACCCTTAAGGTTTTTGAGGATAAGGTAATAATGATTGCAGGAGGCAAGGATAAAGGCATCCCGTATGATGAGATAGGACCTGCGATTTGTGAAAAGGTAAAAATACTTATCCTAATAGGAAAAACTGCGGAAAAGATAGAGCAGGCGGTCATGAAGGCAGGCGGAAACAATTATTTGCAAATCATACATTGCGATAGTTACGAAAGTGTTGTAAAAACTGCACACGACATGGCAAAAAGCGGAGATGTGGTGCTTTTGTCTCCGGCGTCTACAAGCTTTGATATGTTCTCAAATTTTGAGGAGAGAGGAAATTTATTCAGAAGCTTGGTATGCGAGCTTTAAGAAAGGAATAGTTTTAAATTGAAAGAGCTGATAAAAAAATTAAGCGATATGCGTGGCATTTCGGGCTTTGAATATCGCATAAACGAGGAAATAAAAAAGCTTTTCGAGCCTTATGCTGACGAGGTATATATCGACGATATGGGCAACGTAACGGCGGTAAAAAAATGCGGAAAGCAGAATGCGAAAAAGGTGCTGCTTGAAGCACATGCCGATGAAATCGGGCTGATGGTAAAGGATATTGACGAGCGTGGATTTATAACGATAGTAAATGTTGGCGGAGTTGACCCGCGTATTTTGCCGTCAAGCGAGGTTATTGTTCATGCAAAGCGTGATATAAAGGGAGTTATCGGAGCAAAACCGCCTCATCTGCAAGCAGGAGGAGAGGCGGACAAAAGCTCCAAAATAACCGATATGGCAGTGGATACAGGACTTTCGGCAGATGAAGTAAAGAAGCTTGTTTCGATTGGCGACAGCATTACGCTGTCTCAGTCCTCAGGTGAGCTTTTGTCGGGACAGCTTTCCGGAAAATCTCTTGATGACCGTGCAAGCATTGCTGCCCTTGTTACGGTACTTAAAAATCTTGAACGATTTGAGCTTGATGTTGATGTATACGCTGTAGCGGCGGTTAAGGAGGAGGTCGGCGGTTTTGGTGCAATGACTGCGGCGTACCGCATAAACCCCGATATTGCTATCGCTGTTGATGTATGTCACGGAGTAACGCCGGACAATTCCTATAGTGCATATGAGCTTGGCTGCGGTGCAGTTGTAACCTGCGGACCGAATATTCATCCGAAAATATTTGACAGGCTTATGGACACTGCAAGAGAGTATAACATAAAAACCGAAATTGATGTTGACGGCGGAAATACGGGCACTGATGCATGGGTGATGCAGGTTGTACGCAGTGGAATCCCGACGGGGCTTTTGTCAATTCCGCTTAAGTATATGCACACCAGCGTGGAAACCGTTGCGGTTTCAGACGTTAAGGCGGTGTGCGACCTTCTTACGTTTTTTGTGCAGAAGCTTGATGCAGATATGGAGGAATGGTTATGCTTATAGAGGAATTAACAAATTTAAACGGCGTCAGCGGAGACGAGGGCGAGATAAGAGCCTTCATACGCTCACAGCTTGAGCTTTACGCCGATGAAATCATAACAGATACAATTGGAAATCTCATTGCACTGAAAAAAGGCGATGGGCAAAAGCGGATAATGCTGTCTGCACATATGGACGAGGTCGGATTTATCGTCAGCGGAATAACTGACAAGGGATTTATCGAGTTCAAAACAGTCGGCGGAATTGATACACGCGTTATAATATCCAAAAAGGTTGTTATCGGTAAAAATAAGGTTAAGGGCGTTATCGGAATGAAGGCGATACACCTTCAGAAAAGGTCGGAGAGAGAGTCTGTGCCGCGAGTTCGCGATATTTTTATTGATATCGGTGCAAAGGACAAAAAAACTGCGGAGGAAAAGGTGAAGCTCGGCGATTACATTGCGTTTGACACGCAGTTTGAAATGCTCGGCGAGGATACCGTGAAAGCAAAGGCTATAGACGACAGAGCCGGATGTGCAATACTTTTGGAGCTTATCAAAAAGCCGGTAAAGTATGACACGTATTTTTGCTTTACAACACAGGAGGAGGTCGGACTTCGTGGAGCAAGAGTTGCGGCACACAGGATAAATCCCGATATTGCTCTTGTTTTAGAGGCAACCACCTGCAGTGACGTATACGGCTTTGACGAGCATGAGTATGTAACCTCTATGGGAGAGGGTGCGGTTGTGACCTTCATGGACCGCACAACGATTGTGGACAAAAAGCTTCGCAGCTGGCTTTACGATACAGCAAAAAATGTGGGTATCCCGGTGCAGTACAAGCGTACTACCGCGGGCGGAAACGATGCCGGCAGAATACATCTTACACGCGGCGGCGTGAAAACGGCGTCGGTATCTGTGCCATGCAGATATCTTCACTCGCCCTGCGGATTGGCGTCTTTAAAGGATATTAAGGCAGCTTGTGATGTTGCGGAAATGTTTTTAAGCCGTATCGATGAAGCGTTAGGAAAGGAATGAAATAAATGGAGTTATTAAAAAAACTGACAGCGTGTGACGCACCCTCCGGAAATGAAGAGAAAATTACGGAGCTTATTAGAGCTGAAGTAGAAGGCTATGCCGATGAAATATATACCGACGCACTCGGAAATCTTGTTGCAAGAAAAAAGGGCAGCGGCAAAAGGGTTATGCTTGCTGCACATTGCGATGAAATCGGAGTTGTGGTTACTTTTATTGATGAAAAGGGGTTTTTGCGGTTTTCCGATGTAGGAGGTCTTTATTTAAGAAACCTCATTAACCGAAAGGTACGCTTTGAAAATGGTACAATCGGCGTGATAGGGACCGAGGAGGAAAACGAAAAAAGAGCGATGTCAAAAATGTATATTGATATCGGTGCCGCATCGCGTGAGGAGGCGGAAAAACTGGTTTCAATCGGGGATATGGCGGCGTTTGTGGGTGATTTTTATGTGCAAAACGGCAGAGTTATTTCAAAGGCACTTGATAACAGAGCCGGCTGCTATGTTTTGATAGAGACGCTAAAAAATGTGAAATCGGATAACGATTTGTATTTTGTTTTCACAACGCAGGAGGAGGTCGGACTTCGCGGTGCGAGAACCGCGGCTTATGCAATAAAGCCGGAATATGCACTTTCTGTTGACATTACCGATACGGGTGATACGCCAAAAGCTCCGAAGATGGCGGTAAGACTCGGTGAGGGAGCGGCTGTTAAGGTCATGGATTATTCGGTTATAACAAGCCGCGAGGTGAGAGAAAGCCTTGTGAGTCTTGCAAAGGATAACGGAATTAAGTATCAGCTTGAAATAATGACTGACGGCGGTACCGACGCAGGAGTAATACATTTTACCGGCGAGGGAGTAAAAACAGGCGGAATTTCCATTCCGACAAGATATATTCATTCTCCGTCCGAAATGATAAGCGTTGATGACTTAAATGCCTGTGTTCAGCTTGCAAAATTGTTTGCAGAGAATATTTAGATTGTTTTGCCTCTTGCATTATTCGCAATAATGTGGTATAATTTTCTGCGGAAAAAGTTTGAAAGAAGGAAAAATGATGACAAGACTACTTTTGGTGCGCCATGGACAGAGTATGGCAAATCTGGACGACATATTTGCGGGACATCTTGATGTTGAGCTGTCGCCGCTCGGACACGAGCAGGCAGAGAGAACTGCAGAATTTATTGCCGAAAATTATAAGGTAGATAAAGTTTATGCAAGCGACTTAAAACGTGCCTATAAAACGGCGGAGCATATTGCCGCCAAATTTGGTTTGGAGGTTATTCCGGTTAAGCAAATGCGTGAAATTTCCGCAGGAGAGTGGGACGGCGAGACGTTTGACGCTCTTTGGGAGAAATATCCCGAAGAGTTTGGCATGTGGAAAAATGACATCGGAAATGCCGGCTGCACAGGTGGAGAAACGACAAAGGAGATGGCTTGCCGAATTGCTTCGGCACTTGAAAAAATCGCACAGGAGAATGAAGGCAAAACCGTTGTTGTTGCCACTCATGCAACACCGATACGCGTAACGCAGTGTGCGTGGCAGGGAATATCCTTTGATGGTATGAAGGATATTGATTGGGTTTCAAATGCCTCGGTAACGGAGGGCGTTTATGAAAACGGCGTATTTAAAATGGTAAAATCAGGTCAGGACGCACATCTTGCCGAGCTTAAAACTGAGCTTCCTGCAAATGTGTAGCATACATAAGCGGGAGGCATATCTGCAGACGTTTGAAGATATTTGATATAGTTACATTGAAGCATGCTCTAAAGCTTGCTTCTTTTTTTTCGTCGCTCAAGTGCTGCCTGCCATTCGGCACGATCCTCATCGCAGGTCAGTTCAAGCTCCGGTATTTCGGTAGGTCTGTCATTTTCATCAAGTGCAACCATAACAACGTGTGCTTTGTTTATAAGGCTTTTGCTGCCGTCAAGGTGCTCAATATATGTGTTCACACATACCTCCATTGAGGTTTTTCCGGCGTACGCGATGCGGCCTGTAAGAACTATTGTGTCGTTCGCACGTGCAGCTTTTTTAAATTCAAGTCCGTCCACCAAAACTGTGGTAACATTTCGCTCGCTGTGACGCCTTGCAGTAACCGCAGCAACAATGTCAATCCATTGCATGAGTTGCCCACCGAAAAGTCTGCCGAAACCGTTCATGCTTGATTGTGTCAGAATCTGAACTTGCTGTGTAAAAGAATCCTGTACTGTTTTTTTCATAATTTATCTCCTCGCTGATATTCCTATTAGCTATTTTGCCGCAAAAAACGAATATAATTACCGCTTTTTGAAAAAATAACTTTTTTAAACCGATGTGCTTTTTGAGAATAAAATAGTATTAGGTTATAGACATGGGAAAGATTTTGTGTTAAAATATTCCTATGTATAAGAGCGGAGGGGCTGTATGTTTAAAAGATTTTATCCCGATTATAAATTTAATTCCGTAAGGGACATAGATGAGGACTTTTTCAGGAAGAATAATATAAAATTTGCACTTCTTGATATAGACAACACCTTAGTGAGCTATACTGTGCCAAAGGCTGATGAGGCTGCAAAGGGCTTTCTTGAAATGCTTGATAATGCAGGTATAGAATACGCGTTTGTTTCAAACAACCATAAAGAACGAGTGGAAAGGTTTGCAAAGGAGTTTGGTGCGATTTACGTACATGACGCTGCAAAGCCGCTGCTTTTCGGAATAAAGCGTGCGATGCGTGCATTGGGAGCTAAGCGTGAAAATACTGTATTAATTGGTGACCAGGTTTTCACTGACGTCTATGCAGGAAAACGGGCAGGACTTTTAACGGTCATGGTAGACCCGATAGAGGCAAAAGAAACTCCGTTTTTTGAGATAAAGAGAAAGTTAGAAAAATTTGTGTTAAAGGATTATAAGGGCTAATGAAAAAACTTGCAATAATAGGATACCCGGTGTCGCACAGCTTTTCGCCGGCTATGCACAATTTTATATCGGAAAAGGTAAATGCCGATTACAGATATGAGGCGATAGAGATACCTCCGGAAAGGCTTGGCGAGGGCGTTTTAAAGCTTAGGGAGGACAACATCTGCGGCTTTAATGTGACAGCTCCGCATAAGTTTGAGATATTGAAGTATTTAGATGAGGTGTCGGAGCAGGCAAAGCGGTACGGTGCAGTAAATACAGTAGTGAACAAGGACGGTCGGCTTATCGGTTTTAACACCGACGCAGACGGATTTTATATGTCCCTTTTAAATTGCGGAATAACCCCTGAAGGAGCAAATATTCTTATGCTTGGAGCGGGAGGTGCCGCACAGCCGGTAGCAATTAAGCTGGCGGAAATCGGAGCCGCATCAATAACTGTGATAAATCGTACAGCGGAAAAGGCGGAAAGGCTTCGGGAATATGTAAAAGCCTGCACAGGGTATGAGATAAGTACAGAAAAAACACGCGGACATTATGATATTGTTATAAATTGCACAACTTTAGGAATGGGAAAAAATAAGGATATGTCTCCTCTTTCGGATTTGTCGGTGATTGATGAAAATACCGCAGTTGTCGATATGATTTACAACCCGTCCGAAACGGTGCTTTTAAAAAGTGCGAAAGGGCTGGGAGCAAAGACGGTTAACGGACTTGGAATGCTGATTTTTCAGGGGATTTTGGCATATCGCCTGTTTACGGGAATTGATATTCCCGATTCTATTTCAAAAGATATACAAAAAGAGGTATTTAAAGTATGAATATTGTACTCACAGGATATATGGGCAGCGGAAAAACTGCTGTCGGCACTTATCTTGCAGAAAAACAAGGGCTGACCTTTTTGGATAGTGACAGCATGATTGAACAGCAGTGCGGCATGAGCATATCGGAAATTTTTGCAGCAAGCGGTGAAGAATATTTCAGAAGTGTTGAGGCAGAGGTTATAGAGCGTATTTCAGAGTATGACGGTGCTGTGATTTCAACAGGCGGCGGTGTGGTTTTAAACACCCAAAATATTGCCGAGCTTAGAAAAAACGGCGTGATTGTCAATCTTGAGCCGGAGGAGGACGTAATTCTGACAAGACTGGGTGCGGACGACGGAACAAGACCGCTTATTAAGGACAGCTCAATGACGGAAATTTTAGAAAGATTTAATGCGAGAAAACCGTATTATGATAACTGCGATATAAAAATCAAGGTCACCAAGGATAAGGGAATTGCGGAAGTGGCAGAGGAAATTTTAAGAAGCTTGGAGGAAAAATATGAAGGCGAATTTCGGAGCAGCGGGAAATAGCGACAGCTTTTATGCACAGGGGCATAAGGCGTCGGAGGAAATGCCAAAATGGCTCAGAGAATTTGGGCTGAACGCATATGAATATCAGTGCGGAAACGGAGTAAGATGCGGCGAGGCAACGGCAAGAAAAATTGCAGCGGAGGCAGCGGAAAATAATATTATTATGAGCGTACATTCGCCGTACTATATAAACCTTGCAACGCCGGACGAGGAAAAGCGTGCCGGCGGAATCAATTATATTCTGCAGTCGGCACAGCTTGCAAAGTACCTCGGCGGCGAGCGTGTTGTGGTGCATAGCGGTGCGATTGGCAAAATGGAGAGGGCGGAGGCACTTGAATATGCCAAGAAGACTCTTCTTCTTGCGAGGCAGGAAATGATAAACGGCGGCTTTGAAAATATCCGTCTGTGCATAGAGACTATGGGAAAAATCAATCAGCTGGGAAATCTTGATGAGGTTATGGAGCTTTGCAGACTTGATGAAAGCTTTCTTCCGTGCATAGATTTCGGTCACTTAAATGCAAGAACTCTGGGCGGACTTAAAACCAAGGCGGATTTTGAAGTGATTTTTGACGCTATAGAAAATAAGCTGGGGATAGAGCGTCTGAAGGTTTTCCACAGCCATTTCAGCAAAATCGAGTATACAAAGGGAGGGGAGAAAAAGCATCTGACCTTCAGTGATACCGTTTTTGGACCGGATTTTGATTTTGTGGCGGAAGTTATGGCACAAAGGGATATCGGTCCGACGATTATCTGTGAATCTGCCGGAACACAGGCAGAGGACGCACTTGCTATGAAGAAAATTTATGAAGCGATAGCTAAGTAAGAATATACGACAACAGTTATAATTCTTTTGCAAAAAGTCTTGACAAAATAGAGATAATGTATTATAATTATGTTGTTGTGCTGTTGTAGCTCAGATGGTAGAGTACATCCTTGGTAAGGATGAGGTCGGCGGTTCAAGCCCGCTCAACAGCTCCAAAAGCACTTAGCAAATGCTAAGTGCTTTTTCATATAATAGAAATACGATAGTTCCTGTATCGGAGGAATGAAATTAGGGAGGTAAGTTTTATGACGGACGAAAAGAGAGGTAATTTTACCGGTAAAATCGGATTTGTGCTTGCAGCGGCAGGCTCTGCCGTGGGATTGGGAAATATATGGAGATTCCCGTATCTTGCTGCAAAATACGGCGGTGGTATTTTCCTGTTGGTTTATATTATCCTTGCTGTTACTTTTGGCTTTGCTCTTATGGTGGGCGAAATTGCATTGGGAAGAAAAACGGGACTTAGTGCAATTGGTGCGTTTAAAGCCCTTAACAAAAAATATTCATTTATAGGATATCTTGCTGCGATTGTCCCTGCGATAATTCTTCCGTATTATTCGGTTATCGGCGGATGGGTTATGAAATATCTGTATGAGTTTTTGGTTGGCGGAGCTTTAGATACTGCAAATGATGCATTTTTCGGAAGCTTTATATCACAGCCGACAGAGCCGGTTCTTTGGTTTTTGATATTTCTTGCAATAACTGCGGTGGTGGTGCTTTGCGGTGTTGAAAAGGGCGTTGAAAAGGTAAGTAAATGCATGATGCCGATTTTGGTTGTACTGTCTGTGTTTATTGCAATTTATTCGATATTTATGCCGGGTGCAATGGATGGTGTTTTATATTACATATTGCCTGATTTTTCAAAGTTTTCGGCAACAACCGTCCTTGCGGCTATGGGACAGCTGTTCTATTCGATGTCGCTTGCTATGGGTATTATGATAACCTACGGCTCATATATGAAAAAGGAAGTAAATCTGGAGTCTTCTGTTAAGCAGATTGAGCTTTTTGATACAGGAATTGCCTTTTTTGCAGGACTTATGATTATTCCGGCAGTGTTTGCGTTCTCAGGCGGAAGCCCGGAGGCACTTGGTAAAGGTCCGAGCCTTATGTTTGTAACACTTCCAAAGGTTTTTGAGTCTATGGCTGGCGGAACATTTATAGGTATTGCATTTTTCCTGCTTGTTTTGTTTGCTGCACTGACCTCGTCGATTTCGCTGATGGAAACGGTTGTATCTATTATTTGCGATAAGTTTAAGTTGGGCAGAAAGCTTGTTTGTGCGATAGTTTTTGTGGGTGCTGCCATTATAGGTCTTCCTTCATCACTCGGCTACAGCATTTGGAGTGATGTGACCATTATAGGATTGCAGTTCCTTGACTTCTTTGACTTTATAAGCAACAGTGTTTTAATGCCGATTGTTGCGTTTTTAACCTGTATATTTATCGGATATGTTATCAAGCCGCAAACACTGATTGATGAAGTTGAGACTTCGGCAGTCTTTAAGAGAAAAAGGCTTTTCTCGGTTGTTATCAAATATATTGCACCTATTTGTATTGTGTTAATTTTGATTTCGTCTGTGCTTGATGCATTCGGCATATTTAAAATATGACATAAGAAAAAAATTGGAGAGAACACGCTTATGTGTTCTCTTTTTTCATAAAGTATAATTTTTACAATAAAACGTAAAAAATAACCGTTTACAAATAATGCCATGTGTGTTATAATACAGCGGATAGAAGTTGTATTTTGCAGTATAATTTACTTGATGAAATGCATAAAGCGGAGGGAGATTTTTATGGCTAAAAAACTACATTTATTATGCAATGCACATTTAGACCCTGTATGGCAGTGGGAATGGGAGGAAGGAGCAGCGGAAGCTCTGTCTACCTTCCGTATTGCGGCGGATTTTTGTGATGAGTATGATAATTTTGTGTTCTGTCACAATGAGGCACTTTTATATAAATGGATAGAGGAATATGACATGCCGCTTTTTGAGCGTATAAAGGGGCTTGTAAGGGCAGGAAAGTGGCACATAATGGGAGGCTGGCATCTGCAGCCCGACTGCAACCTGCCGAGCGGAGAAGGCTTTGTGCGTCAGATTTATGCAGGAAGAACCTACTTTTTGGAAAAATTCGGCGTTGTGCCGACTGTTGCGGTGAATGTTGACCCTTTTGGACATTCACGAGGTTTAGTGCAGATTTTGAAAAAGACAGGCTACGAAGGCTACCTGTTCATGCGTCCGGGTGACGGAGACCGCTTTATAAAGCTGCCGTCAAACGAATTTAAGTGGGTAGGCTATGACGGCTCGGAGGTTGTCGGAATCCGCATACACGGCGACTATAATTCCAAAAAGGGAAGAGCCGCAGAAAAAATACGCGAGTATATTGATTTGTGTGGCGAGGACGATTTCTTCCTGTGTCTTTGGGGAATAGGAAATCATGGCGGAGGTCCTTCCAAAAAGGATTTGGACGATATAGAAAAGCTTAGCTCTGAGGTTATAAAGGACGGAGTGGAGCTTATTCAGTCAACTCCCGAAAAATATGTTAAAGAGGTAAAGCAAAAGCATGAGCTGCCTGAATTTGCCGAGAGTATAAATCCTTGGGCAGTCGGCTGCTATACAAGTCAGGTCAGAGTTAAGCAGAAGTACAGGCTTGCGGAAAATACATATTTTATGGCGGAAATAATGGCTTCGCATGCAAGCTCGCAGGGGCTTATGGAATACCCGAAGGAGGAGCTTGCACAGGCTTTATATGACATACTCACAATTCAGTTCCATGATACGCTGCCCGGCTCGTCTATTCAGCCTGCCGAGGAAATGGCAATTCGCATGCTGGATCACGCTGTTGAAGCTTTGAGCCGCGTTAAGGCAAGAGCATTTTTTGCTTTGTCGGCAGGACAGAAAAAGGCAGATGAGGATAAAATTCCGATGTTTGCATATAACCCGTATCCGTATCCGATAAGCGGTGATTTCACATGTGAATTTATGCTTTGGGACCAGAACTGGAATAAAGAGTTTTTGATGCCGAGAGTATATGATGAATCGGGAAATGTTGTGCCGTCACAGTGCGAAAAGGAGTACAGCACCGTACCTTTGGAGTGGAGAAAGCGTGTAGTATTCAACGCAACACTAAAGCCAATGAGCTTAAGCAGATTTGACTGTGCCTTTGACGTTATTGAACAGAAACCTACGCCAACGCTTGAGAATAATGAAACTCATTATATTTTCAAACGCGGCGATAAGCATATTGAAATTAATAAGAAAACAGGTCTTGTGGACGTTTTTGCTCAAAACGGAGTAAATTATGTTAAGGGCGGAGCTTTTTCTCTTGATGTATACGGCGATAACTATGACC
This sequence comes from Clostridia bacterium, assembly GCA_017621875.1. Taxonomy (GTDB): domain Bacteria; phylum Bacillota; class Clostridia; order UBA1381; family UBA1381; genus UBA1738. Next base: position 143,456 of record JAGASE010000021.1, read on the forward strand.
CATGGGGTATGACGGTTACGGCATTTCGTGACAAAATCGGAGAATTTACTCTGCTTACTCCCGATGAGACGATGGAATTTTGTTGTACCGACGCACCGATAGAGGCGGTTCACGTAATTGAAAGCGGAGACGTGCGTGTGACGGTGGAGGCAGTTTTCGGATATAAAAGCTCAAGAGCAGTTGTAAAATATATTATGTCCGAGAAAGAGGGACTGAAAATTGACGTGCGTATTGTGTGGGATCAAAAGCAGAAGCTGGTAAAGCTTGCTGTTCCTACAGGCTTTGCGGACACTTGTTTTGGTGAGCATGCCTATGGTCGTGAAGAGCTTAAGGGCGGACTTGAGGAAAATGTTTCGCAGAAATATATCGCTGTTTGTTCGGAGGATAAGGCATTGATTGCATCGAATAACGGTGTTTACGGCTCATCGTTTGATGAAACCGACGGAATCTTGAATATTACGCTTCTTCGCTCTGCGAGCTACTGTGCACACCCTCTGCCGGAGCGTGTAACAATGCCGCAGGACAGATATATGCCTTATATTGAGCAGGGCGAGCGTGATTTCTCCTTCCGTTTTGACGTTGGAGAAAGAGAGGAAATGCTCAAAAAAGCACCGATTACGGCACAGGAATTTAATATGCAGCCGATGCTTTTGTCCTTCTATCCTACAGGCGTAGGCAAGCTGCCGAAATCTCCGTTTGCTCTTTCGGATAATAGCGTGAATATGACAACGCTCAAAAAGGCGGAAAACGGCGACGGATATATAATTCGTCTGTTCAATCCGACCGAGAAGGAATGCGAGGTAACAGCTTCATACGGAGAAAACAGCATAAAGCTTCGCTTTGGCAGCTTTGAAATAAAAACTCTGCGTGCAAGCGAAGATAAAATTTCCGAGACTGACCTTCTGGAAAATCTTTTAGATTAATAAAATACTTAAACTAATAATAGAAAGAGTGCATCACCATTTTTTGATTGATGCACTCTTTTTTTGATGCTTATTCTCCCGAGAAAAGCGACAGCTTGTTATTTGGGTCGCAAACTCCGAGAAAAATTTCTTTTGCATTATGATATCCCTGAGCCTTTATCTGTTTCTCAAGCCATGTTGTATCAAGTCCCATTCGCTTTAAATTTTCGTCTAAAATTCTTCCGTCCATAATAACCTCGGTGCAGATTTGCTCTTGCGTTGGGGTTAAATTTATGTCGGCAGGATTTAAGGGACGCTTATCGCTTGAGGGCAGGATTGTGAGCTTGCCGTTATATTCAAAAATGGCGGTTTGAATATCGTTAAGATTAAAATATCCCAACTGTCTGCACATAACCATAAATTCGCTTAAATCCAGCTTGGCTTTTTTCATATTGCTGCGGTAGAGCTTACCGTTGTTCATAAGAATTGTAGGAGTGCCGTTGATGTATTTCCTGAGCCGCGGGACTTTGCTCGTTATGACACTGAAGCACACAGAAACTCCGCCGTAGACTGCAATAGCAATAAGCGGCTTCCACGGCTCTTCAAGCTCGGTGGCAAGCTCGGCCGCAATCGAGCCGATGGTAATAGCGGAAACATAGTCAAAAAAATCAAGGTGGCTTATCTGCTTGTGTCCCATTATTTTTGCGGTAATAAGCAAAGCAACAGCAGACAAGAGTGACGTCAGTATAACTTTTAGTATATCCATATTATTCCTCCTAAGCTTTATCCTATAATTATTTCCCAAAAAGTATAGTTGTATACTCTGCAAACAATAGATAAAAATTGCGAAATAGCGGTTTTATTATGGACAATATTTGGAAACTTAGAATTTTTGTTGACAGTGAAAAAAAGGCTTGGTATTTTAAGAGTGAACTAAAAAAGGAAGGATATATTTATGAAAAAGAATGTTCAATCGCTGATAAAGCAAATGACAACAAAGGAAAAGATAATGTTTTTAGAGGGTGCGGCGAGCATGGATACAGCGGCGTGTGAGCGGCTCGGTATTCCTGCCATAACCTTTGCAGACGGACCCTTGGGAGTGCGAATTGAAGACGGCGAGGAGGAAAACTGCACCTGCTTTCCGTGTGGCAGTGCCATGGCGGCTACGTGGAATGATGCAGTTATTGAAAAAATGGGAGCGGCACTTGGCGAGGACTGCATAGAGCATAAAAAAGACGCCATATTAGGTCCGGCAATTAATATCAAAAGAACGCCTGTATGCGGCAGAAATTTCGAGTATTTTTCAGAAGACCCGTATCTTGTCGGAAAAATCGCCGCAGCTTATATAAGAGGAGTGCAGAAGCTCGGCGTAGGAACTTGTGTTAAGCATTTTGCGGCGAACAATCAGGAGACGGACCGCGGCGGTGTTAGCGTTGAGGTTGACGAACGCACGTTAAGGGACATCTATTTAAAGCCGTTTGAAATTGCGGTAAAAGAGGCAAATCCGACAAGCCTTATGTGTGCATATAACCGAGTGAACGGCATGCTTTGTTCGGAAAATAAGCATCTTATGAAGGACATTCTGCGTGATGACTGGGGATATGGCGGAATAATGGTTTCCGACTGGCACGCTGTAAAAAATCCGGCATATTCATTAAAGAACGGATTGGATTTGCAGATGCCGCACGCCGATATAACAAAGCCGAGCATAGAAAATGCGTTAAAGGCGGGCGAAATTTCCGAGGCGGAAATTGACGCAGCAATATCGCGGCTGATTGATTTTGCGGTAAATGTAAAAAGGTCGGAAATTTCCTATAACCGCGACCGTTTGCACGAAATAGCAAGAGAGGTGTCACGTGAAAGCGTTGTTTTACTTAAAAATGACAATAACCTTCTTCCGCTCACGCCCGAAAAGTGCAAAGAAATCGTTGTAATCGGTGAATATGCAGTAAAACCCGTTTTCAGAGGTATGGGAAGTGCAAGAGTGTATCCGCACCCTGAATATGTAGATATTCCGCTTGACTGCATAAAGAAAAACCTTGGAGAAAGCGTAAAGGTTACATATGTTGAGGGATATTCCTCCGCGTTGGAGACAAGGTCGATTTTTGACTTTATGCCGGCGAGAATACCCGAGGCGGAGGAGATAAAAAGTGCAGATGCCGTTATAGTGTTTATGGGAACGCAGGAGGGACTTGACACTGAGGGAGCGGACAGACCGAGCGGCGGAATTGACCCTTATTATACTGCTTATCTTGAAAGGATAACTTCTTTAAATAAAAATGTGGTTGTGGTTTTGGAGAACGGCTCAGGAATTACAGCTCATGTATGGCACACACTTGTTCCCGCAGTGGCAGAAATGTGGATGGGCGGCGAAGGCGGCGGCAAAGCGATTGCCGATGTGCTGTGCGGCTTGGTAAGCCCATGCGGAAAGCTGCCGGAGACCTTTGCGAAAAAGCTAAGGTGCGATATTGATTTTCCGGGAGACGGCTACAAAGTGCTTTATGATGAAAAGTGGGCTGTAGGCTACAGATATTACGATATGCACACAGGCGAAATTGCATTTCCTTTCGGACACGGACTTTCGTACACCGATTTTGAGTATTCGGATTTGAATATAAAAGCTAAAGGCGATGATATAAAAATTTCGCTGAAAATCAAAAACATCGGCACATTTCCCGGAAAAGAAATTGTCCAGATTTATGCTAAATCGGCACGCTCATATGTTTCGCGTCCCGAAAAGGAGCTTATAGCTTATTATAAAACAAAGGAAATAGAGCCGGGAGGGACGGAGACGGCAGAAATAGTTGTTCCTAAATCAAATCTTGCGTATTTTAATACAACCCTTAAAAAGCGTGTTATCGAGCCGGGACGCTACATCATATACGCCGCGGCGTCCTCGCAGGATTTGCGACTTTTTAGTGAATATATTCATTCGGCTGACGACTTTCCGTATACGATTGACACCGTTACCGAAACGATTGTGGGATAAGCTGTTAATTGTTAATGATTTTTAAACAAAATTTTGTTAATGTGCAAACAAAAATTTATCCATTGGAAATAATTCGGCAATAAAGTAAAATCAAGATAGATATTTTAAGGAGGTATAATAATGAAAGGCAAAAAATTATTAAGTATTTTAATTTCATCAGTGCTGGCAGCGTCTGCGGTGAATGTAACCTATGTTGCTGCTGAGCCGGCGAGCTTCTTTGGGGACATCGGAGAGGATTTCAGTGATACAGCCTCAATACCGACAGGCTCGGACTGGGGACGAAAAAGATGGACAGAGCAGGATGCATGGAAGGATGCTTCATTTGTTCAGGTAAACGGAGTTGCAGGGAAAACCGCTGCAGAAACAGATTATGCGTTGAGCTTTACCAATTCATCATCAAGTTCTAACTGGGTTAGATTTTATCCGAATCAGGGTGCCGATAACCAAGGCTTAGCTGTTCCCGGCAAAACATGGGGTTATTATGAAACCTATCCGTCAGGAATGGCAATGGAGATATCCTATGATTTTGCGGTGACACCGTCAACCAATGCCGAAAACGGCGAGATTAAGCTGGGACTTAACCAGAACAACACATATGTCCAGATTGGTGGTACAGGAAAAGAGCTTACAAATATTTGTGTGTACGGAACAAATTATGACATAGACAACATATCCTTGCTTGATGAGGACGGAAATGCTATGTGGCACAAGCTGAGCACTGTGATAGTCTATGACGAGGGTACTGTTACCGACAGTGTAAACAGCGGTACGGGAAGAATCGCATTCTATCTTGATGATGAAGTGATTCTGTCAAAGTCCTTTAACTGGTCGGGTACATATACAGGCTCAAGAGCCGGAAGTAACTATAAAAACCAGCAATTATCGGACTATAATTCAAGCACTAATGCAATTCCTTGGGATAACAACAGCGTTTGGGGAGTGATTTTTTCAAACCTTTCCAAAAATCATGCAGATTTTGCAAATATAGGAACAAATTGGAGTCCTGCGGTTTTATATGTAGATAACCTAAAGCTTGCACAGCCTGACTATTCAGAGCTTCAGGAGGCGATTGATGACGCTGAGGCAGAAATCGAAGCATACGGCGATGATTATGGTGCATCAGCAGTTGCAACACTTGAGGCAAAGATTGACGCTGCAAAGGCAATAATTGCAGGAACAGGAATGCCGATTGCACAGTCAGCGGTAGCGGACGAGGCAGACGCACTTTTGGCAGAGCTTGAAAAGCTGCAGGCAGGCGAAATAAAGCTGTTTGAGGATATTACAGAGGACTTTAATGATACGACCTTTATGGACAATATCGGCGGACAGTTTTCACAGGTTCAGGAATGGCTGACATACGGAGGAACCACGGAGCTGGTGGCAAAAAACGGTGTATACGGAGCTGCTGATACAGATGATTATTGTCTGTCAACCACACGACCTTCCAGCGGTACCAACAGACTGGCGTTCTTTCCGGTACGCGACAAATGGGGAAAACTGAATGGTGAGAATTATTTGGACGGTATTCCTGCCGGAACAATAGTTGAAACGAGCATTGATTTTGCCTCTGACTATTCTTCGGACGCGGGGGATGCTTCGCACATTTATTTAAACGGAGCAGGTGATAGTGCTCCTGTACGGATATCTATAAGTGCAACAACCGGGAAAATAACTACAATAACTACAAGTGACGGAAGCACTGTAAGTGTTAACAAGTCTCTTCTGGGAGAGGACGGAAATCCAAAGTGGCACAATCTTAAGATTATGAGCGTATATCCGACTGAAACTTCAGGAATCGGATACGTGACAGTTTATCTTGACGGAGAAGAGCTTTGCGATACTCAGACCTTCAGCTATTCGGGAACATATGCAGGTCACTCCGGGTTTGCGGGAAAGGATCAGCACATAAACTATAATAATAACTGCAAATATTGGGATGGAGATACTATAAACGATGTGTGGATTGCAACAAACTTCTTAAATGGAAATAATCTATACATTGATAATCTCAAGATGAGCATTGTTACCGAGAAAAAGGTACAGCTCAAAAAGGCACTGGATGCAGCAGATGCTCTTCTGGATGCAGCAGCTGTAGGGACAGACCTTGGACAGCATCCTCAGGCTGACGTTGACAGCTTAAAGGCAAAGATGGCAGCGGCTTGGTCAGCTTATAACAACAAGACATCGGACTATACAGGTGCAGCTGCAGATGATGCTGCTTATACACTCTATACTCAGAACATGATTGATACTGCACTTACCGAGCTGACAGCAGAAACAGCAGCATTCCCTGCAAAGGCAGTTTCAGAGAAGCTTTATATTTCAAAGAGTACTGACGGCAGCATGGTTACTGCACAGTTTAAAAAGCAGGCGTTCACTGACGGAGTGCTTGCGGCAAAGGTTATTGTAGCAGTTTATGATACAAACGATAAGCTTTTGGGCGTTGCGGTTGACACAGGCAGCGGCAGTTTGAGCTTTACAGGCGTAGGAGCGTCGGGAGAGGTTAAGAAATTATCGGCAGAGCTTGATATTTCGGAGATTTCCGGAGCTACGGTTGCAAGAGCTTTTGTTTGGAACAGTCTGACAGGTATGGAGCCGATAGTGGATTCCGTAGATTTGTCGCTGTAAGTACTGAATAATTAAAAATGGGGCTGTTAATGTGGCAGCCTCATTTTGGGATTTTATACATAAATTTACAAGCAATATTTTCGGGTAAAATATTGCTCAAAAAAATCTGATTTTATATAATAAAGGTAAGATTTTGATATGAAGGTTGATAATATGAAAATTACAAAGAAAAAAAGCAGTATTGTAAAGAAGATGATTTTCATTTTTCTTCTTACAATGCTGTTCCCGTCAATTCTTATAAGCAATATGTACTACAATATCGTGGGCTTGAGCTATAAGAATAATCTTACCGTGCATTTTAATACGGTTTTTGAGCAATATGTAGGCTCGCTTGAGCATCAGCTTGAGCAGTACGAGCAGTTACTCGGAGTTATCCGCACTGATAAGGATATTGCGGCTCTTGTTAAAGAGCCGGACCCCGGCAGTGTTTTTGATATTTCTTCCACATATATGCAAGGGCTTATGCATGATGGACAGATTTTCAGATGTGCAGTCTATTCGGAAAACGCAACCAATACTTCGGAATACTCATATGCAAGGGTAAGTGACGAGGAATGGTTTAAAAAAAGCTATGTTGAAGGCAGGTACAGCTTTTGGTTTGCGGATGAAACCTCCGGCAGAGGCATACCTATAATTTCCACTGTTTATCCGGTGCGTACCGGTATTTGGGAGTATGCTGAGCCGGACGGAATGCTCAGGCTGGATTTGTATACGGAAAAAATTATAGGAAAGCAATTTCCAAAGGACTGGCAGGGAATTGTGGACTGTATTGTTTTTTTGGACGACGGACAGGTTATCTGGGAGAACGGTCAGAATACGCTGTTTTTGAAAAATATGGTTGCAAAGGAAGGTGCGGAGACACTGTCTGCCAATACTGAGCTTGGAGATTTTTTGAGCTGCCGCAGGATTGGGGACAAGAATATTTACATACTCTGCCGTATGCAGCAGGGATTTATCAAAAACAGTGCAAGCAGTGAGCTGCTGCCCTTTATTCTGCAGTTCGGCGTTGTAATTCTGTCAATTATCATGGTGTTGGGATTTTATATGAAGTCCTTCTCGAAAAGAATTAACGGAATTATCGGCAAAATAAAGAAGATTGAACAGCTTGATTTTTCAAAGAACGCAGAGGATAAGGGAAATGACGAATTTTCGCTTATCAATGATACTCTTGATACAATGTCGACAAGGCTTAACGAGCTGATTTATGAAAATTACGAGCAAAAGCTGCAGGTGCGTGATACCGAGCTTAAAATGCTTTACTTCCAGATAAATCCGCACTTTTTATATAATGTGCTGGAGTCTATCAGCGAGATTGCGTATATAGAAGGCTCGGAAAAAGCGGCGGATATGAGCCAGAAGCTGGGAAAAATGTTCCGCTATACGACCGAAACCTCGGAAAATGACAGGGTTTCATTTGAGGAGGAGCTTAAATATATCCAATATTACATCGAAATTCAGAACGTTCGATTTGACGATAAGTTTACGCTTTTGTTAGACGCTGATGAGGCGGTTATGAAGGTGAAAATATTAAAATTCTCTCTGCAGCCCGTTGTTGAAAATGCCGTAAAGCATGCATTTTCGGGACGAAAAAGTGGATTGATTGAGATTAAAGCCGCTATGTGCGGCGGCGATTTGGTTGTGACCGTTAAGGATAACGGGTGCGGCATGAGTGAGGAAGTTATTTCGCACCTTAAGGAAAGCCTTGTGCAAAGACCTGACAGCTATGAGGGCGGAATCGGAATTAAAAATGTGAATAACCGTCTTATTAAGGCATACGGCGAAGACTACGGCTTGGAAATACGCTCGTGCGTAAACGATGGGACAGAGGTAATACTTAAATTTAAAATAAAGGAGAATCCTGATGTATAAGGTAATGATATGTGATGACGAAAAGTGGATACGCAAAGGTGTTGCTGCCAAAATCAGCCGAATGGAGTTACCTGTTTCAGAGATTTTTGAGGCTGAAGATATTGCTGAGGCAGAGGCTTTAATGGAGCTGCATCAGCCTGAGATTGTTATAACCGATATATGTATGGCGGAGGACAACGGGCTGGATTTTTTAGAGGAGATTGCCCATAATTATCCGAATGTACGCTTTATAATTTTAAGCGGATATTCCGAGTTTACATATGCAGAAAGAGCAATCCGCCTCGGAGTTGTTGCGTATCTTTTAAAGCCGGTGGATATGGAGGAGCTTAAGGATGCCCTTTTAAAGGCTTTCAGCAAATATGAGGAAAACAAGCATAGCCTGAAGGTATCGGTAATGGAGCGTATGCTCAAAAATGAACGTGAAAATTATCAGACCGAGGTAAGCATGAACAGGATTTTCTTCGGTACGGATTTACAGCAGAGCGTAAGTACAGCAAAGAGCTTTAAGGAAAGCCGCGGCTATGAAGGTATGCTATTTGGCTGCATTCTTTTGCAGATTGAGGAATCCAGCTATGAGCAGTCGGGTTTTAACAAGCAGGAGACCGACCTTTTAAAATACGGCGTGAAGAACGTTATTGCGGAGGTTGCCGAGATTTGTGAGCTTGACACGGATATTTTAATGGACTTGAAATATGCGTACAGAATGATTATCATTGCACGCGGCAAGGATGAGCTTACACTTGAGGCTAAGCTTAATCAGTTTGTTACACAGATGTATAACGCGGTTTCGTCAAGCCTTAATCTGAATATCAGCGTTTCGGTAAGCCATATTCATGATGATTTGGTACGCGACTTGTATTTCGAGGCACAAAAGGCGATGCACGTCAAATTTATTGGTGGTGCGAACAGGATATTTTGGTGCAGCAAGCATATTCCAAAAAGCGAATTTAATATGCCTGCCGAAAAATTTAAAATTTTGCAGAAGCATTTAAAAGAAGGCAACAGCGAGGGTGCAAAGCTTGTGGTTCACAATATTATCGCCGGCTGTAAGGTGACAGAGGAATACATATTCTATGTGTATATGAACATTGTAAATCTTGCATTAAACAGCTGTGATGAGGCGATTTATGTTATAAATTCCTCCGAGTATAACTACATGAACGTGGACAATCTTGAACAGTTTGAAAACAGCGAGCAGATTGAGGAATTTATCAATGTCATGCTGGAGCGTATCTGTAATATTCAGAAGAATTTTACTGTCAGCTTTGACTGCCGCGAGGTTATGAACAAGGTTAAGCTGTATATTGAGAAGAATTATATGAACAAAATCTCTGTTACCGACCTTGCTAAATTTTTTAATATCAATTACAGCTACTTTTCAACAATTTTTAAGGAGCAGGTTGGCATGACGCTTACCGAATATTTGAGGAATGTGCGTATTGAAAAGGCGTGCAGTATGCTTAAAAATTCCGATATGAATACAGAATTTATCGCCACAAGCGTAGGCTTTAACGACACGATGTATTTTTATCGTATATTCAAAAGGTGCAAGGGTATGACGCCGACGGAATACCGCAATTCCTTTGATAAATAAAATTTATCCATATGCAAGCCTATTTTTATCCATTTTGCAGAAAATTTGTTGCTGTTATAATTAATATAAAGCAGATTTATACAATGAAAGAGGTTGATTATCAGTGAGAAAACGAGGTGCACCGACCGCACAGGCTACGGTAGCAAAATCAGAATTCAGAAAAACATTAGTTAAAATTGACCGTTATCGAAGCTTATATTTTTTCTTAATGCTTGCGGCGGCGTGGTACATAGTTTTTAAATATATTCCGCTGTACGGAATTACCCTTGCTTTTAAGGATTTCAGCTATGCAGACGGTATTTTCGGCAGCGATTGGGTAGGGTTTAAGTACTTTAAAACCTTTATAACCAATCCCGAGTTTTGGAATATGGTATTAAATACCGTAAAAATCAGCGTCCTGAAGCTGTGCTTCGGATTCCCGGCAGGTGTTATATTTGCTCTGATGCTTAATGAGATTACGCACAGTGCAAGCAAGCGTGTGATGCAGACAATATCTTATCTGCCGCACTTTGTATCGTGGGTTGTTATCGTTTCGATTATGAATAAGTTCCTGTCACCCTACGGCGGTTTTATCAATGAGATAAGAGGAAGTTTCGGTTATGAGCCGGTATTCTTTATGGGTGAGCCGGGGTGGTTTTATCCTCTGGTACTGATTTCCCAGATTTATAAAGAGGTTGGCTGGTCATCGATTATTTATCTCTCGGCGATTTCGGGTGTTGACCAGGAGCTTTACGAGGCGGCACGAGTGGACGGAGCAGGTCATATGCGATGCATTTGGTCTATCACAATTCCGTGTATTCTGCCTACGATTGTGCTTCAGTTCCTTTTAAGCGTAGGAAATTTGATGCATGCAGGCTTTGACCAGATTTATCTTATGTCCAATGCGGCAAACTCGCATCTTTCCAATGTGCTTGACGTGTACGGAATCGAGGTTGGTATCAAGGGCGGAAAATTCAGCCTTGCAACCGCTGTAGGACTTTTCCAGTCGGTTATCAGCTTTATTCTGGTAATCAGTGCTAATGCAATCAGTAAGCGAGTTTCGGAAATTTCGCTTTGGTAAGGAGGAGATAAAATGCAAAATGACAAAAGTACGGCTTACCGAATCGGAAGCACAATTAACTTTGTGGTAATGGCAATAGTGTGTATTGCCATGCTTTACCCGTTTATATACATTCTGGCACTGTCCTTTAACGACGGTATGGACGCCATGAAGGGCGGAATATATTTCTTTCCGAGGAAATTCACTCTCGATAATTATAAGGAAGCGTTTAAAAATGAGGAGCTTGTTAATGCATTCACCATATCTGTTTTAAGAACGGTTATAGGAACGGTAGTACATTTGTTCCTGAGGGCGACGGTAGGATTTGCTTTAAGCCGCAAGCAGCTTTGGGGAAGAACGGGATTTACCTTCTTTTTCTACTTCACAACGCTTGTGGGCGGAGGTATGATTCCGACATATATTTTGTATCGTCAGCTGCATTTGCTTAACAATTTCTTAATCTATATTTTACCGGGAATTTACGGATTTTTCGATTTGGTTATGCTTAGAACCTATTTCAGCACCATTCCGGACAGCCTTGAAGAGGCGGCATATATTGATGGTTCAACGCCGATGCAGACATTCTTTAAGGTATATCTTCCGCTGTCGATGCCGATTCTGGCAACACTTGCACTGTTTTCGGCGGTGGGACAGTGGAATGAGTGGTTTACGGGTTCGTTCTACATAACGGATACAAAGCTGCAGCCGGCTGCAACGCTTTTGCAGAAGCTGATTAATGAGTTGGATTTATCCGAAGTTTCAGAGCAACAGGTGGACGAGGCTGTATTGCGTAAAACGACGCCGGAGGCACTGCGAAACGCATTTATTATCATAATGACAGCACCGATTTTGTGTGTTTATCCGTTCCTGCAGAAATACTTTGTAAAAGGTGTTATGATAGGCTCGGTTAAGGGTTAATAATTAAAAAATAACAGAAGGGAAAGTGATGAAAATGAAAAATTGGAAAAAGACTTTGGCAGCGGTAATGTCGCTCGTAATGACAGCAGGCTGTTTATCAAGCTGCGGCACAAAGCAAACATCTGGAAGCGGTGAGGAGGTTACACTAACCTTTTTAAACTGCTGGCAGGGAAGTGAGCTTCCGTCAGGTGTGGATTCTGAGCATAATCCGGTTGCAGACGTTATTGCAGAAAAAACAGGCGTAAGAATTAAATATCTCGCCTGCACAACGTCAGAAATCGAAAGGCTGAATCTTGCATTTGCCACAAACGATATTCCTGATATTATTAATGCACCGTTCCAGGGTGCACATAACTCACATACAATCGCTATAAAAAAGGCGGCAAGCGAGGGTCTTTTAACTCCGCTTAACGATTTGATTGAAGAGTATGGTCCTAATCTTAAAGATGCATGGTCAACTCTTGATAAGGACTTTTTGGAAAACGATTTTGAGCCGGAGAATTTTGAAGGCGAGCATTATTTCTTCCCTACAGGTGTTGCGGCAACGGAGGCGGATGTTTCAAATAATGCCTATAATGTATATGCAAGAAAAGATATATTAGAGGCACTTGGTGTTGCACCTGAATCGGTCAACAGCTCGGAAAAGCTTTATGAGCTTATGAAGAAGATTAAAGCAGGTAACTTTAAGGATATTAACGGTCAAGACGTAATTGTGTCAGGTACATGGCATGGCGGCTGGACATATGAGCCTTTCTACAACTCTTATGTATCTCAGCGTGATATGTTCTCGTCCTTCAAGCACGAAAACGGCGAGATTAAGCTGTATCAGAATACAGAGAGATATAAAGACCAGATTTTGTTTATGAGAAAGATTATCTCGGAAGGTCTGTTTGACCTTGAGTGCCAGAAGCAGACCAGTGCCATTGCAGTTGAAAAGATGGCTACAGGAAAGGTAGCAATCGTGGGCGGTCACTATACAAAACTGAAGCAGGAGCTTACAGGGACTCTTTATGCAACCAATCCTGAAATGGAATATCTTCCGCTCGGACCTATCATGAACCTTGACGGTGAGCCTTATTCACAGGGACAGGTAAGAAGAAAGGGTGCATTTGGGGGCGTTGTTATGATTGGCGGAAATACAAAGTACCCCGAAAAGGCTATGCAGTTTATTAACTTTATGAACAGCGAAGAGGGTATGCTTTTAAACCGTTACGGTATTGAGGGTGTTCACTATACTATGGTGGACGGAAAGCCGAGACTTACGCCTGAGTGGCAGGAAAAATACGAAAAGGATCCAAACTCTTTAAAGAAAGAGGGTATAGGACTTTACGGCGTTATAAGACTTAATAACTATATCAGTGCATACGGCGAAAGCACATACGGAGTTGACCCGAACGAGGATAAAGCGTACATAAGAGCAAAAGAGGCTTCACCGCTTTTGTTGGTTGATGATGTTTATTCGCTTAACTATGTTGCAATGAAATATGAAAAATACGATGACATTTTAACTCTTATGCAGACAGGTGACGGCGGACTTATGCAGAGAGCTATGTATGCTGCAACAGAGGAAGAAGCCTTGGATTTAATTGAGCAGTCGCGGGATGTATATGAACGTGGCGGAATTAAGGAGTTTGAGGCTTGGATGACCGAGCATCAGAACGACGGACAAGAGTAAATAAACGGCAGTATACCGGCATTTTGCCGGTATGCTGCAAATTCTTTATGACTATAAATGGAGAGCATATATGATTAAAAAAAGATTATATTGTATAGGGCTTATTATATGCATGTGCTTGACTTTTACGAACACAGCTTTTGCATACAGCTATACAGATGATTCAAATTATATTGACCTTTTAGAGTTTGGTGCCGCGGGAGACGGTGTAACCGATGACACCGATATACTGCAGAATGCTATTGACTCATTAGCAAGTGCATATGACAGGTCTACTGTATATGTTCCTGCCGGAACATATGTTTTAACTTCACCGATTTATCTTGCTCCGGGAATTACGGTTCTCGGCTCGGGTGCGGCAACGAAATTTGTTTTGCGTAACTTTACTATGGCTACTTCAAGTGCAACAACTGCCGGAGTTTTTTTAGGTGAGTATGATGATAATATAACACTTAAAAATTTTGCGGTGATTAACGAAAGCGGAGTCTTAGGAAGAGCGGTTTATACAAGGTTTTGTAATAATGTCCGTGTCGAAGGCTTAAAATGCAGTCTGATTAATATTGCAACGGTTGCCGGCAGCCAGCAGGAGCAGGGCAGCACAGATTTCCCTGAGGGTGCATTTATTATTGATAATGTCTGTGACGGCGGCTCAGGAGAAGAAGGAAACCAGTACAATACCTCAGGCTGCTGCATTTATTTGAATTATATGAATAACGTAGTAATCGACGGAAACAGAATAGAAAACACAGGTCACGGAATCGCATGGTGGGGCGGAGACGCAAACCATAATAAAGACGGTCAGCCGGAGAATGACAGACAGTGTAAAAACATTGTTATTACAAACAACATAGTAACCAATGTAACCGGCGGCGGAATTTGGGGTGCTATGGGTGAAAACCTTACTATTTCACATAACGTAGTAACTCACGCACACGATGTCGGAATTGACCTTGAGGGTACTTATTACACCACCGTTTCCGATAATGTTGTTTATAACTGCAATAACGGCGGAATTGTAACCTTCTTCCTCTGCAGAGGAACAGTATTTAGCGGAAATACCGTATATTCGGACGTTGATAACCAGTACCTGTTCAAAATTTTTAACTCCTCACAGGGTATTAAAAACGAGGACATTACCGTTGTTGGAAATACCTTTGTAAACACAAGTGCGGCAGGAGGTCGCTGCGGAGGAGATAATACAGAGAAGATTATTTATAAAAACAATAATTTTGTGAATGTACGCTTAAATCAACGTGCAAATAATAATAGATACACCGAGGTTACTGCAAATCATTTTATTTTTGATAAGACACTTTCTGCAGCCTTTAATGCACTGGATGTCGGCGTAACCAATAAACGCGGCGAGCTTACAGTTAAGGACAATATTGTTGAAACCTATGCAGAACAGCCCGAAGGCACAAATGGAATTTATGTAATTCAGTCAGACGGCTCTCATCCTGCGGTGAGCATTATTTCGGGAAATATTGTAAAAGGCTTTGAAACAGATGTTTACACAAGAAATACGAGCACAAAAACAAAGCATAATTTTGTGATTAGCGATAACATATTTGAAAGTGCGGGCTTTACGAATGAGGGCGGCGGAATTGTAAAATATTACGACAACTATAAGGCAGACGGAAAATATGCAATAGGCGATATTCCAACCTCGGGTTATTGGCAGGCAGGACAGATTATCTACTTCAATTCTCCTGATATGGAAGGCTATACCGGAGCGGTTTGCGTTGAGACGGGCGAGCCGGGAGTATGGAAGTATTTCGGAAAGTATTAATTATGAAGAAATTTATTACTATATTTGCATCGGCAATCCTACTACTCCAAGCGGCAGCTTTTGCAGAGCAAGTACAGCTTAACAAGCCGCAGTTTTCGGCGAATACGGTAACTGTTTCCGGCAGTATTCCTGAAGAATATGTAGGGCAAAAGATTACTTTGCAGGTTATAAAACCAAAGGGAACGCTGGGCGATTACCAAAGCATTTACTATATCAGAGAATTTGACAGCAATTTGGACGGGAGCTTTGAATTTAGTCTTGATGAACCGACCTTGAGCGGCGAATATCTGGGCGGAAGCTATAGAGTGTACGTTGGCAGCAAGGGACTTGAGACGGCGGAGCTTAATATCGACCATGACATTATCAACGTGCTGGATTACGGAGCATTAAACGATGCATCAGATGATGCGTCAAATGCAATTCAGAATGCTGTTGAAACTGCATATTCCTGCGGCGGAACAGTTGTATATTTGCCGCAGGGTGAATATCTGATACAAAATCAGGTGAATTTAAAAAGCGGAATAACGCTTACGGGCAGCAGTGGTACAAAGCTGATTTTAGACGGAGCGGGCTTTAGTATAAATGAAGCCGATAAAGTGGTAATTGACGGTCTTGAATTTTCCGGCAGCGGTACGGTGCTTACGGCGAGTGCGTCAGAAAATATTACACTTAAGAATATTAAATCATCTGCAGCCATTCTGGATTCTGCTGATTGCACAGGGGTTACGGTTTCTTTATGCGCAGCTTCGGCGGCAGAGGGTACTGCGGTAAAGGTGTGCGGCGGTGATGTTACGATAAAGGACAGCTTGATTTCAGGCTTTGAAAGTCTTTTGTCGGCAGATGGCGGCAGGATAACACTGCAAAGCTGTATGATATCGGGCGGCAAGATAGATTTAAAGTCGTGCAACCAAAGCAGTGTATGGAACAGTCAGCTTTCAGGAGTACAGATGACAGCCGGCGAATGTGATGATATCAGGATATCAGGCAATGTGTTTTCGGAACAGTCAATGCTGTCACTTTGCGGCGGCAACAGAAATGTAAAGATAGAAAGCAATGTTTTTAACAGTAAGGAAGCAGAATTTGAAATGCTCAAAATCGGCGGAGACAAGCAAGAGGAGCTTATATACATAAACAGCAATAAATTTTGGTATGGTGCAGCCGCGGACGGTCTGTCCTGCGGAGAAGGAATTTGCTTTGTTAATATCAGAGGCGTAAATAATATGATGCTGCAAGGCAACTATATCTGTAATACAGCGGTCACTATATCCGATGTGTCGGAGCTGGACTATAGCGGAAATATGCAGGTTTTGGAAAATATTCTTGCGGAGGACGAAGAAATGCTTCTGCTTGAGAATGTTACGGACAGCGGTATTAGCAGAAATTCAATTATTACCGATAATGAAACGGCAGAGCAGAGCGTACTTGCAAAGGGTATAGAGGTATCTGAAGGCTGCAGCAATATTACTGTACGAGATAACAAAATCAGCGGTTTTGCAGTCAGTGTCAACTTAGCAGGTGAAAAGAACGGAATAAATATTCACGGTAACTATGCCGATTTTCTGCTTAGTGATAATCAGTACGCTGCTTCAGTGTATAATAACAGAAGTCTGTACGGATTAAGCTTGGAGCTTTCATATATAACGGAGGCATCAGAGGGCAGCAGGTATTTTCATAACAGTCCCACCGACTTTTTGGGGAGTGTGTTTATAAACGGCAGATGGAGAGGCTTTGAGCCAATTTCTGATGATACTGTAAAATCACTTACAATAGAGCAGAGCGACAGCACTGTAAACGCCGTCTATACTGCATATGACATTGTTGATACAGATGTTATGATAACCGCTGTTTATGACGATACAGGAAAGCTTATAGATACAATTATAAGCAGTGCGGAAACAGCGGAAGAGATTAAAGGTACGGTTTTGCTTGAGGATTTGAGCAAGTCTTACACTGTAAGATGCTTTTTGTGGAATGGAACCGGCTCTGTGAAGCCGATATATTATACAAGAGAAATTCAGACAGAAATTCAGTCAGAAACAGAAGAATGATTAAGGAGGCATAGGCTTTGAATTTTAAGAAATTTTCAGGACTTTTAACTGCGTGTACAATTTTAATGACCTCAATACCGGCGTCATATGCCCAAGCAGCGATAAACGTAAAGGACTACGGTGCTGCCGGAGACGGTGTTACCGATGATACCGCAGCAATTCAGCTTGCAGTTAATGCTGCACAGGAGAAAAATATAGGCGAGGTGTATTTCCCAAAAGGGACATATATTACTGTTGAGCCGATAAAGCTGGTGTCAGATATAAGAATTTTCGGTACATCGCTGTCGTCAATTATTAAAACAACGATGACCGGCGACGGACAGGGAATTTTTGAGGCGGAGAATAAGCAACAAATAGAAATAGAAGGCTTAGGCTTTTCGGCTGCGGGAGATAAGATTTATGCAGCTGCATTTGTAGGCTGTGATGATATTCAGCTGGCAGATAACTTTACAGACGGCTGTGCACTTTCGAGCTTTGTGCCATATGCAGGCGAAGAAACAGTTTTCTGTAATGATATTTTAGTTAAAAACAATAGCTTAAACGGCAGTGGAACAAAAACCCCTGCAATTCTTCTTGAGGATACAAATGAAGGCATTGTTATCGGAAATATTATAAAGGAGTACAGCATTGGAATACGTCTTTGCAACAATACCGATGAGGCAATTTATAATACTGTATGCTCGGAAAATGTAATTAATGATATTTCCGAGACAGCTATTGAAACCGAAAATATTGAAAGGGTAACGATAGGAAACAACGTAATCAAAAATGTAAAAAACGGTATTTCGGCAGCGGATATCAGATATGCGTCCCTTATGGGTAATGTGATCAATAAGCTTAGCGGCAAGGGTATGATTTTAAAAGATGGAGGAATCGGCATTAACATAAACTCCAATGAGATTTATAACGACATAGATGATTCCGTTTTGTTTGATATTGAAAAAACTCCTCAGGGCTTTGAGCATAAGTCAGTTAACATCACCGCCAATACCTTCCATGGTTTAAACGGAGTGCGTACAAGAGTAAAGGGCGGAGATGCCGAAATGATTTCAGTAAGTGGAAATCATTTCTATAATGCAACTCTTGATTTAACCGAAAATGCAAGCAAATCTGTTTTAATCAGTGATAATCAGATGATTTTTGAAGGTCTGTACGATAAAGAGGAAATTGCATTAAAGGCAGGTCCTGCAAAAAATCAGCTTATGATACAGAATAATCAGATAAGATCGACTGACTTTAATAGCGGAAGTGTAGGAATATATGCATTGCAAAACGATAAGGAGACCTCGGTTGTAACTTATATAAAAGGAAACAGCGTAAGCGGAATGGAAGTAGATATAAAAACCGTGGCAAATTCGGAAAGTCCGATTGTAAAGCCTGTATTTCTGATAAAGAACAATTATTTCGGAAATGAGAGCTATGTCCGCGAAGAGGGTAATACGCAGTCATCCGTTGTACGCCTTGAGGACAACTATACCGAGGGCGGACTTAACTTCCCGTCACAGATTCCTACAACAGGCAAATGGGAAAAGGGACAGATAATTTACTTTGGAAATGACAATCAGACAGGATATATCGGTGCAGTTTGTATTGCGAAGGGTACACCTGGTATCTGGAAGTATTTCGGCAAAATAGAGGAATAAGAGGTGAACAGGGTGAAAAAGATATTGATGCTTGCAGCAAGCTTAATGCTGATGTTTGCGACTTCGGCAGGAGCATATAACCTTGAAAAAAGCTATGATATTTATAAGGCGAAGGATATTGTTATTGATGGTAAGCTCGGAGATTGGGATAACTATTCATACAGTCACCTGATTTTGCCGACGGAGGATGTGCAGGTTTCTTTCTTTGAATCATACGAAGGACCTGAAGACCTTTCGGGTGTATTTTGGTTTGCATGGTCGGAGGACGGTTTATATATGGCGGCATTTGTGAATGATAATGTTAAACACGTTGTGAACGGCACAGGCTGCTGGAGCGGTGACTCTATCCAGTTTGCGGCAGGAATTGACAATTCGTATGGTCCGGAATTCGGATTTTCGACAGAGGGTGTTGTTTACAGGTATAAAACCGGAAAAGCAACCATGGGACCTGAAGATGTAGTTTTTGCGGTAGGAGAGGAAAAGGATTCAATTATATACGAGCTGTTTTTCCCTTGGGGTACTTTAAGCTCAGGCAGACCGAGTGAGTATTTTCCCTTCGGAATTTGTATGAACGAAAATGATGGCGACGGCAGAAAGGGTTGGATTGAAACCACAGGCGGTATCGCCGATACAAAGCGTGCAGCAGATTTCTGGGTTTTGAAGCTTGTTGATAAAGACCCTGATAGAAGCACTACAGGTGCTATAAGACCGGAGGTAAACGATATAACCGTAAAAGAGGACGAAGCAGTACAGCAGACGGTAATATATGAGGTAAAGACATATATTACATATCCCGACGTGAAATTTCACTGGGCAAGAACTGCCATAGATAATATGGCATCACGCGGAATACTGCGTGGACACGGCGAATTTTACTATCCTGCACTTACCATGACAAGGGGTGAGTTTTTAGCAACCCTTGTTCGGGCGGCAGGACTTGACCCGGCAAGCTATCAGGGCGGCTTTGCTGATATTCCTGTAGGACACTGGTGCAGCGAATATATTCAGGCGGCGGTCGAGGGCGAGCTTTTGCCTGCAGATTTTTATGCGGGCGGGCTAATCAGACCTGATGAGCTTATAAAGCGTGAGGACATGATTGCACTTTACTGCAATGCACTTTTGAAAAGAAAGCATATTCCGCTTACACAGACCGAGCTTAGTTACGCAGACAGCGGTGAAATTTCTGTATGGGCGATGCCATATATACGCTGTGCACAGCATTACGGACTGATTTCAGGTAATGACAGTAATATGATTTGCCCGCAGAATTTGGCAACACGTGCAGAGGTGGCAGTTCTGGCAAACAGACTTGTTGAAATGACACAATAGATACATATAAAGGAGATTAATCAATGAAAAGAATTATTGCTGCAATACAGGCATCTGCATTGGTTTTGGGAGCAACAGCCTTTGCAGAGCAGGTGAGCCTTTATAAACCGACCGTAAGCGATGGGATAATAACTGTAACAGGCAGTATTCCGGCAGAATATGCAGGTCAGAATGTTTCGGTGCAGATAATTAAGCCGGAGGGGGATATTGGTGATTATACCGATATTTTTTATCTGAGAGAGGTTGCCAGTGATGAAACGGGAAGCTTCACTCACAGTTTCACTATGCCGGAAATTGACGCATCAGGTATGGATACAACCGGCACATATACGGTGTATGCAGGCTCAAAGGGACTTACCCCTTCAACACTTGATGATGAGGGCACACAGACATTTTTCTACTGCACCGAATCGGGCAGAAATGGGTATATAGACAATGTTGAAAACGCCGCTGATGAGACTGAGCTTTTGGGTTACATAAATTCATCGGAGGGCAGACTTATCTTGAATCAGATGGGTGTGCTGACAGCTGAATATGATGATTTGAGTGATACCGCAAAGGGGAGCGTAAATGCAAAGCTGCTTGTCGGCAGCTTTGATAAAGAGGAGAATTTTGTAAAGACCTTCAATGACGCGATAGCTCTTGAGGTTTTAAATACAAATTTATCTGATAATAGCGTAGCTATGGAAGAAATGCGTGCCTTTGGCGAATATCTCGGAATAGATTATGATATTTATGATAATTTGGAAGATGCGGATGCAGAATTTTTAAATCAAAGAATTAATACTGCAAAGGGTACGCTCTGGAAGGCAGCAGATGATTTTAAAAAGGCTGTAACCGACAGCTTTGCTTTGATTAGCATTAATGCTGTAACCGATTACCGTAATGTATGGACAGCTACAGAAAAATATCTTGATAATTTTGCATTTACACAGGCTGATTTGCAATATTATCTTGCTCTTACCGATGAAAGGGATATTTATACGATAAATAAAGCTCTGACAAATAAGGGCTTCACAACAATCGACGCTGTTAAAACAGCATTTGAGAAGGCTGTGGCAGAGGTCAAAAAGTCCAATGAATCAGGAAGCGGAAGCACAGGCGGCGGAAGCAGCAGTGGCGGCAGCGGTATTGCACTTGTTGCAGGAACGTCCTCTTTAACACAAAATCAGCAAAACGCAGAGAATGTATTCTTTAATGATGTCCCTGAAACTCACTGGGCATATGAATGCATCAGGCAGTTAAAGGAAAGCGGCGTTTTAAATGGTGATGAAAAGGGGAACTTTAATCCGGAGCAGACTTTAACACGTGAGATATTCGTAACTATGCTTTCATTGGGAATGAATTTGCCGGCGGCAGAGAAAGCTGTGGAGTTTAAAGATGTACCCGCGGAGGCATGGTATGCGGATTTCATTGCAAGAGCTGCAAGGGCAAATATTGTAAGAGGAATTGACAGCGAGAGCTTTGGAGTCGGCATGGAGATTTCCAGACAGGATATGGCGGTAATGATTTACAGAGCCGCAAAATATAAGGGCATTGAGCTTATGCCGGAGGACGCAGGCAGCACCTTTGCAGATGACGGAGCAATTTCGTTTTATGCGAAAGAGGCTGTATACAGCTTGAAAAACAGCGGAATGATAAGCGGAATTAGCGAAACTGATTTTGCACCAAATGAAAAATCAACAAAAGCACAGGCAGCAAGATTAATTTATAATCTGATTAATGCGATGTGATTTTAAAGAAAGGAAGGTACAAATATGAAGCATATCAAGAAAGTAATTTCAGTTATACTGAGTTTTTGTATTCTCAGCGGTCACATTTTTGCTGCTGATCCGTATGACGTAAATGACAGATATTTAATGAAGGTTCTGCATGTGCTGGGTTGCTTTGACATTTTGTATGAGACTGGAAGCACAGACAACTTCAGACCTGATGATTTTGTGACGCGTGCCGAGGCTGTAAGCGATGTGCTGAAGCTTATCGGGCAGGAGATCATAGATTATGACGATACAAAAGAGCCGACCTTTACAGATGTTGATGCAGGCAACGACTATTTTGATGAGCTTGAAACAGCTGTAAACAGCGGAATTATTGTCGGCTACGGCGAGGATTTCAGACCGGAAAGCAATATCACCTACAATGAGTTGGTGAGAATGCTTTGCGTGGCACTGGGATATGACAATGCTGCATTAAGCCTTGGCGGATATCCGGGCGGATATGTTCAGATTGCGTCACAGATTAACCTTAACAAGCGTGTCAGGGTTACGGTAGGTGATTTAACAAGACGTGACTATGCTGTTGTTTTATATAATGCACTTTCTGCTCCGATGATGGTTTTGGCGGGAGTTAACGGAGAAACAGAGATTTCAAAGGAGCAAAACCTGCTTAAAGAGGTACATAACGCGATAAAAGGTGAGGGTGTTGTTACTGCTAACGGATATACAACACTTTACACTCCGAGAGGTACAAACAGGGATACAGTGCGTATAGAGGACGAGACCTTTTATCTCGGAGAAACCGACGCGGCTTCTCTTATCGGCTGCTATGTAGAGTATTTCGCGGCAGAGGACGAGGGTGGCGACTATGTTCTTTTGGACATCTGGGCAGATGAGGAACGAATTGTTCAGGTTGATTCGTCAAATATTGTTCCTGAAAG
Source organism: Clostridia bacterium (assembly GCA_017621875.1). Classification (GTDB taxonomy): domain Bacteria; phylum Bacillota; class Clostridia; order UBA1381; family UBA1381; genus UBA1738. Next base: position 166,535 of record JAGASE010000021.1, read on the forward strand.
GTGCGGAATGGAAGCACTGTATTTTCAGCCAAAGGGTACATCAAGGGTTGAAAAATATAAAATTGCGGTAAATGCTGACCTTATATATAACAGCCAGGCAAGGGTGTTTGATGACGTAGGTCTTATAACGCCTGCTGTCGGAACGGTTACTTTAAGCGATACTGATAATAATGACGTATATGACGTAATTATTGTAACCGACTATACTGTAAGAATAGCTGATGCGGTATCGGAAAATACAGAAAGAATTTTGGTTAAGGATAGCTATGACAGTGTGTATGTAGATGAGGGCAGTTATTCAGATGTTGTCGTTTTAAGGGACGGAGCCGAAATAAGCTATACAGATATTAAGGAATGGGACGTTCTGCACATCGCCTATCCTCCAAACCCTGCATCGGGAAGACTTGAGATTGTCGCATGCGGTGTAACGGCTTCGGGAACTTTAAAACAAAAGGGTGAGGAAGAATTAACTATAGGCGAAAATGCGTATGATATTTCTGCAGGATACAAGGCTGTACGTCTTACGAATGCAAGACTGGGACAGAATGTAATTGCAATGCTCGACATTTTCGGCTATGTTGTAGATTTTCAGCCGATTACGTCAGCTGAGGCTTGCGGATATCTTTTCAAGGCAACCATGGGTGATGACGATAATGGAATATTCACAATTTTCACAGAAACGGGCGAATGGATTAAGGTGGAAACCGCAGAAAAGGTTAAGCTTAATAATAAGACCGTAGAGGCTGATGTGCTTGTGGAGGCATTTTTGTGCGAAGGCGACGCGAACGGCGTAAAGGTGGATTCAAGCGGCAAAATGATTGACGTTTGGGGCAGATATGTTAACTATGCAGCAGATGGCAAGTCATTTGAAACTGTAGATGAAGGTGTTGAGGGTGCATATCCCTTCACGGTAATTACAGATCGTCAAATGGTAATGTATTCATTGAATGACGAAGGACAGCTAAAATCTCTTACTCAGGCAGATGCAGTAAAAAATGGCAGCGGCTTTGTAACTCACGGTGATTATACTGCTTCGCCGGGAGTGCAGTACCGCGACGGTATGAGAGCGTTCTTTATCTATAGATGGACCGGCGGTGTTTACCCATCCTTTTATGCAGATGAGGATACGGTTATGTTTATGATACCGTTTTCGGAGCCTGAGGATAGGGAACTGTATACTGTGGAGATGGGCAGCTACAGCTACTTTGGCGCTAATGACCATAACTGGTTCGTAAAAACCTACGGCTTTGAGAGTGATATTCTGTACGAGGGAGTGCCTTATCTTATGACAGAGGCAGGCGGTAGCAGCAGTAGTGTTACAAAGCCGGTGGTGATTGAGAAGGTGACTACAACATTAAACAAGGACGATGAGATTGTATATCTTGTTACAGGATATTTAAACGGTCAGTATAGTGAGTGGTATGCCGATTCAGAGGAAATAATTACTAAGACAAATGGAAAACATCTGCAGTTCGGCGATGTTGCCGGTGTTTATCTGAAGGCTGACGGAAGTCTTGGCTCGATTGATAACAACTACGACGGCACAATTATTTTTGATGCTTCGCTTTCTGACAAAGACCAAATTGGAAGCTTTGGAACAATGAGAGGCTCACGCGGAAAAATTATAGGTCACGTAACCGGAGTGGATTATACTAAGAGAAGAATTGCAATCCAAAACGGTGAGACCTCCGAAGATGGCATGGAGCCGGTTGTAGGCTTGTGGAGGTCGTATTACACGTCAAGTGTGTATGTTGTCAACAGAACTGATAAAACCATCACAGTGGGAAGTATAACAGATATCGAAAAGGGCGATTTTGTTGTCTGCGGTATCGGTAACAGTAATGTAAGAGCGGTAGTGGTTTACAGAGATTAACGGGGGATTGATTATGAAATATAAATATTTCGGTACGGCAGCAGCAGAGGGAATACCTGCACTTTGGTGTGAATGTAAGGTATGCGAAGAGGCAAGAAAAAAAGGCGGCAGAAATATTATGTCAAGAAGTCAGCAGCTTGTTGACGATAAACTGCTCATTGATTTTTCGGCAGATACCTTTATGCATACCGTAAAAGGTCTGCCGCTTACCGATATTCATACCTGTATAATAACGCATAATCACGAGGACCATTTTTATCCGATGGATTTTTTGACAAGATACGCAGATTTTGCATATCCCAAGGAGGAAATTCCGTTTGATATCTATATGACGGAATCTGCATATGATACGCTAAAGGCTTCGCTGCCGGGCTGGGCTGTAAATAGAACGCCTGACCGTATTCATATGCATAAAATTGAAATGTTTAAAAGCTTTGAGGCAGAGGGATATAAAATAACTCCGCTGAAGGCTAATCACGATCCTAATGCGGGAAGTGTGATTTATCTTATAGAAAAAGACGGAAAATGCATACTTCATGCACATGACACGGGATATTTCCTTGATGAAACGTGGGAATTTCTTGAAAA